>JABCYW010000076.1 GCA_013289985.1 Betaproteobacteria bacterium | reverse complement strand
GTCAGCCCGATGCAGTTCGAGGAAAACTGGCTCGAGGCTCAGGCTGCGTGAGCCGGCTCATGACTTAGCTATGGGATACGGATTCCACGGGCAAGGTCAGGCGTCGAGGTGGGCGTGTACTTGGGGAGACGGCAAACCGGGCCGTCGAGGGCGTCGTCGCGTGTGCCAATGGCGCCGAGCGCGGCCCGCAAGCACGCGCGGACGAACTTTGAGCGAGTGCCCTCGGAATCCGGCCGTCCAGGCCGGATTCAGGCGCCCGTTTGACGGCGAGCCAAGTGCGCGCCCACCTTGGCGCAGCGGGTAACCTCGACCCGCGCGAAGCGTGAAGCGTCTGCCAACGAAGAAAAAGCCCGCTGGTATCGAGCCAGCGGGCTTTCGGGGCGGGATGTCGCGGGATCAGTGCACTTGCTTCGTGAACGTCACCGGTTCGATCTCGACGCGGCGGTTCGGCTCCAGGCACTTGATCAGCGCGGGGCGCTTCTTCTCGTCCTTGCACTCGACCACCGGATCGGACTCGCCCTTGCCGACCGCGGTCAGGCGGCTGGCGGCGACGCCCTTGCCTTCGAGGTAGGCCTTGACCGAGTTGGCGCGCTGTTCCGACAACTTCTGGTTGTAGGCCTTGCTGCCGAGGCGGTCGGTGTAGCCGACGATGGTCACGCTGGCGATGTCGGAGTTGGCGTTCATCGTCGAGGCGACTTCATCCAGCTTGGGCTGGTTCGGGCCCAGCTTGGCGCTGTTGAACCCGAACAGCTCGCTGGCGGACAGCGTGTACTTCTTCATGACCGGAGCCGGCGGCGGCGGGGTGTAGACCGGAGCCGGCGGCGGCGGCGGCGGCGTGTAGACCGGAGCCGGTGCCGGGGCCGGCGGAGCGACGATCGGCGCCGGCGGGGCCGGCGGGCCGGCGAAGGCCCAGGTCAGGCCCACGTTGACGTACGTGTTGAGGCTGTGCTTGGCGTCCACCGGGGCGGGGATGCGGTCCTTGTAGAACGCGGCCACTTCACGCACGTCGGCTTGCAGGCCCAGCGTCGGGGTGAACTTGTACTGCAGGCCCGCTCCGAGGTTCACGTACGGGGACGTCTTGCCGCTGGCGTTGTCGTGCGCACCGCCGATGCCGCCCAGCACGAACGGACGGAGGCCGCCCGGAGCGAACAGGTACAGCGCATCGACACCGGCCAGGTACTGGTGGTACTTGACGCCGCCGCCCTTGGACTCGGCGTAGTTGCCGCCGATCTGAAGATCGACGTCGGGCGACAACGGGAGGCCGAACTTGATGCCGCCGCCGCCGCCGACCTTGTCCGCCGGCTTGAACTTGGAATCGGGCTTGATGAGGCTGCCGTTCAGCATCACGTAGGCCGAGGGGTTGTAGGTCTCGTTGCTTTGGGCAGAGGCGCTACCGAGGCAGGCGAGCGCGGCAGCGGCGGCCAGCACGTTGATCGCGAGCGATTTGTTTCGAGTCATTGACTCACTCCTGATGAAGTTTTTAGAAGGGGTGTCACGGGGTTCCGACGAGCTCCCGTTCGCTGGGCGAGCTCGTTGGGAGTCGCAACCATACGTTGCCCAATTCCGTCGTTGTTGATTGCTTGCTGGCCCGCGCGGAGGAGTTCCTCCGTTTGGGGCGGCGCAGCAACGAAGGGCCGGGCACGGTGTGGCTTTTGGCAATCCGCGTTCCCATCGTCTTTCGCCACACCGAGTCACGACTTGTTTCCGACCTGCCGGCATCGCCGGTGCGTCGAATCCACGAGCCGTTTCATGGAGAACGACGGCGGCCTCGCGTTTCTTCCATCACGCGATGTAACGAGTGGTTAGCGCCGGCGTGGCCGCAGCTCGGCAGCAAATTCGGCAAATCAGGCCGGCAGTGTTGCTCAGGCGTAAAGGTCTGGGGGCGCCTTCAGACAGGCGCGTGGCCCAGTGCGCGAGCAACGCGCCGGCCCGCCGTGGCACCGTGCGTGAAGGCCTCCTCGAACACCGAGTACGCCGAGAGGTCGGCGTGCGCGAAGCTGACGCGGGCCGCGCTGCCGGGAACGGCCGCGAGCGCCGCGCTGGAACGCAGGCCCGGCGTGGGAATGGACATGGCATGGCCGTGGCGCACGATGTCCACCTGTTGCAGTCGCTCCGACAGGTCGGGGTGCACCACGCGCAGGTCGTCGAGGATCAGTTGCGTCGCGTCCTGCCAGGACATCTCCAGCAGCCGCTTGCGCGCGGTGTCGGGGAAGGCCCAGTACGCGGTGATCAGGCGCGGGCCGACCACGCGGCCCAGGCTCTGGTGCTGCGCATCGACGTAGCCCAGCGAGGGGCTGCCGTGGATCACGTTGTCCCACGACAGCGGCGCGCCCACGCGATCGAGCGGCAGGTCGTCGAGCCGCAGGTTGGCCACCATCCAGGGCGCGCGCCGCTGCTGCCTCGCGGTCGCGACGAGCGCGGGCGGCGGCGCGCGCAGCACGTGGGCGGCGATGAACAGGGGCGTCGCGACGATGACGTGCTTCGCGCTCCAGCGCTCCACCTCCGCGCCGGCGAAGGCCCACGCGGTGATGTCGTTCAGGCCCTCGTCGATGCGGAACACGGCGCGTCCGGTGAACACGCGGTCGGCATACGGACGCCGCAATGCCTGCGCGAGCGGCGCGTTGCCGTCGGGCCAGGTGAGCACCGGGTCGCGGTCGTCGGTGTCGTCGCCGGGCGCGCTGAAGCCGTGCCGGCTCGCGAAGTAGTGGGCCAGCGCCCACGCGGAGACGGTGGCCGCGCCCGCGCCGTAGTCGTCGCGGCAGCAGTAGTCGAGGTAGGCGAGCAGCAGCGGGTCGGCGATGCCGTTGGCGAGCAGCCACTGCGCCGCGGTGAGGCGATCGAGCTGCTCGTGCGCGGGCGTCCACGGTGCGCGCGCGGTGGGCAGCGCGAAGCCCAGCCGGCCGGTGTCGGCGATCAGCTTCGCGAAGCGCCGGTACTGCGCCTGCGTGGACGACGCACGCGCCACGTTGGGCAGCAGCCCGTCCTGCCAGCGGCCTTCGAAGAACAGGCGTTCCTGCGGGCTGTGGCACAGGTGGCGCTCGTCCCACTTCAGGCCGGTGGCGGTCTGCTTCGCGAGGCCGATCTCCACCAGCCAGGCCTGGATGTCGGGCGCCGCGGGGCCGGGCAGCGGCAGGTAGTGCGCGCCGAGCGGGCAGGGCAGGCCGCGCATCGCGTGGCCGCGGCTGTTGCCGCCGGCGTCGGCCTCCAGTTCGAGCACCGCGAAATCGGTGATGCCCGCGGCGTGCAGCGTGCGCGCGGCCGACAGGCCCGCGATGCCGCTGCCCACCACCAGCACGTCGCAGCGGCGCTCGCGCGCGCCCGCCGGCGGGTTCGCGGCCATGTCGCGCACGCGGTGGCCCAGTTGGGCGTTGTCGCCGATCCAGCGGCCGTCGACGCGCGTACGCCAGTCGTCGGGCCTGGCGCAGCCGCCGAGGATCGCCGGGGCAGCGAGCGCGGCGCCGAGGAACTCGCGCCGCGTCGCGCCCTCAGTCATGGACCTTGCCCCATTCCTCCTCGAACGTCCGCACGAGCGTCTGGTTCGACAGGCGATTCGGCTCGGCCGGCACGCGCGACATGTCGGGCGGGAAGTCCAGCAGCGCCTGCATGCCGGGCAGGGTGAGGAAGCGCATGCCGGCCGGCAGCGTGCGCGGCATGACCCACGGCCGATGGCTGGCGATGATGAAGCCCCACTCGCCGAAGCTGGGCACGTGCACGTGGTACGGCACGATGTGCAGGCCCACGGTCTCCAGCGTGGAGGCCACCGTCCAGAAGCTGCGCCGCGCCACCAGCGGCGAGGTGGTCTGCACCACCGCGTAGCCGCTGGCCGACAGGTGCAGGTCGACGAGCTCGTAGAAGCTGGTGGAGTACAGCTTGCCGAGCGCGTAGTTGCTCGGGTCGGGGAAGTCCACCACGATCACGTCGTACTGGTCGTCGTGCTGCTCCAGCCACGTGAACGCGTCGGCGTTGACGATGCGCACCTTGGGCGAGCTGAGCGCGTGCGCGTTGAGCGCGGCCATCGTCGCGTCCTGGGTGAACAGGCGCGTCATCGCCGGATCGAGCTCGACCTGCGTGACCTGCTCCACCGACGGGTACTTGAGGATCTCGCGGATGGCCAGGCCGTCGCCGCCGCCGAGCACCAGCACGCGCCGCGGCGCGCCGTAGCCCGACATGGCGGGGTGCACCAGGGCCTCGTGGTAGCGGTACTCGTCCTTCGAATTGAACTGCAGGTTGCCGTTGAGGAACAGGCGCAGCGTGCCGCCTTGCGAGGTGACGACGATGCGCTGGTAGGGCGTGTTCTCGTGCAGCACCACGCCGGGGCCGTAGAACTTGTCCTCGGACCAGGTGGTGAGCAGGTCGCCCGCGGCCATGGCGGCCACCAGCAGCGCGAAGATGGTGCCGCACTGCGCGACCAGCGAGCGCCAGCCCGGGATGTCGCCGCGGAACAGCCACAGCGACCAGATCGCCACGAGCGTGTTGAGCAGGCCGAAGAACACGCCCGAGCGCACGATGCCCAGGTGCGGCACCAGCAGCAGCGGGAACGCGACCGAGACCACCAGCGAGCCGAGGTAGTCGAAGGTGAGCACCTGCGAGACCAGCGTGGACAGGCTGTCGCGGCCTTTCAGGTGCTTGTCCAGCAGGCGCAGCACGATGGGGATCTCGAGGCCCACGCCGATGCCCACGATCGTGACCAGGCCGTACAGCAGCACCTTGAACGAGATCAGGCTCGCCGCGGGCAGCGTGGCGTGCGCGGCGAACAGCGCGGCGGGCATCAGGCCGCCGACGAGGCCCACGATGAGCTCGACGCGCACGAACATCGTGGCCAGGTGGTCGCGCACGTGGCGGGAGGCCCAGGAGCCCAGGCCCATCGCGAACAGGTAGGTGCCGATGACCGTGGAGAACTGCAGCACGGAGTCGCCCAGCAGGTAGCTGGCGAGCGCGCCGGCGCACAGCTCGTAGACCAGGCCGCACGCGGCGACGACGAAGACGGAGGCGAGCAGGGCCAGCTCGCCGGGCCCGACGCGCGGCGCGTGGCCGGAATCCTGGCGCATCAACCGTGGATCGCAGCGGCGATGATCATGCCGAGCGCGATGAACATGGCCCCGACGACGATCGCCAGCGCCACGTTCTTCTCCTCGATCAGCTGGTGCCACAGGTGGTACGGCGTGAGCTTGTCGATGGCGAGGAAGGCGATCCACAGCACCACCACGCCGATCACGGCGTAGAGGATGGTGCCGCCGATGAGGTCGGGCCTGAGCCATTCGGGGATGTTCATCGCGTGCTCCTTCGGGTGAATGTGGATATCTTGCCGCTTGCAGCTACTTGTGGCCGCCGCCGCCGGACGAATAGCCGCCCCAGGCGCCGCCGGTGCCGAAATAGGCGCCGGTGCCGGCCGCCGAGCGGGCCTTGCACTGCTGGTACTCCTGGCTGTAGGCGCCGAACGCGCGCCGTTCGTCGCGGCAGGGGTCGTGGCTGCACCAGGCCAGCAGCAGGATGATCACGATCAGGATCACCAGCAGCCTCGGCCAGGTGATCAGGCTGCCGGCGCCGAACAGCGCCCCCATGGACGGCGGTCCGGAGCGCTCCAGTTGCTGCGCCTGAAGCGGCGCCAGCCCGAAGGTGCTGGCCACCATCGCGGCCGGGATCGATTCGCCGGCCGACCACGTGGTCTCGTTGGGCGTGGACTCGCGGCTGAGGAAGGCGCGGTGGCCGCTGGCGCTGCCTTCGTAGTCCTGGTGCTGGGTCTGCTGGTTGGCCTCCACCTTCCAGTAGAACTCGCCCAGCACGTAGGTGTTCTGCGATGTGTAGGTCCAGCGCCGTCCATACGTGGTGCCGTACCACTTCGCAGAGTCGCCGCTGGTCTCCGGCGCGCCCGTGAGCACGCGCACGACGCTCCAGCCCTCGTTGGTGTCGACGAGGAAGGCGAAGCCCTCGGTGCGGTTGTAGAGCAGGTATTCGCGCCACGCTTCGGCCTCGTCGGAGCCGCCGGACATCAGCTCCATGCGCTCCATGTAGCCCACCACCTGCCACGGCAGCGCCGCGGCGCCGCTGGGGATGGGCAGCGTGCCGGTGCGCCCCAGCGGGATGCCCGGCTCCATGCGATTGACCTGCGCGTAGTGCGCCATGTCCGGGCCGATGCCCTTGGACAGGTCCACCACCGACTTGCAGCTGTCGCACACCACCGACTGCGTGGTGGCCAGGGTGATCTTCAGCGGCGCGCCGCAATTGGGGCAGGGCGGCGACTGCGCCTTGATCGTCTTCTCGCCCGCGCCGCCGATGCCGGTCTCGCGCAGTCCCGACATCTTGAGATCGGCCAGCCGCACCGACTTGCCGACGGACCAGGCGAGCGACGCCGCGTCGACGGCCTGCAGCGTGGCCACCTCGTCGGCGGCGTTGCGCAGGTCGGAGATGACGATGGCGCGATCGGCCGGCGGCGGTGCCACGAGCTCGCCCTGCGCGGCCAGCAGCTTCGCCTGGACGACGGAGGCGACGCTCCACGGCCGGCCGTCGACCGTGACGCGCGCGCCCGCCTGCAGGCGCTCGGGGCGCGGCGCGTCCGCGGGCGTCGGCGCATCGAACGCGAACACGTAGCGGCCGTTGTCCTCCGACAGCCAGCCGCTGCGGCCGTTGTCGAACAGCGCATGCCACTCGTTCCACGGGCCTTCGTCGGTGCCGAACTGCAGCCGGCCCACCAGCACGAAGCCGGTGCCCTGGTAGCTGCCGCTGGCGCCGATCGCGAGCGGCGTGAAGTCGTCGAAGATCTCGGCGCTGGTGCCGATCTTGCGCAGCGACTCGCCGTCGCGCACCAGCGTGCTGCGGCAGAAGCTGCAGACGGCGCTGGCCGACGCGGCCGACAGGAATTCGACCGGCGCGCCGCAGTTGGGGCAGGCTGCGCGCCAGGCGCGTTGGGGCGAGGTGGCCATCAGCGGGCCACCCACCGCAGTCGAAGCCGCGGGCCCGTCACAGCTTCTTCAGCAGCTCGGTCTTCTTGGCGGCGAATTCTTCCTCGGTGAGGATGCCCTTGGCCTTGAGGTCGCCCAGCTTCTCGAGCAGGGCCATCACGTCCTGCACCGGCGGCGGCTCGCCGCTGGCGGCCGCCGCCGTGGCGATGCCCGTGCCCAGGCCTTGCGCGATGTTGCCGGCCAGCACCTGGCCCAGCGCCACGCCGGCGCCCAGGCCCATGGCGCCGCCGGCGATGCCACCGCCGCCTTCGCCGGCCGCCTCGGCCAGCTTGGGGATGGACTGCGCGGTCTGGTACTGCATGAACGCGCCCATGTTCTGGCCGACCATGCCCATGCCGATCTTCTGGTCGAGGATCTTCTGCAGCTCGTCGGGCAGCGACACGTTCTGCACCGTCACCGCGTCGAGCGCTAAGCCCAGGGCGGTGAAGGCCGGCGCGACAGCGGTCTTGATCTGCGTGGCGAACTCGACCTGGTTGGCGGCGAGATCGAGGAACGGGATGCCGCTCTGGGCCACCGCGTCGGACAGGTGCTGCAGCATCAGCCCGCGCAGCTGGCCGTCGATCTCCTCGACGGTGTAGGTGCCGCGCGTGCCGGAGACCTGCTGCTGGAACAGCTTGGGATCGGCGACCCGCCATGAGTAGTTGCCGAACGCGCGGATGCGGATGGCGCCGAAGTCCTTGTCGCGCAGCGTGACGGGCTGCGGCGTGCCCCAGCGCTGGTCGACCTGCAGGCGCGTGGAGAAGAAGTAGACGTCGCTCTTGAACGGGGACTGGAACAGCTTGTCCCAGTTCATCAGGTTGGTGAGCAGCGGCAGCGTGTGCGTGTTGAGCGTGTACAGCCCTGGGCCGAACGCGTCGGCGGCGCGACCTTCGTTGACGAACAGCGCGGCCTGGGACTCGCGAACCGTCAGGCGCCCGCCGTTCTGGATCTCGTTGTCCTGCATCGGATAGCGCCACGCGAGGATGCCGTCGCCGGGCTCCTGCCACTCGATGACGTCGATGAACTGCTTCTTGATGAATCCCATCAATGACATGCTGCCTCCACTGGCTGCTGGTTGCATTCAGGGCGGATCATAGACGCATGGACCCGCCGCGAACGCGTCTCCCGTCCGCTGATGCCTCCGGGGCGTCGAATCGACGTTTTCGAGGGGTCAACAACGAGGGATTGCGCAGCGGCAACGGGCAGGTCCGTCGCCGATGGTGGTGCTGGTGCGCTTCGGCGTTGATGGGGGTCTTTCGCTTCGCGCAGGTCGAGGTTACCCGCTGCGCCAAGGTGGGCGCGCACTTGGCTCGACGTCAAACGGGCGCCTGAATCCGGCCTGGACGGCCGGATTCCGAGGGCACTCGCTCAAAGTTCGTCCGCGCAGCGCGTGCGGGCCGCGCCCGGCGCTGTTCGCACGCGCCACGACGCCCTCGACGGCCCGGTTTGCCGTCTCCCCAAGTACACGCCCACCTCGACGCCGGTTCACCCAGGCGGTTGGGACAAATACGGCTCTCCGTTTTAAATGGTGATGTGGCATCGTCGGGCCATCGAGGCCGCGACGATGCCCGCGGCCGACATCGACACCGGGCGCCGGGCCGGACGCGAACCACGGGCCGCGATGTCGGCGTTCCTTCTCGTGCTTGACGAAGCGCGCGCCTGCGGCGCGGCTTGGACTTCTTCGATCATCCGTGCGGCTTGCCGAAGAGCTTCGCGCGGCGCGGCGCCGCAGGCGACGCGCATCGTCGGGCTCGAGAAGGAGCGTTGGCGCCTCGAGGTGAGGTTCGCGTCAGGCCCGGCGCCCCGTGACCGGGCTGGCCGCGGGCATCGCCGCGGCCTCGATGGCCCGGCGATGCCAAATCACCATTTAAAACGGAGAGCTGTGTTTGTCCCAACCGCCTGGGTGAACCGGCGTCGAGGTGGGCGTGTACTTGGGGAGACGGCAAACCGGGCCGTCGAGGGCTTCGCGGCGCGTGGCAGAGGTTCCGGGCTCGGCCCGCCAGCATGCGCGGACGAACCTTGAACGAGTGCCCTCGGAATCCGGCCGTCCAGGCCGGATTCAGGCGCCCGTTTGACGGCGAGCCAAGTGCGCGCCCACCTTGGCGCAGCGGGTAACGGCCACCTGCGCGAAGCGTGACCACCGTCAAGCGCGCAAGCGTCAAGCGCTAAAGCGTCAGGCGCGAGCCGTCTACCAACGAGCAGAAAAAAGGGCCGGTCCGCGCGCGGCGGATCGACCCTGGCAGCCGCGCCCGCGAACGGGCGAGCGTGCGGGAAATCAGCGGTTCGGCAGGTCGGCCTGGGCGACGACGCGCACTTCCACGGTGGCGGCGCGGTGCTGGTGCACGGGCGCGGCCGGGGCGGACATGGCCGCCCCGTCGATCGAGGCGACGATGGCGTCGGCGTCGGCATTGCCCGGAGACAGCGCGCGCACGCCTGCCACCTCGAGGGCGATGGCGGCGGCGAGCAGCAGCGTCGACGGGCGCAGCAGCGCGGGGGTGGACGGGGCGCGGGTCTTGAGCGTGGTGGCGGTCATTGTGGATTCCCTCCGTGACGATGGTGCCGACGGTGCGACGCCGCGGCTTGCGGTGCGCCGTGCTTCCGGCGGAAGCGACTTGATACAGCGCGGTTTCATCGTAGGACCGAGGACGGACGAGCGGATCACTCCGCGGCTCGCAGCGGGGCGGCGCGATGCCCAAAAGATCACGGTTACAAGATGTTTCCGAGGCCTGTCCCGACTTCAGCGGTTCGCGCGGATGCCGATAGGCGCGCCGGAGGTCCCTGCAAGCCGCCGGCGGAGCCCTTGTCAGGCGCCGTAGCGCGCAACCGTGAGGCCGTCGAAGTCGATCTCCGGCGTCTTTCCGCTGAGCAGGTCCGCGATCGCGCGGCCCGTGCCCGTGGCCATGGTCCAGCCCAGCGTGCCGTGGCCGGTGGCCAGGGTGAGGTTCTCCAGCGTCGTGCCGCCCATCACCGGGGTGCCGTCGGGCGTCATCGGGCGCAGGCCGGTCCAGAACGTCGAGCGCGCCAGGTCGCCGGCGTCGGGGAACAGGTCGGTCAGCACGAATTCCAGCGTCTTGCGGCGACGCTGGTTGAGCGCGAGGTCGTAGCCCGACAGCTGCGCCATGCCGCCCACGCGGATGCGGTCGCCCAGGCGCGTGACGGCCACCTTGTGCGTCTCGTCCATGATGGTGGACTCGGGTGCCGCCGCCGCGTCCTTGATCGGCACCGTGATCGAGAAGCCCTTGACCGGGTACACCGGGATGCGGATGCCCAGCGGCTTGAGCCACTTCGGCGAGAAGCTGCCCATTGCCAGCACCACGTGGTCGGCGACCAGGCGGCCGGCGCTGGTGTCGACGCCCGTGACCCGCTTGCCGTCGCTCGCGATGCCGGTGATCTCCATCCCGAAGCGGAACTTCGCGCCGAGCGCCTCGGCCATCTTCGCGAGCCGCTGCGTGAACAGGAAGCAGTCGCCCGTCTCGTCGCCCGGCAGGCGCAGCGCGCCCACGAACTTGTGCCTGACGGCCGCCAGCGCGGGCTCGTACTTCAGGTAGCCCCCGGTGTCGAGCACCTGGTACGGCACGCCGTACTCGTCGAGGATCTCGGTGTCCTTGCGCACGCCGTCCAGCTGCTTGTGCGTGCGAAACAGCTGCAGCGTGCCCTGCGCGCGGTCGTCGTAGGCGATGCCCGTCTCGGCGCGCAGTTCCTTGAGGCAGTCGCGGCTGTATTCGGCCACGCGCACCATGCGCGCCTTGTTGACGCGGTAGCGCGCCTCGGTGCAGTTGCGCAGCATCGCGAAGCCCCAGCGCCACATCGAGGCCTCCAGCATCGGCTTGATGATCAGCGGGCTGTGGTTCATCAGCAGCCACTTGATCGCCTTGACCGGCACGCCCGGTCCGGCCCAGGGCGACGCGTATCCGGGCGAGACCTCGCCGGCGTTGGCGAAGCTGGTCTCCAGCGCCGGGCCGGCCTGGCGGTCGACGA
Organism: Betaproteobacteria bacterium; assembly: GCA_013289985.1. Taxonomy (GTDB): domain Bacteria; phylum Pseudomonadota; class Gammaproteobacteria; order Burkholderiales; family Burkholderiaceae_C; genus Scleromatobacter. The sequence continues at coordinate 16,695 of JABCYW010000076.1, read as the reverse complement.
CGGTGACGTCGTGGCCCGCCTTGGCGAGGTAGTAGGCGATCGAGGTGCCGATCACGCCGCTTCCGAGGACGAGGATGGTCATGGTGGGACGCTCGCTTGCGGATCACATGGGTGGGGGCAACTATCGCACGGGGACGGAACCATCCAGGCTGGCGAAAGCTCCGAGGAGATCCGCCGCACAGGCATGCCAAGATGCGCCCCATGCAAAAGACACTGCCCCATCGCCTGCTGGCCGTCAGTGCGGCCATCGCCGCCGCCACTTCCGCCGTTGCCGCTCCCGCGCCCGCGTTACCCACGCAGGTGCGCGAGGTCGAAGGCGTGCACGAGTACCGCCTGCCCAACGGACTGCAGGTGCTGCTGATCCCCGATGCGTCCAAGCCCACGGTCACCGTCAACGTCACGTACCGCGTGGGCAGCCGCATGGAGGGCTACGGCGAGACGGGCATGGCCCACCTGCTCGAGCACCTGATGTTCAAGAGCACGAAGAACATCGCGCAGGTCAGCACCGAGCTGTCCAAGCGCGGCATGCAGTTCAACGGCAGCACCACGGCCGACCGCACCAACTACTTCGAGACCTTCCCGGCCGACCCGGCGCAGCTCGCATGGGCGCTGAGGACCGAAGCCGAGCGCATGACGCACGCCAATGTCATCAAGAAGGATCTCGACTCCGAGATGACCGTGGTGCGCAACGAGATGGAGTCGGGCGAGAACAGCCCCGTGCGCATCCTCATGGAGAAGACGAACGCGGCCGCGTACCAGTGGCACGCGTACGGCAAGGACACCATCGGCGCGCGCTCCGACGTCGAGAACGTCAACATCCCGCATCTGCAGGCGTTCTACCGGAAGTACTACCAGCCCGACAACGCGACGCTGATCGTCGCCGGCAAGTTCGACGCCGCCGTGGTGCTGGCCGAGATCGCCCAGGACTTCCGGGCGATCCCCAAGCCCACCCGCGTGATCGAGCCGACGTACACCGTCGAGCCGGTGCAGGACGGCGAACGCGAGGTCACGCTGCGCCGCACCGGCGGCGAGCAGGATCTCTACGCCACGTACCACACCCCCTCGATCGCGAGCCCGGACATGCCCGCGTTCAGCGTCATCGCCAGCGCGCTCGGCGACACGCCAAACGGCCGCCTGCACAAGCGCCTGGTCGAGACCGGCAAGGCGACGGAGGCCGGCGCCTGGCCGTCGCACCACACCGATCCGGGCCAGTTCAACGCCATCCTGATCCTGAAGAAGGACGACGACCTCGCCGCGGCGCAGAAGATCTTCCTCGACACCATCGAAGGGCTGAAGGCCGAGCCCATCACGGCAGAGGAACTCAAGCGCGCGCAGCTGCAGATCGACAAGGGCTTCGACCAGCTGCTGGCGAACCCGCAGAACCTGTGCGTGGCCTTGTCCGAATACATCGCCGGTGGCGACTGGCGCCTGCTGTTCCTGCAGCGCGACCGCGTCGACGCGCTCACGGTGGACCAGGTCAACGCCGTGGCCGCCAACTGGGTCAAGCCGTCCAACCGCACGCTGGGCCGCTTCGTGCCGACCGACGCGCCCGACCGCACGCCGCTGGCCACGCGCACCGATCCGGAGGCGCAGCTCAAGGATTTCAAGCCGCGCGCCACAGTTGCCGCTGGCGAGACCTTCGACTCCACGCCCGCCGGCCTCGACAAGCGCAGCCAGGTCTTCACGCTGCCCAACGGCATGAAGCTGGCGCTGCTGCCCAAGAAGAGCAAGGGCGCCACCGTCGAGATGCGCTTCGACCTGCACTTCGGCTCGCTGGAGAGCCTGCGCGGCAAGCGCGGCGCGGCCGCGGGCACCGGCATCATCATCGGCACGGGCACCGAGACCCGGACGCGGGCGCAGCTGAGCGACGCCTTCTCCGCGCTCAAGACCGACTGGGAACTGACCGGCGGCACGAGCTGGGGCCACGCGTCGCTGACGACGCGGCGCGACTCGCTGATCCCGGCCCTGGCCTTGTTGGCGGAGGCGATGCGCAAGCCCTCGTTCTCGCCGGACGAGTACGAGCAGGGCAGGCGCCAGACGGTGCAGGGCCTGGAGCAGGCGGGCGAGGACCCGGGCGCCACCGCGGGCGTGGTGCTCTCGCGCGCGACCCAGCACTTCGCCGCGGACGATCCGCGCTACACGCCCACCTTCGCCGAGTCCATCGCCGAGACGCAGGCGACGAAGCTCGACGACGCGATCGCGTTCTACCGCACCTACTGGGGCGCCGACCACGCCGACATGGCCATCGTCGGCGACTTCGATCCCGTGCAGGTCAGGGCCGAGGTCACGCGCCTGTTCGGTGACTGGAAGTCGTCGGTTCCGTTCGTGCGCATCGCCAACCCCGTGACGGATGTCGCCGGGCAGCGCCTCGTCACGCCGCTCAAGGACAAGGCCAATGCGGTGATCGTGGCGTCGCTGGCGCTGCGCATGCAGGACTCGGACGCCGACTTCCCGGCGCTGACGCTGGCCGTGCACGTGCTGGGCGGCGGCGAATTCGGCTCGCGCCTGAACGCGCGCATCCGCCAGAAGGACGGGCTTTCCTACGGCGTCGGCGCCGGCCTCGACGCCTCGCCGTTCGAGGCCCGCGGCACGGTAAGCTTCGAGGGCATCTTCGCGCCGCAGAACCGCGCCCGCGTGCAGTCCGACTTCGACGAGGAGCTCGCGCGCTTCGTCAAGGACGGCATCACGCCGACGGAGCTGGTCGAGGCCAAGCAGGCGGTACTCGCGTCGCGCACCACCGTGCGCACGAGCGACGCGTCGGTGGCGAACGGCTGGATGTACAGGTTGGACCAGGGCCGCACCTGGGCATGGAGTGCCGACCAGGATGCGAAGCTGGCGGCCCTCACGGTCGAGCAGGTCAACGCGGCGATCCGCAAGTGGATCGTCCCGGGCAACGTCAACTGGTCCACCGCCGGGACGTTCGCCGACAAGCCATGACGGACGACCTGCCACCCCTGCCGCCCGCCGAGCCCGGCCGCTACCGCCACTACAAGGGCGGCGAGTACGAGCTCGTCGGCGTGGCGCGCCACAGCGAGACGCTGGAGCCGCTGGTGATCTACCGGCCGCTCTACAACGCCACCGGGCTGTGGGCGCGGCCCCACGCCATGTTCTTCGGCGAGCTGGAAGTGGACGGGCGGCCGCAGCGCCGCTTCACCAGGATCTAGGGGCCCCCGGTCGCCGGCTGGCACCGGGGCCACGTCGATTCAGGCCCCAAAATCGACGGTCGGTCGCTTCGGCCTGCCGATGATCGGCGCGGGCCGATATGCTTGCGCCTTTCCGAGCCTGCCGTCGAGGCTCGTCGACCCGCACACCTAGAAGAATCCGAGGAGTCCGCCAGATATGCTGTCCCGCCGCTTCGTCGCATCCCGCTCGACCTCGATCGCCGCCGCTGTCGCCCTGGCACTGGCCGCCGCCACGCTGGCCGGCTGCCAGAAGCCGGCCGGCGCCACGGGGGCCGCCGACGCGGCCTCGGCCCCGTCGGTGACCCTGCAGATCGCCCCCGAGGACGTGCTGTCCGTGGGCCTGCAGGCGCATGCCGCCGGCCCCGTGATCACCGGATCGGTCCAGCCCGAGCGCCGCGCCGACCTGCGGGCCGAGCTGTCGGCCGTGGTGCTGCAGGTGCTCAAGGAGAACGGCGAGGTCGTGCACAAGGGCGACCTGCTGGTGCGCCTGGACGACACGTCCATCCGCGACAGCCTGCAGTCGGCGCAGGAAGCTAGCCGGGCGGCCGCGCAGGCGCTCGACCAGGCCCAGCGCCAGTACGCCCGCGTGAAGACGCTGCAGGCCGAGGGCATGAGCTCGCAGCAGGCGCTCGACGACGCCGAGGTGCGGCGCAACACCGCGCAGAGCGACCGCGTGGCCGCCGATTCCCGCACGGTGGCGGCACGCCAGCAGCTCACCCGCACCGAGGTGCGCGCGCCGTTCGACGGCGTGGTCAGCGACCGCAAGGTCTCGGCCGGCGACACCGCCGCGATCGGCAAGGAGCTGGTCAAGGTGATAGCCCCGGACAGCATGCGCTTCGAGGGCCTCGTCTCGGCCGACCGCATCGGCGAGATCTCGGTCGGGCAGCCGGTGCAGTTCCGCGTCAACGGCTTCGAGCACACCGACTTCACCGGCAAGGTGCGCCACGTCGACGCCGCGGCCGACAGCGTCACGCGCCAGGTCGCGATCATCGTCGACTTCGCGCCGGGCACGGCGCCCAAGACGTCCAACCTGTACGCCGAAGGGCACGTGGCCACCGGCACCTCGCAGGCGCTGGTGCTGCCCGAGGCCACCATCGCGCGCGAGGGCGACAAGGCTTTCGTCTGGCGCGTGGCCGGCGGCAAGCTGCACAAGGCGCCGGTGACGCTGGGCGAGCGCGATTCGCGCCGCGGCGAGTTCGTGATCACCACCGGCATCGCCGCCGGCGACCAGTTGCTGCGCGCGCCGGGCTCCACGCTCGTCGACGGCCAGCGCGTGGCGCAGCAGAAGGCGCCCACGGGCGCCGCGTCGGCCGCCGCCGGCGCCTGAGAACGGGGAGCCCGCCATGTTCCTGTCCGACTTCTCCGTCAAGCGGCCCGTCGCCGCCATCGTCATCATCATCGCGCTGATGGGCCTGGGCGCCATCGCGCTGTCCAAGCTGCGCGTCAACCAGAACCCCGACGTGCAGTTCCCGCTGATCGTCGTCGGCATCACCTACCCGGGCGCGTCGCCCGACACCGTCGAGCGCGAGATCGTCAACCGCGTCGAACGCACCTTCCAGGGCATCGAGGGCGTCGACCAGGGGCGTTCGCAGGCGAGCGCGCAGGAAGGCTACGCGCAGTTCCTGCTGTTCTTCGATTTCCACAAGGACATGACGCAGGCGGCCGACGAGATCCGCAACGCGATCGGCACGGTGCGCTACAAGCTGCCGGTGGAGATGCGCGAGCCCGTGCTCACGCGCGTCGACCCGTCGTCCGATCCCGTGATGTCGCTGGCCCTGTCGTCGAAGACCCTGAGCCACGCCGAGATCTCGCACATCGCCGAAGACCAGCTCGCCGACCGCTTCCGCGCGATCGCGGGCGTCTCCACCGTCGACGTCACCGGCGCGCGCACCCGCGAGCTGTCGGTGCTGCTGCACTCGCAGAAGCTGCGCGAGTACGGCGTCTCGGTGACCGACGTCGTCTCCGCCCTGCGCGCGCAGAACGCCACCGCCCCGGTCGGCAAGATCCGCGGCCAGCTCGAGGACCAGAGCATCCGCCTCGTCGGCCGCATCGAGTCGCCGGGCGAGTTCAACCAGATCCCGGTCAAGCGCACCGGCGACACGCTGATCCGCCTGGGCCAGGTGGCCACGGTGGAGGACGGCTTCGCCGAGAACACCAGCCTCAGCCAGCGCGACGCGCGCGCCAACGTGGGCCTCTACGTGTCGCGCACGCGGGACGCGAGCACCGTGAGCGTGGCCAAGGAGGTGCGCGAGCTGGTCAAGACCATCAACAAGGAGCAGGGCGGCAAGGTCGAGCTGGAGGTCACGCGCGACGGCGGCGAAGACGCGCAGGACAGCCTGGACAACGTCGTGCACTCGCTGTTCTTCGGCGCGTTCCTCACGGTGGCCGTGGTGTTCGTGTTCCTGAACTCGTGGCGCTCGACGCTGATCACCGCGCTGTCGCTGCCCACCTCGGTGCTCACCGCGTTCATCGCCGTGTGGCTGTGCGGCTTCACGCTGAACTTCATGAGCCTGCTGGGGCTGTCGTTGGCCATCGGGGTGCTGATCGACGACGCGATCGTGGTGCGCGAGAACATCGTGCGCCACATGCAGCGCGGCGAGGACCGACGCACCGCGGCGCTCAACGGCACGGCCGAGATCGGCATGGCCGTGGCGGCCACCACGTTCTCCATCGTCTCGGTGTTCGCGCCGGTGGCCTTCATCCCCGGCATCGCCGGCGAATGGTTCCGCCCGTTCGGCCTCACCGTGGTCGCCTCGGTGATCGTGAGCCTGCTGATCTCGTTCACGCTCGACCCGATGCTGTCGGCCTACTGGGGCGACCCGGTGGACCTGCACGACGCGCCGCGCACCGGCATCGGCGGCGTGCTCAAGCGCTTCAACGACTGGTTCGACCACCAGGCCGACCGCTACGCCCGCCTGATCTCCTGGGCGCTGAAGCACCGCTGGATCATGGGCTGGGTCGCGTTCCTGAGCCTCGTGGCGGCGATCGCGCTGCAGGCCGTCGCCGGCGGCAGCGAGTTCCTGCCCAAGTCCGACGTCGGCACGATCGCGGTCACCGCGCGCATGCCGCCCAGCAGCAGCCTCGAGTACGCCCGCATGAAGGCCGAGGCCATCACCGCGCTCGCGCGCCAGCTGCCCGAGTACGAGCACGCGAGCGCGCGCATCTCGCCCGACAACGTGCGCGTCTATGTCGACCTCGGCAAGAGCACCAAGCGCAAGCGCAGCGCCGCCGACATCGCCACCGACCTGCGCGGCCGCGTGGCGAGCCTGGTGGGCGCCGAGTACGTGGTGATCGACAACCTGAACAACGGCACCGACAAGCCCGTGCAGGTGCGCTTCTACGGCACCGACGCGCGCCGCCTGCTGGCGATCACCACCGACTTCATGGCCAAGCTGCGCCAGGTGCCGGGCGCGGTCGACGTCGGGCTGTCGCAGCAGGATCCGCAGCAGGAGCTGCGCATCGACCTCGACCGCGGCCTGGCCAACTCGATGGGCGTGTCCATCAACGACGCGGCGCAGACGCTGCGCGTGGCCTTCGCGGGCGTCGAATCGGGCGACTGGGTCGATCCCACCGGCGAGACGCGCGACGTCTCGGTGCGCCTCGCGCCCGAGGATCGCGTGGACGCGACCAACATCGAGCGCCTGCCGATCGCCATCGCCGGCACCGACCGCGTGGTGCCGCTCGAGCAGATCGCCAACGTGACGATGGGCAAGGCGCCGTCCACCATCCAGCACGCCAACGGCAAGCGCATGATGGTGGTGGCCGCGAACGCGCAGGGCCGCTCGTCGGGCGAGGTCACCGGCGACGCGCTCAAGATCGTCAAGCAGATCCAGTTCCCGCCGGGCTTCGGCGTGGAGCTCGCCGGCGATTCGCACGACCAGCAGGAGGTGTTCTCGTCGCTGGGCATCGCGCTGCTGTCCGGCATCGCGCTGATGTACCTCGTGCTGGTCATACAGTTCGGTTCGTTCACGGCACCGGTGCCGGTGATGATCTCGCTGCCGCTGAGCCTGATCGGCGTGGTGATCGCGCTGGTGTCCACCCACGGCACGCTCAACCTCATGAGCATCATCGGGGTGATCATGCTGATGGGCCTGGTGGCGAAGAACGCCATCCTGCTGCTCGACGCCGCGCGCGCCGAGGAGCGCCTGGGCACCGATCGCGAGGAAGCGCTGATGCACGCCGGCCGCAAGCGCCTGCGCCCGATCCTGATGACCACGTTCGCGCTGATCGCCGGCATGCTGCCGGTGGCCATCGGCCTGGGCGAGGGCGGCGAGTTCTACCGCCCGATGGCCGTCACCATCATCGGCGGCACGATCACGTCGACGATGCTGACGCTGCTGGTGATCCCGTGCTTCTACGATTCCATCGAGATGATGTCGGTGCGCTGCGGCGTGAAGTTCCGTCGCCGCTCGGATCGCTTCACGGTGGTCGGCGGCTTCCTGCTGACCTTCCTCGAGTTCCTGGCCTTCCTCACCACGCTGCGCTTCTTCTACCGCGGCATCCGCCGCCTGTTGGGCCTGCCCACCGGCGGCCTGTGGCGCGACGATGCGAACGACGTCGGGCACATGCCGCGCGTGCCGGTGGCCGTGGCCAACTCCTGATGAGCGGCGTCGCGCTTGACGTCGCCGCCACGCGCGGCGCGGCCGAACTGCACGCCGCCTTCGTCGGCGCGTTCTCCGACTACGTGGCGGGCCCGCTCCAGCTCACGCTCGAGCAGTGGCCCTCGCTGCAGGGCCGCCAGGGCATCGACGAGGCGCTCAGCCGCGTCGTGATGCAGGAGGGCGCGGTGGTCGCGTTCGCTTTCGCCTGCCCGCGGCCGGAGACGGATCGCTGGCGCCTGGGCGTGATGGGCGCGTTGCCGGCCGCGCGCGGCACGGGCGCGGCGCGGGCCTTGCTCGACGACTTCCTCGCCCGCGCGACGGCCGCCGGCATGGCCTGGGCCGAGCTCGAATGCTTTGCCGCCAACGAACGCGCGCTGCGCCTCTACCGCAGCCGCGGTTTCGAGGTCGTGTGCCCGCTCAACGGCTGGAAGGCGACCGGCGTGCCCGCGTCCGCGCCCGCGCGGGACGTGCGCGCGGTCGACCGCGCCACCGCGTTCGCGTGGCTGGCCGAGGCCAACCGGCGCATCGCCGACCTGCCGTTCCCGGGCACTCACCGCTCGCTGGCGGCCCAGCCGCGGCCGCTCACGTTCTGGCAGTGCGGTTCCGCGCAACTGGCCTTCAGCGTGGTCGAAGGCACGCCCACGCCCATCCACAGCCTCGTCGACCTCGACCCGGCGCTGCGCGACGCCGAGACGCTGGCACAGGCGCTGCGCGCGGAGCATCCCGACGCGTTCGCGCAGCCGGTGCTGCGCGACGACATCGGCGGTGCCGCGCTGGAACGCGCCGGCTTCGAGCGGCAGGCGCTGGGGCAGGTGCTGATGAAGCGGGCGCTGTAGACGACACCCGCCACGCCCCGTCATCCTGCGCGAAGTCGCTGGATCCGCGTTGGCGAACGATGTTGCCGCAGGGGTGGATTCGGCGACTGCGCGCGGAATGACAGGTCCTAGTCGGCCAGCACCATCGCCCGCAGTTTCTCCACGGTCGCCCAGTTGCGCGCCGTGCCGCGTTCCTTGAGCACCTTGCCCACCGCCTTGGCGACGCGGCTCTCGATGATGCCGTCGGCGCACCACAGCCAGGCCGCGTGCCGCCCCACGGCGAAGGCCTCGGGCGCCCAGGCCAGCACTTCGAGCGCCTTCAATTCAGCGAGCGCCGGCGCCTCCTGCGTGAACATCACCAGCATGCGCGCGTCGTCGTTCGCGTGATGGCGCAGCGGATGTTCGGCGATCGCCGCGGCGAGGTCGGCGGCGGTCTTGACGATCACCTCGCAGTCGACGCCCAGCGTCTCGTGGATCGCGGCGCGCAATCGCTTCGCGTGCGCGGCGGCGGTGCCGCTCTTCGCGTCGAAGACCGCGTTGCCGCTGTTGAGCAGCGTGCGCACGTTGGCGAACCCCAGGTCTTCCATCAGGGCGCGCAGGTCGGCCATCGCCACGCGCTTGGCTTTGCCGACGTTGATGCCGCGGAGCAGGGCGATGTGGCGCTTCATGCCGCGCATTCTCTCCGACCGGCGCGCCGCCGGCGCGCGACAGGTCGGTACACTTCGTCGCCCATGCCGCACACGACCAAGCTCGCCCACGCACCCGTCCATCCCCTCCGCCGCCTGCTGGGCCACGCCCGCGGCTACCGGCGCGACATGGTGCTGGCCACCGTCTACTCCGTCCTGAACAAGTTCTTCGACGTGCTGCCCGAACTGCTGATCGGCATCGCGGTGGACGTCGTCGTCAATCGGAAGACCTCGTTCGTCGGCCGCATGGGCGTCGTCGACCCGAAACAGCAACTGGTGCTGCTCACGGTGCTCACCATCGTGATCTGGCTCGGCGAGTCGCTCTTCCAGTACCTGTACGAGCTGAAGTGGCGCGGCCTGGCGCAGAGCCTGCAGCACGAGATGCGCATGGAGGCGTACACGCACGTGCAGCGCCTGGAGATGGCCTACTTCGAGCGCAACCGCAGCGGCAACCTGCTGGCCGTGCTCAACGAGGACGTCAACCAGATGGAGCGCTTCCTCAACGGCGGCGTCAACGACCTGATCCAGGTGTTCGTCGGCTCGCTGATGGTGGGCGGCGTGTTCTTCGCGCTCACGGCCAGGCTGGCGGCGCTGGCGCTGATCCCGGTGCCGCTGATCCTGTACGGCGCGTTCTGGTTCCAGCGCAAGCTCGCCACCCGCTACACGGCGATGCGCGAGGCGGCGGGCGCGATGGCCACGCGGCTGAACAACAACCTGCAGGGCATCGCCACCATCAAGGCCTACACCGCGGAGGACTTCGAGGCGAAGCACATCGCGCAGGCGTCCATCGCGTACCGCGAGCGCAACCGCGAGGCGATCAGGCTGTCGGCGGCCATCACGCCGGTGATCCGCATCGCCATCCTGGCCGGCTTCAGCGTCACGCTGCTGTACGGCGGCCTGATGACGCTGGATGGCGCGCTGGGCGTGGGCAGCTACTCGGCGCTGGTCTACCTCACGCAGCGCCTGCTGTGGCCGCTCACGCGCCTGGCCGAGATGACCGACCTGTACCAGCGCTCGATGGCCTCGATCGAGCGCGTGATGAACCTGCTGCAGACGCCCATCGCGATTCCCTACGCGGGACGCCCGCTGCCGCGCGCCCAGGTGCGCGGGGAGCTCGTGTTCGACGACCTGCGCTTCACCTACCACGCGGCGCCGGCTACCGGCGACGCGCGCGCCTTCGCCGGCGCGTTCTCCAGCGGCGTCGCCCGGCCCGCGCTGGACGGCATCTCGCTGCGCATCGCGCCCGGCGAGACGGTGGCCTTCGTCGGCAGCACCGGCAGCGGCAAGAGCACGCTGATCAAGCTGCTGCTGCGCTACTACGACACGACGCCCGGCCGCATCCGCCTCGACGGCGAGGACATCAGCGCGCTGGACCTGCAGGACCTGCGGCGCGCGATCGGCTACGTGTCGCAGGACAGCTTCCTCACGGACGGCACGGTGGCCGAGAACATCGGGTACGGCCTGAGCAACGTCCCCGAGGCGGAGATCGTGCGCGCCGCGCAGGCCGCCGAAGCGCACGAGTTCATCCGGACGCTGCCCCAGGGCTACCGCACGCCGGTGGGCGAGCGCGGCATGAAGCTGTCGGGCGGCCAGCGCCAGCGGCTCGCGCTGGCCCGCGCGATCCTGAAGAACCCGCCCATCCTGATCCTCGACGAGGCCACGTCGGCGGTCGACAACGAGACCGAGGCCGCCATCCAGCGCTCGCTCGACAAGCTGGTGCAAGGCCGCACCAGCATCCTCATCGCGCATCGCCTGTCCACCGTCCGGCAGGCACACTGCATCCACGTGATGGAGTCCGGCCGCATCGTCGAGTCCGGCACCCATGACCAGTTGGTCGCCCGCGGCGGCCCCTACGCGGCGCTGTGGCGCCTGCAGACCGGCGAGCGCGGGGCCACCGCCGCCGCCGCCGCCAAGGAGATTTCATGATCGTGCGCATCGCCATCGACAAGGAGGGCGGCAGCTTCGGCTACCGCGTGAGCTACGAGTCCGAGGAGATGTACGCTGACGACGGCCTGGATTCGATCGTCGAATGCCTTGTCGCCGCCGTGGAGGGCCTGCCGCCCGAGGCGGTCGCGGCCGAACTCTGGTACGACCGGGTCGTCTCCGGCACCTACCCGCTGTCGGTGATCGGCATGAGCATCGAGCAGGTGGCGCAGCACGCCGTGAACACCACGGCGATGATCGACGACGTGATGCCGGATCGCTGACGGGGTTCGTTCCGCCTCCCCCAATCTGGTCAATTGGTGCAGCGCGGCGAAACGGCCGCCGACACCATTCCCCGCGCCACGACCCGGCAGCCTTGCGCCAACGGACCGGCCTTCGAAGCCCTCGGGCGCGGGCAGAAAGTCGCCCACGGCACGCTCCACCCGTGAGGCCGATGCGCGACTGAATCGACGGTTCGCCGCCCCGGTCGATTTCGATTTGAGGGATAGGCGCCGCCCGGTGACCCCCTCAAGATCGTACGTCCAGGGGGTCCACGTCGGGGGAGTGGCGATGTCGGTGATGACGCACGATACGAAGTGGCGGCTGCTGGTCGGCGCCGCACCGGTCATCGGCGTCGCCTTCTTCGTGTGGGCCGCTGCCCAGGGCGAGGCCGACGTGGGACGCTCGCTCACCGCCCGCGCCATCCTCGCCGTCGTCGCGGCGCTGGGCACCGCGGTGGCCTGGTGGACGGCACGGCAGCTGCGCTCCGCCCCCACCATGCCGGTGGCCCAGGCCATGGTGCTGGCGCACGCCGGCCAGCTCTCCGGCCTCGTCGCGCTGCGCGGACGCGCGCGGGCGTTGCCCGACGCGGTGCCGCTGATCTCGCCGGACGGCGAGCTGTGCCTGTGGTTCCAGCACTCCGAACAGTTCGCCGAGCAGGTGAGCGCGCACCACAGCGTGCGTCCTTTCCTGCTGGTGGACGATAGCGGCGAATGCATCGTGCTGCCCGCCGGGGCGGAGGTCACGGGCGAGGGCCCGGTGCCGATCACGGCAATGGGCTCGGGCCTGCCCGGCCAGGCCGACGTGGCCAGCACCCACGACGTGCAGGCGAGCGAACGGCTGCTGCGCAACGGCGATCGCATCCAGGTGGCGGGCCGCTTCGTGGCCGCCTCCGCCGAGGCCCTCACCCTGCAGGCCGAAACGGCCACGCTGGCGGCGCGCTCGGAGGCGTCGCAGGCCGTCCTTCGCAACGGCGACCCGCCTCCTTTTCGCGATCTGCGCTCGGCGGCCCTGGCCGGCGCGGCCTTTGTCGCCGCGCCGCCCGCGGTGCGCCAGGGCCTGGCGTTGCCGGTGATCGCCGCGCCCGGCGCCAGCCAGCCGTTCAGCATCCGCATCGGCACCGACGAGGGCGAGGGCGGGCTCTACGGCATGCTGGCCGTGGTCGATTGCCTGGTGCTGGTCGTCTCGTCGTCGCTGGCGGCGTGGTCGATGCTGGTCCCCGGCTGAGCCTCGACTACGATGGCGGAGGTGAACGCTCGGCCCGCCGCGGTCGAGCACCCGCCCGACCTTGCCCCCCGGATCCTCCAGCTTGCTCCGACCCGTTCGCCACGTCCTCGCCAGGGCCCTCGCCCGCAAGCGCCCGCCGGTGCCCCCCGTCGGGCTCGCGCTGCGTGGCTCGGCGTTCAACGGCGATGCCGGCCTGCCGTGGCCGCAGCCCGGCGTGGCGCAGCCCAGCCTCGAGCGCTGCGTGGTGCTGGCGTTGCTGCTGCACATCCTGCTGTTCATCGTGGTGGGCACCGCGCCCGGGGGCGATTCGCCGGCCGGCAGCCGCAAGGCCGGCGCGATGGTGGTGTACCTGCCCGAGGCCGAGCCGTCGCGCGCGCCACCGTCCCGTACCGCGACGCCGTCACTCGCCGCCGCGCCGTCCCCGTCCGACTCGGCGTCCGCTGCGGCGAACACGGCGGTGGCGAATGCGGCCGAGGCGACGGCCGTCGTCGAGCCCTCCATCGTGATCCGCGACAACGCCGCGCCGCCGGCGCCCGCGCCGGTCGAGGCCCCGGCCACGACCCTGCCTCTGCTGGTGGCGCGCAAGGCGCCGATCGCGGCGGGCCAGGCGTCGGCGGTGCTGCCGTCGCCCGCTCCGGCGCCGCTGCCGCTTCCGTCGACCCGGCCGGCCTCGGCGCCGCTCCCGGCGCCGGCGCCCGTCCCCGTGCCGGTCGCTGCTCCGGCCCCCGTGCCGGCCGCCGCTCCGGCGCCCGCGCCGCCGGCCTCGGAGCCGCCGCCCGCGCCGCCCCTCTTGCCCGCGCCGTTGCCGGCCCCCGTGGTCGCCCCGTTGCCCGCGCCGATCGCGTTGCCGAAGGCGTCCTTCACGCCGTTGCCGGTGCCCGTCACGCCGCCGCCGCCGGTACCGCCGCCGCTCGCGCCGCCGCTCCCGGCGCCGATGGCGCTGCCGCCGCCGCCGGTACCGCCGCCGCTCGCGCCGCCGCTCCCGGCGCCGATGGCGCTGCCGCCGCCGCTGGACGCGCCCCAACCCCTTGCCGTGCCCCTGGCCAAGCCCGCGTTCGCGCCGTTGTCGGTGCCGGTTGCCAAGCCTGCGCCTGAGCCGGCTCCGGCTCCGGCTCCGGTGCCAGCGCCCGTCCCCGCGCCGTCGCCGGCGCCTGCACCGGCACCGCATCCGACCCTCGTCGAGGCGCGCCCGCAGGCCACCGGCAGCGCCCCGGCGGCGCCCACGGTCGCGCCGCAATCGCAGTCGGTGCGCCCGGTGGCCAATCCGGCCGAGCGCGGCGGCGCGGGCGGCACGGCGGCGCCATCGACCAACAACAGCGGCAAGCTCAACCTCGACGGCTCGTCCGGCGGCGGCGGCAACGGCTCCGTGCAGCCGCCGGGCACGGGTGCGAGCGCGCCGCTGAACCTCGACCTGCACGGCGGCGGCGCCGGTCCCAGCCTGGGACGCACGCGCAGCGGCCTCGTGCCGGCACTGCCCGCGCCGGCCGAGAAGAAGTCGCAACTGGAGACCGACCTCGAGAAGGCGAACCGCGAGAAGTGCTCCGAGGCCTATGCCGACAAGGGCTTGCTGGCCGTGATCCCGCTGGGCCGGGACGCCGTCACGGGCAAGGGCTGCAAGTGGTAGGGGCTCGCGGCAATGCAGTCTTTGTCCCCGAACGCCCGAAGCCGGCGCAGCTCAGCCCGGACCGCGAACCGGAGGTGGCCCACCCGACACGGCATTGCTGCGGGCCCGCCCGGTAGGCGGCGCGGGCTTGCTCACCGCGTTGCTGCGCGGTCGCGTCTCGATCAGCTCCTTGGGGTCCCAGTCGAGATCCGGCCAGGTGAACTGGAAGGCGGTGACGAACAGGGCCCAATTGTCGGCGCATTGCACTGCCTGGCCGGTATTGGCCAGCGCGCTGCAGTCGGGCACCTTGTAGGCGTGGTCCACGGTAGCCAGCACCTTGTGGCAGATCTCGTGGTAGACGGTGGCCGCGGTATCGCGCACCGTCTTCGAAGGATGAAACCCGCGCTCGCCGATGTAGATGCGCATGCCCGAGCCGAGGTGCGCCTCGGTGGGCGCCGAGGCGTCCAGGCCGTTCAATGTCTTGACGTAGGCGTAGTCGCCCGCGGTCATCGGCACCACCTTGGTCGACTGCAGCACCGACTCCACCGCGCCGTGCCGGCCTGGAACGCCGGGGAGGGCGCGTTCGCAGAACCTGAGCAGCTTCTCGCTCTGCCCACGCGCGTCCACGAAGGTGATCGTGCGGCCGCCGTCGGTGAGGAAGGCATGCATCTTCTGCAGCCCGGCCTTCACCCGGTCCAGGTCTTCCGGGCGCGCGAAAAAGGCCTTCAGCAACTTCTCGGCGCGCTTGAAACCATCGGCCGCGCGGGCCACCGCGAGCGCGGAGCATTCGGTGGCCACCCGCAGCCCCTCCTCCAGCTTGGCCTTCTCCTGGTCGGTGAACTTCTGCGCCGCCGGCGGCTTCCTGGGCGGCCATGAATTACCAAAGGGCTCGAACCTGACATGCATGGACTGCTCCGGTGGGAAAGTTCGCTGTGTTGAACATGGGTTGGGCCAACTTGACTGGCATGGCGGCATGATGTCACGCGGCGGCGGGCGCGGCCATTACCCGGAATTACAGACGCCGGTTCGGGCGCGAGCTCAGACGAGCTCGCGCAGCTTCTCGTAGCCGCTGCGGCTGATCGGCACGCGCTTGCCGCTGCGCAGGCGCGCGGCGTGGCGGTCGGGGCCGGGGCGCTCGATCGCCTGCAGGTAGGCGAGGCTGATGATGAACGAGCGGTGCACGCGCAGGAAGCGGGTGGCGTCGAGCTGCTCCTCGATCTCCGAGATGCGTTGCGGCTTCAGGTGGCACTTGCCGCCGGCGTGGATGGCGAGGTAGTCGCCCTGGGCCTCGATGCACTCCACCTGGTCGATGGCGATCACGTGCACCTGCTCGCGGTCGCGGATGAGGATGCGCTCCAGCGGTGCCGTGCGGCGGGCCACGAGCGCGTCGAGCGCGGGCGCGCCGCCCGCGGGCACGTGCAGCGTGCGGGCGCGCGCGAGGGCGTCGTCGAAGCGCGCCTTCGAGAAGGGCTTGAGCAGGTAGTCCACCGCGTGCAGCTCGAAGGCCTTGATGGCGTGCTCGTCGTAGGCGGTGGTGAAGATCACGCCGGCGCGGCGGCCGGTGAGCTCCAGCACTTCCAGGCCGGTGAGGCGCGGCATCTGGATGTCCAGGAACACGAGGTCGGGCGCCAGCGCGCCGATCTGCCTGACGGCGTCGAGGCCGTTGTCGCATTCGCCGATGACCTCGATGTCGGCATGCCCGCCGAGGTATTCGCTGATCAGGTGGCGCGCCAGGTCCTCGTCGTCGACGATCAGGGCGCGCAAGGGAGTGGATGAGGTCATGCGGCGGTCTCCGTCTCGGCGGGCAGGTTGATCTCGATGGCGAACTGCGTCTCGCTGCGTTGCCAGGCGATGCGGGCGCGGGCGCCGTACAGCACGGCCAGGCGCTCGCGGATGTTCTTCAGGCCCACGCCGTGGCCGCTGGCGGGCACGTCGTCGCGGGCGACGGGGTTGGTCACGGCGACGTGCATCCAGCCGTCGCGCACCAGCGCGTCCACCGCGATCGTGCCGCCGCCCTCGACCTGGCGGATGCCGTGCTTGATCGCGTTCTCCAGCAGCGGCTGCAGCGTCATCGGCGGCAGCAGGCACTCGGCGGCGGCGGGGCTGATGCGCAGCTCGGCGTTGAGCTTGGCGCCGAAGCGGCGCTTCTCGATCGCGAGGAAGTGCTCGCACAGCACCACCTCCTCGCCCAGCGTGATGCGTTCGCGTTCGGCCAGCGCCAGCGTGCGGCGGAAGAACTGCGCCAGGTCCACCGTCATGTCGCGCGCCGCGGCGGGGTCGAACGCGGTGAGCGCGCTGATCGAGTTGAGGCTGTTGAACAGGAAGTGCGGGTTGATCTGCGTGCGCAGCATCTGCAGCTCGGCGTCGCGCGCCAGCACG
>JABCYW010000075.1 GCA_013289985.1 Betaproteobacteria bacterium | reverse complement strand
ATCACCGTGAACTCGGTGGAGGTCACGCCCGACTACGCCCACGCCAAGGTGTTCTTCTCGCTGCTGATCGGCGACTCCGCCGAGAGCGAGAAGGCCCTCAACGAGGCCGCCGGGTTCCTGCGCAACGGCCTGTTCAAGCGCCTGGCCATCCACACGGTGCCCACGCTGCATTTCCACTTCGACCGCACCACCCAGCGCGCGGCCGAGCTCAACGCCATGATCCTGCAGGCCAACGCGAACCGGGCCAAGGAAGATCCGCCGGCGAGCGACGACGACGCCCCCAAGGCCGCCGACTGACCCGCATGACCGATCTCCAACCCGTGCCGACCCTGGACGCCGCCGCTGCCCCCGCAGCCGCGCGCGCGCCGCGTCCTGCGCGGGTGAAGATCGTGCGCCGCCCGATCCACGGCGTGCTGCTGCTGGACAAGCCGCCGGGCCTGTCGTCCAACGACGCGCTGCAGAAGGCCAAGTGGCTGCTGCGCGCCGAGAAGGCCGGCCACACCGGCACGCTCGACCCGCTGGCCACCGGACTGCTGCCGCTGTGCTTCGGCGCGGCCACCAAGTTCGCCCAGGTGAGCCTCGATTCCGACAAGGCCTACCGCGCCACCGTGCGCTTCGGCCAGACCACGCGCACCGGCGACGCCGAGGGCGAGGTGATGAGCGAGCGCCCGGTGGCGTTCGATCGCGCCGCGCTCGAGGCCGCCTGCGCCCGCTTCACCGGGCCCATCAAGCAGTTGCCGCCCATGTACTCGGCGCTCAAGCACAACGGCAAGGCGCTGTACGAGTACGCCCGCGACGGCATCGAGATCGAGCGCGCCGAGCGCGACGTGACGATTCACACGATTGAAATCACGGATTGGCACCATGAAAACCCGGAGACGGCGACAATCGAGGTTCGCTGCTCCAAGGGCACCTACATCCGCACGCTGGCCGAATGCATCGGCGAGACGCTGGGTTGCGGCGCGCACCTGATCGGCCTGCGCCGCACGGCGAGCGGGCCCCTGACCCTGGAGGGCGCGATCACGCTGGAGGCGCTCGAGGCCCTGCCCGAAGCCGAGCGCGAACGCAGCCTGCTGCATCCCGATACCCTGCTGGCCGAATGGCCGGCCGTGCGACTCGAAGCCAACGAGGCCGCACGTTTCCTGACCGGCCTGCGCCGGCGCACCCCCGAACCCGACTGCGCGCACCTGCGTGTCTACGGGCCCGAACCGCACGCACTCCTTGGCAGCGCGCACATCACCGCCGGCGAGCTCATCGCCGACCGCCTGCTGAGTCCCGCCGAAGTGCAGGGCCTGCCGAATTGAATCCGAGAGACCTGAGAGAACGTCATGACCGCTAGCACGCAGATCCGCAACATCGCCATCATCGCCCACGTCGACCATGGCAAGACCACGCTGGTCGACCAGCTCCTTCGCCAGAGCGGCACCTTCGCCGACCACGAGAAGGTCGTCGACACGGTGATGGACAACAACGCGATCGAGCGCGAGCGCGGCATCACCATCCTGGCCAAGAACTGCGCGGTGAGCTGGAAGGGCACGCACATCAACATCGTCGACACCCCGGGCCACGCGGACTTCGGCGGCGAGGTGGAACGCGCGCTGTCCATGGTCGACGGCGTGGTGCTGCTGATCGACGCGCAGGAAGGCCCGATGCCGCAGACCCGCTTCGTCACGAAGAAGGCGCTGGCCCTCGGCCTGAAGCCCATCGTCGTGGTCAACAAGGTCGACAAGCCGGGCGCCAAGCCCGAGATGGTGGTCAACGCCGCGTTCGACCTGTTCGACAAGCTGGGCGCCAACGACGAGCAGCTCGACTTCCCGGTCGTCTACGCCTCGGGCATCAACGGCTGGTCGTCGCTGACCGAAGGCGCGCCGGGCGAGAAGTGGGGCGAGGACATGTCGGCCCTGTTCGACACGGTGCTCAAGCACGTCGAGCCGAACAAGGGCGACCCGGAAGCGCCGCTGCAGCTGCAGATCTCCGCGCTGGACTTCTCCACCTTCGTCGGCCGCATCGGCGTCGGCCGCATCCTGCAGGGCACCATCAGGCCGGGCATGGACGTCGTCGTGATGGAAGGCCCCGACGCCAAGCCCGCCAAGGGCCGCGTCAACCAGGTGCTCACGTTCCAGGGCCTGGATCGCGTGCAGGTCACCGAGGCCGGCCCGGGCGAGATCGTGCTGGTCAACGGCATCGACGAGGTCAACATCGGCGTGACCCTCACCGACCCGACGAACCCGCAGCCGCTGCCGCGCCTGAAGGTCGACGAGCCGACGCTGACGATGAACTTCCTCGTCAACACGTCGCCGCTGGCCGGCCGCGAAGGCAAGTACGTCACCAGCCGCCAGATCTGGGACCGCCTGCAGAAGGAACTCCAGCACAACGTGGCGCTGCGCGTGAAGGAGACCGACGAGGACGGCGTGTTCGAGGTGATGGGCCGCGGCGAACTGCACCTGACCATCCTGCTGGAGAACATGCGCCGCGAAGGCTTCGAGATGGCCGTGTCCAAGCCGCGCGTGGTCTACCACGACGTCGACGGCGTGCGCCACGAGCCGATCGAGCTGGTGACGGCCGACGTGGAAGAGACCCACCAGGGCGGCGTCATGCAGGCCCTCGGCGAGCGCAAGGGCGAGCTGGTCAACATGGAGCCGGACGGCAACGGCCGCGTCCGCCTCGAGTACCGCATTCCCGCGCGCGGCCTCATCGGCTTCTCCAACGAGTTCATGAACCTGACGCGCGGCTCGGGCCTCATCAGCAACATCTTCGACGGCTACGAGCCGCACAAGGGCGAGATCGGCGGCCGCAAGAACGGCGTGCTGATCTCCATGGACGCCGGCGAGATCTTCACCTACGCGCTGGGCAAGCTCGATGACCGCGGCCGCATGTTCGTCAAGCCGAACGATCCGGTCTACGAAGGCATGATCGTGGGCATCCACAGCCGCGACAACGACCTCGTCGTCAACGCGACCCGCACCAAGCAGCTCACGAACTTCCGTGTGTCCGGCAAGGAAGACGCGATCAAGATCACGCCGCCGATCGACCTCACGCTGGAGTACGGCGTCGAGTTCATCGACGACGATGAGCTGGTCGAGATCACGCCCAAGAGCGTTCGCCTGCGCAAGCGTTTCCTGACGGAAAACGAGCGCAAGCGCAACAAGAAGGCTTGAGTTTTCGAGGGGTCTGGCTCCGAAGGTGCCTGACCCCGATCGCGTCAAGACCTCGTCGCACGATCGGGGTCAGGCACCTGCGGAGCCAGACCCCTCGCATGAATGCGATGCCCCCCCTGACCCACGCCCGCGCCGCCGTCGGCATGGTGGTGGTCACGCTCATGTGGAGCACCGCCGGCGTCGTCAGCCGCTCGCTGCAGACGGCCGAGAGCTTCGAGGTGACGTTCTTCCGCAGCCTGTTCAACCTGGCCGGGCTGGGCGTGGCGCTCACCTGGATGCGGGGCTGGGGGCTGTGGGGCGACCTGCTGCGCTCGCCGCGCGTGGTGTGGCTCTCGGGCCTGTGCTGGAGCGTGATGTTCACCGCCTTCATGGTGGCGCTCACGATGACGCGCGTGGCCAACGTGCTCGTGACGATGTCGATCAGCCCGCTGCTGACGGCCGTGTTCGCGCGCGTGTTCCTGCATCACCGGCAACCGCCGCGCACCTGGGCCGCGATCGCCGTGGCCGGGGCCGGCATCGCATGGATGTTCGGCCGCAACATGCAGGCGGCCGATGCGCGCAGCCTGGCCGGCATGGCGGTCGCGCTCGCGGTGCCCCTGTCGTCGGCGCTGAACTACACGGTGCTGCAGCACGCCGGTCGCGCGCTGCCTGCCGAGGACGACAGCACGCAGACGCCCGCGACGCAGCCCGACCTGTTCAGCGCCGTGCTGATCGGCGCGGCCATCTCCGCGCTCGTCACGCTGCCGCTGGCCTGGCCCTTCAAGTCCAACGCCCACGACCTCGGACTGCTGTTCGGGCTGGGCGTCTTCCAGCTCGCCATCCCGTGCCTGCTGCTCGTGCGCGTCACGCGCTCGCTGCCCGCGCCCGAGGTGGCGCTGCTGGGCCTGCTGGAGGTCATCTTCGGCGTGCTGTGGGCCTGGCTGGGCGCCGGCGAGGCGCCGGGCAGCTCGGCGCTGGTCGGCGGCGGCATCGTCGTGGGCGCGCTCGTCTTCAACGAATTGCTGAGCCTGCGCGGTCGCCAGGCCATCCCGGAGCCTCCCCATGTCTGAATCCACCGTCCTGGCCGAACAGCGCGGCCACCTCGGCATCCTCACGCTGAACCGGCCGAAGGCGCTCAACGCGTTGTCGCTGGAGATGATCCGGCTCGTCACGGCGAAGCTGCTCGCGTGGCGCGACGACCCGCAGGTGGGCGCGGTGCTGATGCGCGGCGCCAACCGCGAAGGCAAGGCGCCCGCGTTCTGCGCCGGCGGCGACATCCGCTACTTCCACGCGGCCGCGCTGGCCGGCGATCCGACGCTGGAGGACTTCTTCAGCGAGGAATACGCGCTGAACCACCTGATCCACACGCTCGGCAAGCCCACCTTCGCGCTGATGGACGGCATCACGATGGGCGGCGGCATGGGCCTGGCCCAGGGCTGCTCGATGCGCATCGTCACCGAGCACGGCAAGCTCGCGATGCCCGAGACCAACATCGGCCTGTTCCCCGACGTGGGCGGCGGCTGGTTCCTGGCCCGCACGCCGGGCCACCTGGGCGAGTTCCTCGGGCTCACCGGCCACGTGCTCGGCGCGGCCGATTCGCTGGCCGTCGACTGGGCCGATGCGCTGGTGCCCGCCGCCAGCATGGACGAGCTGGTCGACGCGATCGCCGCCGCCACCGCGGTCGACGGCGTCGGCGCGCTGTCCGCCGTCAACGGCTTCCACGCCGAGGCGGGCCATTCCACGTTGCGCGAGCAGCGCGCGCTGATCGACCGCGTGTTCGCCCGGCCCGACCTGCCGGCCATCGTGGCCGCGCTGCAGGCCGAGCCTGGCGAGTTCGCGGCGGGCATCGCGAAGGCGCTGGCGCAGCGCTCGCCGCTGATGATGGCCGTGACGCTGGAACAGATCCGGCGCGCCCGCACGATGACGCTGGCCGACGACCTGCGCATGGAACGTGGCCTCGTGCGCCATTGCTTCCACCTGCGGCCCGGCGCCGCCAGCGAGACGCTGGAAGGCATCCGCGCGCTGGCGGTGGACAAGGATCATGCGCCGAAGTGGAATCCGCCGACGATCGCCGGCGTCGAGGCCGCGATGGTGGACGCGTTCTTCGCGTCGCCGTGGCCGGCGCACGCGCATCCGCTGCGCGACCTGGCCTGAACCAGCACGGCCGCCGGTCTCGCCACTCTATCGCGGCGATGGCCGGCGCTCATGTCGCGGTGGATTCGAAGGCGCGGGCATCCGTCGAATCGGCAAGCGCCGGCAACGCGACAGCGGCAATTCAAGAGCGGGCACAGCGGCAAAGCGTGTCCCGGTGCTACGGCTGTGAGGCTGGAGTAACTCCGTGGCAGTGGAAGAGCAGGATCCTGGCGCGCCAGGCCATGCGCTCGCAGAATCCGCGTTCCTTTCCGATCCGGTTCTCGAGAGTGTCCATGCCCATCCATCAATTTGCCGAAATTTCCCGTGGCGTGGCGCGTCGCGCCGCCGTCCTGGGCTCGCCCGCCCTCCGGACAGGATTGCTCGCGATCTCGGCCGCGCTGGCCGGGGCCGCGGCACTGGCCGCGCCTGCCGCCGTCTGCACGCCACCCATCGTCGCGGCCAGCACGACAGGGGCGCTGGTCGTCGGCAACGGCACGGTGCAGAGCTGCACGGCGACCGCGCTGCAGGCGGCGATCAACGCGTCGCCGGTGGTCACGTTCAACTGCGGCACGAGCCCGGTGACGATCCCGGTCCACACAACCCTGGTCGTTCCGGCGACCCGCTCGACGGTCATCGACGGTGGCGGCAAGGTCACGCTGGACGGCGGCGGGCGCGTGCGCCTGATCCAGGTGGTGCACGAGAACTTCCGTACCAACCGGGTGGGGCTCACGCTGCAGCACATCGCCCTGACCGGCGGCAGGGCGGCCGGCACCCGCTATGTCGCCCCCGACAGCGCCAACGCGAGCTGCGCGTATGGCTGGGCCGACGGGGCCGGCGGCGCCGTCTACGTGCATGACTCGATGCTGCATGCGATCGACGTCACGTTCCGCGGCAACGGCGCCGCCTCGCCCGGGCCGGATGTCGGCGGCGGCGCCGTCTACGCGACCGGATCGCTGGACGTGGCGATCGTCGGCTCGACGTTCGACGGCAACAGCGGCTCGAACGGCGGCGCGGTGGGCCTGTTGCAGTCCGACGGGCGCTTCGCCAACGACCTGTTCTCCGGCAACAAGGCCACCGGCATCGGCGCCAACTACGTGGGCGGCAAGGCCGCGGGCTGCGCTGGGGTGGCCCAGGCCAGCCAGGGCGGCGCGGGCGGCAACGGGGGCGCGATCGCCATCGACGGCGGCTCCGACGGCGCCCAGTCGGTCTGCGGCACGACCTTCAGCGACAACACCGCGGGCGCCTTCGGTGGCGCGCTGTTCCGCACCGCGGACGGCGCCGCGCAGCCGACGAGCTTCGATCGTTCGGTCTTCCAGGCCAACCATGCCGACAACGCCGGCGCGCTGTACGTGCAGAACGCCAACCCGCTGACGATCACGGGCTCGACGTTCTCGGCCAACGTGGCGACCTCGGCGGGTGCGGGCGAGTTCATCTCCGACAACCTGCACCTGACCAACACCACCTTCGCCGGCAACGTCGCCACCAAGGGCATCGGAGGCGCGCTGTCCCTGACCAACTCCGCGGCTTCCGGGTGGATCCGCAACGTCACCTTCAGCGGCAACCAGTCGCCCGGTGGCCCGGGCTACTTCAGCGCGGCTGTCTTCGGCACGCTGAACTTTCCCGTCGACAACACCGTCTTCGCCAACGACCTGAGTGCCGACGCCGGCTCGCCGATGCAGTGCTTCTTCAGTCCGGGTAGCGGCACCGACGACGTCCAGTGGCCGCAGAAGCGCCGCGTGGGCGGCCTCAACGACAACGTTTGCGTCACGGGCATCCGCTTCGTCGACCCGCAACTTGGCGCGCTGGCGGCCAACGGCGGCCCGACGCCGACGATCCTGCCGGCATCGACGAGCCCGCTGCGCAAGGCGGGGCGCGATTGCCCGGCCACCGACCAGCGCGGCGTCGCGCGCAACCCGGCGCAGTGCACGATCGGCGCGGTGGAGTGAACGGCGGCGCGGCCCGGCGCGCGCCGCTCAGTGTTCGCGCTTGCGCGTGTACATGTTCTGGTCGGCGTGGCGCACCAGCGTGTCCACGTCCTGGCCGTCCTCGGGATAGACCGCGACGCCGATCGCGGCGCCCAGCGCCGGCACCAGCGTCGTGCTGCCGGTCAGGCGCTCCAGCGGCTGGCGCAGCACGTCCTCGAGCGTCTCGCGGACGCGCTCGGCGTCCTCGCGCCGGTCGATCGAGTCCAGCAGCACGAGGAACTCGTCGCCGGCGAAGCGGGCCACCAGGTCCTCGGCGCGAACGGCCGCGCCCAGGCGCCGCGCGAGCTCCTGCAGCACCGCATCGCCGATGTCGTGGCCGAACTCGTCGTTGATCTTCTTGAAGTGGTTGATGTCGATGAACAGCAGGCCGAACGGACGCGGGTCGCCGCGGCGGCGCTGCTGCACGATGCGATCCTCCACGCGGCGGATCAGGGCCTCGCGGTTGGCCAGGCCCGTGAGCGGGTCGGTGAGCAGGCGGCGCTGCATCTCGGCGAAGCTGCGCGAGAGGTCGCCCAGCTCGTCCTTGCGCCGCGATTCGTTGAACGGCGCGGTGCTGCCCTGGCCCACGCGGCGCGCGGCCGCGGCCAGCTGGCGCAGCTCGCGCGTGACGGTGGACAGCACGAGCATGCCCGTGAGCATCACCACCACCGCCGCGACGGCGGCCAGCAGCACCGTGCGGCGGAAGTTGTCGAGGATGCCGTGCAGGAAGTCCTGGCGCGGCACGGCCACCATGATCAGCCAGTCGAGGCCGGCGTCGTCGGTCAGGCGCGCATAGCCCACCTGCACGAGCGAGCCGTCCGGGGCCGAGAACACGGTGGTGTGGGGGCGGGCATCGGCCGCGGTGTCGGCCAGCCCGCGCACGGCGGCGTAGGTGGCCGCCACCAGCGGGTCGGCGCTGTCGGCCGCGTTCAGGCGCACGTTGGTGCCGTCGGGCTGCTTCTTGATGTGCTCGCCGCGCGAGGCGCCGATCAGGTTGCCGTCCTTTTCCAGCACCATCGCCACGCCGTTGCTGCTGAGGGCCAGCCGCTGCAGGAACGAGGTCACCTGGCGCAGCGAGATGTCGGTGGCGACCACGCCCTTGAACGCGCCGTTGCGGTCGTTCACGCGCCGCGCGCGCGTGGCCACCAGCTCTTGCAGCTTGAAGTCGATGTAGATCGAGGTCCAGGTCTGCAGCGCGTTGGCCGCGCCGGCCTTGTACCAGGGACGATCGCGCGGCTCGAAGATGCGCGTCTCGACGTCGGGCCGGCCCAGCTCGCCCGTGATGCCGCTGTAGTGGTACAGGTCGCGCGGCCCGGCGCCCGCGGGGCGCAGGCGCAGTTCGGCGTCCGACTCGGACGAGCGCCACAGCCCGATGAAGCGGCCGTCGCGGTCGCCGTAGTAGGCGTAGTTGTTCGGATCGCGGTGCACCGAGGTCGCCAGCCAGAAGCGCGTGCGCAGCGCCGGCAGCTCGTCCTGGATCGATTCCGGCGCGGCGATGCCCTTGGGAAAGGCCACCTCCAGCACGGCGGCCGAGCCGGACACGTGGCCCTCCACCGCCTGCTCGATGCGGTGCACCGTCTCGGTGAGCAACTGGCCGGACAGGTTGTCGACGGCATCGCGGCCCGCGGCATACGACAGCACGCCGATCACGATGGCGGTGCCCAGCACCAGCACCACGTAAGGCAGGGTGAGCAGGGCCCGCAGAGGCAGGCGCGACAGCAATTTCATCGATGTTCTCGTTGTAGCCGTGGGCATCGAGGCCCCCGGGCGCGCGTCCGTCCCCGGCCCTCCGGCGTCGGCGCCCGACGATTTTGCGCGAGCGCGGCAATGTGCGCATCCCGCAAGCACGGTATTTCGTCGTCGGCAACGCGAGGCGACGATCCCGGCGACAATGCAGGCAAATGATTTCTGAACAAAATCAACGACTTGGCGAAAAGGCCAACCCATGGCGCCTCAGCGTGGCGCCGATGATGGACTGGACCGACCGCCACTGCCGCTACTTCCACCGCCTCATCACGCGCGACACGCTGCTGTACACCGAGATGGTGACCACCGGCGCGCTGCTGCACGGCAACCAGCCGCGCCACCTCGACTTCAACGACGAGGAGCATCCGGTGGCGCTGCAGCTGGGCGGCAGCGAGCCCGACGCGCTGGCCGAGTGCGCGCGGCTGGCGCAGAAGTGGGGCTACGACGAGGTCAACCTGAACTGCGGCTGCCCCAGCGAGCGGGTGCAGCGCGGCGCGTTCGGCGCCTGCCTGATGCGCGAGGCCGAGCTGGTGCGCGACAGCGTGGCCGCCATGCGCGACGCGTGCACGCTGCCGGTGACCGTCAAGCACCGCATCGGCATCGACAAGGTGGAGAGCTACGACTTCGTGCGCGACTTCGTGGGCACCGTGGCGGCCGGCGGCTGCACCGTGTTCATCGTGCATGCGCGCAACGCCTGGCTGCAGGGCCTGAGCCCCAAGGACAACCGCACGATCCCGCCGCTGCGCTACGAATTCGTCTACCGGCTGAAGAAGGACTTCCCCGAACTCACGATCGTCTTGAATGGCGGGGTGAAGGGCGACGAGGCCATCGCCACGCACCTGGAACACGTGGACGGCGTGATGCTGGGCCGCGAGGCGTACCACGACCCGTGGTGCATGGCCGACTGGGATTCGCGCTTCCTGGGCGGCCCTTCAGGCGATCGCACGCGCGAGAGCGTCGAGGCGCTGATGGTGGAATACCTCGAACGACTGCAGGCCACCGAACACCACTGGTCGCAGGCCTCGCGCCACATGCTGGGCCTGTGGAACGGCGTCAAGGGCGCGCGTCGCTGGCGCCAGGTGTGGTCGGACCACAAGATGAAGACGCTGGCGCCGTCCGAGGTGTCGCGCCTCGCGCACGCGGGTGCGCCCGAGAGCGTGGCGGCGGCCTGAACGTCCCGTCTCAGGCGTCGGCCAGCGCGTCGTCGATCTTGTCCTTGACGCGGTGCAGGCCGCGCAGCAGCGAGGTCTGGTCCAGCATCGCCTGCGGGGCCAGCTTCATGGCCACCTCGTCGAGCTGGGCCGGGTCGTTGGTGATCGTGTAGGCGAGGGCGGACAGCACGCAGATATAGCGGTGCGACACGCGTGGCAGCCGCATCGAGGTGTGGACGCTGACGTGGTGGCGCACGCTGGCGACGGCGGCGGGCGTCAGGCCCCAGGCCTCGCACAGGTTGGCGCCGACGTCGTCATGGCCGCAGCCGAAGGCGGCGCGTTCGAGTTCGACCAGGTGCACGTCGTCGCGCGCGGCGGCCAGCATCGGCGCGTACTTGTCGGGCGCATGCATGTAGAGCACGGCCTTGCCGCATTCCTCGAACAGCCCGGCGGTGTGCGCGCTCCACGCCTCCATCGACAGCGCCTGCGCGAGGCGGCCCATGAGCAGACCACGGATGCTGGCGCGTTCCCACACGGCCAGCAGCTGCGGCACCTGCGGGAAGGCGGCCTGCAGTCCGGCCTCGTAGGCGATGGCCGAGATCTCGCGCACGCCGAGATAGGTGACGGCCTGCTGGACGCTCTGGACGCGGCCCTTGAGCCCGTACAGCGGCGAATTGACGGCCTTCATCACGGCCGCGGCGAACGACATGTCGGCTTCGATCAGCGCGCCGACGGCGTTCAGGTTGACCTCGTCCTCGCGCAGCAGCGCGGCCAGTTTGACCAGCGATTGCGGCTGGGCAGGCAGGTCGAAGTCCAGGTTCACGGGTCGGTTGTCTTCCGTCATGGGCGCTCCGGGCGATCTTCCAGGGAGATACGGGAAGCCTGCATGCTAGTCCTTCCGGCCTCGGGGGGGATGATCGAATTGGGCGTCAAAGACCCGCCGTTTGCCGAAGGACAATGCTGGCACGGCGCGCCGCCTCGTCCCGTCTCCAACCCATCGCCCGCACATGATCCATTGGCCCGTCGCCAGCCCGTCCCACATCGCCACCTGGTTCATCGTCGTCGCCGCCACCGCCGCGGTCATCATCCGGCCAAACAAGTGGCCCGAGGCCGTCTGGGCCGGGGCCGGGGCGCTCGCCCTGCTGGCCTGCGGGCTGCTGCCGATCGCCGCCGCGCTGCAGGCCGTGCTCGAGGGCTGGGACGTTTACCTGTTCCTGGCCGGCATGATGCTGCTGTCGGAACTCGCGCGCCGCGAGGGCCTGTTCGACACGCTGGCCGGCTGGGCCGTGCGGCACGCGGAGGGCTCGGCACGGCGCCTGTTCGCGCTGGTCTACGGCATCGGCGTGGTGGTGACCACCTTCATGTCCAACGACGCGACGGCCGTGGTGCTGACGCCCGCCGTCTACGTGGTGGCCAAGAAGGCCGGCGCGAAGCCCTTGCCCTACCTGTTCGCGTGCGCCTTCATCGCCAACGCCGCGAGCTTCGTGCTGCCCATCTCGAATCCGGCCAACCTGGTCGTGTTCGGCGAACACATGCCGCCGCTGCTGGCCTGGATGCGTGCCTTCGCGTTGCCGTCGGTGGCCGCGGTCGTCGTGACCTGGGGCGCGCTCGCGTTCCTGTTCCGCGCCGAGCTCGCCAGCCCCGTCGACGCTCCCACGCATGTGCCGCCGCTGTCGGACACCGGGCGGCTCGCCGCCGTCGGCATCGTGGCCGTGGTGCTGGCGATGCTGGCCGCCTCGGCGCTCGGGTTCCCGCTGGGCGCGCCCACGCTGCTGGCCACGCTGATGGCCATCGCCGCGGTGCAGGCGACCCGGCGCGAGGCACCGTGGGCCTTGCTGCAGCACGTGTCGTGGAGCGTGCTCGCGCTGGTGGCGGGCCTGTTCGTGCTGGTGGCCGGACTGGGCCAGACCGGCCTGGTCGCCTCGCTCACGGACGCGCTGCGCGAGCACGCGCATGCGGCGCCGCGCACGACCGCGTGGAGCGCGGGCGCGATCGTCGCCTTCGCGGGCAACCTGATGAACAACCTGCCGGCCGGGCTCATCGCCGGCACCGCAGCCAACTCCGGCCCGATGCCGGACGACGTCCGCTCTGCGATCGCGATCGGCATCGACCTCGGGCCCAACCTGTCGGTCACCGGCTCGCTGGCGACGATCCTGTGGCTCGTGGCGCTGCGGCGCGAGGGCGAGCACGTGAGCGCCTGGCAATTCCTGCGCGTGGGCATGGTCGCGATGCCGCTGGCGCTGGTGGCGGCGCTGGCCTGCCTGTGAGGGCGGCCAGGCTCAGAACAGCGCGCCGTAGCGCTCCAGCTCCCACGCGCTCACATGACGCGCGTACTCTGTCCACTCGATGCGCTTGAGGCGGTCGAACTCGGTGGCCAGCGATTCGCCGAGCGCGCCGCGCACGACCTCGTCGGCGCGCAGCGCGGCGATGGCCTCGGCCAGGCTTTGCGGCAGCAGCGGGATCCCGCGCGCGCGGATCTGCGCGAGATCCAGCGCGAACAGGTCGTCGGTGCAGGCCGGGCCCGGATCGAGCACGCGGTCGACGCCGTCCAGCCCCGCCTCGATGAGGCCGGCCAGCGCCAGGTACGGGTTGGCGCTGGCGTCCGGCAGGCGCCACTCGAAGCGGCCGTTGAGCGTGCGCACGACGGCCGTGCGGTTGTTCGGGCCGTGCGCCACGTAGGCCGGGGCCCAGGTGGTGCCGGACAGCGATTCGCCCACCACCAGCCGCTTGTACGAGTTCACCGTGGGGGCCGCCAGCGCGGTCAGCGCCGCGCTGTGCGCCAGCACGCCGGCGATGAACTGGTGGGCCAGCGGCGACAGGCCGGGGCGGCCGTCGGCGTTGGAGAACACGCACCGGTCGCCGGCCCACAGCGACACGTGGAAGTGCAGGCCGCTGCCCGGCTGGTTGGCGAAGGGCTTGGGCATCATCGAGAACAGCGCGCCCTCGCGCTCGGCCAGCGTGTGCGCGGCGAGCTTGAACAGCGTGACGTTGTCGGCGCTGGTCACGGCCTCGGCGTTCTCGAAGTTGATCTCGTACTGGCCGTGCGCATCCTCGTGGTCGGTCTGCTGCACCTTCATGCCGGCGGCCTCCAGCGCGGCGCGCAGGTCGACGAGGAAGCGGCCCTGGCGCGGCAGGCTCTTCAGGTCGTAGGACGGCTTGTCCAGGCGGTCGCCGTCGTCGAAGGGCCGCCACTGGCCGTCCACCTTCTTGAGCAGGAAGAACTCGGGCTCGATGCCCACCTGCAGCGTCCAGCCGCGCTGGGCCAGGCGCTCGGTGGCGCGGCGCAGCACCTGGCGCGGGCAGTTGTCGAAGGGCTCGCCGGCCACGAAGCCGTCGCAGGCCACGCGGGCCACGCCCGGCATCCACGGCAGCGCGGCGAGCGTGCTCAGGTCGGCACGCGCGTAGTACTCGCTGCGCGGGCCGGTGCGGGGCAGGGCGGTGCCCCAGATCGACGGCCCGGCGAAGCCAGCGCCGTCGCGCACGAGCGTGCCGAGCTGGTGCAGCGGCACCCACTTGCCCTTGGGCGTGCCGTGCATGTCGACGAACTGCGCGAGCAGCGTGTGTACGCCTTGCTGCCGTAGCGTGGCTTCGAGGGCGGCGATCTCATTGTCGGTGGGCATACGGTCAGGTCTCGAGACTGCTTGAAGAATTCATTCGCTGGTGTGCGGAGACGGTGTCGGAGGGGTCTGGCATCTCCTCGAATCGCGCCGAACTGCCGATTGCAGCGGAAACGCACGCCGCGGTTCGAGGCAATGCCTGACCCAGGCCCCGCTCGGGATCGGGGTCAGGCATTGCCTCCATCCGCGGGATGCCGCTCGCAGTCGCCTGCGTCGTGGCGCGGATGGAGGAGATGCCAGACCCCTTCGGACCTTACTGGCCGTCGAGACGGATCCACGTCGTCTTCAGTTCCGTGTACTTGTCGAACGCGTGCAGCGACTTGTCGCGGCCGTTGCCGCTCTGCTTGTAGCCGCCGAACGGCACCGTGATGTCGTCCTCGTCGTACGAGTTCACGTGCACGGTGCCGGCGCGCAGCGCGCGGGCGACGCGGTGGGCGCGGTTGATGTTGTCGCTCCACACGCTGGCCTGCAGGCCGTAGCTCGAGCCGTTGGCCATGGCGATGGCCTCGTCCTCGGTCTTGAAGCGCAGCACGGACATGACGGGCCCGAAGATCTCTTCCTGCGCGATCTTCATGTCGTTGGTGACGTTGTCGAACACCGTGGGCTCCACGTACCAGCCGCCGGTCTCGGCACGTGCCTGCCTGCCGCCGCTGACCACGCGCGCGCCCTGCGCATGGCCGGCCTCGATGTAGCCCAGCACCGTCTTGAGCTGCGTGTTGTCCACCAGCGCGCCCATCTCGGTCGCCGCGTCCAGCGGATCGGCCGGCGCGTACTTCGGAGCCGCGGTCTTCAACGTGGCGATGAACTCGTCGGCCACCGAGTCGTGCACCAGCACGCGCGAGGGCGCGTTGCACGATTCGCCCTGGTTGAAGAACATGCCGCCGGCCACGGTCCGGGCGGCGCGCGCGACGTCGGCGTAGTCCTGGAACACGACGAAGGCCGACTTGCCGCCCAACTCGTTGTACACGCGCTTCAGGTTGGACTTGCCGGCGTATTCGTACATGCGGCGGCCCACGCGGGTGGAGCCGGTGAAGCCGATCGCGTCGACCTCCATGTGCAGCGCCAGCGCCTCGCCGGCCTCGTGGCCGAAGCCCGGAACGACGTTGAACACGCCCGGCGGCAGGCCGGCCTGGAGCGCGAGCTCGGCCAGGCGCAGCGCGGTGAGCGGGCTCTTCTCGCTGGGCTTCAGGACGACCGAGTTGCCGGCGGCCAGCGCCGGGCCCAGCTTCCAGGCGGCCATGATCATCGGATAGTTCCAGGGCACGATCACGCCGATCACGCCCATGGGCTCGCGCGTGACGAGCGCGAGCGCGGTCGAGGCGGTCGGCGCGATCTCGTCGTAGATCTTGTCGACGGCCTCGGCGTACCACGCGATGCAGCGCGCGGCGGAGGGCACGTCCACGGCCAGCGAGTACTGGATGGGCTTGCCCATGTCCAGCGTCTCCAGCAGCGCCAGTTCGTCCTTCGCGCCCAGGATCAGCTCGGAGAACTTCTGCAGGATCCTCTTGCGGGCCGCGGGCGGCTTGCCGGCCCAGCGGCCGTCCTCGAAGGCGGCGCGCGCGGAACGCACGGCTGTGTCGACATCGGCGGCCAGGCCGCGCGCGATGGGCCCCAGCAGGCGGTTGTCGATCGGGGAATGCTTGGCGAAGGTCTCGCCGGTCTGCGTGTCGCGGCGCACGCCGTCGATCAGCATGCGGCCGTCGAGCTTCAGTTGGGTGGCGCGTTCGGCCCAGTTCGTGGTGCTCATCAGTGTCTCCTGCGGAAATCAAAAGGGCCGGCACGTGGCCGGCCCCTGGGCAAGTGGGCCCGGGTCGGATCAGTTTAGAAGCCGACGACCATCGTTGCTCCCAGGAGGGAGTTGTTCTTCTTGTACAGGCCCGTCTTGGCGTCCAGGAACACGGCCTGGCTGGCCAGGTCGAGGCGGTACTCGGCCTTGATCGTCGTGTTGGCGGTCAGCAGGTAGTTGAAGCCCATCGCGACGGCCGCGCGGTTGGCGCCCTTGCAGTCCGCGCCGAGCGTGCAGTCGGGCGAGACGCCGATGCCGTTGCGGGTATCGCCGACCGCGCCGGTGCCGTCGTAGTAGCCGGTGTAGCCCAGCAGGCCGCCGCCGTTCTTCTGGTTGTTGATGTAGTCGGCGCGCACCACGGCCTCGAAGCGCGGGTCGAGCTTGTAGGCGGCCAGGCCCGACGCGCCCCACCATTGCGCGTCGCGCGCATTGCCGTTGGCGTCGGGCGTGATGGCCGCGCCCTTCTGCTTGCCGAAGCCCAGCTGGCCCTGCAGCGTGAGGTCGCCGCGGATGAAGTAGGCGTCGGCCTCGATGAGGTGCAGCATCGTGTTCTGCGATGCGCCCAGGATCACGCCGCCGTGGTTGGCGTTGGCCACCTTGCCTTCGACGCCGGCCAGGCCCCAGCCGGAGAACTCGCCCTTGGAGTAGTCGACGCGGTAGGCCAGCACCGGCGCGAACTGCTTGGGCTGGTTGATCGACGAGTTGAAGTTGGCCAGCACGCCCTTGACGTCCCACTTGCCGCGGATGATCTCCATGCCCGCGCCGGTGTAGGTGGTGGGCTCGGTGAAGTCGAGCAGCAGGCCGCGCGTGACCAGCTTGGTGGTGGTGGGCTGGATGTATTCGTAGCCCGACCAGTCGGGGATCTGGCCCGCGATCAGGCGGGTCTGCAGGTCGCCCAGCGGGATCGAGACCGAGGCCTCGTGGACGATGGAATTGCCGCCTGGGTCGGCCACGACGCCGGCGCCGCGCTGCGGCATCAGCGTCAGGCGCCACTTGGTGCCGCCCTCGAGTTCCTTCTGGAAGTCGAGCTGCACGGTGCCGAAGTACGAGTCGTCGTAGTTGTAGCCGTCCTTGGACACGGGGCTCAGGAACTGGAAGCCGGCGCGGTTCTGGTCCTTGTTCCAGATGAACGTCGGATCCATGTAGCCGCCGATCTTCAGGTCCTTGTAGCCGTGCGATTCCTGGGCGTCTTCGAGCGCCTCGGACTTGACGACCAGCTTGTTGAAGTCGGCGACCTGTTCGGGCGTCATGCCCCATTGGGCCGGCTGGCCGTCGGCCGGCGCGTCGGGAACGGCGGCCAGCTTCTTCTCCAGCTCGGCGATGCGGGCCTTCAGCGCCGCGAGCTCCTTGAGCACGTCGGCGTTGGACTGGGCGAAGGCGGGCGCGGCGGCGCCGAACGCGAGGGCGATCGCGCAGGCGAGGGCGGTGGGACGCAAGGATTTCATTCGAATTCTCCGCAAGTGTGTTTGTAGGGTCAGCTCTGGACGGGTACTTCAGGAATCGTCTCGTGCAGCGGCGCTGATCTCGGCGGCGCGGCGGCGTTCGGCGCGGGCCACCCAGACGCTGGCCAGGGCGACGCAGATCGCGACGATGACGATCATCACGGTGGCCACGGCGTTGACGCTGGGGTCGAGGCCGAGGCGGGCGCGCGAGAAGATCACCAGCGGCATCGTGGTGGCGCCGGGGCCGCTCAGGAAGGCCGAGGCGACGACGTCGTCCAGCGACAGGCTGAACGTGAGCAGCCAGGCCGAGATGAGCGATTGCGTGATCATGGGGAAGGTGACCAGCCGGAACACCTGCCACGGGCGCGCGCCGAGGTCCATCGCGGCCTCCTCGAGCTGCGGGTTCAGGTCCTGCAGGCGCGCCTGGATGACGACGGCGGCGTAGGACATGCCGATCATCAGGTGGCCCAGCCAGATCGTGAAGAAGCCGCGCTCCGGGAACCCGCCGTCGAAGCGTTCCGTGGCGTGCTGGATGGCCACGAACAGCAGCAGCAGCGACAGGCCCTGGATGACCTCGGGCATCACCAGCGGGGCGTTGACCATGCCGGTGAAGAAGGTGCGGCCGCGGAAGCGCTTGTACTTGACCAGCGTGAACGCCGCCATCGTGCCCAGGATCACCGAGCCCGTGGCCGAGGTGACCGCGATCTTCAACGACAGCCACAGGCCGTTGATGATCTCGGTGTCGCTCGCGAGCTTGGCGTACCATTCGAGCGAGAAGCCGCCCCAGTGCGACGCCAGCCGCGAATGGTTGAACGAGAAGATCATCAGCGTGACCATGGGCAGGTAGAGGAACAGGAAGCCCCCCACCAGCCAGGCACGGCCGAAGCCCTTGGCGAACCTGGTGCCGAAAATAGCCCTGTTCTTCATTTCCGGGCCTCCTGTGCCTCGACCTGGTACTTGTTGAAGATGGCCAGCGGCACGACGATCAGCAGCACCAGGATGACCGCGACGGCGGAGGCCATCGGCGGATCGTTGTTGGAGAAGTTCTCGTCCCAGATCACGCGGCCGATCATCAGCGTGGTGGGGCCGCCCAGCAGCTCGGGCGTGACGTACTCGCCGACGCAGGGGATGAACACGAGCATCGAGCCCGCGATGATCCCGGCCTTGGACAGCGGCACCGTGACGCGCCAGAACGCGACCCAGGGCGTGGCGCCGAGGTCGGACGCGGCCTCGAGCAGGCGCAGGTCCATCTTCGACAGGTTCGCGTACAGCGGCAGGATCATGAACGGCAGGTACGTGTAGGTCATGCCGACGATCAGCGAGAACGTCGTGTGCATGAGCTGGCCCTGCGTCTCGATCACGCCCAGCCACAGCAGCACGCGGTCGAAGTGCGAGCCGGTGATCAGGTCGGCGACCCAGCCGCCCTCGTCCAGCAGCCCCTTCCACGCGTACACGCGCAGCAGGAACGAGGTCCAGAACGGCAGCATCACCAGCATCAGCAGCGTGGGCTGCAGCGCCTGCTTGGCGCGCGCCATGAAGTAGGCGAACGGGTAGCCGATCAGCAGGCAGAACACGGTGGTGAAGAACGCGTACTTCAGGCTGGCGAGATAGGCGTGCCAGTAGAGGTTGTCGGCCGTGAGGTTGACGTAGTTGGAGTACTTGACCGTCAGCTTCACCGCGCCGTCGACGACGCTGGTGATGTTCTCCACGCGGATCGCGCCCATCTCGGAGACCGAGTAGTTGGCGACGATCAGGAACGGGGCGAGGAAGAACAGCAGCAGCCAGAAGTAGGGCACGCCGATGACCGCGGTGCGGCCGCGCCACCACGAGGGGCGCCAGCCGGGCTTCTTGTTGGATGCGTCCATGTGCGCGACTCCCTTATTGCGTCAGGACGACGTGGGCCTGCGGCGACCAGTGCGCCCAGACGATGTCGCCCCAGGTGAGCGCGCTCTCGCTGTGGCGTTCGGTGTTGGCCGTGCTCACCGCGAGCACCTGGCCGCTGGCCAGCTTCACGCGGTAGACCGTGGACGAGCCGAAGTACGACATCTCCTCGATCTTGCCGGCCACGCAGTTGTACGGGTCGGCCGGCTTCTCGCGCTGCAGCGTGATCTTCTCGGGGCGCAGGGCCACCGTGACGGACATGCCCACCGTGCCGGTGATTCCGTGGCCGACATAGTGCTTGCAGTCGGCGCAATCGATGACGACGTGGTCGGCCTCGTCGACGCTCACGGTGCCGTCCATCAGGTTGACGTTGCCGATGAAGTCGGCGACGAAGCGCGTGGCCGGCGTCTCGTAGATCTCGGCCGGCGAGCCGACCTGCAGGAAGCGGCCCTCGCTCATCACGGCGATGCGCGAGGCCATGGTCATCGCCTCTTCCTGGTCGTGGGTGACCATCACGCAGGTCACGCCCACCTGCTCGATGATGTTGACCAGCTCGATCTGCGTCTCCTCGCGCAGCTTCTTGTCGAGCGCGCCCAGCGGCTCGTCCAGCAGCAGCATCTCCGGCTGCTTGGCCAGGCTGCGCGCCAGCGCGACGCGCTGCTGCTGTCCGCCCGACAACTGGTGCGGCTTGCGCTTGGCGTACTTGCTCAGCTGCACCAGCTTGAGCATCGCCTCGACGCGCTCGGCCACCTTGTCCCTGGGCCAGTTGTCGCGGCGCAGGCCGAACGCGATGTTGTCCCACACGGTCAGGTGCGGGAACAGCGCGTACGACTGGAACATCATGTTCAGCGGACGCTCGTAGGGCGGCAGGCCGGCGAGATCCTGGCCGTTGAGGATGATGCGGCCCGAGGTGGGCGTCTCGAAGCCCGCCAGCATGCGCAGGAGCGTCGTCTTGCCGCAGCCCGAGGAGCCGAGCAGCGCGAAGATCTCGCCCTTGGCGATGTCGAGGTTCACATGATTGACGGCCTTGTAGCCGCCGAAGTCCTTCACCACGTCCTGGATCTGGAGGAACTTCGTGTTGTCGGCGCTGGTGCTCATGGGTCTTGTCGCCTCCTGGGGCGTCTTTGTCGGATGTTCTTGGAATCGGTCTGCGCAGGGCGCGCGGCTTCGCCCGCGCGCATCCGCGAGAAAGGCGCGACGCGGTCGCGCGCCTTCGAGGCGGAAGGTCAGATACCCGTCTTGAACGACGTGTAGGTGCGGTTCTGCAGCCGGCGGATCTCGTTGTTCAGGGCGTCGGCGGTGCCGGCCATCTTGGCGAGTTCCTCTGCCGACAGGAACACCGTCGGGTTGTTGGCGACCGCGGGCTCGATGAACTTCTTCGATTCCTTGTTCGGGTTCGCGTAGAAGACCTTGTTGGTCAGGCCGGCGTCGACCTCGGGCCTGAGGATGTAGTTGATCCACTTGAGCGCATTCTGCGGATGCGGCGCGTCCTTGGGGATGGCCATCACGTCGAAGAACAGCAGGCCGCCGTTCTTGGGCAGCAGGGCCTGGACGTTCTGGCCGGTCTTGTTGTCGATGGCGCGCTGGCGGGCGATGTTGATGTCGCCGGACCAGCCGAGCGCCAGGCACACCGAGCCGTCGGCCATGTCGTTGATGTAGCCCGACGAACTGAACAGGGTCACGTACGGGCGCACGGCCTTGAGCATCGCCAGCGCCTGCTGGTAGTCGGCCGAGTTGGTCGTGACGCGCGGCTTGCCGGCGTAGTGCAGGGCGGCCGGGATGATCTCGTCGCCGGAGTCGAGGAACGACACGCCGCACGACTTGAGCTTGGACATGTACTCGGGCTTGAAGACCAGGTCCCAGACGTTGTCCGGCAGCGGCGCGCCGCCGAGGGCCGCCTTCACCTTGTCGACGTTGATGCCCACGGTGGTGTAGCCCCACAGCCAGTCCACCACGTAGGTGTTGCCCGGATCGATCTTGGCCAGTTGCGCGGCCACGGCCGGATCGACGTTCTTCAGGTTGGGCAGCTTGGACTTGTCCAGCTTCATGAACAGGTCGCCCTGGATCTGCATGCGCGCCCAGTTCGACGACGGCACCACGACGTCATAGCCCGTCTTGCCCGCCACCAGCTTGGCGTGCAGGATCTCGTTGGAGTCGAAGTTGTCGTAGCGGACCTTGATGCCCGTTTCCTTCTCGAAGTTCTTGATCGTGTCGTCGGCGATGTAGTCCGACCAGTTGTAGATGTTGAGAACCTTCTCTTCGTCTTGCGCGTGCACCACGCCCGCGAGGAGGGTCAGGGCAACGGCGCCTGCAATGCGGGCCAGGACATGGAACGGGGACTTCATCATCGAAAGACCTCCAACGGGATTGAGTGGATTGAATCGGAACGCGGTAAAGCTTCTTGGCACGATCGGGGCGGACGCGGCGGCGGATTTTCTCAGAACCAGCCGCGCGCCTTGACGTCGGCCAGCGTGAGGTCGAGGCACTTGCGAGCCTTGGCGACGAGTTCGTCGACCTCGGCCCGGGTGATCACGAGGGGCGGGGCGACGATCATCCGGTCGCCCACCGCGCGCATCACGAGTCCGTTCGCGAAGCAGTGCGCGCGGCAGATCATGCCGACCGCGAGATCCGGGTCGAACGGGGTGGCGTTCGACTTGTCCTTGACCATCTGCACCGCGCCCATCAGGCCGCAGGTCTGGGTGTGGCCCACGAGCGGATGGTCGCGCAATTCCTCGAAGCGGCTTGCAAGATACGGGCCGACATCGTCGCGCACATGCTCCACGAGCTTCAGGCGCTGGATCAGCCTGATGTTGGCCACGGCCACGGCGCATGCCACCGGATGCCCGGAGTAGGTATAGCCGTGGTTGAAGTCGCCGCCCTTTTCGATGAGCACCTTCGCGACGCGCTCGCCCACCATCACGCCGCCCAGCGGCACGTAGCCGGAGGTGACGCCCTTGGCGAAGGTGATGAGGTCGGGCTTGAAGCCGAAGGTCTGGCAGCCGAACCAGTTGCCCGTGCGGCCGAAGCCGCAGATCACTTCGTCGCTGATCAGCAGGATGTCGTACTTCCTGCAGATGCGCTGGATCTCGGGCCAGTAGGTGGACGGCGGCACGATGACGCCGCCCGCGCCCTGCACCGGCTCGCCGATGAACGCGGCCACCTTGTCGGCGCCGATCTCGAGGATCTTCGCCTCGAGCGTCTGCGCGGCCTGCACGCCGAACGCCTCGGGCGTCATGTCGCGCCCCAACTCGTACCAGTGCGGCTGCTCGACGTGCACGATGTTGGGGATCGGGAGCCCGCCTTGCGCGTGCATGCCCGACATGCCCGACAGCGACGCGCCGGCCATGGTCGAGCCGTGGTAGCCGTTGTTGCGCGCGATGACGACCTGGCGCTGCGGTTGTCCGATCAAGTCCCAGTAGCGGCGCACCATGCGCACGTTGGTGTCGTTGCTCTCCGAGCCCGAGCTGGAGAAGAAGAAGTGCTTGAACCCTTCGGGCGCCACCTCGGCCAGCAGCTCGCCCAGCTCGATCGCCGGCGGCGTGGCGGTGTTGAAGAACGCGTTGTAGAACGGCAGCGTCTCCAGTTGCTTCGTCGCGGCGGCTATCAGCTCCTGCCGGCCGTAGCCCACGTTGACGCACCACAGGCCCGACATCGCGTCGAGGATCTTGTTGCCGTCCGTGTCCCACACGTAGACGCCCTCGGCGCGCTCGACGATGCGTGCGCCCTTGGCGGCCAGCGCCTGGTGGTCGGTGAACGGATGCAGGAAGTGCTTCGAGTCGGCTTCCTGCCACTGCTGGGTGGTGCGGGTGGTGGTCATGTCGGGACTTTCAGATGCGGTTTCTCTAGGACGATGAGCAGGGCACGGCTCAGACGTGCAGCAGCAGGTGCTCGCGCTCCCACGGCGAGATCACCTTCATGAACTCGGCGTGCTCGATCTCCTTGATCTCGGTGTAGACGGTGATGAAGTCCTTGCCCAGCACGTCGTGCAGGTCGGTCTCGTCGCGCAGCAGCTGCAGCGCCTCGCCGAGGCTGCGCGGCAGCTGGTACTCGCCCAGGTAGGCGTCGCCCTTGCATTCGGCCGAGGGCGAGATCTTGTTCTTGATGCCGAGATAGCCGCAGGCCAGCGTGGCGGCGAGCGCGCAGTACGGGTTGGCGTCGGCGCCGATCACGCGGTTCTCGATGCGGCGCGCCTGCGGCGAGGCGATGGGCGAGCGGATGCCCACGGTGCGGTTGTCGGTGCCCCACTGGATGTTGATCGGCGCCGCGGTGTGGCGGGCCAGCCGGCGGTACGAGTTCACGTACGGGGCGAACAGCGCCATCGCGGCCGGGATGTAGCGCTGCAGGCCGCCGATGTACCAGAAGAATTCCTGCGTGGGCGAGCCGTCCTCGTTGGAGAAGATGTTCTTGCCGGTGACCGTGTTGACCACGCTCTGGTGCACGTGCATGGCGCTGCCCGGCTCGCCGGCGATCGGCTTGGCCATGAAGGTGGCGTACATGTCGTGGCGCATCGCGGCCTCGCGCACCGTGCGCTTGAAGAAGAAGACCTCGTCGGCGAGGCCCAGCGGGGCGTCGTGGAAGAAGTTGATCTCCATCTGGCCGGCGCCGATCTCGTGGATCAGCGTGTCGACGTTGAGCTCCATCTTCTGGCAGTAGTCGTACACGTCCTCGAACAACGGGTCGAACTCGTTGACCGCGTCGATCGAGTAGGCCTGGCGCGAGGTCTCCGAGCGGCCGCTGCGGCCGACGGGCGGCTTCAGCGGCATGTCGGGATCGGTGTTGCGGGCGACGAGATAGAACTCGAGCTCGGGCGCGACGATCGGGCTCCAGCCCTTGGCCGCGAACAGGTCGATGACCTTGCGCAGCACCGAGCGCGGCGCGAACGGGATCAGGTTGCCGCTCGGGTCGTAGCAGTCGTGCAGCACCTGCGCGGTGGGGTCGGTGGCCCAGGGCACGATGCGCACCGTGGTGGGGTCGGGCCGCAGGTGCATGTCGCGGTCGGTGGGCGTGATGACGTCGTAGTACGGGCCCTCGGACGGGAACTCGCCCGTCACGCCCATGGCCACGATGGCCTCGGGCAGGCGCATGCCGCGGTCTTCGGTGAACTTCTCGCGCGGCAGGATCTTGCCGCGGGCCACGCCGGTCAGGTCGGGCACGAGGCATTCGATCTCGGTGACGCGGTTCTCGTTGAGCCACTGTTCGAGGTCGGCGAAGGTGGCGAGGTTTCTGTTGATGGTCATGGTTGTCTTTCGAAGTGTTCTGGTGGACGGGGCCGCGGGCGGTGACGCATCGTCCGGGCCACACCGTCGTCGTGCGGGGGTGGCGGGCGAGGAGGCGTGCGCGCCGGCGTCACGGGTGGGGGCCGCGGCGTCCTTCCTTCCACTGTCGGCAGGCCTGCCCGAAGGCGGTGAGCATGCGCATCGAGACGTCGTTGCTGGCGGCCTGCCATTCGGGATGCCACTGCACGCACAGGTTGAACCCGCTGGCGGCGACGGCGGAGAAGGCCTCGACGACCCCGTCGGGCGCGCGCGCTTCCACGCGCAGGCCCTCGGCCAGCCGGTTCACGGCCTGGCCGTGCACGGAGTTGACGTCGAACTTCCGGAGTCCGACCACTCGTTCGAGCACGCCGCCGGGCTCGACGAACACCTCGTGCGCGGGGCCGTACTGCACCTCGGGCGGCTTGCCTTCGGGCGCGCGGTGGTCGTCCTTGCCGGCGACCGCGTGCACCGCCTGGTGCAGCGAGCCGCCGAGGGCCACGTTGGTCTCCTGCGTGCCGCGGCACACGGTGAACAGCGGCAGGCCGGTGGCCAGCGCGTGGCGGATCAGCGGCAACGTCCAGGCGTCGCGCGCGGGGTCGAGCGGCAGCGACAGGTCGAGCACGTCCTCGTCGAAATGGGACGGATGCACGTTGCTGGGCGAGCCGGTGAGGAACACGCCGTCGGCGATCGCCAGCAGCGCCT
Organism: Betaproteobacteria bacterium; assembly: GCA_013289985.1. GTDB lineage: Bacteria > Pseudomonadota > Gammaproteobacteria > Burkholderiales > Burkholderiaceae_C > Scleromatobacter. The sequence goes on along the minus strand of JABCYW010000075.1, from coordinate 2,959 downwards.
GCAGCTCGACCGCGTCGGCGTTGGGGATGACCAGCGGCAGGCAGCCGGCCAGGCGCACGGCGTCGGCGTACTTCTTGCCGGCGATGTGGTACGGATGGTCGCCCAGCATCTTGTTGCAGGCGGGCACCAGCACCAGCGGCAGGCTGGCGGCCGGCGCGGTGGCGGCGGGGACGTTGGGAGCGGAGTTCATCGTGTTCACAGCAGGTCCTTCATGCGATACCAGGCCGTGCCCAGCACCAGGGCCGGCGTGCGCAGCAGGCGGCCGCCCGGGAAGGCGCGGTGCTTCAGGCGCGCGAACAGGTCGAAGCGGCTCGCGTCGGCGGTCATGGCCTCGGCCACGACGCGGCCGGCCAGGCCCGTGAGCGCGAGGCCGTGGCCCGAGAAGCCCTGCAGGTAGTACACGTTGGCGCCGATGCGTCCGAAGTCGGGCGCGCGGTTCATCGTGATGTCCACGAAGCCGCCCCAGGCGTACTGGACCTTCGTGCCTTCGAGCTGCGGGAACGTGTCGACCATGCGGCGACGCATGCTTTCCTGGATGTTGGCCGGCGTCCGGGTGCTGTAGCTCACGCGGCCGCCGAACAGCATGCGGTGGTCGTTGGTGGTGCGGTAGTAGTCGAGCACGAAGTCGGTGTCGCAGACCGCCGAGCGCGTGGGGATCAGCGAGTCGGCCAGCGCCGGAGCCAGCGTCTCGGAGCACACGATGTAGGTGCCGACCGGCATGATGCGCGCCTCGAGCTTCGGAGCGATCTCCTGCAGGTACACGTTGCCGGCCAGCAGCATCTTGCCGGCGCGCACCTCGCCGCCGGCGGTGGTCAGCGTGACCCCGCCGTCCTGCTGGAAGCCGGTGACCTCGGTGTTCTCGAACAGGCGCACGCCCGCGGCCGCGGCGGCACGCGCGAGGCCCAGCACGTACTTCAGCGGATGCAGGTGGCCCGAGCGCGGATCGTGGACGGCGCTGTGGTAGCGGCCGCTGCCGATCCACTTGGGCACGTCGGCGGGCGAGATGCGGGTGAGCGGATAGCCGTACTTGGCCTCGATCTCGTCGGCCCAGTCGTGCAGGTCGCGGCCCTTGCGCGCGCTGGTGGCCACGCTCAGGAAGCCGTCGCGCCAGTCGCACTCGATGCCGTACCTGGCGATGCGCTCGCGCAGCATGTCCAGCGCCTCGATGGTCATGTCCCAGACCTTGCGCGCGTCGGCCAGGCCCAGCTGGCCCTCGATGACGTCCTGGCCGCAGGCGAGCCCGTGGATGGCCTGGCCGCCGTTGCGGCCGCTGGCGCCCCAGCCGATCTCGCGGGCTTCGAGCACGACGACGTCGAGGCCGCGTTCGCTCAGTTCGAGTGCGGCGCTCAGGCCCGCGAGGCCACCGCCGACGATGGCGACGTCGCAGCGGATTGCGCCCGAGAGAGGCGCATGCCGCTGCGACCGGGTCGCGGTCGCGGCGTAGTACGAATTCCGCGAGAGGTCGCGGTCGGACTGGAGGAAGGTCATAAACGTGTGCGCTAGGCAAGCCTTTTCGGGGAGGGCGGCCGCTTGTCTGTACAAGTCAGGTGGCCGACGGCATTGTCTCGGGGAATTCGAACTGCTCGCGGGGCGGATCCGGATATCCGCTCTGGTGGACTCAGGCCGCGCGACGGATCGCGCCGCTCAAGGTCTCGATCAGCTGATCGATGTGCGAGCGTTCGATGATCAGCGGCGGTGACAGGGCGATGATGTCGCCGGTGGTGCGCACGAGCACGCTCTTGTCGTAGCAATCGAGGAACACGTCGAATGCGCGCTTGGTGGGCTGGCCCGGCACCGGCGTGAGCTCGATGCCGCCGATCAGGCCGACGTTGCGGACGTCGATCACGCCCGGCAGGCTCCTGAGCGAGTGCAGGCCCTCTGCGAAGTAGCCGGCCATCTCGCCGGCGCGCGTGAGCAGGCCTTCGTCGGCGTAGGTCTCCAGCGTGGCCAGGCCGGCCGCGCAGGCCAGCGGGTGCGCCGAGTAGGTGTAGCCGTGGAAGAACTCGATCAGGTGCTCGGGCCCCGTCATGAACGTGTCGTGGATGGACTGCCTCGCGAGCACCGCGCCCATGGGCACCGCGCCGTTGGTCAGGCCCTTGGCCAGCGTCATCAGGTCGGGCGTCACGCCGAAGGTCTGGGCCGCGAAGGGCTGGCCCGTGCGGCCGAAGCCGGTGATGACCTCGTCGAAGATCAGCAGGATGCCGTGCCTGTCACAGATCTCGCGCAGGCGCTGCAGGTAGCCCTGCGGCGGGATCAGCACGCCGGTGGAGCCGGCCACCGGCTCGACGATCACCGCGGCGATGGTGGAGGCGTCGTGCAGCGCGATGAGCTTCTCGAGGTCGTCGGCGAACTCCGCGCCGTGGGACGGCTGGCCCACGCTGAACGCGTTGCGCGCCGGATCGTGCGTGTGGCGGATGTGGTCGACGCCGCCCAGCATCGTGCCGAACATCTTGCGGTTGGCGACGATGCCGCCCACCGAGATGCCGCCGAAGTTGACGCCGTGGTAGCCGCGCTCGCGGCCGATCAGGCGGGTGCGCTGGCCTTCGCCGCGCACGCGGTGGTAGGCGATGGCCATCTTCAGCGCCGTCTCCACCGACTCCGAGCCGGAGTTGGTGAAGAACACGCGGTTGAGGCCTTCCGGGGCCAGCGCGGCCACCTTCTCGGCCAGCGCGAAGGCCTTGGGATGCGCCATCTGGAACGGCGGGCAGAAGTCCATCTCCGCCGCCTGGCGTTGGATCGCCTCGGTGATCCTGGTGCGGCCATGCCCGGCGTTCACGCACCACAGGCCGGCGATGCCGTCGAGCACCTGGCGTCCGTCGTCCGTCCAGAAGTGCATGCCCTTGGCCTTGGTGAACAGCCGGGGCGCCTCCTTGAACTGGCGGTTTGCCGTGAACGGCATCCAGTAGGCGTCGAGGTCGGTCGGCATGGTTTGCTTTCTTGGACATGACGATGCGCTGTC
>JABCYW010000074.1 GCA_013289985.1 Betaproteobacteria bacterium | reverse complement strand
GGCGGGGCTCAGCGTCAAGTTCTTCACCTACTACGCCAACAACTCCGGCACGCCCACCTCGCTGGGCGCCGGCGCCGCGGGCCGCATCTACTTCGTGGGCTACGGCCACCCGAACATGGGCGGCCCCATCCGCAAGCTGCAGGACGACTTCAAGGCGAAGTTCAACGACGACTTCTACGTGGCCGACATCTACACCGAGCTGCAGCTGCTGTCGGAGGCGATGGCCAAGGCGAAATCCACCGACCCGGTGAAGGTGGCCGCGGCGCTGGAAGGCCTGCGCCTCAAGAGCTACAACGGCGACATCGAGATGCGCAGGACCGACCACCAGCTGCAGCAGGACCTGTGGATCTCGGTGTGGCAGAAGACGGACGCGAAGAATCCGTACTCGGTGGAGAACACGGGCTACACCTTCGCGCCGGTGGCGCACTACGATTCCTACGTGGCGAGCACGCCCACCTCCTGCCAGATGAAGCGTCCCTGATCCCGTCGTGGACCAGGTCGTCGTCAACCTCCTCAACGGCCTCAGCGCGGGGCTGTTGCTGTTCATGCTCAGCTCGGGCCTCACGCTCATCTTCTCGATGATGGGCGTGCTGAACTTCGCGCACGCGGGCTTCTACATGCTGGGCGCCTACGTGGGCTACCAGACCTCGCGCATCGTCGGCTTCTGGCCGGCGCTGCTCGTGGCGCCGCTGGTGGTGGGATTCGTCGGGGCCGTGTTCGAACGCGCCTGCCTGCGCCGCGTCCACAAGTTCGGCCACGTGCCGGAGCTGCTGGTCACCTTCGGGCTCAGCTACCTGATCCTGGAGGTGGTGCAGGTGGTCTGGGGCCGCGCGCCGGTGGCCTTCGATCCGCCCGCGGTGCTCGCGCAGCCGGCCTTCACGCTGGTGCAGGCTGGCGCCACGGGGCTGTCGCTCGTGCTCGGGCGCGCGGACGCGGGCCTCTGCGTGCACGCGGCGTGCACCACCTTCCCGGCCACGCGGGCGTTCATGATGGGGGTGGCCCTGCTGATGCTGCTGGCGCTGTGGCTGCTGCTCAGGCACACGCGCGTGGGCCTCGTCATCCAGGCGGCGCTGACGCATCCGGAGATGGCCGAGGCGCTGGGCCACAACGTGCCGCGCGTGTTCATGCTGGTCTTCGGCGCGGGCTGCGCGCTCGCCGGCCTGGCCGGCGTGATCGGGGGCACCACCTTCGTCACCGAGCCCGCCATGGCGGCGGCGGTGGGCTCCATCCTGTTCGTGGTGGTGGTCGTCGGCGGCACGGGCTCCCTGGTGGGCGCCTTCGTCGGCTCGCTGCTGATCGGGCTGCTGCAGACGGTGCCGCTGACGGTGGACAAGTCGCTCGCGAACGCGGCCTCGGCGCTCGGCTGGACGGTCTCGCCCGACAGCGTGGCCTGGCCGCTGATGAAGCTCACGCTGGCGCAGGTGACGCCCATCCTGCCCTACCTGCTGCTGGTGCTGATCCTGATCTTCCGGCCGCGCGGGCTGTTCGGGACGCGCGATGACTGAGCGCGCTGAGCCGGACGCCGCGCCGGGCCGCCCCAAGCAAGGCCGGCTCCCCCTCGGGGGGGTGGACGGCGTACCCGCCGGACGGGGGGCTGTCACTTATCATTTCCGCCCATATAACGTGGGCCGCTGGCTCACGTGGGGCGGCTACGCGCTGGTGCTGCTGCTCGCGCCGCTCGTCTTCTCCAGCAGCCTGTCGCAGACGCTGCTGTCGCAGATGGGCATCGCCATCATCGCCTGCCTGTCGTACAACATGCTGCTGGGGCAGGGCGGCATGCTCAGCTTCGGGCACGCGGTCTACAGCGGCCTGGGCGGCTTCCTGGCCGTGCACGCGCTCAACAAGGTGGGCGCGGGCACGCTGCATTTGCCGGTGAGCCTGGTGCCGCTGGTGGGCGGCCTGGCGGGCCTGGTCTTCGCGGCGCTGCTCGGCTTCGTCACCACGCGCAAGTCGGGCACCACGTTCGCGATGATCACGCTCGGCATCGGCGAGCTGGTCTATTCGATGTCGCTGATGCTGCCGGAGTTCTTCGGCGGCGAGGCCGGCATCACGAGCAACCGCGTCGTGCCGCCGGCCGTGCTGGGCATCAGCTTCGGCCCGCAGATCCAGGTGTACTGGCTGATCGCGCTGTACTGCTTCGCCTGCACCGCGCTGATGTTCGCGTTCACGCGCACGCCGCTGGGCCGCATGCTCAACGCCGTGCGCGACAACCCGGAACGCGTCGCCTTCATCGGCTACGACACGCAGCGGGTGCGCTGGTTCGCGTTCATGATCGCGGGCCTGTTCGCCGGCATCGCGGGCGGGCTCGCGGGCATCAACTTCGAGCTCGCCACGGCGGAGGTGGTGGGCGCGCAGCGCTCCGGCGCCTACCTGCTGTTCACCTTCCTCGGCGGATCCACCGCGTTCTTCGGCCCCATCATCGGCGGCGTGCTGATGGTGCTGGCCACGGTGGTGCTGTCCGAGCTCACCAAGGCCTGGCTGCTGTACCTGGGCTTCGCGTTCGTGCTGATGGTCATGTACGCGCCGGCCGGCGTCGCCGGGCTGGTGCTGGCCAACCTGCGGCTGGCGGCGTTCGGCAGGCTGCGCGCGCTGCTGCCGGGCTACCTCGCGCTCGCGCTCGCGGGGGCGCTCGCGTTCACGGGCGCGAGCGCGATGGTGGAGATGCTTTACCACCTGCAGCTCAACGAGGCGCTGGGGCCGGTGATGAAGTTCGGCGGCGTGATGCTGAACGCCAAGGGCGCTGCCGCCTGGGTCGGCGCGGCGCTGTTGCTGGCCGTCGGCGCGACGGCCTTCGAGGCGGTGCGGCGGCGCTTTCGCGTGCGCTGGGACGCGGCCCAGGCCGAGATCGAGCGCGAGCTCAAGCGCCGGGAGGGGACATGAGCGACATCGCCGACCGCGTCGCGCTGGAGCTGCGCGACGTGCGCAAGCGCTTCGGCAAGACCGAGATCATCCGCGGCGCCACCCTGAAGGTGAACGCGGGCGAGCGCGTGGCGCTCATCGGGCCCAACGGCGCCGGCAAGTCCACGCTGTTCAACCTCATCAGCGGCCGCTTCGCGCCCAGCTCGGGCGAGATCCTGCTGGGTGGCGCGCGCATCGACGGCCTGGCCCCGCACCGCATCAACCGCCGGGGCCTGGCGCGCAGCTTCCAGGTGAGCAACCTGTTCACGCACCTGTCGGTGTTCGAGAACCTGCGCTGCGCGGTGCTGTGGTCGCTGGGCTATCGCTACGCGTTCTGGCGCTTCCTCGCCAGCCTGCGCGACGCCAACGAGCGCGCCGAGGAGGTGATGGCGATGCTGCGGCTGGAACGCCGGCGCGACGTGCTGGCGATGAACCTCACCTACGCCGAGCAACGCGCCCTCGAGATCGGCCTGACCATCGCCGGCGGCGCCGACGTGCTCCTGCTGGACGAACCCACCGCCGGCATGAGCCAGAGCGAGACGCGCCGTTTCCTGCAGCTGATCCGCGAGGTCACGGCCGGCAAGACCCTGCTGACCGTGGAGCACGACATGGGCGTCGTCTTCGGCCTGGCCGACCGCATCGCGGTGCTGGTCTACGGCGAGGTCATCGCCTTCGACACGCCCGAGGCCGTGCGCGCCGACCCGCGCGTGCAGGAGGCCTACCTCGGCGCCGTCGATGCGCAAGGGCTGGCGTGATGCTGCGGCTCGACGATCTCCATGCGTTCTACGGCAAGAGCCACGTGCTGCACGGCGTCACGCTGCGGGTGGCCCCGGGCGAGATCGTGGCGCTGCTGGGCCGCAACGGCTCCGGCCGCTCGACCACCGCCAAGGCCGTGATGGGCCTGGTCGAGACCCAGGGCGCCGCCACCTGGAAGGGCCGGCCGCTGGCCGGCTTGAAGCCCTACGAGATCGCCCATCGCGGCATCGCCTACGTGCCCGAGAACCGCGACGTCTTCCCGCGCCTGACGGTGCACCAGAACCTGCAGCTGGGCCAGAAGTCGGGCGCCAAGGCCGCGCGCTGGAGCTTCGAGGACATGTATGCGATGTTCCCGCGCCTTCGCGAACGCCAGCACACGGAGGCCGGCGTGCTGTCCGGCGGCGAGCAGCAGATGCTCACCCTGTGCCGCTCGCTGATGGGCGACCCGGAGCTGATCATCATCGACGAGCCCACCGAGGGCCTGGCGCCCAGGATCGTGGAGCAGGTCGCGCACTACCTGCTGGCGCTGAAGGCGCGCGGGCTGTCGGTGCTGCTGATCGAGCAGAAGCTCACCATCGCGCTGGAGATCTCGCAGCGCTGCGTGGTGATGGGGCACGGGCGGGTGGTGTTCGAGGGGACGCCTGCCGAACTCAGGGCGAACGCCGCGGTGCGCAAGGAGTGGCTGGAGGTCTGACTACCCTGCAGGGGCGGCCCTGCGCAGCTCGAACGCATGGCTGGCCTTCGCTTTCTCGAACCCCAGGTGCTCGTAGAACGTATGCGCCCCCTCGCGTTGCACACCCGAGCGCAGGCGCACGCGCTCGTACCCGCGCGCGAACGCCCATTCGCACGCGTGCGCGACGAGCCGCCTGCCGATGCCCTGGCCCTGGCAGGCGGCCGAGACCACGAGGGCCTGGATCTCGACGTAGCCCTCGCTCACGAGCAGGCGCACGCCCTGCACATGGCACAGCCCGACGATCGCGCCGTCGACGATGGCGACGAACGCGTCCTGGTCCGGCCACTCGCGCAGGCGGGCGAGGCGCCGGACGATTTGTTCGGCCGTCGCGTCGTAGCCGAGATCGGGCAGCAGGGCGGAGATGGCGGCGGCGTCGGCGGCAGCGAGGGGGTGGATCGTCACGGTGTCCGGCAGGAGTGGCAGGTGGGTCGACATTCTCGACCGGTCCGGCACCGGAACGGACGCGTGGGCGCGGTGGGCTTCTGCTTCGGCGGCACGGTGGTGAACTGGCTGGCCACGCAATGGCCCGACCTCGACGCCGGCGCCGCGTTCTACGGCACCGCGCCCGACCTCGCCGACGTGCCGCGCATCCGCTCGCCGCTGCTGCTGCACTTCGCCGGCAACGACCAGCGCGTCAACGCCACCTGGCCGCCGTACGACGCCGCGCTGACGGCCGCGCACGTGAAGCACGAGGGCTTCGTCTATCCCGGCGTCGAGCACGGGTTCAACAACGACACCACGCCGCGCTTCGACGCGAAGGCGGCGGCCCTGGCCTGGCAGCGGACGCTGGCGTTCTTCGCGCAGAACCTCGGGACGGCATAGTCGGGAGCCGCGCAGCCGCGTGCACTGAATCCAGCAACGCGCGCTGCCTATCCAACAGGGCGCGCCCGCCCGCGTGCACGCGTGAGGCGCTCGCGCGAACTCGCGGGGCACGGGCGCGCGAGAGGGGTGGTGCGCCGCAGCGCCACCGCGGAAGCTCATGCGGTCCGCGTGGCACGGAAGCTGCGACCTGGGCCGGGGTCAACCACCCCCACGCAACGCCCATGATCTCGAAGCTCTCCTCCCGAACCGTCCGCGGCCTGGCCGCGACCGCCGGCCTGCTGGCCTGGCCGCTCGCGCATGCACAGGGTGACGGCGGCAACCCGTACGGCGTGGCCGCGCTGTGGCAAGGCAGCGACGCGGTCGCCCGGTCCGTGCTGCTGATCCTGGCCGCCTTCAGCGCCGGCAGCTGGTACGTGATCGTCACCAAGGCGCTCGAGCAATGGCGCATAGTCGGCCACGCGAAGGCGGCCGCGACGACGTTCTGGGATGCGGGCACCGTGCAGGCCGGCGTCGGCAAGCTGGACGCGGCCAGCCCGTTCCGCGACATCGCCGAGTCCGGGCTGGACGCCACCCGCCGGCACGGTGGCCTGCACGCCAAGGTCGACTTCAACGACTGGGTCGACCTCACGCTGCACCGGGCCACCGAACGCGTCCAGCGGCGCCTGTCCGTGGGCCTGAGCTTCCTGGCAACGGTCGGCTCGACCTCGCCCTTCGTCGGCCTGTTCGGTACGGTCTGGGGTATCTACCACGCGCTGACGGCCATCGGCCTGGCGGGCCAGGCCTCCATCGACAAGGTGGCGGGGCCGGTCGGCGAGGCCTTGATCATGACTGCGCTGGGCCTCGCGGTGGCGGTGCCCGCGGTGCTGGGCTACAACTTCCTCCTGCGCCGCAACAGCTCGGTGCTGGACGACGTGCGCGACTTCTCCAGCGAGCTGCATGCCGTGTTGCTGGGTTCCGGCCCGGCGTCGAGCGCGACCGCGAACGCGAGCGCGGCCTCAGGCTCTTTGGCCGGCGCGGTGGCCTGACATGGCGATGAACCTGCCCGCCGCCGCCGGCGAGGACCAGGCGGTGTCGGCGATCAACACCACGCCGCTGGTCGACGTGATGCTGGTGCTGCTGATCATCTTCCTGATCACGATCCCGGTGGTGAACTTCTCCGTGCCCGTGGCGCTGCCCAAGCTGCGCAACCAGGTGCGCGAGAGCCAGCCCCGAGACATCGTGATCTCGGTCGACGCCAAGGGCGCCACGTACTGGTTCGACGCCCGCGTCGCCGGCGACGAGGCGCTCGCCGACAAGCTCAAGGCCGTGTCGCTGCAGGATCCCCAGCCGGAGATCCACATCCGCGGCGACGCCCGCGGCGACTACGCACCCGTGGGCCGCGTGCTCTACGCCTGCCAGCGCGCCGGCATCCGGCACGTAGGCTTCATCACCGAGCCACCGCCCAAGGGATGACCGCCATGACGAACAAGGCCCGTGCGCGGCGCCGCGCCGTCGTCGACGACCTGCCGGTGGCCGACATCAACACCACGCCGCTGATCGACGTGATGCTGGTGCTGCTGGTGATGATCATCATCACGATCCCGGTGCAGTTGCACGCGGTCAACCTGCACCTGCCGGTGGGCGATCCGCCGCCGGCCGACCACAAGCCCGAGGTCGTGCAGATAGCCATCGCGCCGGCCGGCGCGCTCGCCTGGAACGGCACGCCGGTGGCCGACGCGGCCGACCTGCGCGCGCGCCTGGTCGCCGCCGCGGCGTTGCCCGAGCAGCCCGAGATGCACGTGCGCCCCGACCAGCGCGCGAAGTACGACGCGTTCGCCGCCGTGATGGTGGCGGTGAACCAGGCCGGGCTGACCAAGGTCGGCGTCACCGGCTCCGAGCAATTCATTCCGAAGTGAGGACGACATGAGTGCTGTACTCGATTCGCACGGGGGCGTGCTGCGCGCGCCCCTGCCCATCCCCACGCGTCCCGCGCCCAGCCCGGCCGAGGTGCTGCCGTTCCCGAAGCTGGCCCGTCCCGCGGAGCGCGCCAGGGCGAGGACGCAGGGCCGCGGCACGGGCCTGATGGTCGTCGCCGGCGTCCACGTGCTCATCGGCTGGGCGCTGGTGTCGGGCCTGGCCCAGCACGTGGTCGACGCGGTGAAGAAGCCCATCGAGATGGCCATCATCCCGGAGACGCCGCCCCCGCCGCCCCCGCCGCCGCCCAAGGTGGAGAAGCTCGTGGAGCAGCCCAGGGCCGCGGTCCCCCCGCCAGCCTACGTGCCGCCGCCCGAGGTGGTGCCGCCGCCCGCGCCGGCCGCGCCCACCATCACCGCGACGTCGGCCGAGCCTCCACCCGCGCCCGTGGTGGCTGCGCCGCCCGCGCCGGCGCCGGCGCCCACTCCGGTGGTCGTGCGCCAGGAGGCGAGCCTCGCCTGCCCGGGCTACCAGTCGGTGCTGGCCCAGGTGCTGGAGGAGGCGGTCGACCGCGTGGGCATCGTCGGGACGGTACACACGCGCCTGACGGTGCGCGGCGGCCAGGTGACCGACGTGGCCTTCCTGTCCGGTCCGAAGGAATACACCAAGTACGTGCAAGGGGCCGTCAAGCGCATGCACTGCTCGGCCGGCTCGGCCGACGAGGTGCAGGTGGCGCTGGACGTCAACTTCGCGCGATAGACCCTGTCTTCACCGCGGGCGCGGGCTGCCGTAGGATGGCCGTCCCGCCTGCCATCCTTCCTGACATGACACGCCACGCCATCTCGTTCGTCGCCCTGGCCGCCGGCCTGATGTTCAACGCCGCGGCCTTCGCCCAGGGCGCGCCCGACTTCAGCAAGGTGGAGATCAAGACCACCCAGCTGGCCCCCGACTTCTGGACGCTGGAAGGCCAGGGCGGCACGATCAGCGTGCTCGCGGGTGCCGACGGCATCCTGCTGGTGGACTCGCAGTTCGCCCCGCTCACCGACAAGCTCGTCGCGGCCATCCGCAAGGTCTCCGACAAGCCGATCCGCTTCCTGGTCGACACGCACGTGCATCCCGACCACGTGGGCGGCAACGCCAACTTCGCGAAGCTGGGCGCCACCATCTTCGCGCGCGACCAGCTGCGCTACCGCCTCGAGCACCCGAATCCCGCCGCGGACGGCAGCCCCGGCATGCCGGCGCCCGAGCAGGCGCTGCCGGTGGTGACGTACAACGCGTCGCTGTCCATCCACATCGACGGCGAGGACGTGCGCCTGCTGCCGGTCGTCGCCGCGCACACCGACGGCGACACGGTGGTCTCGTTCCCGGGCCACGACATCCTGGCCGTGGGCGACATCTTCCGCAGCTTCGGCTACCCCTACGTCGACCTGGCCAGCGGCGGCACGCTGGCGGGCATCCTCGAGGGGCTCAGCGAGATCCTCGATCGCGCGGGGCCGGCCACGAAGATCATCCCCGGCCACGGCCCGCTCGTGGACCGCAACGCGGTGGTCGCCCAGCGCGACCTGATCCTGGCCGTGCGCGGCAAGGTGCAGAAGCTGGTGGATCAGGGCAAGACGCTGGCCGAGATCGTGGCGGCGCGTCCGGCCGCGGAGTTCGCGCCGCGCGTCGCGGGCGCGACGCCGCAGACCGAGGATCGCTTCGTCACCTGGGTCGCGAAGGAAGTGCTGGCCAACCGCTAAGGGGTCTGGCTCCCGCCGGCCCACAACGATCGTCAGCTGCAGCGCGCCGGGCGGGTGCCAGACCCCTCGGGTCAGTTGCTGTTGCGGAAGTCGTCGTGGCACGACTTGCAGGTCTTCTGCAGCTTGCCGAACTGCTCCTTCACCGCGGCCGCGTCGCCGCCGCTGGAGGCCACGCGCACCAGGTCGTTCGACTCCTTGGCGAACTCGCCGCCCAGTTCGGCGAAGTGCGCGCCGTTGGTGAAGGCCTCGGGCCTGACCGTGGTGTCGTGCCAGCCCTTGCCGGTCTCGGTGCCGGCGGGAAACAGGCTGCCGAGGCCCGAGTTGGCGATCGCGGCGATCACGCTCGCGGAGCGCAGCACCTGCTCCTTGTTGTAGCCCGTGTCCAGGCTCGCCTTGATGCGGCCGGAGTTCCAGGCCACGACCTGGAACGCCGACTGGCGCCACTTGATCAGGTTCTCGGGCCTGGGCGCCTGTTGCGCGAGGGCGGCGCCGGTGGCGGCCAGCGTGATCGCGCCGGCGAGGAGGAAGAGGGTCGGGTTCGGCTTCATGGGGCGTGGCTTCGTGGAGGTCATTGGAAAGGCTTGTGGACGTCGTGGCAGTCGTTGCACGCGTGCGAGAGGTCGAGCGCGGCCTTGGCGGCGGCGTCGTAGTCCTTCGCGGCGAGCGCCGCGGGAATGGCGTCGGCGAAGGCCTTGCCGCTGCGCGACATGTCCACGGCATCGGGCGTGTGGCCGTCGGCGACGAAGAACGCCTCCATCAGGCCGTACAGGCGCGCGAGCTCCTGCGCGTCGGCGACGGCGGCCTCCGTCTTGCGGGCCTCGATGTTCTTCTGCACCTCGACGCTGTGCTTGTCGATGGCGCGCATCCACACGTCGAAGTCGAAGATGCTGGCGGCCCGGGCGGCCGTGGCCGCGACGGCGGCGAGCGCGGCGAGGGCCACGCCCGCGAGCGTGATCCGGGCGCGCGTTGAAGAGCGCATGGTCAGTCCTTCTTGTAGACGTTGTGGCAGTTCTTGCACGAGCGGGTGAGGCCTTCGACGGCGGTGCTGGCGGCGTCGAAGTCGTTGGCCTCGATGGCCTTCAGCGCCTGGGCGGCGAGTTCCTGCGTCTTGTGGGCGAAACCCACGGCGTCGGCCGTCTCGGGCTTCTCGCCGTAGTGGGCCTCGACGTTCGAGAACGTCTCGACGAGTGAGCGCGCGTCGGCGGCGGCCGCCTTGGCGTCCTTCTGAGCGACGTTCGAGTCGAGATCCTTCGCGGTGTCGTCGATGCCGCGCATCAGGTCGCCGTCGACGTCGAAGCCGGCGCACAGGGCGCTGGTGGCGAGCGCGAGGCCGATGGCGGCGCAGAGGATGTTCTTCGTTCGGGGATTCATCGTCAGACGAGGATGTCCTTGATGACGTCGCCGAACACCGTGGTGGGGCGCTCCTGGCGGCCCTGGTACTGGAACGTGACCTTGCGGTTGTCCAGGCCCAGGCGGTTCAGGATCGTGGCCTGCAGGTCGTAGGTGTCGACGACGCCGGTCTGCGCGCGCAGCCCGATGTCGTCGGTGGAGCCGAAGGTGCCAGGCTTGATGCCACCGCCGGCCAGCCAGCTCGTGTACCCCCAGGGGTTGTGGTCGCGGCCGTTGCCGCTCTGGCCGTAGGGCGTGCGGCCGAACTCCGAGGTCCACACCACCAGCGTCGTGTCCAGCAGGCCGCGCGACTTCAGGTCGGCCAGCAGGCCGGCGATGGGCTTGTCCACCGACCTGCTCATCACGCCGTGGTTCTTCTCGAGGTTGTTGTGCGCGTCCCAGCTGTCCACGCTCTGGTCCGGCGCGCCCGAGATGACGTGGATGAAGCGCACGTTGCGTTCCACCAGGCGGCGGGCGCGCAGCAGCGCGGTGCCGTACTCGTCGGTCTCCTTGGTGCCGATGCCGTACAGCTCGCGCGTGGCCGCGGTCTCCTTGCCCAGGTCCACGGCCTCGGGCGCCGAGGTCTCCATCTTGTAGGCCAGCTCGTAGGACCGGGAGCGCGCCGCCAGCTCGGTGTCGCCGCTGCGGGCGACCGCCTCGTGGTCGTTGAGCGCCTTGATCAGGTCCAGCGTGTTGCGCTGCTCGGTGTCGATCACCCCTTCCGGACGAGCCAGGTGGAGGATGGGCGAGTCGCCCTTGCGGAACGCGGTGCCCTGGTAGGCCGCGGGCAGGAAGCCCGAGCTCCAGATCACCTGGCCGCGACCGCCGCCGGCCGCGCCCACGCCCGTGGGCAGCACCACGAAGGCGGGCAGGTCGGGGTTGGCCGAGCCGAGCGCGTACTGCACCCAGGAGCCGAGCGCCGGGCGGCCCGGCACGAGGCCGGCCGTGTGCAGCTTCAGCGACGAGATGATGTGCGTGGCGCCCTCGGTCTTGCAGCCCTTGAGGAAGGCGATGTCGTCCACCTGCTTCGACAGATTCGGCAGGAAGTCCGACACCCAGGCGCCGGTCTCGCCGTACTGCTTCCAGGTGCGCTTGGTGGCCAGCAGGTTGCCCACGCCGCCGTCGGTGGCCGTCTTCAGGCCCTTGGCGAACGAGTCGGGCAGCGGCTTGCCGGCCAGCTTGATCAGCTCGGGCTTGTAGTCGAACAGGTCCAGCGTGCTGGGCGCGCCGGCCATGTGCAGCCAGATGACGGACTTGGCCCTGGCCGGGAAGTGCGGCTGCTTCGGCGCCTGCGGGTCGTCGAGCTCGGCGGCCGAGGCGACGTTGAGCTGCAGGCCCAGGCCGCCGAGGGCGGCGGCGCCCAGCCCGAGGCCGGCGCTGCCGAGGAAGTCGCGACGCGATGAGTGGCTCATGGTGATCTCCGTTGGATGAATGGTCAGAAGCGGTAGAGGAAGTCGTTGGCGTTCGACAGCGCGTGCACGAGGTCGACGAACGCGGCGGCGTGCGCGGCCTGCGGATCGTTCCTCGTGGCGTCGCCGCCGCCGGCGGCGTCGTCGACGGGCGGCGGCGCGTTCGCGGCGGCGTTGGCCGCGGCCGCGGCGGCGGCCAGGGCCACGGGGTCATAGTTCGGGTTGGGCGCGGTCGCCCAGCGCGTCTCCTTCTGCTTCTGCTTGTCGATGAACTCCACCAGGGCGGCCTGCTCGAAGCGGTCGGGCGCGCGGCCGTAGGCCACCTTGTAGAGCTTGTCCACCTGGCTCGCGAGCGTGGGCGCCACGCCGTAGCCCTCAGGCAGGTTCAGCCTCTTGCCGGCGGCGAGCTGCCTGGCTTCCAGGGCCTCCTGGGTGGAGAGGAAGGCCAGCAGCTTGCCCTTCTCGAACGCATCGGGCTTGCGCGAGTACAGGATCTCGTAGACGCGATCGATGCGGGCCGCGTCCCCTCCCTTGGGCACCTCCTGGATGACGCGGCCCGCCAGCGCCTTCGACCAGCCGTAGACCAGGTCCGAGTTGATCAGCGCCAGCGCCTGCGGCGCGGTGGTGGTCACGTCGCGCTTGTTGTGCACGATGTTCGGGTTGGCCCAGTCGAAGGTGTCGAGCAGCGGGTAGGGCAGGTTGCGGCGGATGAACACGTAGACGCTGCGACGGTTGTAGTCGTGCGGGTTGTCCGACGTGATCCAGAAGTTGCGGTTGGGCGCCTGCGTGCCGGCGGGCAGCGGCGGGAACACCGACGGGCCGCCGAGCTTGTCCTCGAGAAGGCCGGAGGCCTGCAGCAGCGAGTCGCGGATCTGCTCGGCTTCCAGGCGCTGGCGCGGGTAGGCCCACAGCAGCTTGTCCTGCGGGTCGATCTTCTCCGCGTCGGCGCGCGCGGCCGAGGCCTGGCGATAGGTGTGCGACAGCAGGATCTCGCGCTGCAGCTTCTTGACGCTCCAGCCCTGTTGCACGAACTGCGCCGACAGGTAGTCCAGCAGCTCCGGGTTGACGGGCTTGACGCCCATCTTGCCGAAGTCGCTCACCGATTCGACGATGCCGGTGCCGAACACCTGCGCCCACTGGCGGTTGACGAACACGCGCGCGGTGAGCGGGTTGTCGGGCGACGTGATCCAGTTGGCGACCGCGGTGCGCCGGCCCGACGACGTGGCCGTGGGAACGATCCGCGGCTGGGCGCTGGTCAGCAGCGACGGGAAGCCCGGCTGCACCTCGTCGAGCTTGCGGTCGAAGATGCCCTTGAACAGCACGTAGGTGGGCGGCGCGTCCGCGTGGCCCAGCTCCGACATCGTGGAGATGTTGCCCGGATCCCTGGGCTTGATCGCGTCGAAGGCCTTCAGCTGCTCGTCGAGCGCTTCGTACTTCGCATAGCCGTCCTTGTCCTTGCGCTTGAGCTGCGCCAGCGCGTTGCGCGTGCGGCCCGACAGCGTCCACAGGTTGCGGTGGTAGATCCAGCGGTCGTAGGCGTCGCGCTCGGCCTCGGGCTTGGTGATGGACGTGCGCGTGTCGGGCACGAAGCCGGACAGGCGGTCGGACTCCAGCTTCTCGATGACCGGCTTGAGCAGCGCGTCCTGCTGGTCGCGGATGCTCTTCGTCGCCTCTTCCCACTTCGCCTGCTTGACCAGGTACTCGGCGCGCGCCGGGCCTTCCACGGCCTTGACGTCGTCGTTCCAGCTGGCGTTCACGAAGAAGGCCTGGAACTGGTAGTACTCCTTCTGCGAGATCTTGTCGAACTTGTGGTCGTGGCATTGCGCGCAGCCGAGCGTGGTGCCCAGGAACACCGAGCTCACCGTGTCGGTGAGGTCGTTGGCCACCTCCTGCTTCTTCAGGTTCAGGTCGCGCGCGTTGATCTCGTCGGGGAAGTTGCGCAGGAAGCCGGTGGCCACCAGCGCCTCGTTGCGATCCGGCCAGAGCTCGTCGCCGGCGACCTGTTCCTTGACGAACTGGTCGAAGGGCTTGTCCTGGTTGAAGGCTGCGATCACGTAGTCGCGATAGCGCCAGATGTTCGGGCGCGTGCCGTCGGCGTTGTAGCCGTCGGAGTCGGCGTAGCGCGTCAGGTCGAGCCAGCGCCGGCCCTGGCGCTCGCCGTAGTGCGGCGACGCCAGGAGGCGGTCGACCAGCTTCTCGTAGGCCTTGGACGACTTGTCGTCGACGAAGGCCTTCACGTCCTCGGGCGTGGGGATCAGGCCCCAGGCGTCGAGCGTGGCGCGGCGGATGAAGGTGGCGCGGTCGGCGTCGGGCGAGGGCGCGATGCCCTTGGCCTCCAGCCTGGACAGCACGAAGGCGTCCAGCGGCGTCTTCACCCAGGCCTTGGCCTTGACCGCGGGCACGGCGGGCTGCTGCACCGGCGTGTAGGCCCAGGCGCGCGGCGCGCCCGTGTTGGGCGCGGTGGCGGCGAGCACGCCGGCCGAGGCCGACGGCAGCGAGGGATGGTTGAGCGGCAGCGCCGGGGCGGCGGTGCCGGAGGGCGCGTCGGCGGCCGGGGCGTTGGCCGCGACGAAGCCGAGCGAGAGCAGGGCGGCGGTGATGGATTTGTTCATGATGCGACTCGGATGTCGGTGGGAGAACGAACGTGCCGTGGGTGCGGGGCGCCGCGCCGTGTCGCCGGGATCCTCGTGGGATCGCTGCGAGCGGGTGCCTGGACAAGGGTTGTTACGCAAATGGCGCGCCAGCTTTTGCGGTGCCTGGCGCGTCGAAATCGATGATTTCCCCGCACGTGCGGCCGCGGCGCTGCTGCATCCGAAACACCCGCCCGAAGGCGGCTGGTGTGGCCGCAGCAGCGCGCGCGGCTCAGAGCTTGCCGGTGAACTGGATGCCCCAGACCCGCGGCGTCGCCGGCGTGATGCTGTTCCAGGTCCGCGACTGCGGCGTCGCGTTGTTGAACACGTTCTTCACGATGAAGCTGACGTCGAAGCTCTTGTCGTGCTTGCCGGCGCCGACCGCGAGGTCCACCAGCGCCTGGGCGCCCACCTCGGCGTACTTCGACAGCGACACGTCGGTGTTGTAGGCCGTGCTGTAGGCCAGGTTGGCGCTGACGTGGGCGTCCTTGTCGGGCGTGACCGGCTGCGTGTAGTCGGCGCCGACATTGAACGTGAAGCGCGGCGCGCCGGCCAGCGTCTGCCCGTTGACGCTCCGATACGGGTGGGCGCCGGACAGGTCGCCGTTCTCCACGGGTTGCGCCGAGTTCGGGAACTCCTTGTAGATCGCCTTGTTGAAGGCGCCCGAGAAGCGCAGCGTCGTGCGCGGGATGCCGCCATAGACGCCGTCGACCTCCAGGCCCGTGACGCCGACCTTGGGGGCGTTGCCCGTGGCCGAGGTGTAGTACGTGTTGCCGTCGTTCTTCAGCGTGGTCGTGTACAGGTCGACCACCTGCACGGCCTGCTGATAGTTGTGGATCAGCGTGTCGAACACGTCCGCGTTGAGGATCAGGGTCTTGTCCAGCAGCGCCGACTTCAGTCCCAGTTCGAACGAATTGGTCTTCTCTGCCGCAGCGGGCGTGGAGATGCCGTTGACGAGCTGGGCGATCCCGGCCTTCTCGCCGTGCTGGTAGCTGGCGTAGCTGGTGATGTTCGGCGCGATCTTGTAGCTCGGGCTCAGGACCAGTGCCGGCTGGTTGGCGCGGAAGGGCTTGGCCGCCGTCGGTGCGAACTGCACGCCGATGTTGGACGAGCGGATCGCCTGGGCGGCCGTGACCTGCTTGAGCTCCGCGGCGGTCAGGCTGGCGTAGGTGCGGCCCGTGCCGAAGTACTTCGCCGTCACCGCGTCGCGGGCGGTGGGATCTGCACTGCTGAAGTTGGCCAGGTCCACGCCGTTGCCCGCGTTCACGGTGTAGGAACTGGCGACGTTGGTGCGGTTCTCGTGGGTGAGTCGTGCACCCGTGGTGAGGGTGAACGCGTCGGTGAAGTGCCAGTTGGCCTGGGCGAACGCGGCGCCGCTCTTGTTCTCGATCGTCTGCTGGCCCGCCGGCGAGTTGTAGGCCAGCGACAGGTTGGCCAGCGAATCCTCCATCAGCAACTGGCCCGCCGGGGACGCCGCCAGCGTCGAGTACTGGGTCGGGCTGGCGAGGTAGGCGCCGGCGTCGTTGCCGAAGGACTTCGCGTAGGTGGCCGACAGGTTGACCTTGATGAAGTACAGCCCCGCCTGGTAGTCGACGAAGCCGCCGACCGGCGAGCTCACCCGCAGTTCCTGGCTGGCCTGGTGGTAGTCGTTCCAGAAGCCGCCGGAGTTGCGGTAGATGTCGAACGGCGTGCCGTCGTCGTTGACCGCATCGAAGTGGTACGAACGGTAGGCCGTGATCGAGGTGACCGTGTGGCCGCTCGGCAGCTTCCAGTTCACCTCGGTCGACGCGCCGTTGCCTCCGGTCACCAGTCCGTGCTGGGCGTCGTTGTTGATGCCGCCGTAATAGTCGGCAAGCGTGTAGCCGGGGTTGCTGGTGAACCAGCCGCGCGACAGGCGCGTCGACGCGTCGGTGGTCAGCGGATTGGTCGCGCCGTCGGCGTACTTCGTGGGGGTCGGCAGGTTGATGGTGTTGCCGTTGGTCGTCTCGGCCGCGCGCGGCTGGACGTCGCCCTCGAGGCGCACGCTGAGCGCCTCGCTCGGCGTGAGGAGCAATTGGACGCGGCCCGACACGCGATCGGTGTTGGTGTAGGTCTGGTCGCGGTTGTACAGGTTGACGCGCGCGCCGGCCTGGCGGTCGACGGAGAACGTGCCGCGCCAGGCGAGGAGGTCGTCGATCACCGGGCCACCGATGGCCGCGACGCCCAGCACGCCGTTGTTCTTGTTGAAGGCCAGCGTGTAGTCGGCCGTCGGCGTGAAGCTAGGGCGCTTGTAGTTGATCACGACGCTGCCCACGCTCGCATTCTTTCCCTGCAGAGTGCCCTGCGGGCCGCGCGCCACTTCGACCGTGTCGATGTCGACGAAGTCGAAGCTCGAGGTCAGTGCGTTGTAGGCATAGCTGACGCCGTCGACGATCACACCGACGCTCGGGTCCTGGGCCTCGGTCTGCCCTATCTTGCCGATGCCGCGGATCGACAGGCTGCTCGTGCGCTGGTTGCCGATGTTCCACGACACGTTGGCGGCACGCTTGGCGATCGCGTCGACGCCGTAGGCATCCAGGCGGGCGAGTTCGGCGCCGGTGGTGACGGACACCGAGATGGGTACGTCCTGCAGGCGCTCGATGCGGTTGCGGCTGTGCACGGTGACCGCGTCCAGCGCGGGGGCCTCGTTCGGCGCGGCATCGGCGGCACTCGCGGCGCTGGCCGCGGGCGTGGCGGCCGTGGCGGTCTGCGCGTGCGCGCCGCCGATCAGCGTGAGCGCGAAGACGGCGGCGGCGATGGGCGCGGGGGCGAAGGAACGGGCATGTTCTTGTTGTCGGCGATGGGACGGACGGCTCACTGGGGCTCCTGGGTTTCGTTGGAATGGGAAGGGGTCGATGAGCCCTCCAATGCAGCGGCTGTGCCACGGCGAACGGATAAACAAATGCGTCGGCCGATCGAACTCGACGGCACCTGCGCAATCCCTGCTCGCTGCGACGCGTGTGCGCCATGCGGCAGCGTCGCGAGGCGGGTTCGGGGACTGTTGATCGCGCAGCAGCACGCGTCGATGTGCTGCGTGGAAAGCAGCGCCCATTGCTGGGCATCGTGCGCAGCGCGCGGGCCCCGCGGGGAGAGGCGTCCTGGCACGCTTGCTGCAGCAGGAGCGATGTCATTCCCATCCAGAGAAAGCTCCCGACATGTTCGCCAACCGACTTCTCCTCGCCGCGCTGCTCGCCGGCGTCTTCGCCTCTGCGTCCGCCCAGCAGCCCGCGCCGCAGTTGGCGCCGCAGATCCCGGTCGCCGGCGGCGCCGCCGACGCGGCCGCGGTCAAGCGCGTGCAGGAGTCGCTGGCCGCGCCGTGGAAGTTCAAGACGAAGCGACTCAGCAAGGCGGAGGTCGACGCACTGTTGGCCAAGCCCGACTCGGTGATCTTCATCGACCTGCGCGCGCCGGCGGAGTTCATCCAGTTCGGCAGCTTCCCCGTGTTCCTCAGCGTGCAGAACAAGGATCTCGAGAAGCAGCTGGCGTGGCTGCCGCGCGATCGCACGATCGTCACCGTCTCCAACCACTCGCAACGCGCGGGCGCAGCAGGCGACCTGTTGACCGCCAAGGGCTTCAACGTCGCCGGGGCCGCCGGGACCGAGGAATACGAAGTGGAGGGCGGCAGCTCGGTGGCGCACCTGGTGCCGCGCGCGCCGCGCGTCGCCGGCGCCGCGTCCACCCCGCGCACCTGACGTGCGGGAGGCCGCCATGAGCTCGCCCGAACTGCTGTCCGACTTCGGCGCCGTCGATGCCGGCGCCGCCGCCGCGCCGGGCGTGCGCGGCGGCACGCGCCGTTTCCTGCTGTGGGACCTGCCGCTGCGCGTGTTCCACTGGTCGCTGGCCGCCAGCGTGACGACGGCGATCGTCACCGGCGAGCTGGGCGGCTCGTGGATGGCGTGGCACGGCCGGGCGGGCCTGGCCGTCGTCGGCCTGCTCGTGTTCCGCGCCGTGTGGGGCGTGGTGGGCTCGACCACCTCGCGCTTCGCGCAGTTCGCCCCGTCGCCCGCCGGCGTTGTCGCCTACCTGCGCGGACGCTGGCGCGGCATCGGCCACAACCCGCTCGGGGCGCTGTCGGTGTTCGCGCTGCTGGGCCTGCTGTCGCTGCAGGCCGCCACGGGCCTGTTCGGCAACGACGACATCGCGTTCGCCGGTCCGCTCAACCACCTCGTCGCCGACTCAGCGGGCTTGCGCGCGACGGGCTGGCACCGGCTGCTGGCCGACGGCCTGTTCGTGCTGCTGGCGCTGCACCTGCTGGCCGTCGCGTTCCATGTGATCGTGAAGCGGCACCGGTTGATCCGGCCGATGATCACGGGGCGGCAGGACGCGCCGGCCGGCAAGCCGATGCCGTCGGCACCGCGCGCGGGCAGCGCGTTCGGCCTGCTGGTGGCCGTGGCGCTCGCCGCGGCCGGCGTGCTGGCGTTGCTCGGCGCGGGCGAGACGCCGGTCGCCGCGAAGACGCACACCGCCGCACCCGCGCCGGCCTGGTGATGAAGGGGTCTGGCCCCGGCCCGACCATGACGAACGAAGCGAGGACGCCTCCAGCCGGGGCCTGACCCCGCTCGCGTCGAGACCACGGGTCGCGATCGGGGTCTGGCACCCGCCCGGGACGACGTCGGCTACAGGCCGACGCGATCCGGCGGGAGCCAGACCCTCGGCTTCCTATCGAGGATGCGCGAGCCGCTGCACGGCGGCGAGCGCGTGTTCGACGTTCTCCACCGGCGACAGGCCGTCGAACGCCGCGGCGACGTGGCCGTCGGGCGTCACGACGAAGGTGCTTCGTTCCGCGAAGCCGTGGGCGATCTGCTCGCCGCGCGTGTCCTTGCGCCCGGGCGCCGCGTCACGCACGCTCAGCGCGTACGCGCGCGCGATGCGGCCGTCGGGATCGGAGGCCACCGCGATCTTGCCGCCGCAGTACTCGGGGTCGGCCGAGAAGGTGTTCAGGCGGCCGATGTCGTCCAGCGACACGCCCACGATGGTGGCGCCCGCGGCGAGGAACTTCTCGTGCAGCACGGCGAAGGTGTGTGCCTCCAGGTTGCAGCCGCCGGTATACGCCGAGGGGTAGAAGTACACGACCACCGGGCCGTGCTTCAACGCGTCGCCCAGCGAGTACGTGAAGGTCTTGCCGGCCAGCGATGCCTGGGCCTCGAACGGCGGCGCGGCGTCGCCGTTGGCCAGCGCGGCGTGCGAGGCGGTGGAGGACAAGGACAGCGCCAGCAGCGCGAGCGAAGGGATGAGCGTGTGGTTCATCCGCCCGACGATGCAAGAGCCACGCCAGCGCGCAGGGCGCTGGCGGACGGGCTTCCTGCTGCGAATCAAGCGAACGCGTGCATGGACCTGCTGCATTCGACGCAATGCGGCGCGCGATGCAGCAGCCTCGCGCGGGCGGTGTCGATTCGCGCATATCGACAGGCGAAGAGGTCGCTTGGTGCGACGCAGCCGCGCACGTAACTTTGCACTCCCGCAACCCAGACTCACATACCCCCGTGGCAAAGATTCTGACCCTGCCGGATTCGCACACCGCCCCGCTGACGATCCGTGCCAAGGCGCTGGTGTTCCACGACCCGCAGTCGCGCCTGCTGCTCGATCACGTCGAGCGTCTCGCGCGCAGCGACGCCACCGTGCTGGTGACCGGCGAGACCGGCACCGGCAAGGAGCTGATCGCCCGCCACATCCATGCCACGAGCGGCCGTGCCGGGCCCTTCGTGGCCGTCAACTGCGGCGCCTTCAGCGAGACCCTGATCGACGCCGAGCTGTTCGGCCACGAGGTGGGCGCGTTCACCGGCGCCACCCACGCGCGCGCCGGCTGGTTCGAGGCCGCCAACGGCGGCACGCTGTTCCTCGACGAGATCGGCGACCTGCCGATGTCGCTGCAGGTCAAGCTGCTGCGCGTGCTGCAGGAACGCCAGGTCGTGCGCCTCGGTTCGCGCCGGCCCGTCGCGCTGGACGTGCGCCTGGTGGCCGCCACCAACATCGACCTCGCGCGCGCGGTGGCCGCGCAGCACTTCCGGGCCGACCTCTACTACCGCCTGAGCGTGGCCGGCGTGCGCCTGCCCGCGCTGCACGAGCGCCAGGCCGACATCCAGCCGCTGGCGGAACACTTCGTCGGCGTCTACTGCCATCGCCTGGGTATCCGGCCGGTGCCGCTGAGCCCGGCGGCCGCGCAGGCGCTGCGCGACTACAGCTGGCCCGGCAACATCCGCGAGCTGGAGAACGTCATCCACTATGCGTTGATCGTGTGCGCGGGCGAGCAGATCCATCCGGCCGACCTGAAGCTGGTGCCGCTGCTGCCGCCTCCGGACCGCCGCGGCGTGCCTGCCGACGCCGCGCCGGGCTATGGCGGCTATCGACCGCCCGCGGCGGCCGCCGAGCCGGTGGCGTCCCCGCCGCCGGCGCCCGCCGATGCGCGCTCGCGCCTTCCCGGCATCTTCGACGAACTGCTGCGCGAAGGCGGCGACGGCCTGTTCGACGCCGTCGAGCGCGCGCTGGTGCATGCCGCGTTCGGGCACGCGCACCGCAACCAGGTGCGCTCGGCCAAGGCGCTGGGCGTCACCCGGAACATGGTGCGCACGCTGCTCAAGCGCCACGGCCTGCTGGCCGCCGGCGCGGCCGAGTTCGACGCCGATCCCGACGCTGGCGAGCCCGACGGCGCCGGCCCGCTCGCGGGCGGCCGCGAACTGCCGGCGGCCGGCGCGGGAGGCCGCTTCTCGCTCTCTGCCGTTTAAGCAACGGCGTTTAAGTTCTTTGCCCCCGCCGAGCTGGATCTCCAGAATTGCGTTCAGCCTGTGCTCAGCTTCACTCTCTCGACCCGAACCCAAGGACTCTCCTGATGACGACTCCCCGCCTCCTTTCCCGAACGCTCCTGGCCGTGACGCTTGCCGCGTCCGCCGCCGTCTCGTTCGCGAAGGACATCACGCTGCTCAACGTCTCCTATGACCCGACACGAGAGCTGTACCAGGACATCGATGCCGCCTTCCCCAAGTACTGGAAGGCCAGGACCGGCGACAACGTCACCATCAACGCCTCGCACGGCGGCTCGGGCAAGCAGGCCCGCTCGGTGATCGACGGCCTCGACGCCGACGTCGTCACGCTGGCCCTGTCGTACGACATCGACGCCATCGCCCAGAAGGGCCTGCTGGCCACCGACTGGCAGAAGAAGTTCAAGGACAACAGCACGCCCTACACCTCCACCATCGTGTTCCTGGTGCGCAAGGGCAACCCCAAGGGCATCCACGACTGGAACGACATCACCAAGCCGGGCGTGGGCGTGATCGTCGCCAATCCGAAGACCTCGGGCGGCGCCCGCTGGGCCTACCTGGCGGCCTACGGCTATGCGCTGAAGCAGCCGGGCGCCACCGACGCCACGGCCCGCGCCTACATCAAGAAGGTGTACGAGAACGTGCCGGTGCTCGACTCGGGCGCGCGCGGCGCCACGGTGACCTTCGCCGAGCGCGGCGTCGGCGATGTGCTGCTGGCCTGGGAGAACGAAGGCTACCTGTCGCAGAAGGAATTCGGCGCCGACAAGTTCGACATCGTCTACCCGCCCACCAGCATCCTGGCCGAGCCCCCGGTGGCCATCGTCGACAAGGTCGTCGATCGCAAGGGCACCCGCGCCGTGGCGCAGGCCTACCTCGAGTACCTGTACACGCCCGAGGCGCAGGAGATCGAGGCGAAGAACTTCTATCGCCCGGTCGACCCGACCGTCGCCGCGAAGTACGCCAGCAAGTTCCCCAAGCTCAAGCTGTTCTCCATCGACGACACCTTCGGCGGCTGGACCAAGGCCCAGGCCACGCACTTCGCCGACGGCGGCGTGTTCGACCAGATCTACACGAAGAAGTAAATCCCCCGACGCGCCCGCATGAAGCGGCGCTCCGCCTCGTGAGACTTCCCTCACGAGGCGTTTTTCATCGGGCCCGCGACATAGACTGCTCCCCCAGACGCCCGGGCCACCGGGCGCGGGAGGAGAACACATGCAGTCGAAGTCCCTGATCACCGGCCTCGTGCTCGCGGGCGCCAGCCTGCTCGCGCATGCCGATGCCACGTTGAAGACGATGTCGCCCACGGGCGAGGTCGCGCTGGTGCGCCAGGTGCGCGCCACGTTCAGCGAGTCCATGGTCAAGTTCGGCGATCCACGGCTGCCCGCGCCGCTGGACGTGGCCTGCAGGCCCGACGCGGCGCAGGGCGGCAGCGGGCGCTGGGTGGACGACAAGACCTGGGTGTTCGACTTCGCCAAGGACGTGCCGCCGGGCACCGTGTGCAACGTCACGCCGCATCCCGGCATCAAGTCGGTGGCCGGCTCCGCGATCGCGGCGGGCGCGAAGTTCGATTTCTCCACCGGCGGCCCGGCGATCGTGCGCGCCTATCCGTCGCCTGGCGAATACGCGAAGATCGAGGAGGAGCAGGTCTTCGCGCTGCTGCTCAACGGCCCGGCCACGATCGACAGCATCCAGCGCTACGCCTACTGCGAGCTGGCGGGCGTGGGCGAGCGCCTTCCCGTCAAGGTGATCACCGGCGCCACGCGCGACGCGATCCTGAAGGCGGTCAACCTGGTGCCGCAGCAGGCGCGCAGCGTGACGCTGCAGTGCGCGCGGCCGATCGCGCCCGAGTCCAAGGTGTCCGTGGTGTGGGGCAAGGGCATCACAACCGCGTCGGGCGTGGCCAGCACGGCCGACCGCCGGCTAGCCTACGCGGTGCGCCCGGCCTTCACCGCCAGCTTCACCTGCGAGCGCGTGAACTCGCGCGCCGACTGCCTGCCGATGCGTCCGCTGCGCGTGGAGTTCTCCGCGCCGGTGCCGCGGCGCATCGCCGAGAAGGTGGTGCTCATCGGGCCCGACGGCCAGCACAAGCCGCAGGTCGAGCAGCACCGCGGCGAGACCTCCGACGCGCTGGTGGACCTGCACGAGTCCGGCCTGCACAAGTTCATCTACTTCTTCAGCCGCGACAAGGGCCGCGTGGGTGGCGATCCGTCGGAGGAGGGCGTGACCGCGGTGCAGTTCTCCGATGCGTTGCCCGAGAAGGCCGACCTGCGCATCGAGCTGCCCGCGGACTTCGCCGACGACAGCGGCCGCAGGCTGGACAACGCGGCCCAGTTCCCGCTCGCCACGCGCACCTCCGACGCGCCGCCGCTGGCCAAGTTCCCGGCGGCGACGTTCGGCATCCTCGAGCTCAACGCCGAGCCGGTGCTGCCGCTCACGGTGCGCAAGATCGAGGGCGCGGTGGGCGTCAAGGCCGTGAGCCTGGGCGGCGCGCCGGCGCGCGACCTCACGCTCACCGACGACGCGTCCATCATCGAGTGGTTCGCGCGCGTGGCGCGCTACGACGAGACCTCGCTGGATCGCGCGACGGTGGAACAGGAGCTGGGCATCCGGCTGCCCCCGCCGCCCGCCAGGGCCAAGCCCGCGCGCCAGGCCAAGGACCACGGCCGCACCAAGACCCGGCAGGAGCAGGACGAGGACGCCGACGAGGGCGACGTGAACGCCCAGGATCCGAACGCCGTGCAGACGCGCACGGTGAGCCTGCTGAACAAGGCGGCCAACGTGCGCGCCGTCAAGCTGCCGGCGGACGCGCAGATCGAGCCGCATCCGTTCGAGGTGATCGGCATCCCGCTGCCGCAGCCGGGCTACCACGTCGTGGAGATCGAGTCGCCGCGGCTGGGCGAGGCCTTGCTCGATCGCAAGGCGCCGATGTACGTGCGCACCGGCGTGCTGGTCACCAACCTGGCCGTGCATTTCAAGTGGGCGCCCGTCAATTCCGGCGCCTGGGTGACGACGCTGGACAAGGGCCAGCCGGTGCAGGGCGCGGCGGTGCAGGTGTCCGACTGCCTCGGAAGGAAGCTCTGGAGCGGGCAGACCGACGCGCGAGGCTTCGCGCGGATCGACCAGCAGTTGCCCAGGCTGGCTTGGGAGTTCTGCGGGGTCCGTGACACCGGCCGCTGGGCCGGGCAGTCGGGCCGGCCCGCCGGCTACTTCGTCAGCGCGCGCAAGACCGATGCGCAGGGGCGCGCCGACCTGGCCTTCGTGTGGTCGACGTGGCAGGAGGGCATCGAGGCCTGGCGCTTCAACCTGAATGCGTCCGGCCGTGGCGAAGAGGTCTCGCGCGAACTGTTCCATACGGTCATGGATCGCACCTTGCTGCGAGCCGGTCAGACGATCTCGATGAAGAGCCACGCGCGCCGAGAACTGCTCACCGGATTGGCGCTTGACGAGGCGGACGCGTTGCCGATCACGCTGCGCATCACGCACGAGGGCTCCGGCGACCATGTCGACTTCCCGTTGAAGTGGCGCACCGGCCGCTACGCCGAGACGACGTGGAAGATCCCGGACGACGCGAAGCTTGGCGTCTACGACATCAGCCTCATTCGGTCCGGCCGCCAGGAGTGGCAGACCGGCTCGTTCCGCGTCGAGGAGTTCCGCCTGCCCGCGATGATCGGCCGCCTGGTGCCGCCCGCCGGCCCGCAGGTCGATCCGCGCGAGCTGACGATGGACGTGATGGTGAACTACGGCAACGGCGGCGGCGCGGCCAACCTGCCGCTGCGGGTGTCGGCGCAGGTGCGCGACATCGACCTCGCACAGGCCGTGCCGGTGTCGCGCTATCCCGGCTTCCACTTCGATCCGCCCGCGGCGTCGAGCACGGAGGAGCGTTCGGGCGACGGCGCGATGTTCGGCGAGGACTTCGTCGACGAGGACGACGCCGACCGCATGGTCACGCAGCGCGACACGCACTCGAAGCTGGTGGCCGACAAGCTGCCCGTCACGCTGGACAAGGCCGGCGCCGGCAAGGTGACGCTGGCCAAGCTGCCGCCCACGACCGCGCCCCGGGAACTGCTGGTGCAGGCCACCTATGCCGACCCCAACGGCGAGGTGCAGACGCTCAGCCAGACGCTGCCGCTCTGGCCGTCGGGCGTGGTGCTGGGCGTGCGCACCGACGACTGGGTCTCGGTGCACCAGAAGCTGCCGGCGCAGGTGGTGGCGCTCGACACCCGGGGCAAGCCGATGGCAGGCGTCGACGTGAGCGTGCGCGCCGTCATCCACCGCTCGCTGTCGGCCCGCAAGCGCCTGGTGGGCGGCTTCTACGCGTACGACAACAGGAGCGTCGACGAGGATCTCGGCGAGGTGTGTTCCGGCAGGAGCGACGCGCGCGGCCTGGTGCTGTGCGAGGCGACGCTGGAGGCTTCGGGGCAGGTGGAGCTGATCGCGCAGGCCAAGGACGCGCAGGGCCATCTCGCACGCGCGGCCTCCAGCGTGTGGGTGACGCGCGCGGGCGAGGTCTGGTTCGGCAGCGCCAACGACGACCGCATGGACGTGCTGCCCGAGCAGCGCGCCTACGAGCCCGGCCAGGTGGCCCGGTTCCAGGTGCGCAGCCCGTTCCGCCACGCCACCGCGCTGCTGGCCATCGAGCGCAACGGCATCATCGAGACGCGCACCGTCGAGCTGGACGGCCGCGATCCCACGATCGCGGTGCCCGTGAAGGCCGAGTGGGCGCCCAACGTGTTCGTGTCGGTGCTCGCGGTGCGCGGGCGCGTGCGCGAGGTGCCGTGGTATTCGCTGTTCACCTGGGGCTGGAAGTCGCCGGTGGCGTGGTGGCACGCGTGGCGCGACGAGGGCACGGACTACCAGGCGCCCACCGCGATGGTCGACCTCGCGAAGCCGGCCTTCAAGTTCGGCATCACCGAGATCGAGGTGGGCATCGCCGCGCACCGTCTCAAGGTGGAGGTGATGCCCGACAAGGCCACGTACCCGATCCGCGCCACCAGCCAGGTGCGCGTCAGGGTGACGCTGCCCGACGGCAGCGCGGCGCCGGCGGGCACCGAGGTGACGCTGGCCGCGGTGGACGAGGCCTTGCTCTCGCTGAAGCCCAACGACAGCTGGGACCTGCTCGGCGCCATGATCCGCCGCCGCGACTACGCCGTGGAGACGGCCACCGCGCAGATGCAGATCATCGGCAAGCGCCACTTCGGCAGGAAGGCCGCGCCTCCGGGCGGCGGCGGCGGCCAGTTCCCCACGCGCGAGCTGTTCGACACGCTGCTGCTGTGGAACCCGAGCGTGGTGCTCGACGCCAAGGGCGAGGCCGTCGTCCCGGTGGCGCTCAACGACTCGCTCACGAGCTTCCGCATCGTGGCCATCGCCGACGTCGTCCAGGGGCCGCAGCAAGCGTTGTTCGGCACCGGCCAGGCCACGATCGCCGCCACGCAGGACCTGCAGATCGTCTCCGGGGTGCCGCCGCTGGTGCGCGAGGGCGACCACTACAAGGCGATGTTCACGCTGCGCAACTCGTCGAAGGCGGCGTTGAGCGCGTCGATCTCGGCCTCGGCCGGCTCGCAGTCGCTGCCCGCGCAGGCGGTGTC
This sequence comes from Betaproteobacteria bacterium, assembly GCA_013289985.1. Classification (GTDB taxonomy): domain Bacteria; phylum Pseudomonadota; class Gammaproteobacteria; order Burkholderiales; family Burkholderiaceae_C; genus Scleromatobacter. Next base: position 1,216 of record JABCYW010000074.1, on the reverse strand, counting down.
CATCGCGGCCGGCACGGCGGCGGACGTCGCGTGGGACGTGGATGCGCCGTTCAACGTGGCCAGCGTCGCGTGGATGGTGTCGGCCGACGCCGGCACGGCGCACGATCGCCTGAAGTTCGCGCAGAAGATCGTGCCCGCGGTGCCGGTGACGGTGCAGCAGGCCACGCTGCTGCAGCTGGACAAGACGCTGCGCATCCCCATCGCGCCGCCGGTCAACGCGCTGGCCGACGGCACGGGCAAGCTGCGCGGCGGCGTCGACGTCGCGCTGAAGCCCCGTCTTGGCGACGGCCTGCCCGGCGTGCGCGACTTCTTCGAGCGCTATCCGTGGATCTGCTTCGAACAGCAGGCCTCGATCGCCATCGGCCTGCGCGACACCGCGCACTGGCACGCGCTCGTCGCCCAGGCCGCGCTGTACCAGGACGAGGACGGCCTGCTGAACTACTTCCCGAGCAACCTGCCGCGCACCGGCAGCGACAGCCTCACGGCCTACGTGCTGGCCATCAGCGACGAGGCCACGAGGCTGGGCTACGACTTCGCGCTGCCCGACGACGCCAGGGCCGGCATGCAGCGCGGGTTGATCGGCTTCGTCGAGGGCAAGGTGGGTCGCGACTTCTGGCGCCCGGCCTTCCTCAAGAACGGCGATCTCGACGTGCGCAAGCTCGCCGCCCTCGAGGCCCTGAGCCGCTACGGCAAGGTGCAGCCGCGCATGCTCGACTCGATCCAGATCCTGCCCAACCAATGGCCCACCGGCGCGGTGATCGACTGGCTGCAGGTGCTCGATCGCGTGCCGGCCATCCCTGATCGCGCGAAGCGCATCGCCGAGGCCGAGCAGGTGTTGCGCGCGCGCCTGAACGTGCAGGGCACGCGCCTGGGCTTCTCCACCGAGCGCGACGACAGCTGGTGGTGGCTGATGAGCAACGCCGACGTCAACAGCGTGCGCATGACGCTGGCCGTGCTGGATCGCAAGGACTGGGCCGACGACGTGCCGCGCATCGTCACCGGCACGCTGCAGCGCCAGCAGTCCGGCCGCTGGTCGACCACCGTGGCCAACGCGTGGGGCAGCGTCGCGATGGAGGCGTTCTCCAAGAAGTTCGAGGCCGTGCCCGTGCGCGGGGTCACGCGCGCGGGCTTCGGCGCGCCGGGGGCGAGCTCCACGCTCGACTGGGCGCGGATGCCCGCCGGCAACTCGCTGCCGCTGGGCTGGCCGGCCGGTTTC
>JABCYW010000073.1 GCA_013289985.1 Betaproteobacteria bacterium | reverse complement strand
CGCCGATGCCGTAGCACTGGCGCGACTTGCCAGAGACGGAGGTGGCCGCGGGGCCGCCGCGCATGTAGCCGGTCCAGTCCACGGCTTGCGCGGCGCTGACGGAGAAGAGGGCGAAGGCGGCGGCGGCGACGAGCCGGAATGCCGGGCGCGAGGCGCGGGTGTCTTGCATGTGTGTCTCCTGCTTTTGCGCTCGTGCGAGCGCGTTTAGATTTCGCTAGCCGCAACCTGGACGCCGGCCAACGTTAAGAAGCTTAATCAGCCATTAATATAAAATTAATGAGGGTTTTCGCGTAGAGCAGGGCGGAGTGTCAACTTGGTGCAACAGATGAGCTGAGATGCCACTGCAGTGCACAAAAAGCACCAGGGCTGGGCGAATAAGACTTCAACGCGACCGTACCGGGCCGGAGCGGTCCATGAACGGCGCCCCCCTAGATTGACGCCACCTGAACGCCTGTGGCGTTGCCGAAAGGTCGCATCCGCCTGTAATGGGACGCAACGAGGCGCGACGGTCGGTCGCAACAGGGGTAAAAGATTGGCCCCGCTAACGCACCAGGGGTAGCGCGATGCGCACCTGCAGGCCGTGCGGCGCCAGGCTGGAGAGCGACACCTGGCCGGCGTGGCGCTCGGCGATGCTCTTGACGATGGCCAGCCCCAGGCCGCAGCCGGAGCCCTCGTGCGTGGCGCGCACGAAGCGCTCGAACACGGCACGATGCAGGTCGGGCGGGATGCCGGGGCCCGTGTCGGCCACCTGCACGACGCCGAAGGCCCCGTCGCGCCACACCCCCACCGTCACTTCGGAGGACGGGCCGGCATAGCGGATCGCGTTGTCGATGAGGTTCTGCAGGGCCTCGCGGATGAGCAGGGGATGGCCCTGCACCACCACCGGTCGCGCGTCGTCGCCGGCATCGTCCAGGCCCAGGTCGATGCTGGCCTGCAGCGCCTTGGGGACCCACTCGGCCGTGACCTCGCGCGCCATCTCGCGCAGGTCCACGCGCGAACTGTGCTGCGCCAGCGCCGACTCGGGCTCGGCGCGCGCCAGGCTCAGCAACTGGTTGACCAGGTGGGCGCTGCGCACCGCGCTCTCGTGCACGCGCTCCAGCCGTTGTTGCTGCGCGGCGTCCACGTTCTCGCCCAGCGCCAGCTCGGTCTGGCTCTTGAGGCCGGCGAGGGGCGTGCGCAGCTGGTGCGCGGCGTCGTTGACGAAGCGGCGCTGCGCGGCCACGCTCTCGTGCACGGCGGCGAGCAGGTCGTTGAGCGCGCGGGCCAGCGAGCGCAGCTCCTGCGGCGCGGCCTCGATGCGAAGCGGGGCCAGGTCGTTGGGCGCGCGATCCTCCACGAGCGCGCGCATGCGGGCCAGCGGCGCGAGGCCCGCGCGGATGCCGGCCCACACGATCATCGTCATCAGCAGGATCAGGCCGGACAGCGGAAGCACGGTGTCGCCCAGGATGCTGCGCGCGAGCTCGTCGCGGCGGGCGCGGCCGCGAGCGCTCTGCACCAGGATCAGCTGGCGCGACTTCGCGTCGCCATACGCGAGGTAGAGCGCCGCCACGCGGATCGGCATCCGATCGACGACGGCGTCGTAGAAGTAGGGCTCGCCCAGCCTCGGCGGCCCGTTGAGCGGCGGTGGCGGCAACTTGCTGCTGCTGCCCAGGATGTACTGTCCCGGCGGCGTGCTGGCCATGTAGTACACGCGGTCGTCCGGGTCGGCGTCCATGATGTCGATGGCCGCCTTCGGGAAGTCGATCAGCAGGCCGCTGCCCACCGGCTTGATCTGGCGCGCCAGCGAGCGCGTGGACTGCGACAGGCTCGCGTCGATGGCGCGGTTCGCGTAGCGCGCCGCCACGTTGTAGGTGACGAACGCCGCGGCCAGCCACAGCACCAGTTGGGGCAGCACGAGCCATAACAGCAACTGCTTGTGCAGCGACTGGTCGCCGACGACGAAGCGCGTCAGCCGCAGCATCAGCGGGCTGGGCGGGGTCTTCATGCGCTAGTTCGAATCTCGGGAAGCGAGGGTCACCACCCGAGCCGAACCGAGCTCCCCCTCGGGGGGCAGCGACGGGAGGAGCGAGGGGGCCAACATTTATGGCCTGAGCGCCTCGAGCAGGTAGCCCAATCCGCGCACCGTGCGGATGCTCAGGCCCGAGCCCTCGAGCTTGCGGCGCACGCGGTGGATGTAGACCTCGATCGAGTTGTTGCCGCCGGGCTCGGCGCGCTCGCTGTCCCAGGCCTGCGCCACTTCTTCCTTGGTCACCACGCGGTCGCGGCGGGTGAGCAGCAGGTCCAGCAGCGTCCACTCGCGCGGGCTCAGCTCCAGCGGCGCGCCGTCGATGCTCGCGCGGCGCGAGTCGCGCTCGAAGACCAGCGCGCCCATGGCCATCGACGCGTTGGCCACCGGCGACGACTGGCTGCGGCGCAGCAGCGCGCGCAGCCGGGCCTCGAGCTCGGGGAAGTCGAACGGCTTGGTGAGGTAGTCGTCGGCGCCGGCGTTCAGGCCGGCGACGCGGCTCTGCAGGTCGTCCAGCGCGGTCAGCACCAGCACCGGCAGCTCCGGCTTCTTCTGGCGCACGCGCTGCAGCACGGTGAGGCCGTCCACCATGGGCAGGCCGAGGTCGAGGATGCACAGGTCCCACGACTGCTTGAGGAGCAGGAACTCGGCGACGGCGCCGTTGGGCGCGTGCTCGATCTCGAAGCCCGCATGGCGCAATTGCTCCGCGAGCGCATCGGCCAGGATCGCGTCGTCTTCGGCGAGCAGGAGGTTCATGGGCGGCAGCTTAACCCGGCCGCCACCCCTGAATGATTCATGAATACGCGCAAGTTGGCGCGCGCGCAACGCTCACATGCTGCGCCGGTACTGGCCTCCGACCTCGAACAAGGCGCTGGTGATCTGCCCCAGAGAGCACACGCGCACGGCCTCCATCAGCACGTCGAACACGTTGGTGTTGGCGATCACCGCGGACTGCAGCTTCGCCAGCATGGCGGGCGACTCGGCCGCGTGTTCCGCGTGGAAGTCGGCCAGGCGCTTCAACTGGCTCTGCTTCTCGTCGTCGGTGGAGCGCGCCAGCTCGATGTGCTCCAGCGGCGCCTCGTTCGGATTGCGGAAGGTGTTCACGCCCACGATCGGGTACTCGCCCGTGTGCTTGAGCATCTCGTAGTGCATCGACTCTTCCTGGATCTTGCCGCGCTGGTAGCCGGTCTCCATCGCACCCAGCACGCCGCCGCGCTCCGCGATCTTCTCGAACTCGGCCAGCACCATCTCCTCGACCAGCTCGGTGAGCTCCTCGATGACGAACGCGCCCTGGTTCGGGTTCTCGTTCTTGGCCAGGCCCCACTCGCGGTTGATGATCAGCTGGATCGCCATCGCGCGGCGCACGCTCTCCTCGGTCGGCGTGGTGATGGCCTCGTCGAACGCGTTGGTGTGCAGCGAGTTGCAGTTGTCGTAGATCGCGATCAGCGCCTGCAGCGTGGTGCGGATGTCGTTGAACTGGATCTCCTGCGCGTGCAGCGAGCGGCCCGACGTCTGCACGTGGTACTTCAGCTTCTGCGAGCGCTCGTTGGCGCCGTACTTGTCGCGCATCGCCACCGCCCAGATGCGGCGCGCCACGCGGCCCAGCACCGTGTACTCCGGATCCATGCCGTTGGAGAAGAAGAACGACAGGTTGGGCGCGAAGTCGTCGACGTGCATGCCGCGCGCAAGGTAGGCCTCCACGAACGTGAAGCCGTTCGACAGCGTGAACGCGAGCTGCGAGATCGGGTTCGCGCCGGCCTCGGCGATGTGATATCCGCTGATCGACACCGAGTAGAAGTTGCGCACGTTGTGGTGCACGAAGTACTCGGCGACGTCGCCCATCACCTTCAGCGAGAACTCGGTGGAGAAGATGCAGGTGTTCTGGCCCTGGTCTTCCTTCAGGATGTCGGCCTGCACGGTGCCGCGCACGTTGGCGAGCACCCAATCCTTGATCTTGGCGGCCTCGTCGGCGGTGGGCTCGCGGCCGTTGTCGGCCTGGAACCTGTCCAGGTTCTGGTCGATGGCGGTGTTCATGAACATCGCCAGGATCGTCGGCGCCGGGCCGTTGATCGTCATCGACACCGAGGTGGTGGGGCTGCACAGGTCGAAGCCGGAGTACAGCACCTTCATGTCCTCCAGCGTGGCGATGGACACGCCCGAGTTGCCCACCTTGCCGTAGATGTCGGGCCGCGGTGCCGGATCGGCCCCGTACAACGTCACCGAGTCGAAGGCGGTGGACAGGCGCTTGGCCGGCATGCCTTCGGAGACGAGCTTGAAGCGGCGGTTGGTGCGGAACGCGTCGCCCTCGCCCGCGAACATGCGCGTGGGATCCTCGCCCTCGCGCTTGAACGCGAACACGCCGGCCGTGTACGGGTAGCTGCCCGGCACGTTGTCCAGCATCAGCCACTTCAGGATCTCGCCGTGGTCCTCGAACCGCGGCAGCACCACCTTGCGGATCTTGGTGCCCGACAGCGTGGTGTGGACGAGGTTGGTGCGGATCTCCTTGTCGCGGATCTTCACCACGTACTCGTCGCCCGCGTACGCCTTCTGCATGTCCGGCCACATGGCCAGCAGCTTCTTCGCGTCGGCGTTGAGCCGGCCCTCGCGCTGCTCGGCGAGGTCGGTCACCGCGGCGTGCGCGTTGACCTTGTCGGCGTTGGCCTCCTTGAGCATGCGCGCGGTGCCGCGCAGCTGCTGCGCCTCGCGCGCGAGGACGGCCTGGGCACGCGCCTGCTTCTTGTAGCCGCGCACGGCGTCGGTGATCTCGGCCAGGTAGCGCGTGCGCGCGGCCGGAACGATGGGCACCTGGTGCGTGGAGAAGCGCGTGGCCACGGGCGGCAGGATGCCCGCGCCCAGCTCCAGGCCCAGCTCGGCCAGGCGCGGCTTGATCGCCTGGTACAGCGCGGTGACGCCGTCATCGTTGAAGCGGCTGGCCATGGTGCCGAAGACGGGCATCTTGTCGGGCATCACGGTGAACGCCTCGCGATTGCGCTGCACCTGCTTGGCCACGTCGCGCAGCGCGTCGGCGGCGCCCTTGCGGTCGAACTTGTTGATGGCGACGAACTCGGCGAAGTCGAGCATGTCGATCTTCTCGAGCTGGCTGGCGGCGCCGAACTCGGGCGTCATCACGTACATGGGCACGTCGACGAGCGGCACGATGGCCGCGTCGCCCTGGCCGATGCCCGAGGTCTCGACGATGATCAGGTCGAAGCCGGCCAGCTTGGTGGCGGCCAGCACGTCGGGCAGCGCCTGGCTGACCTCGCTGCCGGCATCGCGCGTGGCGAGCGAGCGCATGTACACGCGCGCGCCCGACTCCGCCCACGGGTTGATCGCGTTCATGCGGATGCGGTCGCCCAGCAGCGCGCCGCCGCTCTTGCGCCGCGACGGGTCGATGGAGATGACGGCGATGTGCAGGCGGTCGCGCTGGTCCAGCCGAATGCGGCGGATCAGCTCGTCGGTGAGCGAGGACTTGCCCGCTCCGCCGGTGCCGGTGATGCCGATGACGGGCGTCTTGATCGCCGTCGCCGCGGCGTGGATCTCGGCGACGCGCTCGGGCGGCAGGCCGTGGTTCTCCAGCGCCGTGATCAGCTGGGCCAGCTTGCGCCAGGCGCCCTCGCCGTGGCCGCGGACTTCGGCCAGGTCGGCCGGCGCGTACGACGACAGGTCCTTGTCGCAGTGCATCACCATCTCGCCGATCATTCCCTGCAGGCCCATGCGCTGGCCGTCCTCGGGGCTGAAGATGCGCACGCCCTTCTCGGCCAGCGCGCGGATCTCGGCTGGCACGATCACGCCGCCACCGCCGCCGAACACCTGGATGTGCTCGCCGCCGCGCGCCTTCAGCAGGTCCACCATGTAGCTGAAGTACTCGTTGTGGCCGCCCTGGTAGCTGCTCACGGCGATGCCCTGGGCGTCTTCCTGCAGCGCGGCCGTGACGACCTCGTCCACCGAGCGGTTGTGGCCTAGGTGGATCACCTCGGCGCCCATGCCCTGCAGGATGCGGCGCATGATGTTGATGGCGGCGTCGTGGCCGTCGAACAGGCTGGCGGCGGTGACGAAGCGCACCTTGTGGGTGGGCCGGTAGTTCGCCAGGGCCTTGAATTCTGCGGAGAGGTCGGTCATGGGAAAAGTCCAGAACGGGTTTCACGGCAAGGCCTGAAGTATCCGTTCAATTGACGTTTACGTAAACGTCAAGATGAGCCGTCCGGATGGGCTTCCGCGGCGGCAAGTGTGATCTTCCCGACACACCTTCGGGTTTCCGCCAGCGGGTTCCGGGGCCTCCGGCGGGGTGGGCTGCTACGCTCGCCCCCGTGAGCTTCCTCGCCATCGACATCGGCAACACGCGCCTGAAATGGGCGCTGTTCGCGCAGCCCGTTCCCGGCCAGGCGCCCCTGCGCCACGGCGCGGTGTTCCTGGAGACCATCGACGAACTGGCCGAGACCGACTGGGCCACGCTGCCGCCGCCCGACCACATGCTCGGCTGCGTGGTGGCGGGCGAGGCGGTGCGCCGCCGCGTCGAGGAGCAGATGGAGTTGTGGGACGTCGCGCCGCGCTGGGTGGTGTCGCGCCCCGCCGAGGCGGGCGTCGTCAACGGCTACGACCATCCGTCGCGCCTGGGCGCCGACCGATGGGTAGCGCTGGTGGGCGCGCGAGCGCGCCTGCTGGCCGAGGCCGCAGCTACCGGCCGGCCCCCGCGGCCGGCGCTGGTTGTGATGGTGGGCACGGCGGTCACGGTGGACGCGCTCGACGGCGCCGGCAACTTCCTGGGCGGCCTGATCCTGCCGGGCTTCGGCCTGATGCTGCGCGCGCTGGAAATGGGCACGGCCGGGCTGAAGGTTCCCACCGGCGAGACGGTGGAGTTCCCCACCAACACCAGCGACGCGTTGATGTCGGGCGGCGTGTTCGCCATCGCCGGCGCCGTGGAGCGCCAGCACAAGCGCCTGGCGGCGCGCGACGGCGGGACGCCGCGGGTGCTGATTGCCGGCGGCGCTGCGGTGAAGCTGGCGCCGGCGCTCGACGTGGAGTTCGAGATCGTCGACACGCTGCTCTTCGAAGGCCTGCTCGGAATGGAAGCGGCCCGCATTGCTCGTTGAGCAAGGCGGGCCGACGGCGATCCGGCGAACCGGATCCGGGGTGCGAGAGGGTCAGAACCCGAAGGTCGCGCCGATCGAGTACGTGTTGATGACGTTCGTCGACGACGAGTAGGACGGCACCTGCGAGGTGATCCGGGTGTTGTCCCAGTCGGCTTCGATCTTGACGTTCTTGGCGATCTCGTAGTTCACGCCCAGGCCGTAGTACGGGTGCCAGCCGTTCTTCGACTGCTCGCCGGCGATGGTGGCCAGGCTGTAGTCCACCTTGCTGGTGCCGTAGGCCGCGCCGACGCGGGCGACGCCGCCCCAGCCGCCACCGAAGACCGGGCGGTAGGCGCCGCCGAGGCCCCAGTAGGAGTCCTTGGCGTTGGAGCTCGCGCCGGTGCCCGAACCCTTGAACTTGCCGAGGTCGAAATAGGTCAGCTCGCCCGCGAACGGGGTGCCGGGCAGCTGGTAGCCCCCGGTGAGCTTCCAGGCGAAGTCGTTCTTGTCGCAGCTGCTGATGGCGCCGGTGGCCTCGGAGGCGCCGCAGCCATGGTCGGCGTGGCTCGCGCCCACGTTGACGCCCACGTAGCTCTGGGCGAAGGCCGAGCCGCTGGCCAGCGAGATCAGCGCGATGGCGCCGGTGATCAGGGTCTTTTTCACTTTCCAATTCCTCATCAAAGTACTCCGAAGAGCGATGAGGAAATCCTACCCGAGGGTTTTCCCGAAAAGCTGAAAAAGTCGGTCAGGAGCAACGCAACTTGGTGAATCTGTGGTAAAGCGAACTTTACCGGAACTTCTGCGCCATGGGGTCTTCGCGACAGGAAACAAAAGAGGCGCCCAACTTGCGTTATGGCGCCTCTTGCTTGAGTGTGAGTACTGACAACGGCGTCAGGTGTGCCGCAACTGAACCCGGGCGGTGTCGTTGATGCCCATGGCGCCGAACATCAACGCAACCAGGCGATGGGTCTCGTGGAACACGATTTCGCGGCCCTCGGCATGGCGTTGCGCTGCCCAGTTGAGCAAGTCACCGGCCGCCACGAAGTCGACGCGCATGAGCAGCGCGCATGAAATGCGGATCACGCGGGAGTCGCCCACCTGCTTGGTGAGGCGCCCCAGCAGGTCGGCCAGGTCGCCCGACAGCGGGGAGGCCAGTTCCACCGAGGTGATCTGCACCGGCGCCGGCGGCGCCATGTCCTCGGCCAGCATGGAGGTGTCCATGAAGCTGGTGGTGGCCTCGCCCACCACCGACAGCGACAGCGTCCGGGTGTTGTGCGTCTCGCCGCTCAGCTGCGCCTTGCAGCGCGCGTTCTCCCAGCTGGGCGGGGAGACCTCGAAGGTGACGCAGTAGTCGATGGCCACCTCGTCGAACTGGTCGGGCCGGTGCGCCAGGCGCAGGGCCTCGAGGCGCAGCATCCAGTAGACGGGGTCCGCGTCGCGCACGCCCGTGGGCGCCAGGTCCTGCAGCACCGAGAACAGCTTCTCGCCGGCGATCCAGCTCAGCGACAGCGGCTGGTTGGCCCAGCTGAGGAACAGCTTCTGCAGCTTGCTCGCGCCTTCGACGTCCATCGTGGCCAGCGCGGTCCAGTCCATCACCCAGGGCGAGGGCAGCTGCATCGACAGGGCATCGAGGCGCGACACCGCCTCGGCGTCGAGGTTGGGCGGGCAGACCCAGCCGATGCCGCCGGCGATGCTCTTGCCGGAGTCGGGCTTCTTGGTGGCCTCGGCCAATTGCCTGGGCAGCGAGAACCATTGCGGCGCGGAGCGGTGGAAGCGCTCCACGTACTCCATCGTCACCGTCTCGAACTTGGCCTGCTGGCCGATGGCGCGGTACAGGTCGAACAGCACCAGCCAGGTCTCGTCGTGGTCGCGGCGCTCGCCGCGCGGGCCGGTGAGCGCCTGCAGGGCCTTCTCGCAGCCGGCGAAGTCGCCGCCCGCGAACGCGATCACGGCCTCGTCGAGCGCCTCGTCGTGCACGACCTCGCTCACCTCGACGCGCTCGCCGCCGCCCAGGTCGACGGTGCTCTGGGAGCTGGGGGCTGCGCGCGGCGCCGGAGCGCCGGCGGCGTAGGGATTGGTCTCGTGCAGCGGCGGCAGGGGCTGCCAGGTCGGCGCGGGAGCGGGTGCCGGGAACGGCGTATGCGTGAATTCCAGCGGCGCGTGCGCCGTGTCGCGCACCGGGCGCGGGGGCGCGAACGGGTCGTCGGCGGCCAGGTCGTGCGGCATCGTGTTGACGAAGCTGTGCGTGGTCGGCGCGGTTTCCGGACCCTCCGGCGCCGCATGCTCGGGCAGCATGTCGAAGCCCAGCGGGCCGCCGTCGAGGCGCGCCACCGTCTCGTTCTCGTCGTCCTGACTGAGCGGCACGCGCAGCGTCGGCGCGGCGTCGTCGGGGTCGAAGATGGTGGTGGTGAGGATGGGCGGGGGCGGGCCGGGCGGCAGCGTGGGTGCCGCGCGCGGTGCTGGCTTGGCCGGCGGGCCGCCGGCGGAGACGCCGGAGCTCGCGCCCACCATCTGGCGCTCGATCGCGTCGATCTTGGCCTTGATGCCCACGCTTTGCACCGACGACTGCGTGGAGCGGGCCTCGACGCTCTCGTCCATGCGCGACGACTGCATCGTGAGCGCCTGCGCCTGGTCGCCCGACAGTCCTTCGCGCCGGATGCGGCGCAGCGTGTCGAGCTCGCGCTTGCGCACGTAGTCGTTGCGGCGCTTGCGCTCGATCATGGCCTTCATCTCGGCCTTGTCGAACTCGGTGGCGCGGATGTCGGTCTCGCGCGGCGTCATGCCCACGAGTTCGCGCGCCGGCGCCGCGACCTTGCGCGCCATGCGCCGGAACAGGCCCCCGCCTTCGTCCTTATCTGACATCGGACGACGGGCTCAAGCCGGAAAAGGAGGCAGAGGCAGCGGCCAAGGCGGGCTCAGTCCCCGAACATCTTCTGCTTCATCTCGCGGCGTTGCTGCGCCTCGAGCGACAGGGTGGCCGTGGGGCGCGCCAGCAGGCGGCCCAGGCCGATGGGTTCGCCCGTCTCGTCGCAGTAGCCGTAGTCGCCGGCGTCGATGCGGCCGATGGACTGCGAGATCTTCTTGAGCAGCTTGCGCTCGCGGTCGCGCGTGCGCAGTTCCAGCGCGTGCTCTTCCTCGATCGTGGCGCGGTCGGCCGGATCGGGGACGATGGACGTGTCCTCGCGCAGGTGCTCGGTGGTCTCGCCGGCGTTGGACAGCAGGTCGTCCTTCAGGGCCTGGAGCTTGGCGCGGAAGAACTCGAGCTGCTTCTCGCCCATGTACTCGCTCTCCGGCATGGCCATGAGCTCGGGTTCGGTCAGGTCCTTGCCCGCCTTGGTCTTCCAGGCGGAGGCCAGCTTCGTGTCAGGAGAGGATTTTGCGGCGTTCATCGGTTCTTGGTCGGCCTTTGCTGAAGGCTTCTTGAGAGGGGAGTTCGCGGCGGTGCTGCTGTCCGCGGAGGAGGAAACCTTGGTGGTGGCCTTGGCACGCGACTTCGGCGCAGCGGCGTCTGCGCCGGCTGCCGTGGCGGTGCTGGGGGCCAGTGTCTTGGCCGGAGTCTTGGTCACGTCGGTCTCCTCGCGGGGTCGCTCGGAAGGCTGTTATACCCGCAGCGAGCAACAGTGGGTAGTTGTTGCAACGCGGGACTGAGAACCTGTTGGCACAGGCGCTGACCTCAAAAAGGCGGGCCGATTGTAGCCACGATGTGCCGCGATCCAGGAAAGGATTTCGCCCGGATCGCACGGCGGAGGCAAGAAAGGTGCCTAAACGAGGCAGCCTTCCAGGCCCTGGAGCAGGATTTCCTTGGGCAGGTCGATGCCGATGAAGACGAGCTTGCTGGTCTTCTTCTCGCCCGGCGCCCACTTGGGGCCGAGGTCCGAGCCCATCATCTGGTGCACGCCCTGGAAGATCACCTTCTTGTCGCTGCCCTTCATGAACAGCACGCCCTTGTAGCGCAGCATCTTGGGGCCGTAGACCTGGACGATGGCGCCGAGGAAGTCCTCCAGCTTGGCCGGGTTGAACGCCCGGTCGGACTTGAAGGCGAACGACTTGACGTCGTCGTCGTGCGCGTGGTGGTGCGGATGGTCGCAGGCCTCGCCCGGGCCGTGGTCGTGGCCTTCGTGGCCGTGGTGGTCATGCCCGTGGTCGTGGCCCTGAACCGTCAGGAAATCGGGGTCGATCTCCAGCGTGGTGTTCAGGTTGAAGCCCTTCAGGTCGAACACCTTGGACAGCGGCACCTCGCCGAAATGCACCTTTTGCTGCTGGGCGCGCGGGTTCATGTGGCGGATGCGGTGCTGCAGCGCATCCACCGAGGCCTCGTCCACGAGGTCGGTCTTGCTGATGAAGATCTGGTCGGCGAAGCCGATCTGCAGGCGGGCTTCCTGGCGGGTGTCCAGCTGCTCGTTGGCGTGCTTGGCGTCCACCAGCGTCAGGACGGAGTCGAGCAGGTAGCTCTCGGCGATCTCGTCGTCCATGAAGAAGGTCTGCGCCACCGGGCCCGGATCGGCCAGGCCGGTCGTCTCGATGACCACGCGCTCGAACTGCAGCTCGCCCTTGCGGCGGCGTTCGGCCAGCAGCGCCAGGGTGGCACGCAGGTCTTCGCGGATCGTGCAGCAGACGCAGCCGTTGGACAGCTGCATGATCTGCTCGGTGGTGTCCGACACCAGGATCTCGTTGTCGATGTTCTCCTCGCCGAACTCGTTCTCGATGACGGCGATCTTGTGGCCGTGCATCTCGGTGAGGACGCGCTTCAGGAGCGTGGTCTTGCCCGATCCGAGGAAGCCGGTCAGGATGGTGGCGGGGATGAGCTTGTCGGCCATGGTGTTCAGGAGAAGTCGTTGCGAGGCGGCGGGCGGCGTGCCGGATGGGGCAAGTGGGGGTGGATACGCCGGTTTCAAGCACCCGGAAAGTCACCGTCGGGTGAACGCCGATCGGTTATTCTCGCGGTTCTTCCACTCCCGACACAGCCGCAGTGTCTGATCCCCAGTCTGGTCGATCCGGGCGCTCCCAACGGGCGCCGGCCGAGGTCGACAAGCGTACCTTGTTCGAGCGCCTGGTCGAGTTCCTGTCTCCCGGGCCCGATTCGCGTGCGGAACTCATCGAAACCCTGGCCGACGCCGAGCAGCGATCCCTGATCGAGCCGGAGTCGCGCGCGATGCTCGAGGGCGTGCTGCGCATGGCCGACATGACGGCCGGCGACGTGATGGTGGCCGCGCCCCGCATGGATCTGCTCGACATCGACGCCCCGTACGAGGAGCTGCTCGCGGCCGTCATCGGCACCGGCCATTCGCGCTTTCCCGTCTTCGAGGGCCGGCGCGAGAACATGATCGGCACGCTGATGGCCAAGGACCTGCTCAAGCTGCAGCGCGCCCCGGAGCTGAACCTGCGCACGCTGCTGCGGCCGGCCGTGTTCGTGCCCGAGTCCAAGAACCTGAACGAGCTGCTGCGCGAATTCCGCAGCAACCGCAACCACCTGGCCATCGTGATCGACGAGTTCGGCAACACGGCCGGGCTCATCACCATCGAGGACGTGCTCGAGGAGATCGTCGGCGAGATCGAGGACGAGTTCGACGACGCCGACGCCGAGTCGGGCGTCTATTCGCTGGCGGACGGCAGCATGCGCGTGGCCGGCAACGCCACCATCGCCGAGGTCAACCACGCGTTCGACGTGGCGCTGCCCGAGGACGCGTTCGACACCATCGGCGGCATCGTCTCCCACGAACTTGGTCACGTGCCGCGGCGCGGCGAGACCACCTCCCTGGGCGGCCTGCGGTTCTCCGTGATGCTCACCCGCGGCGGCGCCGTGCGCTGGTTCAAGGTGACGCGCCCCGCGCCCACTGGCGTGGCGCCTGCTTCCGAAGAGCTCGGCGGGTGAGTCGCGCCCCGCGCCACCGCCGTGGCCCGGCCGGCACCTGGGTGAGCGGCTGGAAGGCCGTCGCGCTGGCCGCCCTGGCCGGGGTGGCCCACGCCGGCTCGTTCTCGCCCACCGAGTTCTGGTGGCTGCAACTCCTGGCCACCGGCGCGCTGGTGGCCCTGTTGTCCGACGCCCCGCCCCGTGCCGCCGCGGCCCGGGCCTGGGCCTTCGGCTTCGGCTGGCTGGCGGCCGGCTTCTGGTGGCTCTACATCAGCCTGCACGTCTATGGCTTCCTGCCGGCGTGGCTGTCGGTGCTGGCCGTGGCGACGCTCGCCGCGCTGCTGTCGCTGTACTACGCGATCGCGGGCTGGGCCTGGGCGCGGCTGCGGCGCAACCGGCCGCTCGTCGACGCGGTGCTGTTCTCCGCGGTGTGGATGCTGGCCGAGCTGGCGCGCGGCGCCTTCTTCACCGGCTTTCCGTGGATCGCCGGCGGCTACGCGCACACGTCGGGGCCGCTGAGCCCGTGGGCGCCGTTCATCGGCGTCTACGGCATCGGCGGCCTCGCGGCGGGCATCTCCGCGGCGACGGCGCTGGTGCTGCTGAAGCTGCGCGGCCCCCAGATGCGGCCGCCGTTGCTGGTGCTGGGCCCGCTGGCGCTGCCGCTGGCCCTGCTGTGCGCCGGCGCCGCGCTGCCCCAGGCGTTCACCCGATCCACCGGCACGCTCACGGTCTCGCTGTTCCAGCCGAACGTGGCGCAGAACGACAAGTTCGAGCCGGCGCATATCGACGAGGCCCTGGCCTGGCACGTCGTCAAGCTGGCCCAGGCTCCGGGGCAGCTCGTGGTGACGCCGGAGTCGTCGTTGCCCGTCCTGCCGGGGCAGATCCCTCTCGCGGACTGGCTCGCCTACGAGAGGCCGTTCAACAAGACGGGCCGTTCGGCGCTGCTTGGCGTGTTCACCGGCGACGACGAGCACGGCTACACCAACTCGCTGGTGGGCCTGGACACCACGCACCACATGACCGGCGGCACGTTCTACCGCTACGGCAAGCGCCACCTGCTGCCGTTCGGCGAGTTCGTGCCGCCGGGCTTCCACTGGTTCATCGACATGATGAGGATCCCCATCGGCGACCAGGCCAGGGGCGTCGACACCGCGCCGTTCGTGGTGGCCGGGCAGCGCGTGCGCCCGCTGATCTGCTACGAGGATCTGTTCGGCGAGGACTTCGCATCGGCGATGGTGGGCCCCAACGCGGCCACGGTGCTGGCCAACGCCACCAACCTGGCCTGGTTCGGCAAGCGCATGATCCAGGACCAGCACCTGCAGTTCTCGCGCATGCGCTCGCTCGAGTTCCAGCGCGGCCAGGTGCGCGCCACCAACACCGGCGCCACCGCGGTGATCGACTGGCAGGGCCACGTCACCGCCCGCCTCGCCCCCGAGGTGGAGGGCGAGCTCGACGCCAGCGTCGAAGGGCGCATCGGCGCCACGCCCTACGCGCAGTGGGTGGCGCAGTTGAAGCTCTGGCCGCTGTGGCTGCTGGCCGTCGCGCAGATCCTGTTCGCCGTCTTCGTGCCGCGCCGGCCTTGAGATCCTGGCATCCTCGCGACATGCGTCTTCTCCGCCGCCTGTTCCCCGTCGTGCTGGCCGCCGCGCTCGCGGCCTGCGCGCTCGGCGCGTACTCGCCCGCGGGCCTGCCCGCGGGCGCGTCGCGCGACGACGTCCTGCGCGCGATGGGGCCGCCCACGGCCACCTACGCGATGCCCGACGGCCACGAGCGCCTCGAATACACCCGCCAGCCCGCGGGCAGGCACACGTTCATGATCGACCTGGACTCCAGCGGCCACCTGGCGCGCTGGGAGAACGTGCTCGACGAGAACCACTTCGCCGCCATCGTGCCCGGCATGCGCGCGCCGGACGTCCTGCGCCTGATCGGGCCGCCCAGCTTCAGGTCGCGCTATGTGCGGCCCGAGCCGGGCACCACCTGGAACTACCGCTTCGACACGATCCAGCGCTGCATCGTCTTCCAGGTGGACTTCAACGACGCCACCGGCCAGGTGCTGGAAAGCGCCTATCCGTCCGACCCGGGCTGCCCGGACGAGACCCTGTGAGCCGGCACACGTAAAATCGTTCGTTCGACCGCCGGCGAGTCTTGTCCGCGGCCTTCAGTCTTCGGCCATCGCGGCCCCACCGAACGAGCCATGCTGACCTTCCAGCAAATCATTCTTCGCCTGCAGGATTACTGGGACAAGCAGGGCTGCGCGCTGCTGCAGCCCTACGACATGGAGGTGGGCGCTGGCACGAGCCACACCGCCACCTTCCTGCGCGCGCTCGGCCCCGAGCCCTGGAAGGCCGCCTACGTCCAGCCCAGCCGCCGCCCCAAGGACGGCCGCTACGGCGAGAACCCGAACCGGCTGCAGCACTACTACCAGTACCAGGTGGTGCTCAAGCCCGCGCCCGACAACATCCTCGAGCTGTACCTGGGCTCGCTGGAGGCGCTGGGCTTCGACCTGAAGAAGAACGACGTCCGCTTCGTGGAGGACGACTGGGAGAACCCCACGCTGGGCTGCTGGGGCCTGGGCTGGGAGGTCTGGCTCAACGGCATGGAGGTGACGCAGTTCACCTACTTCCAGCAGGTGGGCGGCATCGACTGCAAGCCCATCACGGGCGAGATCACCTACGGCCTCGAGCGCCTGGCCATGTACATCCAGGGCAAGGAGAGCCTGTTCGACCTCGAGTGGACGCCGGGCGTCAGCTACCGCGACGTGTTCCACCAGAACGAGGTGGAGCAGAGCACGTACAACTTCGAGCACTCCGACGTCGAGTTCCTGCTGCACGCGTTCAACTCGCACGAGAAGATGTCCAAGCACCTGATGGAGCACCAGCTCGCGCTGCCGGCCTACGAGCAGCTGCTCAAGTGCGGCCACAGCTTCAACCTGCTGGACGCGCGCGGCGCGATCAGCGTCACCGAACGAGCCGCCTACATCGGCCGCATCCGCAACCTGGCCCGCGCCGTGGCGCAGAGCTACCTCGAGAGCCGCGCGCGCCTCGGTTTCCCGATGGCGCCGAGAGCGTGGGCCGACGAGGTCATCGCCCAGATCGACAAGAAGAAGCAGGCTGCCTGACATGAGCGCGCAAGACACCAAGAACCTCCTCGTCGAACTCGTCTGCGAGGAACTGCCGCCCAAGGCGCTGAAGAAGCTGGGCGAGTCGTTCGCCGCCACGCTGGTGGCGAGCCTGCACGCGCAGGGCCTCGTGGGCGCCGGCGCGCTCGCGAAGTCCTTCGCCTCGCCGCGCCGCCTCGGCGTGCACGTGGAAGGCGTTTCCGCCAAGGCCGCCGACCGCGCGCTGCAGCAGAAGCTGATGCCCGCGGCCGTCGCGTTCGACAAGGACGGCAACGCCTCGCCGGCGCTGCTGAAGAAGCTCGCGTCGCTGGGCTTCGGCCCCGAGGCCGTGCCGTCGCTGAAGCGCCTGCCCGACGGCAAGGCCGAGAGCCTGTTCGTCGACCAGACCGTCGCCGGCGCCACGTTGGCCGAGGGCCTGCAGAAGGCCATAGCCGAGACGCTGGCCAAGCTGCCGATTCCCAAGGTCATGACCTACCAGCTCGCCGATGGCTGGACGGACGTGAAGTTCGTGCGCCCGGCGCACCGGCTCGTCGCGCTGCACGGCGCCGATGTCGTGCCCGTCACCGCGCTGGGCGTGTCCGCCGGCCGCGTCACGCAAGGCCATCGCTTCGAGGCGAAGACCCCGACGATCACCGTGCGCGACGCCGACAGCCACGCCGCGCAGCTCGCCGACGAGGGCGCGGTCATCGCGTCGTTCGCCGAGCGCCGCGCCGAGATCGTGCGCCAGCTCGCCGCGGCCGCCGCCAGGGAAGGCCTGAAGCCGATCGAGGACGACGCGCTGCTGGACGAGGTCACCGCGCTGGTGGAGCGCCCGAACGTGCTCACCTGCCGGTTCGAGCAGGACTTCCTGGCCGTGCCGCAGGAGTGCCTCATCCTCACGATGAAGGCCAACCAGAAGTACTTCCCGCTGCTGGACGCCGCGGGCAAGCTGACGCACAAGTTCCTCGTGGTCAGCAACATCAGCCCGGCCGACCCGAGCGCGGTCATCCAGGGCAACGAGCGCGTGGTGCGCCCGCGCCTGGCCGACGCCAAGTTCTTCTTCGACCAGGATCGCAAGAAGTCGCTGGCCGACCGCGTGACCAGCCTCGACAAGGTGGTCTACCACGGCAAGCTGGGCAGCCAGGGCGCGCGCGTCACCCGCGTGCGCGAGATCGCCCGCGCGATCGCGGCCGAGCTCGGCGACCGCGGGCTGGTCGACCAGGCCGACACCGCCGCCCGCCTGGCCAAGGCCGATCTCGTCACCGACATGGTGGGCGAGTTCCCCGAGCTGCAGGGCATCATGGGCGGCTACTACGCGCGCCACGATGGCCTGGGTGATGTCATCGCCGACGCCATCGAGGACCACTACAAGCCGCGCTTTGCCGGCGACGCGCTGCCGCGCAACCGCGCCGGCCTGGTGGTGGCGCTGGCCGACAAGCTAGAGACCCTGGTGGGCCTGTTCGGCGTCGGCCAGGTGCCCACCGGCGACAAGGATCCGTTCGCGCTGCGCCGCCACGCGCTGGGCGTGATCCGCATGCTGGTCGAGGCCGCGCTGCCGCTCGATCTCGACACGCTGCTGGCGCTGGCCGTGCCGGCCTTCGGCACCGCCATCACCGACCCGCGTGCCGCGGTGTCGGCCTTCATCGTCGAGCGCCTGGCCGGCAGCCTGCGCGAGCAGGGCTACTCGGCGCACGAGGTGGACGCGGTGCTGGCGCTGGGCGTGCAGCGCCTGGCCGACATCCCGCGCCGCCTCGAGGCCGTGCGCGCGTTCGCCGCGCTGCCCGAGGCCGCCGCGCTGGCCGCCGCCAACAAGCGCATCGCCAACATCCTGAAGAAGAACGCCGAGCCGGTGGAGGCCAAGGCCGACCCGGCGCTGTTCACCGAGGCCGCCGAACGCGCGCTGTGGACGGACGTGGCCACGGTGCGCCGCTCGGCCGACGTGCTGTTCGAGGGCGGCGACTACACCAGCAGCCTGAAGGCGCTGGCCGCGCTGCGCACGCCGGTGGACAAGTTCTTCGACGACGTCATGGTCAACGCGGAAGACCCGAAGGTGCGCGCGAACCGCCTGGGCCTGCTCGCCACGCTGCACGGCGTGATGAACCGCGTGGCCGACCTCAGCCGCCTTTCCGCCTGACCCACCACCGAGGATGCCCATGCAAACGCCCAAGCTCGTGATCACCGGCCGCGACGGCATCCTCAACGTCTTCCGCGCCGACCATGTGAAGGCGCCTGAGGAATGGCAGCCGATCCCGGGCGCGCTGGAGGCCGTCGCGCGGCTGAACCACGCGGGCTGGCACGTGGTGGTCGCCACCAACCAGTCGGGCATCGGCCGCGGCATGATCGACATGACCTCGGTCAACGCCGTGCACTCGCACATGATGCGGCTGCTGTCGGAGAAGGGCGGGCGCATCGACGCCGTGTTCTTCTGCCCGCACGCGGCCACCGAGCAGTGCGAGTGCCGCAAGCCCGCGCCCGGCCTGATGCACGACATCGGCGAGCGCTACGGCGTGGAGCTCCACGCGGTGCCGATGGTGTGCGACACCTTGCGTGATCTCGAGGCCGCCCAGGCCGCCGGCTGCCGGCCGCACCTGGTGCGCACCGGCCGCGCCGCCGTTGCCGACGCGGCCACCGTCGATCAATGGCTGCAGGCCGTGCCGGGCACGGTGGTGCACGACGACATGGCCGCGTTCGCCGAGCACCTCATCGCGCGCTGAAAAAACACTCACCAAGAAGAAGACCCCCGGCATGACCAAGGCGCTCTCCGTCGTTCGCTCGATCCTGTTCTTCCTGTACATGGCCATCACCGTGATCCCGTGGGGCGCGACGGTGTGCCTGTGCGCGCCGTTCCTCAGCGCCGACCAGATCTACCGCTGGTGCATCAACTGGGTGGCGCTGGCGCACCACGGCTCGCGCTGGATCTGCGGCGTGAGGAAGCGCGTGATCGGGATGGAGAACGTGCCGTCGGCGGCCGACGCGAAGGGCGCCGTCATCCTGGCGTCCAAGCACCAGTCCACCTGGGAGACCTTCGCGTTCCCGGTGGTGATGCCCCACCCGCTGGCCTACGTGTTCAAGAAGGAACTGATCTACGTGCCGTTCTTCGGCTGGGCGATGGCGCGCATGGACATGATCCACATCGATCGCAGCAGGCGCACCGAGGCGTGGAACAAGGTGGCCGAGCAGGGCCGGCGCCTGAGCGGCCTGGGCAAGTGGGTGATCATGTTTCCCGAGGGCACGCGCAGCGCGCGCGGCGCCCAGGGCACGTACAAGTCGGGCGCCACGCGCCTGGCGATCGCCACCGGCGTGCCGGTGGTGCCGATCGCCGTCGACTCCGCCCGCTGCTGGCCGCGCAAGAGCTTCTGGCTGAAGCCGGGCGTGGTGACGATCTCGATCGGCAAGCCGATCTCGCCCGCGGGCCGCGAGCCCGAGGAGATGATGCGCGAGGTGGAGGCCTGGATCGAGGCGGAGATGCGCCGGCTGGATCCCGAGGCCTACGTCAAGGCCTAGTGACCGGCGCGGATCTGCGCCACGAGGTAGTCCACCACCGCCACCGTCTTCGTCTCGCTCTTGGCAATGGTCGGCGAGGTGAGGAAGCGGCCCTGGATCATGATCGTGGGCACGCCGTCGACGCCGCTGTTCTGGAACAGCTGGTTGGCCTGCGACACCTTCACGCTGGTGCCGAACGAGGTGAACGCGGCCATGAACTTCTTCGCGTCCACGCCATTCTTGCCAACGAACGCGGCGATGTCGTCGGGCTTGTCCAGGCGCTGGTGCTCCAGGTGGAAGGCGTTGAAGATCTTCTGCTGCAGCCCGTCGACCACGCCCAGCGATTCGAGCGCGAAATACATCGGCTGGAAGTTGCGGAAGTTCTGCAGGAACGGCACCGGCGAGCGGCGGAAGCGGATCTCCGGCGCCTTGCGCTTGAGCCAGGCTTCCAGCGTGGGCTCGAACTCGAAGCAGTGCGGGCAGGCGTAGCTGAAGAACTCCACCACGTCCACGGTGCCGGGCGGTGTCGACACCGGCACGGGCGTGCCCATGCGGGTGTAGTCGGCGGCGGTGATGGGCGTGTCGCCCTGGGCGGACGCGCCGCGGTGAAGGCCCAGGCCCAGCGCGGCGGTGGTGGCGAGGGCGGAGAATTGACGGCGTTTCAAGCGGATCCTTTCGGTGGCGGTCGCGGAGCATTGTCGCCACGTTCGGATTCTCGCGTGTCGCAGGGGTTCCATGGACGCGTGCCGCCACAGCCTGGACGGCTAGAATTGGCGTCCATGCCCCGCACCGGCCCGGCCGACGACACCCTTTCGCAGCTCTCGCTTTTCGACGCCTCGCCGTCGGCCGAGGCGCCGTCGCCGCCCCCGGTTGCGCCGCGCGCCACGCCGCCGCGCGCGCCCGTCGCCCGCCCCGTGGATCCCACCCCCGAATTCGACGCCATGCCTCCCGCCGCGCGCCGCAGCGACCTGGCGCCCATGCACTTCAGGCATCCGCAAGCTGATCGCGAGGTGCGGCTGGGCGAGCACGTGGTGGGCTACGCGCTGCGCCGTGCCCGGCGCAGCAGCATCGGCTTCGTGGTGAGCGGCGACGGGCTGCAGGTGAATGCGCCGCGCTGGGTCTCGCTGCAGAACATCGATTCGGCGGTGCAGGGCAAGGCGGGCTGGATCCTGCGCAAGCTCCAGGAGCAGCGCGATCGCGCGCGCCGCGTGGAGGCCGCGCGCATCGAATGGCACGACGGCACCAGCCTGCCGTTCCTGGGCGAGACCGTGTTCATCGTGCTCGACCCGCGCGTGGCGGGCGCCGTGCTCAATTCCGACGCGCAATCGCTGCCCGGCGTGCCGCGGCTGGTGCTGCACGTGGGCCTGCCGCAGACGGCCGAGCCGGAACAGATCCGCGACACCGTGCAGAGCTGGCTGCAGCGCCAGGCGCTGCGCATCTTCACCGAGCGCTGCGCCCATTTCGCCAGGACGCTGAACGTGAGCGTGACGCGGCTGTCGCTCAGCGCGGCGCAGACCCGCTGGGGCTCGGCGTCGGCCGACGGATCGATCCGCCTGAACTGGCGCCTCGTGCACTTCGGCATGCAGGTGATCGACTACGTCGTCGCGCATGAATTGGCGCACCTGCGTGAAATGAATCACAGCGCCGCGTTCTGGGACGTGGTGCGTTCGGTGGTTCCCGATTACCAGACGTTGCGCAACACGCTCAAGGACGTACCCGTGCCCGTATTGGGCTGAGTGTCCCGGCCTGTATTAGCCGATTACTACGGCGAGCGTGCGCTTGTTTGAGAGCCTCCCCCCAAAAGAGGGATGCCGGTGTCACAAGTCGAAGGCAAAGTAGCACCTGCATGCTGTCATCACCCAAAAGGGACAGGGGAGCATTCAGGGAGTGAAGGCCGGACATGACCGGCAGCAGGGCCGGTCGCCTCACAGCGATCGGCTTTGTTTTTTTTCGGCCCGCGTCTCGCTTGTCTAGACGGGCATCGAGAAGCGCCGGATGCCGTCGGCGTCCAGGTGGCCGCGCAGCCGGCCCATGCCGGCCAGCGCATGCAGGTGGGCCACCGCCTCGCCCATCGCGAAGGTCGTCTGGTGCAGGTCCAGCTTGCGGCGGAACAGCACCGGCAGCAGGTCGGCGGCGCTGCAGGGCTTGTCGCGGCAGGCGGCCTCCACCTCGTCGAAGTGGCGGTCGTGGTGTTGCGCCAGCTGGTTGACGCGCTCGTGCAGTCCGGTGAACGGCTTGCCGTGCGACGGCAGCACCAGCGTGGCGGCCGGCAGCTCGCGCAGGCGTGCGATCGACGCGAGGAACAGCGGCAGCGGGTCGGCCTCGGGCTCGAGGTCGATCACGCTGATGTTGGTGGAGATGCGCGGCAGGATCATGTCGCCCGAGATGAGCACGCCGAGCGCGGCGCAGTGCAGCGAGATGTGCTCGGGCGCGTGGCCGTAGCCCGCGATGCAGCGCCAGTCGTGGTCGCCGATGCGCAGCACCTGGCCGTCCATCAGGCGCCGGTACTGGCGCGGCACGGCCGGCACCATCGAGGCGTAGTAGCCACCGCGCCCGCGCACCTTGGCGATCGCCTCCGGGTCGACGAGGCCGTGCTCGCCGAAGAAGCGGGCCGCGTCGTCGCCGCCGAAGCCGGTGGTGGACTGGCTCGCGATGCGCGCCGCGTTCCAGTCGGTGGCGCTGATCCACAGCCGGCAGCCCCAGCGCTCGGTGAGCCACTGCGCGTTGCCGATGTGGTCGGGGTGCATGTGGGTGACGATCACGCGCAGCACCGGCAGTCCGTCGAGGTGGTGGGCGAACACGCTCTCCCACGCCGCGCGCGTGGCGTCGTTGGCCACGCCGCAGTCGACGATGGTCCAGCCCTCGCGCCCGTCGTCGTCCCGGTCGCGCAGCAGCCAGAGGTTGATGTGGTCCAGCGCGAACGGCAGCGGCATGCGCAGCCAGCGCACGCCGGGTGCCAGCTCGATCACCGCGCCGATGGCCGGCAGCGTGTCGCCCAGCGGGTAGTCGAGTTTCGATTCGTCGGCGTTGGCCATGCGGGCTCCGGTGGACTAGACTTCCGTTTACGTTAACGTCAGTCTACCCATGAGCGCTTCTCCCAGTACCGCAGGCAGGAAACCGAAGGTGGCGGCCGCCAAGGGCGCGGCCAAGAGCTTCACCATCACGGAGCTGGCCGCCGAGTTCGACGTCACCCCGCGCGCCATCCGCTTCTACGAGGACGTGGGCCTGCTGGAGCCGCAGCGCGTCGGCCGCAACCGCGTCTATTCGCAGCGCGAGCGCACGCGCCTGAAGCTCACCCTGCGCGGCAAGCGCCTGGGGCTGAGCCTGCAGGAGATCAAGCAGCTGGTGCACATGTACGACTCGCCGTCGGACACCGCGCCGCAGCTGGAGGCCTTCCTGTCCGTCCTGCGCGCGCACCGCAAGCAGATCGAGCTGCAGCTGGAGGACATCCGGGTGACGCTGGAGGAGATCGCCCAGCACGAGGCGCGCTGCGAGCGGCTGCTCGAGGCGGCGACCGCGGGCGCCCCGGCGGCGAAACGCGCCGTGAAGGCCTGAAAACCCGCGCCTGATTTACGTTTACGTAAACGTCAATTAAAATGGCGGTTCCGGCCGGTCGGGTGCGCGTGCGCGCGTCCCGCGCCGGCGCGAAGATTCCCACCGTTCCATGGCGCGCCCACGCCGCGCGCCCGTCCAGGAGACCCCAGATGAACAACCTGCCCGGCCTGAATTTCATGCTCGGTGAAGACATCGACGCGCTGCGCGACGCCGTGCACGCGTTCGCCCAGGCCGAGATCGCGCCGCGCGCGGCCGAGATCGATCGTTCCGACCAGTTCCCGATGGACCTGTGGCAGAAGATGGGCGAGCTGGGCGTGCTGGGCATCACCGTGCCCGAGGAGTACGGCGGCGCCAACATGGGCTACCTCGCGCACATGATCGCGATGGAGGAGATCAGCCGCGCCAGCGCCTCGGTGGGCCTGAGCTACGGCGCGCACTCCAACCTGTGCGTCAACCAGATCAAGCGCAACGGCACCGAGGCGCAGAAGAAGAAGTACCTGCCCAGGCTGATCTCCGGCGAGCACGTGGGCGCGCTGGCGATGAGCGAGCCGGGCGCCGGCTCCGACGTCCTCAGCATGAAGCTGAAGGCCGAGGAGCGCGGCGGCGTGCACGTGCTCAACGGCAACAAGATGTGGATCACCAACGGCCCCGACGCCGACACGCTGGTCGTCTACGCGAAGACCGAGCCCGAGCTGGGCGCGCGCGGCGTCACGGCCTTCCTGATCGAGAAGGGCATGAAGGGCTTCTCCATCGCGCAGAAGCTCGACAAGCTGGGCATGCGCGGCAGCCACACCGGCGAGCTGGTGTTCCAGGACGTGGAAGTGCCGGCCGAGAACATCCTGGGCCAGCTCAACGGCGGCGCCAAGGTGTTGATGAGCGGCCTCGACTACGAGCGCGCCGTGCTGGCCGCCGGCCCCATCGGCATCATGCAGTCGGTGATGGACAACGTCGTCCCGTACATCCACGACCGCAAGCAGTTCGGCCAGTCCATCGGCGAGTTCCAGCTGATCCAGGGCAAGGTGGCCGACATGTACACCGTGCTGCAGGCCGGCCGCGCGTTCTGCTACACGGTGGGCAAGAACCTCGACGCGCTGGGCGCCCAGCACGTGCGCCAGGTGCGCAAGGACTGCGCATCCGTCATCCTGTGGTGCGCCGAGAAGGCCACCTGGATGGCCGGCGAGGGCGTGCAGATCTTCGGCGGCAACGGCTACATCAACGAGTACCCGCTGGGCCGCCTGTGGCGGGATGCGAAGTTGTATGAGATCGGCGCGGGCACGAGCGAGGTGCGGCGCATGCTGATCGGGCGCGAGCTGTTCTCCGAGACGATGTGAGATCGTGGTGAGTGCCGTCGCCGACCGTCTGCCGTTGCCGATCCTCCAGGGCGAGCGCTGCCTGCTGCGCGCGTACGAAGCAGCCGATGCGATCGCAATGCGGACGCTGGCCGACAACCCGAAGGTCTCCTACAACCTGTTCGAGGGCTTCCCGTCGCCGTACTTGGCGGAGCACGCCGAGGCGTGGTGCGGCCGCGAGGCGAATTCGGGCGAGTTTGGCTACGTCTGGGCGATCATCTTCGACGGCGTCCTGGTCGGTACCGTCGGCGTGCAGCCGCTGCAGGGCCCAGGCAACCGTTGCAACGCGGAGATCGGCTATTGGGTGGGTGAGTCCTGGTGGGGCCGCGGCATCGCCAGTGATGCGGTGCGCCAGGTGAGCGATTGGGCGTTTGCCGCGCTGCCGCAGATCACGCGCGTCTACGCGTCGATCTACGCTCGCAACGAGGCCTCGCAAGCGACTGCACGCAAGTGCGGCTACGTGCGCGAAGGCCTTCAAAGGCAGGCGGTCATCAAGCACGGGCAAGTGATCGACCTCGCGATCTGGGCCAGCTACCGCACCGAGATCGCCCGCCGCGACGCCGACATCGGCGCCGCGCTGGCCGCCACGGCGACGGAGCGGGCGTGAACGGCGGCTTCGCCATCGACGAATCCAGCGAGTGCCACTTGTCCTCGCGGTGAAACCCGACGCTTCGTAAACTGGACGACCGCGCCTCAAACGATTCCGAAAGCACCATGTCCGACGACAACAGCAACGACCACGACCTCTCCGGCCTCTTCGAGAAGAACGTCCGCTGGGCCGAGGGCATGGAGCGCCGCAGCCCCGGCTTCTTCACAAGCCTGCTCACCCAGCAGACGCCGCAATACCTGTGGATCGGCTGCGCCGACAGCCGCGTGCCCGCCAACGAGCTGGTGGGCCTGCTGCCGGGCGACGTGTTCGTGCATCGCAACGTGGCCAACGTGGTGGCGCACTCCGACCTCAACGCGCTGTCGGTGATCCAGTACGCGGTCGATGCGCTGAAGGTCAAGCACATCATCGTCGTCGGCCACTCCAAGTGCGGCGGCGTCACGGCGGCGCTGAACAACACGCGCGTCGGGGTGGTGGACAACTGGCTGCGCCATGTGCAGGACGTGCGCAACGCGCACCTCGAGTTCCTGCAGGCCGTGCCGGAGGCCGGCCGCGTCGACGCCCTGGTGGAGCTCAACGTGCTGGAGCAGGCGCGCAACGTGTGCCTGTCCACGGTGGTCGAGGATGCCTGGGCGAAGGACCAGGCGGTGGTGGTGCATGGCTGGGTCTATGGCCTGCACAACGGCCTGCTCCAGGACCTGAGCTTCGCGGTCAACAGCACCGACGACGTCGCGCCGGCCTACCAGCGCGCGCTGCTGGCCCTCAAGCTGCGCCATCTCCCCATCATCTGAGATCATGTTCCCGCACCAGCTGGACGACCCGAACGCCTTCGCCATCGCCCAGGCGATCGTCGAGGGCTTCGATCGCCACTACCAGCTGTTCACGGCCGCGGCGCGCGCGGCCAAGAAGCGCTTCGAGACGGCCGACTGGCAGGGCCAGCTCGACGCCCAGCGCGACCGCATCGCGTTCTACGACCTGCGCGTGGACGAGGCGGTGGAGCGCCTGCACACCGAGTTCAAGGCGGCCGAGCAGCCGCGCGGCACGTGGCAGCAGGTCAAGCTGCACACCATCGGCCTGCTGATCGACCACTACCAGCCCGAGCTGGCCGAGACCTTCTTCAACTCGGTGATCACCAAGATCCTGGACCGGCGCGACTTCCGCAACGACTTCATCTTCGTGCGCCCGGCGCTGTCCACCGACTACATCGAGAACGACGAGCCGGCCGCGGTGCCCACCTACCGCGCCTACTACCCCACGCGCGAGACGCTGCACGAGACCTGCATGCGCGTCGTCACCAACTTCCAGCTGGACGTCGAGTTCCAGGATCTCGCGCGCGACGTCGACGACGTGGTGGCGGCCCTGCTGCACTCGCTGGGCGACGCCCGCCTTCGCGCCAACTTCCAGGTGCAGGTGCTGTCGTCGATGTTCTATCGCAACAAGGGCGCCTACGTGGTGGGCAAGATCGTCAACGGCTTCGGCTCGCTGCCGTTCGCGCTGCCCATCCTGCACGGCGACGACGGCCTGCTGGCGATCGACGCGGTGCTCATCGGCGAGGAGGACCTGCTGCTGCTGTTCAGTGCCGCCCGCGCCTACTTCCTGGTGGACATGGGCGTGCCGAGCGCCACCGTGCAGTTCCTGCGCACGCTGATGCCGCGCAAGACCCGATCCGAGCTCTACAGCCAGGTGGGCCTCCAGAAGCAGGGCAAGGCGCTGTTCTACCGCGACCTGCTCACGCACCTGCGCCACTCCAGCGACAAGTTCCGCATCGCGCCGGGCATCAAGGGCATGGTCATGCTGGTGTTCGACCTCCCGTCGTTCCCGGTGGTGTTCAAGATCATCAAGGACTTCTATCCGCCTCAGAAGGACACCACGCGCGAGCGGGTGATGGACAAGTACCTGCTGGTCAAGCAGCACGACCGCGTGGGCCGCATGGCCGACACGCTCGAGTTCTCCAACGTGACGCTGCCGCGCCACCGCTTCGAGGACGACCTGCTCGCCGAGCTCAAGCACTTCTGCGGCAGCCTGCTGGAGGACGACGGCCAGACGCTGGTCATCCGCCACGCCTACATCGAGCGCCGCATGGTGCCGCTCAACATCTACCTGCAGGAGGCCAGCCCGGCGCAGGTCGAGCAGGCGGTGGTGGAGTACGGCAACGCGATCAAGGACCTCGTCTCGGCCAACATCTTTCCCGGCGACATGCTGTGGAAGAACTTCGGCGTCACCCGCCACGGCAAGGTCGTGTTCTACGACTACGACGAGATCGAGTACCTCACCGACTGCAACTTCCGCCGCGTGCCCCAGCCGCGCAACGAGGAGGAGGAGATGTCGGGCGAGATCTGGTACGACGTGAAGCCGCGCGACGTGTTTCCCGAGACCTTCGCGCCCTTCCTTCTGGGCAACCCCGACGTGCGCCGCGTGTTCATGGCCGAGCACGCCGACCTGCTCGACGCCGACTACTGGCAGCAGCGCAAGCAGCGCATCCTCGCGGGCTATGTGCACGACGTGTTCCCGTACGACCCGGCGCGGCGCTTCAGCGCGCGCCGCGCCGCGCAATCCCATTCCGATACGCGGGCCACGCAGTCCGCGTCACATTGATCCACCGTTTCCAGGAGCCTTCCATGTCTGATTCCATCGTCATCGTTTCCGCCGCCCGCACGCCCATCGGCGGCATGCTGGGCGACTTCGCCGCGCTCGCGGCATGGGAGCTGGGCGCCGTCGCCGTCAAGGCGGCCGTCGAGCGCGCCGGCGTGCCCGGCGACGCCGTCGACGAGGCGCTGATCGGCAACTGCCTGATGGCCGGCCAGGGCCAGGCCCCGGCGCGCCAGGCCGTGCGCCGCGCCGGCCTGCCCGATTCGGCGGGCGCCGTCACCCTGAGCAAGATGTGCGGCTCGGGCATGCGCGCGATGATGTTCGCCCACGACATGCTGCTGGCCGGCAGCGCCAACGTGATGGTGGCCGGCGGCATGGAGAGCATGACCAACGCGCCGCACCTGATGTTCGCGCGCAAGGGCGTGCGCTACGGCGCCGCGCAGATGTTCGACCACATGGCCATGGACGGCCTCGAGGACGCCTACGACCGCGGCCGCGCCATGGGCGTGTTCGCCGAGCAGTGCGTGGCCAAGTACGGCTTCACGCGCGAGGCGCAGGACGCGTTCGCGATCGCCTCCACCACGCGTGCGAAGAAGGCCAACGAGGACGGCTCGTTCGACTGGGAGATCGCGCCCGTCGCGCTGCAGGGCAAGGCCGGCGAGACCCTCGTCAAGTTCGACGAGCAGCCGTTCAAGGCCAAGCTCGACAAGATCCCGTCGCTGAAGCCGGCGTTCAAGAAGGACGGCACGATCACGGCCGCCAACGCGTCGAGCATCTCGGACGGCGCCGCGGCGCTGGTGCTGATGCGCGAGTCCGACGCGGCGAAGTACGGCGCGAAGCCGATCGCCCGCATCGCCGGCCACGCGGTGCACGCACAGGCGCCCGAGTGGTTCTCCACGGCGCCCGCCGG
>JABCYW010000072.1 GCA_013289985.1 Betaproteobacteria bacterium | reverse complement strand
CAGCGTCTCGTCGTACTCCCAGTACATCACCCGCCCGTGCGACGACGTGACCAGCAGGTACTTCTCGGTGAGCGACTGGATGCGGTCGACCGCGATCAGCTTGTCGACGAAGGTTTCATCCTTGAACTCCTCGACGATCTCGCGATTGTCGGAGGTGTAGCCGTGCATGAGGATCGCGTTGCGAACGCGCAGTGAGATGAATTTCATGTCCCCATTGTGCGACCAGCGGACGCCCGCACGCCCAGCCGGGTTCATTCCAGGATGAAGCGGCGCAACTCGGCGAAGGCCGCGTCGGCATCGTCGCGCCACGCGCCGTGGCCCACGTTCGGGAACGCCCGGTACTGCATCCATCGCGGCGGCAGCGCGGCGGCGATGTCCTGGGCGTCGGCCACCGGGCAGACCGGATCCTGCTCGCCCACCATCACCAGCACGGGGCACCGCGCTTTCGCCAGGCCCGGCAGCAGGTTCATCGTGCGCTGCTCGCCGGAGGCCGATGCGTAGAGGATGTCGTAGTTGTGGATCGTGCGCCCGCCGGCGTCCGGATCCTGCGGCGTGGTGTTGTACAGGTGGCGGCAATGCACGCCGTAGTCGTCCCAGGTATCGGGATTCGGATCGTTCCAGAAGCGCCGGCACGAGTCGCCCGCGGCCGGGCCGCCGAGCTTCGCGAACATCGCCTCCTTGCGATCCTGGCGCATGTGCGGCGAGGTGCTGGAGAGGATCACCTTGGACGGATGGCCGGGATGGCGCTCGATGTAGCGCTGCGCCACGAAGCCGCCGAACGACTGGCCCAGCACGATGGGCTTGACGATGCCCAGCGCGTCGCACAGGCGCACCACGTCGTCGGCGAAGGTGTCCAGCGTCCACTCCTCGCGCGGCCGGCGGTCGCTGCGGCCGTGGCCGCGGTGGTCCACGTAGATCACCTGGGCGATGTCGGCCACGCGGCCGAAGTGCGGCCGGAAGCTGGAGTGGTCGAAGCCGGGGCCGCCGTGCAGCAGCACGAGCGCGGGCTTCTCGCGCAGGGTGGGCCCGTCGGGCACGAACTGGGTGCCCTCGACGTCGACGTAGAGGCGGACGCCGGGTTCGATCTCGATGCGCATGCGCGAGGTCCTGCAAGGGGTGGTTCGCGAGCATAGCCGCTGACCGCGGCGTCGCGCCCCGGGTTCAGGCCGTCAGCAGGTTGCCCTGGCGCAGCGCCTCGCGCCCGGCCACGCGCAGCACGCCCGCGCCCGCGGGCACGAAGCGGCGGGTCTCGCGCGCATAGAACACGCCGTCCACCGGGCTCAGCAGCGGCGTCACCTGCCCCGTCATCGGCTCGATGAGGTCGGCCAGGCGATCGCCCGCCTTCACCAGGGCCCCCGGCTCCCGCAGGTAGACGACCACGCCGCCGTGCGGCGCGTTCACGGGGATGGAGCCGGCCAGCGGCGTGGCCTCGCACAGCGCGGGCGGCAGTTGCGCCGGCGCGCCCGCGATCACCCCCTGCCAGGCGAGGTAGTCGATCAGCGCCTGGGCGTCGCGCTCGGCCCACTCGTGCGCCACGTCGGCCTCGCCGCGCAGCTCCACGGTGACCGCCACGCAGGCGCTGGGAATGGGCGTGGCGGCGCCGAAGCGCGCGGCCAGGCGCGGCCAGATCGTGGAGCAGGCCTCGTCGAACGGATGGTCGCCCGACACCTCGGCCAGCAGCGCGGCCTGCGCGCCCAGGAAGCGCGCCAGCGGCTCCACCCGCGGCCACGCCGAGGTCTCGGTGTACAGGTGCATCACGGCCTGGCTGTCGCAGTGCAGGTCCAGCACGATGTCGGCGTCGATGCTCAGGCCCAGCAACGTGCGGCGCAGGCTCTCCAGCGCGCTGCGCTCCGGCAGCGCGGCGGCGCCGTCGCGCAAGGCGGCGCGGATCAGCGCGACGTTGTGCGCCGCGTCGCCGTTCAACTTGCCGTCGACCTGCTTGACGACCGCGTCGAACAGGTCGGCGTAGTGGCGGTTGAAGTTCTCGCCGCTGACGAGGTCGAAGCGGCCCTCCACCGACTGCAGCACGCGCTGCGCCAGGCCGATCGGGTTGGCCACCGGCACCAGCACGACCTCGCCGAGGATGCGTCCTTCGGCCTCGAGTTCGGCCAGGCGGGCGCGCAGGTGGTGGGCCACCAGCAGGCCGGGGATCTCGTCGGCGTGCAGCGCGGCCTGCAGCGTGGCCTTGGGGCCGCGGCCGGGCGTGCCGTAGTGCAGGCTCCGGAGTTCGATGGCGACGCCGGGCGTGTTCCGGGTGAGCGGGTGATGGACGGTTTTCATTCGGGGGTTCTCGCTTGCCACGCCTCGTCAGCGGCGCAACGGGCCGGTGGCGGTGACGAGCCGCAGCAACGTGATCTCGGACGGCGCGCCCAGGCGCTTGGGCGGGCCCCAGTAGCCGGTGCCACGGCTGACGTAGACCAGCATGTCGTTGACGCGGTGCAGCCCGGCGGTGAACGGCTGCTGCAGGCGCACGAAGAAGTTCCAGGGCAGGAACTGGCCGCCGTGGGTGTGGCCGGAGATCTGCAGGTCGAAGCCGGCGGCCTCGGCGGCCGCGGCGCTGCGCGGCTGGTGGGCCAGCAGCACTTTCACGGCGGCGCGCGGCGCGCCGGTGATGGCCAGCGCGACGTCGGTGCGGTGGCTGGTGTCGTAGCTCGCGGCGGAGAAGTCGGTGACGCCGGCCAGCACGATGGGCGCGTGGTGGTGCAGCAGGATCACGTGCTCGTTGATCAGGACGCGGACGCCCAGCGTGGGCAGGTACTTCAGCCAGGGATGCACGCCGGAGTAGTACTCGTGGTTGCCCGTGACGAAGAAGGTGCCGTGGCGCGAACGCAGCCCGGCCAGCGGCGCCACGTGGCGCGAGAGCTCGTAGACGTTGCCGTCGACCAGGTCGCCGGTGATGGCCACGGCGTCCACCTCGAGCCGGTTGATCGTGGCCACGACGTACTTCATTGCCGGGCGCTTGATGGTGGGGCCGATGTGCATGTCCGAGATCTGCGCGATCTTGAAGCCGTGCAACGCAGGCGGCAGGTCCTTCAGCGGAATGTCCACGATCTTGACTCGTGGCGGCTTGCGCGCGCCGTACAGCCCCAGCAGCGTGGCCAGCAGGGCCAGCCCCACGACCGCGCAGCTGCTCAGCTCGACCCAGTGGGCCGGCACCCTGGCCGCGCCGACGAGCCCGGCCAGCCACAGCACCAGCTCGACCCCGTCGCGCGCCAGCGTGAGCACGAACAGCGACGAGAACAGCCCCATCAGCGTGAGGCTGGCCCAGGCGAGCATGTCGCTGCGCTGGATCTGCTCCGGCGTGCGCTTGCCCTGGCGCCGGCGCATGGCCAGCGGCACCAGCGCGGTCGAGACGGCCAGCAGGACGCCCAGCAGCCACGCCGACGGCGCGCCGGCCGCCGCCCAGACACCTGGCAGGAGACGCAGCGCCACCCAGGCATGCGTCACGAAGGAAATCACC
Organism: Betaproteobacteria bacterium; assembly: GCA_013289985.1. Lineage (GTDB taxonomy): Bacteria > Pseudomonadota > Gammaproteobacteria > Burkholderiales > Burkholderiaceae_C > Scleromatobacter. Next base: position 25,104 of record JABCYW010000072.1, on the reverse strand, counting down.
CACAACCCGTTCATCGAACCCTCGTCGGCGCCCGCGCGCCCGGACGCCAATCGTCCCACATCGGGACGATGGTTCAGAACGCAAGCCGCCGGCGCGACGGTAACGAGTCTTTGCTGCCCCGTGTCGGCGCTGCTTTACTTGGGCGCGTCGACCTGGGTGAGGTTGTCGTCGGAGTTGCGGTCGATGCGCTTGTTGTACGGGTCGATGCCGACCCAGGTCGGGCGGCTGTCCACCACCACGGTGACGGGCATCGGGGGCCCGTGGATCGGCACCTTGTGCAGCAGCAGCACCTTGGACGCGTCGAAGTCCTTGTCGCCCGGCTTCGCCGAGAACACGCCCACCTCCACCAGCTCGTTCATCGGCGCCTCGGTCTCGCGGCCGGAGCCGTCCGCGTAGTACTTGCGGGCGGAGACGTCGAACGACACCTCGTACTTGCCGTCGGGCAGGGGCCTGGCCGTGGCGTTGGCGGCCTTGAGGTCGAGGATCGTGATCTTGTCGAACAGGTCGGTGATGACCTGGTCGTTGGCCGGGCCAGCCTCGGCGCGCAGGAACTTCAGGAAGTCGGTGGTGTTGGCGTACGGCGCGCCCTTGAACGCGTACTGCGCCAGCAGCTTGCGCATCGCGCGGTTGACCACGTCCTCGCCCAGCGCCTCCTTGGCCCAGTACATCGCCACCGAGCCCTTGCGGTAGTAGATGTAGTCCTGGTCCTCGACGCGATCCAGCGGCAGCTCCTCCAGCACGGCGCCGCCGCGCGAGCGCAGGTAGTGGTCGAGCTCGTACTTCAGGAAGCGGCGCACCTGGTCCTTGCCGTAGTGCTGCTCCATCACCAGCAGTGCCGAGTACTGCGCGAAGGTCTCCACCAGCATGGACGCGCCCTGCTGGTCGGACGGCACCAGCTGGTGGCCCCACCACTGGTGGCCGATCTCGTGGGCGGTCACGTAGGTGTCCACGTCGATCTTGGTCGGATCCTTCCAGTGCTGGATGAAGCCGATGCTCTCGGAGAACGGGATCGTGTTGGCGAACGACTGCGCGAACGCGGCGTAGGCCGGGAACTCGATGATGCGGGCCTGCCCGAACTGGTAGGGCGTGAACTCCTTGCTGTACAAGGCCAGCGACTCGCTCATCGCGGCCAGCATGCGGTCCACGTTGAACTCGTGGCCGGGCGCGTAGTACACGGCCAGGTCGACGTCGTGCGCCGGCTGGCTGTCCGTGGCCGGCGCGTGCCACACCGAGCGCCGGATGTCGTAGCGGCCCGACTGGATCGAGAAGAACTGGTTGATCGGCGCGTCGCTGCGGAAGTGCACCGTGCGGCGCGCGTCGCGATCCTTGCTCGGGCCGGTGTCGCTGAGCGTGCGGCCGGGCGCGATGGGCGTCTGGTCGCCGTCGGTGGTGACGGTGATGTCGGACGTGACCCAGTCGCTGTCGTGCAGGAATTCGTTGAACTGGCGCGCCGAGTCGTCCTCCAGCTTGGGTGGCCGCAGTTCCGACGGCAGGCCGTACTTGCGGCGCTTGGCGCGGTCTTCCAGCAGGCCGTTGCGGGCGAAGCCCACCGACGGCGTGATCTCCAGGTTGTTGATGAACGATCCGTTGGGCACCACGGCGGTGAGCGGGCGGCCGTTGACGAAGCCGCGCTGCTCCAGCGTGGTGGTGAAGCCCAGCGTGCGCTGCTCGCCGGGCTGCAGCGGCGCGGCCAGCGCGTAGATGCGGTAGTGCAGGCGCGGGTAGTCGGTCTTGACCGTCGCGCCGGGGAAGTCGATGGCGTCGAGCTTCAGGTCCTGCGCCCACTGCAGGTGCAGCTCGACTATCGGCTGGGTGCTGCGGTTGACCAGCGTGTAGCGCCCGTGCGTGACCGCGCGCGCGGCGCGCGGGAACAGCGCCACGTCGAGCGTGACGTCGGCGATGCGCGGCTGCACCACCTTCTCGTAGGGCAGCAGCGTCTTCTCGAAGTCGGCCGCCCGCAGGTCGCGCTCGGGCTGCGTGGTGTACTCGTTGAGCACGTTGGTGTTGTGGAAGATCCAGCTTCCCGAGGCGATCCAGACCGCGGCCGAGACGGCCAGGACCTTCGCCGGGCAGCCGCGCAGGTGCTGCCGCATCTGACGCAGGCGCGGACGCAGTTCCACGGTGGCGCCGCGCCGCCACAGCGCGTGCGTGGCCACCAGCAGCATCATCCCGAACGCGCTCCAGTACAGCTGGAACCAGGCCTGGCCGATCCAGAAGCGGCCCACGCCGTTCATGTCGGACAGCGGCACCTCCGACGAGCTCGCGTAGTTGTACAGGTTGTGCTCGAAGCCCAGGTTGTTGAGGGTGATGGTGGAGACGAACCAGACCAGCATCACCGCCCAGCCGATGTACTTCTGCGGCACAAGCACCTGCACGAAGGTGGACAGCACCGCCATCTGGATCGCGAAGACGGCCATCGGCCAGGCGAACCAGGCCAGGTAGGCGCCGATCTCGAAGCGGAAGTAGCCGGAGAACGCCTGGAACCCGATGGCGGCGACGACGCCCACGAGCACCGTCGACAGCAGCACCAGCGCGATCGCGATCGTCTTGGGCACCAGGTGCGTCCAGTCGGGTGCCGCGGTCGAATCGATGATCTCGTGCATGCGGCGATCGCGGTCGCGCCAGACCAGCTCGCCCGAGTAGTAGATCGCGATGATGGACGACATGAACAGGAAGGCCCCCCCCATGGCCGACACCATCAGGCGCGTGACCGGGTACGACGGGCTCCCCAGGATGTTGCCGGCGTAGAGCAGGCTGCCCACCGCCAGCAGCAGCGCGATGACCAGGAGCACCGCATAGGCCGGGCTGCGGAACACGAAGGCCATGTCGACCTTGGTCAGCTCCCACAGCTGCGCCCGTACCGAGGCCGGGGTGGCCGGCGGGATCGAGGGCAGCGCCACCGCGCTGCGGCGCGCATCGGCGGCGAGCACCTCGCGCACGCCGGCAGGGTTCGCCTGGCCCAGGGCGTCGAGCTCGGCCTGGTGCGCGCGCGCCGCCTTCTGCGCGCGGCTGAGCCGGCCGGTGCGGGCGGGTGCGCCCGCGTCGTCGCCCGCACCGGCGGGCTTCTCGAAACGCATCTCGAACCGGAAGGCCCGGTAGGCCGCGCCGAACACCGCGAAGGCGATCACGCTCCACAGCAGCCGGTTGGCCAGCAGCACGTCCGTGAGCCCCGGCAGCGTCGTGTTGCGATCCGACGCCGTCCAGTACTTCGTGACGTAGTCCAGCGCCGAGATGCCGAACGGGTCGAACAGCGCGGCGACGTGCTCCAGCGCCGGGTCGTTGCCCGCGACCGTGCGGGCGATCTTGAACAGCACCAGCAGCCCGACGGCACAGACGTAGGTCCAGGCCATCGACCGCGTGGCGGTGGCCAGCGCGAAGAACAGCGCCGAGGTGATCAGCAGCGTGGGCAGCTCGATGGCGAGCAGCGCGTAGACATAGTCGCCCGGCATGAACGGGCCGATCTTCTCGAAGTCCTGCCACGGCATCACCGAGCCGACGGCCACTCCCAGCGGCACCATCGCGAGCACCACCAGCGCGGCCAGGATGGCGCCGACGAAGCGCCCCCCGAGGTAGCTGGCCTTGTCGACGGAGGTGGCGCGGATGATGGCGGCGAAGTTGGTCTCGTCGTCGCGCACGACGACGCCGGCCACCATCGCGATGGTGACGAAGATCGAGAACACGCCCAGCTGGGCCAGGATCTCGACGATCGCGTAGGGCGCGTTCTTGTGGACGTTGCCCATGCTGCCGATCTGCACGTTGTCGCTGGCCGTGGCGCCGAAGGCCATCAGGAAGAAGATCAGGCAGCCGACCCAGAAGACGGGGCTCTTGACCTGGTAGCGCCATTCGAAGGCGGCGATGTGGCGGAACATGGGTGGGCGTCCGATCGTCTTCAGTGGGCCGCGACGCCGTTCGCCTTGCGGTGCACGTGCAGGGTCGAGAAGTAGACGTGCTCGAGATCGGCCTGCACGGGCTTGAAGCGCGGGTCGGGCGCGACGTCGGACAGCACGTTGATGACGGTGCGGCCGCCGCGCAGGTGCGTGGAGATCAGGTCGAACTGCTTGTGCAGCCCCGGCAGTTCCTCGGGCTCGACGGCGAGCGTCCAGACCCGGCCTTCCAGTTTCTCGATCAGGCCGTTGGGCGTGCCGGCGCTGACGATGCGGCCGCCCACGAGGATGGCCATGCGCGAGCACAGGTCGGTGACGTCGTCGACGATGTGCGTGGACAGGATCACCACGCGCGTGCTGCCGATCTCGGCCAGCAGGTTGTTGAAGCGGTTGCGTTCCTCGGGGTCGAGGCCGGCGGTGGGCTCGTCGACGATCATCAGCTCGGGGCTGCCGATCATGGCCTGCGCGATGCCGAAGCGCTGGCGCATGCCGCCCGAGAAGCCCGCGATGGCCTTCTTGCGCACGTCCCACAGGTTGACCTGCTGCAGCAGCGCCTCCACCGTCTCCTTGCGCGGGCCGCCGGCGGAGAGGCCCTTGAGCACGGCCAGGTGGTCGAGCATGTCGTAGGCCGACACGCGTGGGTAGACGCCGAAGTCCTGCGGCAGGTAGCCCAGCTTCGCGCGCAGCTTGTGCGGCTCGGCCAGCACGTCGATGTCGCCGAAGCGGATCTGGCCGGACGTGGGCACCTGCAGCGTGGCGAGGCAGCGCATCAGCGTGGACTTGCCGGCGCCGTTGGGGCCCAGCAGCCCGTACAGGCCCGGCGGGATCTGCAGCGACACGTCGTCGAGCGCCCGGGTTCCGTTCGGGTAGACGTGGGTCAGCGAGGCGATGGACAACATGAAGGGGCTCCGGGCGAAAAAGCAGCGTTTCCAGGCTTGCACTCTAACGGCAGGACGTGCTCCGCCCCAGGGACATGCGACGGACCGGCGCCTGGCGGGGACAGGCCGTGCGCGGGCCGCCTCAGCGGCGAACGGCCAGCAGGGCGGCGATCTCGGCGCTGGGCCCCGTGCGCGCGAGGCCGCGCGGGGTCGCGCCGGCCGAGTCGGCGTGGTCGGGATCGGCGCCGGCGGCCAGCAGCATCCGCACGGCGCGGGCGTTGGCCGCCATCACCGCGTATTGCAGCGGCGTGCGGCCGTCGGCGTCGGTGGCGTCCACGCGCGTGGCCGGGTCGGCCAGCAGCCGCTCGAGCGCCGCCACATCGTCCGCGTTGGCCGCCACGTGCAGCGGCGTGGGCTGCGCGCGCACGGCGGCGCCGATCGCCGGGGCGGCGGCGGCGGCCGGCGAGATCTTCTTCGCGGCCTCGGCCGAGCCGCGCAGGGCCCGGCTGCCGGACGTGCTGGAGAAGCCGAGGCGCGCGCCGGTGACCTCGACGCGCTGCTGCTTGTCCGCCTCCGCGATCACGGCGCCGGGATCGGCGAAGGTCGGGGCCGGGGCCGCCGGCGCGGCGGCCGCCAGGCGCTGCTCCACCGGCGCGGGCGCGGGCGTCGGCGCATACATGGGCGGAGGCGGCGCCGCCGCCGCGACCACCGTCGAGGCATCGGGCGCCACCGCCGCTCGCGCGCGCCGGTCGGCCTGCGCGACCACGCGTTCAGGGTCGCGGCCGGCAGTCTCGTCGCTGTCGCGCGCGACCGCGGCGGGGGCGGTGTGCACCGGCGCGGCCGGCATCGCCGCCTGCCGCTCGGCGACGGCGCCGGGCGGCGCCATCTCCTTCGGCGGCGGCAGGTCCGCGGGCGGGGGCGGAGGCGATGGCGGCACCACCCGCACCGCCAGCGGCGAGTCGGCCGCGGCCACCATCACGTTGGCCGCGTCGTGCCGGCTCGCGTCGAAGCGCAGCACCGTCCACCCGACCAGCACCAGCGCGCAGAACGTCGCGCCGGAGCGCACGCGCCAGGACAGCTGGTTCCACGCCCAGGAACGCCCGCGGCCGACGTCCGACACCGGCGCCGCCACGGGCACGAGCGGCGGCTGCGCCTCGGCCCGCGCGGCGATCTCACGCGCGGCCGCCAGCACGTTCGCGCGCGCCGCCGCCGCCGGACCGCGGTCGTCGCCGGCGAGCGCATGCGCCCGCGCGTAGGCCTGGTCGAGGTCGTCGGCCATGTCCGGGCGCTCCGGGGTCGCGGCGGTCATGATGTCCTCCATCCGGACAGCAGCGTGCGCAGCCTGGCCTTGGCGTAGCGCAGCCGCGTCTTGGCGGTCTCGGCGCCCACGCCCGTGGCGCTGGCCACCTCGTCGATGCTCAGGCCCCCTTCGGCCTGCAGCACGAAGGCCTCGCGCTGCGTGTCGGGCAGTTGCGCCAGCGCCTGCAGGAAGGCCTCGGCCTGCTGGCGCGACTCGATGCGGGCCAGCGGTCCGTCGGCGGCATCGGCCGCCACGCGGTCGGCCCAGCGCTCGCCGTCATCCTCGTCGGAGCCCGCCAGCGGCGCATCGATGGACAGCATCGCGTTGGACTGGGCGCGCAGGTGGTCGATCACGCGGTTGCGCGCCACGGTGAACAGCCAGGTGGTGAAGCGCGCGGTGGCCACGTAGCGCGACGCCGCCTTGGCAACGCTGATCCAGGTCTCCTGCAGCACGTCGTCGGCCGCGCCCTCGTGCCGCGCGCCGAGCCGGTGGCGGATGAAGCGCCAAGTGGCCCGCTCGTGGCGGTCGTACAGGCGGGTGAAGGCGGCGGCGTCGCCGCCCGCGAAGGCATGCATCAGGCTCTCGTCGCTGTCGGCGGCCGTGGCGCCGGCCCACGCGCGCTCGTCGTCCGGCTCGCGCACGAACGCGAGGGGCGGGACGGAGTCGGGGTGGGCCTGCACGGGCCATGATGCTAACGCCTCGAGGCCCGGCCGCCGCATCGGGACCAGCTGCACTCAGCGCAACGGCGGATCGGGAACGTAGCCGCGCGGCGGATCGGCCGGGAACGAACGCGGCGCCGTGTCGGCCATGCGCGGCGGCGGCACGATGCCGGCGGCCACGAGGTTCTCGAGGCTGTCGTAGCGGATCTCCAGCCGCTGGTCGGGCCGCGGCGACGCGCGCTCGAAGGCGACCACGCGGGACACCGAGGTCTCGCGCGCGCCATGGCCCGTGCCCAGGCGCTCCGCGCTGGGCGGCTGCGCCCGCCCGGCCGCGATCGCGCCGTCGGCGGCACGCAATTCCGGCGCTGGCGAAGGCGTCGTCGTGGCGGCGGGCGCCGCGGGTGCGGCCTTGGCCGACTCGGCGAACCCGAGGCGCGGCGCGAGCGGGGTCGGCGGCGGGGGCGCCGGGAAGTCGCGCGAGACGTCCACGCGCACCGCTTCGCGGAACACGGCCACGCCGATCACGCCGACATCCCGCGGCCGGCCGGTGCGCGCGGCGTAGGAATCGGCCAGCGACGTGAACTCGAAGGCCGCCACCTCGGTGTCGCTCTTGCGCCAGCCGGTGATCTCGGTGCGCTGCCAGGGGCCCAGCACATAGCCGCGCTGGCTCACGCTGGCCGTCTCGCCGGAGACCACGTTGACGCCGTCGATGGCCACCACGGCCAGCACGCGCTCGCCGCTGTCGTTGACCAGGCGCACGCTGTAGCGCGAGCCGGGACGGCCGGCGATCACCGGACGGCCGTGGTCGCGCCAGACGCGCAGGGCGTCGCCGTTGTCGCGGTCGAGCACGTCCACGCGCACGAGGTTGGCGTCGGCCAGCGCGGCCGGGCTCGCGGCCAGGTTCAGCAGCGCGGCCAGCGCGGCGGTGGCCAGGATGGATGCGGGTCTGGGGTTCATCGCCGGTTCCTTGTTCGGGGCAGGTGGCGGTTGAACGCGGGCCGCGCGCAAACGGGGTGAAACATCGACGTGCGCCACGCGAAGGCTGCGTTCCCAGCCGCGAAGGATTGTTTCGCCGTTCGCGTGGGCTCGCGGCCACAGGGTTTCCATGTGGTTACACAACCCTGGCAAGATTCCTTCCCCCCGGCGGCAGTGCCGGGACCGAAGGAGCTTCCATGGAAAAGAACACCGCCGCCCTGTCGCCTGCCGAAGAAGCGCTGCGCGATGCCGCCCTCGAATACCACCGCAGCCCCGTGCGCGGCAAGATCGCGGTCACGCCCACCAAGCCGCTGTCCAACCAGCGCGACCTGTCCCTGGCGTACTCGCCGGGCGTCGCCTACGCCTGCCTCGCCATCGAGCAGGATCCGGCGCTGGCGCACGACTTCACCGCGCGCGGCAACCTCGTGGGCGTGGTCACGAACGGCACCGCGGTGCTGGGCCTGGGCGACATCGGCCCGCTGGCCGGAAAGCCGGTCATGGAGGGCAAGGGCTGCCTGTTCCAGAAGTTCGCCGGCATCGACGTGTTCGACATCGAGCTGGCCGAGCGCGACCCCGACAAGCTCGTCGAGATCATCGCCGCGCTGGAGCCCACGCTCGGCGGCGTCAACCTCGAGGACATCAAGGCGCCCGAGTGCTTCTACATCGAGAAGAAGCTGCGCGAGCGCATGAACATCCCCGTCTTCCACGACGACCAGCACGGCACGGCCATCATCTCAACGGCGGCGTTGATCAACGGCCTGGAACTGGTGGGCAAGAAGATCGGCGACGTGAAGATCGCGGTGTCGGGCGCCGGCGCCGCGGCCATCGCCTGCCTGGACCTGATGGTGGAGCTGGGCGTCACCCGCGCCAACATCACCGTGTGCGACTCCAAGGGCGTGATCCACGACCGCCGCGAGGACAAGCTCGACGAGTCCAAGAAGCGCTACCAGAAGACGACGGCCATGCGCACGCTGGCCGACGCGATGGCGGGCGCGGACGTCGTCCTCGGCTGCTCGGCGGCCGGCGCGATCAGCGCGGACATGGTCAGGTCCATGGCCGCCAGGCCCATCATCCTGGCGCTGGCCAACCCCGAGCCGGAGATCCGGCCGGAGCTCGCGAAGTCGGTGCGTCCGGACTGCATCGTCGCCACCGGTCGTTCTGATTATCCGAACCAGGTCAACAACGTCCTGTGCTTCCCCTACATCTTCCGCGGCGCGCTCGATTGCGGCGCCACGCGCATCACCGAGGCGATGAAGATCGCGTGCGTCAAGGAGATCGCCGACCTGGCCAAGGCCGAGATCTCGGCGGAGGTGGCCGCGGCCTACCCGGGCCGCGAGCTGCGTTTCGGCCCGGACTACCTGATCCCGACGCCGTTCGACTCGCGCCTGATCCTGCGCATCGCGCCGGCCGTCGCCAGGGCCGCCGAGGCTTCGGGCGTCGCCACGCGTCCGATCAAGGACTTCGACGCCTACGTGCACTCGCTCGACCGCTTCGTGTCGCACACCGGCATGCTGATGCGTCCGCTGTTCAGCGCCGCGCGCCAGCAGCCGAAGCGGGTCGTCTATGCCGAGGGCGAGGACGAACGCGTGCTGCGCGCCGTGCAGATCGCGCTCGACGAGCGCCTGGTCAAGCCGATCCTCGTCGGCCGCCCAGCCGTCATCGCCGCGCGCATCGAGCGCGCGGGGCTGCGCCTGGAGGCCGGGCGCGATTTCGAGGTCGTGAATCCCGAGGACGACACGCGCTTCCGCCAATACTGGGAGACCTACCATCGCCTCAACGCGCGCGACGGCGTCACGCCCGACATGGCCAAGGCCACCGTGCGCCGCTCCAACACCACGATCGCCGCGCTGATGGTGCACCTGGGCGACGCCGACGCGCTGCTGTGCGGCCTCGTCGGCCGCTTCGACGGCCATTTCGCGCACCTGCGCGAGGTCGTGGGCCAGCGCCCCGGATCGCACGGCTTCGCCACCGTCAACGCGCTGCTGCTGGACAAGCACACGCTGTTCATCGCCGACACCTCCGTCAACGACGATCCGAGCGCCGAGCAGCTCGCCGACATCGCCGCGATGAGCGTGCAGGAAGTGCGCCGTTTCGGCCTCGTGCCGCAGGTGGCGTTCCTGTCGCACTCGATGTTCGGCAGCAGCCAGCGGCCGTCCGCGAAGAAGATGCGCGCCGCGCGCGACCTGTTCGTCAAGCGCATGCCCGACGTGGCCGCCGACGGCGAGTTGCAGGGCGACGCCGCCTTCGACGAGGACCTGCGGGCCGCGCTGCTGCCCGACTCCACGCTCAAGGGCGCGGCCAACGTGCTGATCTGCCCGAACCTGGACGCGGCCAACATCCTGTTCAACGTGCTGAAGATGACCGGCGGCCACGGCGTGACGATCGGCCCGATCCTGCTCGGCGCCAACGCGGCGGCGCACGTGCTGACGCCGTCGTCGACCGTGCGCCGCATCGTCAACATGACCGCGCTGGCGGTCGCGCACGCGGGAACCGCCAACGCCTGACATTCAATATGTCGCCCGATACCCGAAACAGGGTATTGCGGCGTCATCAATACCTTGAACTGGGTATCAACGCAGCCTCCGGGCTGCGTTTTTCGTTGTACACAAAAGTATTCATTTATATTTTTAATCGGGAACCAAACCAAATCCCGAACAGGGCTTTCCCTAACTCACCTGCGCAATTGATTTAATGCTGAAGCATTCGAATAGCCGAGCAGGGATTGATCCACCGTCAAGAAGCGCAGTAACAAACGAACACCCTCGATACAAGGCTTGCTGCCAGCTGAAGGGAAAGGGTGGAGCGGGCGCCAACTTCCGAATATCGCACTGTTGAGGTGCAGGGTATGCACCGTCATACCCCTCGGGGTTCGACCTGATACCGCCGATATTGCCGCGGCACAGAATCAGCGCCTGCATCGACGACCTCCCCCCGAACTGGATAACCCCAATCGGTGATCTCGATGCTTTCACGAGCGACACCGACAAAATCGAATTGCCGCTCACATAGCAAAATTCACGTCAACGAAAAGCGTGAACTGACCCATCGATTAGGAGAAGAGTTCCATGAAGAATCAAGGACAAGCTTCGAGCCGGCAGGCTCTCGCAGGGAAGATGACCCTCCTGTCGGCCCTGCTGGCCGGCGCATTCGCGGTGTCGGCCCAGGCCGCCACCGCCGAGGCCTGGGTTGCCACGAGCACCAAGGCCCACGACCCGCGCGCCGCCGTCCACGTCGCCCCCCTCAAGGCGGGTGACCAGGTCAACATCGTCGTTTCGCTGAAGCTACGCAACAAGGCCGATCTCGACACGCTCACCGCCAAGCTGATGGCCGGCGCCCCCGGCGTCAAGCCGGTGACCTCGGCCGAGTTCATGAGCCGCTTCGCCCCGACGGCCGCCCAGGCCGCCGATGTGGTCAAGTACCTGCGCGCCCAGGGCTTCAGCAACATCGAGGTCGCGCCGAACAACCTGCTGGTGACCGCCACCGGCGGCGCCGGCAACATCCGCAACGCCTTCCAGGCCGACCTGCACGAGTACAACGTCAACGGCCGCCGCGCCTACGCGAACGTCACCGACGCGCTGGTGCCCGAGCACCTGTCGAACACCGTCCTGGCCGTCGTGGGCCTGCAGAACGTGCACATGATGCACACGCACGCCCAGCGCATGACCGGCACGCTGGCCACCACCGCGGGCATCAGCATCCCGAACTTCCCGGCCATCTACGGCGCGTCCAGCCTGCCCAGCGCCACCACCGGCACCATCGGCATCATCACCGCCGGCTCGCTCACGCAGACCATCAGCGACCTGAAGAGCTTCGCGTCCAGCGCCGGCTACCCGGTACCCAACGTCACGACGACCGTGGTCGGCACCGCCGGCACCAGCACGTCGGGCACCGACGAATGGAACATGGACTCGCAGAGCTCGCTCGCCGCCGCCGGCGGCACGATCTCGCAGATGATCCTGTACAACGTCACCGACCTGAGCGACGCCGCCCTGACCGCCGGCTACAACAAGGCGGTCTCCGACAACAAGGCCCGCGCGATCAACGTCTCCCTCGGCGGCTGCGAAAGCAACGAGGGCTCGGTCGAAGGCACGCAGGACGCCATCTTCCAGTCGGCCGTCGCGCAAGGCCAGATGTTCTCGGTGTCGTCGGGCGACTCCGGCGCCTACGAGTGCGGCGCCACCGCCGGCAAGGCGCAGAGCTACCCGGCCGTCTCCCCGTACGTGATGGCCATCGGCGGCACCACGCTGTCGACCAACGGCGGCACCGCCTGGGCCGGCGAGACGGTGTGGTCGTGCACCAGCGCCTCCAGCTGCCAGCAGTCGTCCTCCGGCGGCGCCGGCGGCGGCCCGTCGCTGACGGAAAACGCCCCCAGCTGGCAGACGTCCTCCGGCGTGCTCGGCACCTCCACCAAGCGCGGCGTGCCCGACATCTCGTTCGACGCCTCGCCCAACTCCGGCGCGCTGGTGCTGATCAACGGCTCGCAGACCCAGATCGGCGGCACCTCGCTGGCCGCTCCGCTGTGGGCCGGCTTCTGGACGCGCATCCAGGCCGCGCACGGCAACACCCTGGCCTTCCCGGCGTCCACGATCTACTCGGGCGCGGCGGCCAACCCGGGCTGGTTCCATGACGTGACCTCGGGCAACCAGGGCTACGCCGCGGCTACCGGCTGGGACTACGCCTCGGGCTACGGCTCGGTGCAGATCGCCAACTTCTCCGCCTCGTTCAGCGGCGGCGGTGGCACCACCACCCCGACGGCCAACTTCTCCACCGCCACCTCGGGCCTGACCGCGACCTTCACCGACAGCTCCAGCGACGTCGGCGGCACGATCAACTCCTACGCGTGGACGTTCGGCGACGGCGGCACCTCCACGGTGAAGAGCCCGACGCACACCTACACGGCCGCCGGCACGTACACCGTGACGGAAACCGTGACGGACAGCGGCGGCGTGTCGGCCTCGAAGTCGGCATCGGTGACGGTCGCGACGAGCGGCGGCGGCGGCGGCTCGACCAACGTCGTCACCAACGGCGGCTTCGAGACCTCGGCCTCGCCGTGGACGGTGAGCTCGGGCGTGTACTGCACCAACTCGACCTGCTCCGGCGAGACGGCGCACGGCGGCACCGGCTTCCTGTGGCTCGACGGCTACGGCACGACCCACACCGACACCGCGTCGCAGTCGATCACGATCCCGGCCGGCAAGACGTCCGCCACGCTGACGTTCTACCTGCACGTCGACACCGCGGAGACGACCACCACCGCGGCGTACGACAAGCTGACGGTGGGCGTGACCAGCGGCAGCACCACCACCACGCTGGCGACCTACTCCAACCTCAACGCGGCCACCGGCTACGTGCTGAAGACGATCAACCTGAACGCCTACATCGGCAAGACGGTGACGCTGAAGTTCACGGGCTCGGAAGACTCGTCGCTGCAGACCTCGTTCGTCCTCGACGACGTGGCGGTGAACGTCCAGTAAGCCTCTCGCGCTCTTCCTGTCCAGGGCCGATCGGGCGACCGATCGGCCCTTTTTCATGGCGCTTTGCGGGTTGGGTGGTGGCCAACGCCGCGTGCATGGCGACTCGTTCTGAGCGCGGTTTCCGAGGATGGCAGTGCTCGTTAAATCGAGGCCTGAAGACTATATGCTCGATTTAACGAGCATTCTTGCGATCGCGATGATTACCCGCTAATATGCTCGTTTAATCGAGCCTTAAAGCCGTAATCCTCGCTTTATCGAACATGAAAGTCAGCCAATCCACCATGCTCTCTCCTCGTCAGCTCGACGAGTGCGCTCGCCTGGGGCAGCTGCTGGCTCGGCTGCGCGTGGCCCGCAAAGTCAAGCAGTCGGACGCCGCATTGCGTGCCGGGCTGTCCCGCAACACCGTCTACCGCCTTGAAAAGGGAGACCCGGGACTCGCACTGGGGCAAGTGCTGCGCTACCTCGAAGCTATCTCGCCGAGCAGCACCTTCCTGGACTTGCTGTGCGAAAAGGACCCTGCCCTGCTGGCGCTGGATGCGCGCGAGAGGACCAAGCGAGTCCGCGACCTGACTGCGGCCGAAAGAGAAGAACTCGACTTCTAGACTGACACACTGATGGCGGCCAAGGAACTGAAACTGATGGTCTTCGCCCACCTCGGCCAGGAGTGGAGGCCCTGCGGGCAACTGCTGATGACCGAAGAAGGCGCCAGGGTGCGAGCCTCGAGCTTCGCCTACGGCCTGCACTACGCGCGCCGGGCGGACGCCCTGGAAGTCGACCCGGTGAGCCTGAGCCTGCGTAACCTGGAAGACGTGCTGAGCAAGCGGCTACTGCCGGTCAACCAACTGCCGCTCTTCGGGGGCATCCGCGACGCCGCTCCGGACTCCTGGGGGCGCCGCGTCATCGAGGCCAAGCTCAAGGTGCCGGCCAACAGCCTGCCGGAGTCCCAGTACCTGCTGCATGCCGGGAGCGACCGCGTGGGCGCTCTCGACATCCGTGCAACCATCAGCGACGGTCCGAGCCACGGCGCCAACGTCTCGCACGACTTGGAGCACCTCCTGGAGGCCGCCGACCGCATCGAAGAGGGCGAGCCGGTGCCGGCGCATCTGGAGGCCATTTTCAAGGATGGAACAGCACTTGGTGGCGCCCGGCCCAAGGCGTCGGTACGCGACGAGCACGGCGTGCTGTGGTTGGCCAAGTTCTCCAGCCGCAAGGACAGCTTCGATATCCCCGGTGTCGAGTGCGCCGCCCTGCGGTTGGCCGCTGAAGCGGGCTTGCAGGTTCCCGCACTCGACATGCGCACCGTCGGCGACCGCAAGGTCATGCTCATTCGACGCTTCGACCGCTACTGGCTTGCGCCGACCGCCACCCCTGGCGCGGCTGACGACCTGCTGCTCACGCGGCCCGGCGACGGGCGAGTTGAGCACCGCCGTGGGTTCGTCAGTGGACTGACCATGGTGGCGTGTGATGAAACTGAATCGCGCACGAAGGCCTACACCGACCTGTCGCAGGCGGTGCGCGACCGTTGCCACCCGAGCGTCATCCGTGCGGACAACGCGGAGCTCTTCAAGCGCATGATCTACAACGTCCTCGTGAGCAACGACGACGACCACCTGCGCAACCACGGCTTCCTGTGGGATCCCCGGCTGCCCGGCTGGCGCCTGAGCCCGCTGTACGACGTCTTGCCCCGCGCAAGCCATGCCACCGAGCGCTTCCTGCATCTGGGCGTGGGGCCGCACGGGCGGCTGGCCACCCTCGACAACGCGCTGGCCGCGCACGCCATGTTCACCCTCTCGCGGACGGAAGCCGCGCAGCTGATAGGCGACGTCTGGAAGACGGTGCGTGAGTGGCAAGTCTACTTTGAGCGCTTCGGCGTGTCTGACCAGGAAATCGCCAAGATTGCGCCTGCCTTCCGTCATTTGGACGCGGTGTCGACGGCAGAGCTGCGCAAACTCCTGCCGTAGCCCGTACCCAAGGAAGAAAAAGGCTCCCGGCCCCCCTAACTTGCCTATACAGGACTAGCCACCAACGAGCGATGCCACGCACGATCCTGGTGCGCGCCCTGCGCCAATCGGCGTGCCCGCGGCCATGACGTCGCGGCAAACCGTAACAAGCCGGCGTTCAGATTGCGCGCTGCGCGTTGCCCGCGATGGCCTGGGCGATGCGCCCGAGCAGCGGCTGCGGCAGGTCGTGCCCCATGCCCTCGATGAATTCTCCCAGCGCGCCGGGGATGCGCTTGACCAGGTCGTGGCCGTTGGCCACCGGCACCAGTGGGTCGACGACGCCGTGGATCACCTTCGTGGGCGCCCGGATGCGCGCCAGCAGCGGCGTGCGGTCGCCGTCGGCCGCGATGGCCAGCAGCTGGCGCGCCGAGCCGGCCGGCCGCGACGCGCGCGCGACGCTCTCCGCGACGCGGGCGCGCAGCTCGGCCGGCGCCGGGCGATACGCCGGGCTGCCGATCGCCGTGAACACGCTGATCGAATGCGAGATGAGGGTCTCGCGCTCGCGGTTGGCCGGCTGCGACAGCAACGCACGGCGCGCGTGCATCGTCGGCCCCGGCAGCCGGCGCGAGCCGCTGGTGGTCATGATCAGCGCGAGGCTCGCCACGCGATCGGGCCAGTGGGCCGCCATGTGCTGCGAGATCATGCCGCCCAGCGACGCGCCCACCACGTGCGCCCGCGCGATGCCCAGCGCGTCGAGCACGCCCACGGCGTCGGCGGCCATGTCCTTGACCGCATAGGGCGAGCGCACCGGCAGCCGCAGCGCGTGGCGCAGCGCGTTCCAGGCGATGCTGGGCACGCCCGCGTGGTCGAAGCCCTCGCTCAGGCCCGCGTCGCGGTTGTCGAAGCGCACGACGCGAAAGCCCTGCGCCACGAGCAGCGCGACGAGTTCCTCGGGCCAGCCGGTGAGCTGCATCCCGAGGCCCATCACCAGCAGCACCGCCGGGGCATCGCGCGGCCCCTGGTCGTCCACCTCGATCATCAAGCCGTTGGCGTGCACCTTGGCCATGTCAGGCCCCGGTCTTGAAGAACAGGCCGCGCAGGCCGCTCGTGTCGAACGGCTTCCAGCGTTCCGGGTCCTGCGCCAGGCGATCGGCGATGGCCATCATCGCCAGCGGGTTCAGGCCCAGGCCGATGTGGCTCGCGTGCACCTCGATGTTCTCTGCCAGCGGCCCCGGCGGGTTCAGGCTGCATTGCCACGCGACGATGCCGTCGGTGCGCGAGTAGACGGACGTCGTGGGCACCGGCGGCGCGACGCGCAGCGCCGCCTGCATCCCGGCGTCGGGCTCGGGATGGCCGCTGACGCGCTCGAACAGCCACCACGCGTTGGTGGCCTGCGGCGGTCCGGCGAAGGGCGATCCCAGCGTGATCACGCAGCGCACCAGCTCGGGCATCTCCTTGGCGAGCTCGCGCGCGTAGACGCCGCCCAGGCTCCAGCCCACCAGGCTGATCTTCGTGCCGCCCTCCGCGTGGAGCGCGCGCACGCGGTCGCGCAACGCGTCGAGCACGCCCGGGCGCGGCCCCAGGTTCAGGCCCTGCTCCCACGGCAGCGCTTCGTAGCCGCGATCCTTCAGGAACGCGCGCATCGGCAGCGTGGTGAGGTCGTTCGCGGCCAGGCCCGGCAGCACCAGCACGCGGTGGCCGTCGCCGCGCGGCAGCTTGCGCAGCAGCGGCGCCGCGGCCAGGCTGGCGGCGAACTCCCACGGCGCGCGGCCCTCGAGCGCCAGCAGCAGCGCGCCGGGCGCGCGGATCTCACTGGCATCCTGGTCGACGACGACATCGGAACGGGAACGGCGGGACGAGGAGCGCGAGGCCATGCGGGGAGGTGACGTGATCATCGAAAGGTCCATGGTAGCGGGCCGGGATTCAACGCGCCCGGAGCCAGCGCGCGGCGCCCAGGCCCGCGGCCCGGCCGGTGGCCAGGCAGGCCGTGAGCAGGTAGCCGCCGGTGGGCGCCTCCCAATCGAGCATCTCCCCGGCAACGAACAGGCCCGGCACCGCCGTGGCCATCAGGCCGGCGTCGAGCGACTGGAAGGCGACGCCGCCGGCCGTGGAGATCGCCTCGTCGATCGGACGCGGCGCCGACACCAGCACGGGCAGCGCCTTGATGAAGCCGGCGAGCACGTCGGGATCGTTCAGCTGCGCCGGCGACAGCAACTCGTGCAGCAGGCCCATCTTCACGCCGTGCAGGTGCAGCCGGCTCTTCAGGTGCGTGGACAGGCTGCGCGTGCCGCGCGGCCGGCGCGTCTCGGTGCGCACCTGTTCCAGCGTGTGCTGGGGCAGCAGGTCCAGCGTCAGCGTGGCCTGGCCCTGCGCCGCGACCTGTTCGCGCAGGCCGGCCGAGAACGCGTAGACGAGGCTGCCCTCGATGCCGGTGGCCGTGACGACGAATTCGCCCTGCTGGCGGTGGACGACGCCGGCCGCGTCGGCCGCCGTGATCGCCACCGGCTTGACCGGCTCGCCGGCGAAGCGCTCGCGCAGGTGGTCGCTCCAGCCGCTGCGGTCCGGGCCGGTGGGCGCGACGTCGAAGCCGCAGTTGCTGGCCCGCAGCGGCGCGATGGCCAGGCCGCGCGCGGCCAGCAGCGGCACCCAGGCGCCGTCGGAGCCCAGGCGCGACCAGCTCGCGCCGCCCAGCGCCAGCACGGTGGCATCGGCGGCAAATGCGTGCTCGCCTTCGGGACGCTCGAAGCGCAGCGTGGCGCCGTCGTCGGCCCAGCCGAGCCAGCGGTGGCGCATGTGGAACTGCACCGGCGGCCGGCCCTCGCCGCCCGCGCGCAGGCGATGCAGCCAGGCGCGCAGCAGGGGCGCGGCCTTCATGTCCTTGGGAAACACGCGACCCGAGGTGCCGACGAAGGTCGCCATGCCCAGCTCGCCGGCCCACGCACGCACGGCGTCGGGCCCGAAGTCGTGGAGGTACGGCGCGAGCGCGTGCTCGCGTGCCGCGTAACGCGCGAGGAAGCCGGCCAGCGGCTCGGAGTGCGTGAGGTTCAGGCCGCCGATGCCGGCCAGCAGGAACTTGCGGCCCACCGAGGGCATCGCGTCGAACACGTGCACCTGCACGCCGCCAGCCTGCAGGGTATCGGCGGCCATCAAGCCGGCGGGGCCGGCGCCGACGATCGCGACGACAGCCGTCATGCCTGCGGCACCAGGAAGCGCCGCTCCCATGCGCCGATCTCGGCGAGCCAGCTCTCGTATTCCACGTCCTTGACCGCCGCGTAGCCGCGCACGAAGCGCTCGCCGAACAGCCGCACGGCGACGTCGCCGCGCACGAAGTCTTCCTGCGCCGCGACGATGGTACGGGCCAGCGTGTGCGCCGATTCGTAGGCGCTGTCGTTCATCGGTTCGGTAGGCGGCAGCGCGCGCTCGATGCCGTCAAGGCCGGCGGCCAGCGTGGCGGCGATCACGAGGTACGGATTGGCATCGGCGCCGGCCACCCGGTTCTCGACGCGGCGCGCGGCCGGGCCGCTGCGCGGGATGCGCAGGCCGGCGGTGCGGTTGTCGTAGCCCCAGTGGAAGTTCACCGGCGCCTGGCTGCCCTTGACGAAGCGCCGATACGAATTCACGAACGGCGCGAACAGCAGCATCAGGCTGGGCAGGTTGGCCTGCAGGCCGGCGATGTACTGGCGGAACAGCGTGCTCTCGCCGCCGTCGGCGTTGCTGAACACGTTGCGGCCGTCGGCGTCGACCAGGCTCTGGTGCAGGTGCATCGAGCTGCCCGGCTGGTGCGCGATCGGCTTGGCCATAAACACGGCGTTCAGGCCGTGCCTGATGGCCACCTCCTTGGCCGCGTACTTGAACAGGAAGGCCTGGTCGGCCACCACCAGCGGGTCGTCGTGCAGCAGGTTGATCTCGAACTGGGTGAGGCCCACCTCGTGGATCCAGGTGTCGGCGCGGATGCCCAGCACGGCCAGCGTGGTGCGGAGCTCGTCCCAGAAGCCGGCGTGCTCGTTGAGGGTGTTGAGGCTGAAGGCCGACTGGCCCACCTCGCCGCGGCCGCCGCGCAGCGCGGGGGCGCGCAGCGGCTGGGCCGGGTCGTCGACGGGCGCCGTCAGGTAGAACTCGATCTCGGGCGCGACCACCGGGCGCAGGCCGCGGCGCTCGTAGCGCGACATCACGTCCCTCAGCACCGTGCGCGGCGCGAACTGGCACAGCTCGCCGGTGAGCTCGTGGCAGTCGTGGATGGCCATCGCGCGCGGCACGCTGGCCCAGGGCACCGGCTTGACGGTGGCGTAGTCGGGCACCAGCAGCACGTCCGGATCCTGGTCGGGGAAGATCGGGTCGTACGAGTAGTCGCCGGTGACGCACTGCATCGGGATCGCCTGTGCGATGCGCAGTTCGGCGCCGGCGGCGAACGCCGTGGCGGGCATCAGTTTGCCGCGCGGGTAGCCGGACACGTCGGGAAACAGGCACTCGACGTCACGAATGCCCGCGGCGGCGAAATCGGCGGCCAGGTGGGCGGGGACGGTGTGGCTCATCCCGCCATTGGATCATGGAGCCGTCCCGCCGGGTCGCCGAATGCCCGCCTTCAGCGCCCTGCAACACGGACCCGATAAGCTGCGGGGTCCCTTCAGCCTCGCGCCGGAACCCCATGCCACTTGAACGCCCGCCCTTCGAAACGATCGCCCTCGTGCTGCAAGGCGGCGGCGCGCTCGGCGCCTACCAGGCCGGCGTGATGGAGGGCCTGGCCACCGCCGGCATCGAGCCCGACTGGGTGGCCGGCATCTCCATCGGCGCGATCAACGCGGCGCTGATCGCCGGCAACGAGCCCGGCGCGCGGGTCGCGAAGCTGCACGAATTCTGGAACACCGTGTCGCGGCCGGCCGCCTGGCCCGACGCGATGGCGTTCATGGACGCGATCGTGGAGCCGGTGGACGACTGGCGGCGCCAGATCTGGAACGGCTGGAACGCCTGGCGCGCGCTCACCGAGGGCCAGCGCGGCTTCTTCACGCCGCGCCCCGCCACCGCGCTGGTCGGGCCGCAGCCGCCGAACGCCGCCAGCTTCTACGACACCGCCCCGCTGAAGGCGACGCTGGAGCGCCTGGTCGACTTCGACCGGATCAACGCCGGCGTGACGCGCCTGACGATCTCCGCAGTCAACGTCGCCACCGGCAATTTCGAGGTGTTCGACAACCAGCACGGCCGCTGGCGCAAGCGCATCCGTGCCGAGCACATCATGGCCTCGGGCGCGTTGCCGCCCGGCTTTCCGGCCGTCGCCATCGAGGATCCCGGCCCGCTCGAGGCCTCGCGCGCGAGCGGCGCTCCGCGTCCGGTGCACTACTACTGGGACGGCGGCCTCGTCTCCAACACGCCGTTGACGCAGGTGCTCGACGACCATCCGCGGCGCGACACCCTGGCGTTCCAGGTCGACCTCTGGAGCGCCCGCGGAGAGCTGCCCACCAACGTCATCGACGCCCAGGAGCGCGTCAAGGACATCCAGTTCTCGAGCCGGACCCGCGCCATCACCAACATGCAGGCGCAGGAGCAGCGCCAGCGCCGCATGCTGCGCGAGGTCCTCGAGCAGGTTCCGGCCGACCTGCGCGAGGCCCACCCCGCGTGCCGCGCCGCCGCGCAGCAGGCGACGGCGCGCTGCGTCAGCGTGATCCAGCTCATCTACCAGGACAAGGAATGGGACGGCCTGTCCAAGGACTACGAGTTCGGCGCCGTGACGATGCGCAACCACTGGGAAAGCGGGCTGACGGACATCAACAACACGCTGGAACATCCGCAATGGCTGGAACGCCCGGAAGGCGACGATCCGTTCGTCACCCATGACATCCACCGCCAGCGCCGCGCCAAAGACTAAGATCGCGGCCATCCCGTTGCAGGAGTGCCGACCCATGAGCCCGATCAAGATCCTCGTCGCGCAAGGCGGCGGCCCCACCGCGGTGATCAACCAGTCGCTGGTGGGCGTGGTGCTGGAGGCCCGGCGCTTCCCGCAGGTGGCGCGCGTGTACGGCGCGCTGCACGGCGTGCGCGGCATCGTCGACGAGGAGCTGGTCGACCTCACGCAGGAGACGCTGCACAACCTCGAGCAGGTGGCGCGCACGCCCGCGTCCGCGCTCGGCTCCACGCGCGACAAGCCCGACCTCGACTACTGCCGGCGCATCCTGGCCGTGCTGCAGGCGCACGGCATCGGCTACTTCTTCTACATCGGCGGCAACGACTCGTCCGACACGGTGCGCATCGTCGCCGACGAGGCGCGCAAGGCCGGCCATCCGCTGCGCTGCGTGCACATCCCCAAGACGATCGACAACGACCTCGTGGGCAACGACCACACGCCGGGCTACCCGTCGGCCGCGCGTTTCGTGGCCCAGGCGTTCTCGGGCGCGAACCTCGACAACGCCGCGCTGCCGGGCGTCTACCTCGGCGTGGTGATGGGCCGCCACGCCGGCTTCCTCACCGCCGCGGCCGCGCTGGCGCGCCGCTTCCCGGACGACGGCCCGCACCTGGTCTACCTGCCCGAGCGCACGTTCTCCATCGAGGGCTTCCTGGCCGACGTGAAGGCCACCTACGAGAAGCACGGCCGCTGCGTGGTCGCCGTCTCCGAGGGCATCCACGACGAGAGCGGCGCCACCATCGCCGAGAAGCTCGCGAAGAGCGTGGAGCGCGACGCGCACGGCAACGTGCAGCTGTCGGGCACCGGCGCGCTGGCCGACCTGCTGTGCGACGAGATCAAGGACAAGCTGAAGATCAAGCGCGTGCGCGGCGACACCTTCGGCTACCTGCAGCGCTCGTTCCTGGGCTGCGTCTCCGAAGTCGACCAGCACGAGGCGCGCGAGGTGGGCGAGAAGGCGGTGCAGTTCGCGATGTGGGGCGATGCCGACGGCTCCGTGGCCATCCGCCGCAGCGGCAACTACGCGGTCGACCTCGTGCTGCAACCGCTGGAGGCCGTGGCCGGCAAGACGCGCACGATGGAGGACGCGCTGATCGCGCCCGCGGGCAACGACGTGTCGCCGGCCTTCTTCGACTACCTGCGCCCGCTGCTGGGCGCCGACATGCCCGAGGCCGGGCGGCTGCGCGCGCCGGCGGTGGCGAGGGTGCTCAAGCGTTGAGCGGCGTGAGAATTCAATCGAGATCGAAACGCATGAACGCGCTCGGCGGCCCCTCGCTGCCGGGCAGGTAGGCCCATAGCGCGCGCAGCAGGTCGCCCTCGCCCGCCGGCTTGGAGAGGAAGCCGTTCATGCCCGCCGCGTGCGCCTGCGCCCGCTCGGCGTCGAGCACCGCGGCGGTGAGCGCGATGATGGGCAGGTGGGCCGTGGCCGGCTGCGCGCGCAGCCGGCGCGTGGCCTCCAGGCCATCGATCTCGGGCATGTGCAGGTCCATCAGGATCGCGTGCACCTGCCCCGCGGATCGCGACGCCTGCGCGATCGCCTCGCTGCCGTTGGTCGCCTCGATCACCTCGGCGCCCAGGCGCGCGAGCATCGCGCCGACGATCAGGCGGTTGACCGCGTTGTCCTCGGCCAGCAGCACGCGCATGCCCGCCAGGGGCTGTTCCGGCGCCGGGGCTAGCGGGCTGGCGATGGTGACGAAATCGTCCTCGCTGGCGGTCACCAGCGGCAGGTCCACCCAGGCGCAGCTGCCGGTGCGGCCGTCGCTGTCCAGGCCCACGTCGCCGCCCATCAGCGTGGCGAGCTCGCGGCAGATCGACAGCCCCAGCCCGCTGCCGCCGAAGCGCCGCGTGGTGGAGCTGTCGGCCTGCGTGAACGGCTGGAACAGGGTGGCGTGCAGCTCGGGGCTGACGCCGATGCCGGTGTCGCTGATCTCGATGCGCGCCATCGCGGGCGTGCGCCTGCGCAGGTGCACGTGGATGCGCCCCTGGTTGGTGAACTTCAGCGCGTTGGACAGGTAGTTCGACAGGATCTGCCGCACCCGCACCGGGTCGCCCAGCACCTCGCGCGGCGTGTCGGGCGCCACGCGGCAGCTCATCTCCAGGCCGCGCTCCTGGCCGATGGGCGAGAACGTGCGGAAGGTGCTCCAGACGACGGCGTGCAGGTCGTACGGGATCTGCTCCACCTGCAGGTGCCCGGCCTCGATCTTGGACAGGTCCAGCACGTCGGAGACGATGCCGTTGAGGAGCTCGGCGGCCTCCACCAGGTGGCCCAGGTAGGCGTCGCGGCGCTCGGCCGGCAGCGACGCCTCCTGCAGCAGCCGCGCCAGGCCCAGCACCCCGCTGAGCGGCGTGCGGATCTCGTGGCTCATGGTGGCCAGGAAGCTGCTCTTGGCGCGCAGCGCGGCCTCCGCGTCGCGCTGCGCGTCGGCCAGCTCGAGCTCGGCGCGACGGCGGTCGGTGATGTCCTCCACCACCCAGATGGTGCCGGTCTCCTGGCGCCGCGCGGGATCGACGGCGCGTCCGCGCATGCGAAACAGCAGCTGCGTGCCGTCGGCGCGCCGGGCGCGGCGCTCGATGTCGATGGTCTCGCCCGCGGCCTGCGCCGATTCGTAGACGGAGACGAACTCCTTGAACTTGTCGCGGCTGGGAAACAGCACCTCGGTGGGCTTGCCCACCAGCGAGCCGGACGCGAGGCCCAGCATGCGTTCGAGCTGCGGGTTGACGCGCTCGAGCCGGTGGTTGCGCACCAGGCACACGCCGACGACCGCGTTGTCGAGGATGGCGTCGCCCTCCTGCTTCGCGCGCTCGATCTCCGTGACGTCGCGCGTGGTCATCACCGCCACGGCCTCGCCGTCCCAGTCGAACGCGGCCGCCGTCATCAGCACGGCATGCTGGGCGCCGTCGGCCGACCAGGCCACCGAGCGGAAATCGCGCACCCAGCCGTTGGCCGAGATCGCGCGCCCCAGCGACAGCATCGGCTCCGCGTCGCGCCAGAAGCCCAGCTCGACGCCGTTGCGGCCCAGCACCCGCGCCTCGTCGAGGCCCACGAACTGCGTGAACGCGGGATTGGCGAGCAGCACGCGCCCATCGCGCAGGCTGACGACGCACACGGCGTCCGGGCTGAGGCGGAACAGGCGATCGAGCATGGCCTGCGAGCGCTGCAGCTCGCGCTGCGCGAGCACCTCGGCGGTGGCGTTGCGGCTGACGCCCCACCAACCCAGGTGGCGGCCGGTGGCATCGAACAGCGGCTCGCCGCTGCCGCTGATGAACAGGTCCTTGCCGCGGGCGGTGACGAACTGGATCACGCGGTCGCGGTACGGCCGGCGCGCCTTCATGTCGGCCATCAGCAGCTCCCACTGGCCGTCCTTGACGAACGTGGGCCCGCCCGGCTTGCCCAGCTGCATGAACTCGGCCACCGTGTGCAGCGTGTGCATCTCGAACGAGGGCGACAGGTAGGTGAGGAAGCCGCGCGCGTCCATCTCCCACGTGAAGTCGCTGCCCAGGCGCAGCAGCCGGCTCATGCGCTTTTCCTGCTCGTGCGCGCGCAGCACGGTGCCCAGCAGTTGGCGCCGGACGATCCAGCCGGTGAGGAGGCCGGCGATGGTGAGCATCGCGAACGACAGCGCGCGCGACTCCGCGTGCAGCGCCGCCATGCCGGCCGTGGGGGAGATGACGCCGCGGTTCTCGGCCACCTCCAGGCCCGCGACGAGCAGCGCGTTGACAAGCCCCAGCACGATGGCCGTGGGCATGTTGACCAGCATGCCCGAGACCGCCACGAGCAGGACCGCGCCGCCCAGCGCGAGGGAATGGGTGCCCAGGCCGGAGTGCCAGGCATGCAGCATCAGCGACAGCAACGAGAGCGTGAGCGACAGCGTGGCGGAGCTGCGGTTCCAGCCGCGCAGGGCGAGCGCCCACGCGCCGGCGCCGCCGGCGAACAGGCATGCGCCCATGATCGCGCGCGATTGCCCCAGTTGGCTGAGCGGCCCGTAGCCGCGCTGGACCAGCGCGACCAGCAGCAGCAGCGCGCCCACCGACAGCACGAGCACGCTCAGCGCGCGCACGGCCAGCACGGCGTATGCGTCTTCGCGGGGACGCGTGACGTCCAGC
>JABCYW010000071.1 GCA_013289985.1 Betaproteobacteria bacterium | reverse complement strand
CGGCTGCGGCGGTCTTCCGTCCTATCGGATCAAGTGCTGCGTCGTCTTGCAGCATCGACTGCTCGCACGCACAGCATTCGCGAGGGGCGCTGACGACCGGTATGGAGGGCGGCACCTGGCGGTCGCAGCGGCCGACTGGAAGACTGCAGTCGCTGCAAAGCCGCTGTTCACGTCGCCGCTGAACCGACGTTTGCGCCACCACTGGGCCAGCTGGCCGCAGTGTTCAGGAAACACGACAATGGCGGATGGCCGCACGCGTGCCTTGCTCGCGGGGAGATACCTTTGGGTGGGAGGACAAGCTATGCAGTGGATCGATGAAGCGGCGCTCGCGGAGTGGGCCAAGCGATTTGACCAGCACCGATGCCCAGGCAGGTAGAAACCTGTCGATTGAATCCAAATATTCGCGCCGGCCCGGATGCGCGTCAAAAGGCGCCCGTGCTTGAGATCGACGCGATCGTCCGTTGCAACCGCGACCAAATTGGTGGAAAGTTATATTGGTTGCGGCGCGGCAGTAGTACACAATCCAGGAAGAGGGGCACGGAAGCTTAAGACTTTCGACTTTTGACAGCGGTCGTCATGGTTCAACCACGAGCCCTGCCGGCTTCTGATCGGTCTCATGTCTCGCAAGCGAGACCAATGGGGAGGCACGCCCCCCCCGGCGTGGGTTCTGTGGAACAAGCAGTAAGCGCAAGTGATCTCAAAGACGCGTTGAAGAGCTGGGCATTGCAACGTGAGCAGGTAGCCCTGCTCATGCAGGCGTTTTCGCTCACCCTTCCCGCACATGCGATCCTCGTACACGGTATGCAAGCGAATCGGCACGATTCCGACGTCACGGAAAAGAAGTTTGCCGAGCTCCATCTCGAATCTGCAGATCGTCTAGCCACTGAGTTGCAAGAGTTGGCACGCCGCGCGCGGCACTGCCAGGCGCTCCGTGCGTCGTTCGATCGCCAGGGAGTGGAAGCTCTCCCTCGCCGACGGGTGCGCCTAACAGGTGGCTCGTCGGCTAACGACTGGGCCTAACCTTGCCTTGCAAACGGCTGGTCGTGTCTATGGAGCTACTCAAGTAGCGGTATGGCATCGATAACGAACAGCCTCGCCATAGTCGGCATGCCGCTGCAGGGCGTAGAGTTGTTCAGCATGGATCGCACCTACAAGATCCAGGGCAAGCGGAAGCCAAAGCACGTCACTGAAACTGCTACCGGCAACTCGCCGAGCAGGCAGCCGTATCGGCCCGACTCAAACCAGCCGGCCTCCACGGAATCCAGGGCGATTCAAGCTTCCTCTGCGCCCGGCGCGAGGATCTGCTCGAAGTAGTGAATGCCGACACCCACGCGTGCCGTCGAAGCCCATTCGGCTTGTGGAATGCTCGAAAGGTCGTGCTCCGACAGCCATGCATCGAGATTTTCCAGTAGCTTCTGAGCCTGTTTCGCACTCAACGTTCTGAACGCCGGCAGCACCTCAGTCGGGATTCCAATATGCATCACCTTGCGCTGAAAGCGGGCGTCCTGGGGCTTCGTTTGCTCGATGTTGTAGGTGATCGTTTCAACCAGTTCCCGAACATCCGCACCAAGGATCCCAATCTTCGCAATCATGCTCTCGCTTGGGACAAACGCTCGTTGAACGAGTTGCAGCATGCCGTCGTCTCGTACCTTGATGGCGCCGACGCGGGCAAGTTCATCCAACACAGCCCTGGCCGGTACGTCGCCACCGTGTAGACGCACGAGCTCGTTGAATCCATCAGCGCCCTCCATTGGCAAGGCCCGGTCGGAGCCTCCGTCGCCGACGAAACGAGACTCTCGAACCCATGCCGACAACACCCGTGCTGCGCGATTGTAGTGTGAGCTATCCGCATTGACGCAACTCCAGGGTTCACTCAAGAGCGCGTTCACTTCCTTTCGAGTGAGGCCAGTCAGGATCGACGCACGCGACACTGATGGCTTTCTTCCCGACAAGGCGAAATCTTCCATCGCGCACTCTGCAAAAACGCGCTTCGCTACTGATTCAAAGCCGCTGTAGGAAAACGAGTGTTTCAGCATCAACCGGACGAGCGGGCGCAACAGCTTGGCGAGCGCTGTCCCGATCGCCGAAGTCAAGGCGGAGTCTTCAAGCATCTGAGAACTATAGATGCTCTACGACGCAGAGGGCGCCTGACGGGACTCGGTCGGGACTGCAGGTTTTCCCAGCGTTCAACAGTAGGCCTTTCGTATACCCCAGGGGCTATCTGAAGCCAAGCTTAATTCTTCTCCGATCACCAATTTTGGTATTGCATTCCCAAATCTTGATGCAAGAATCCCATCACTGTAAAGAAGTGCCGCATGTGGGCGAACAGGGGGAGTTGTGGTTGAAATGACGAAAAAAAAAGCAAGATGGGTCTACGGAGCCCTTCTGCATGCGAGGCACAGCATTGTGCAAAGCAAATCGAACCGCCACACGCGGGGTGCGCGCGGCAATGCGTCGTCGATCGGTAGAGCGGCCCATGCGCCCTGACATCGCGCTCCACATGATGGGTGAGATGTTCTGGACGGCGTTCGTGGTGTCGATGCCGATTCTCGGCGTCACGCTGCTGGTCGGCTCGATCATCAGCATCATCCAGGTTGTCACGCAGGTCCAGGAGAACGCGCTGACCTTCGTTCCGAAGCTCGTGGCGGCCGGCGTCGTGCTGGCGGCCTGCGGCTCGTGGATGCTGCGTCAGATTGTGCAGTTCGCCGCGCACCTCTGGAACGCAATTCCCTCCCTGGTCTAGACGCCGCCGCGCCGCCCCCTACTCCGTAGCCAGACCCGCACTGCAGGCGTTCGCATGCGCTTGCCTGATCGAAGCTTGCCCCGCCGATGACCGCTGTCCTCGACCTGATGCCGTTGCAATGGATGACCGCAGTCATGCTGTTGTCGCTGCGCGTGGGCGCAATGCTGTTATCCACCCCTTTGTTCTCGGCGGCCGACCTGCCTGTGCGGGTGCGCATGCTCGTCGTAGTGGGCCTGTCTGTATGCCTTTGCGCGGCACTGGGTGTGACCCGCGCTCCCTGGGGCTTGCAGTCTGACGCGCTGGGAGCACTCACCGACCACCCATTGCGGCTGGTGCGCAGCGCTTGCGACGAGGTTGCCCTGGGCATCGTGCTGTCGTTGCCTATCCATGCGGCGTTTGCGGCATTCGCGATGGCCGGACAACTGCTCGACGTGCAGCTCGGTTTCGGCCTCAGCCAGGTCTTCAACCCCGCGTCCGGTTCGACGACCCCGGTGCTGAGCACTGCGTTCAGCCGCATCGCAGTGATCATGTTTTTCCTGACCAACGGGCACCACGCGCTAATGCGCGCCATCGCCTTCAGCCTGGAGCGCATGCCGCTCGGCCGCCCCTGGGCACTCGAAGCGATGCTGCCCGCCCTGGCTGTTTCCGTGGCGGGGCTGTTCGGGCTGTGCGTGGCGATCGTCGCGCCGGTGATCTTCTGCATCCTGTTGACTGAGATGGCGCTAGGCGTACTCGCGCGCAACTTGCCTCAGGTCAACATGCTCACGATGGGCATCCCGGTGAAGATCGTCGTCGGCCTGGCGGCGCTGTCATTCTGGTTCACCGGCATCGGTGGTGCGATGGATCGCGTCTACCGCGGCCTCTACGAAGCGCTGGATTCGGCCATCGGCACGACCCCTGCCTTGCCGGTGAGGGGGGGCTGATGGCCGATCAAGGCGACCAGGATCGTTCGCACGCCGCGACGCCTTACAAGCTGCAGAAAGCGCTCGAGCGCGGCCAGGCGGCCAAGAGCACGGTCGTCATCGCGGCCGTGGTGTTCACGACCGCCATGGTGTTCCTCGACTCGCAGGGCTGGGCGATCTGGCAGCAGGTGTTCGCGCAGAGCCGCAAGCTGATCGCCGGCGCCGGGACGCTGGGCGGCGATGGCGCGGGCCTGCCGCTGCTGTTGTCGCAGATGCTGTCGCACTCACTGTGGATGGCCGCGCCGTTCTTCGCGACGTTGGTGATCGCGGGCATCCTCGCCAACGTGCTGCAGACCGGCGCCATCCTGTCTGCCGAGCCCATCAAGCCGGACTGGAACCGCCTCAATCCGATCGACGGCATGAAGCGCATCTTGTCGCTGCAAGGGTTGTTCGTGCTGGGCCGATCGCTCCTCAAGCTCGGGCTGCTCGGCACCGTCGCCTATTTCTCGCTGAAGGCCCTCGAGCCTCAGTTCTATCGGCTGTCCTCGCTGCCGCCCGCCGCGCTGGTGCGCAGCCTTCTGCAGGATTTCGCCACGCTGGGCCTGCGCTTGGCGGGCGTGCTGGTGCTCATAGCGCTTGTGGATCTGATGTTCATGAAGCGTCAGTTCGCGACCAAGATGCGGATGAGCCGCCGCGAACTGAAGGACGAGAACAAGAACCGCGACGGCGATCCGCGCGTGCGCGCACGCATCCGGGAGCTCAGGCGCGAACTGCTCAAGCGCTCGTCGTCGCTGCAGAACACTCGCAGTGCCGACGTCCTCATCACCAATCCGACTCACGTTGCCGTCGCACTGCGCTACACGCACGGCGAGATGGCGTCGCCGCAGCTCGTCGCCAAGGGACGCGGCATGATGGCTGTGGCGATGCGCGCTATCGCAGCACGGCATCGGATTCCGGTGGTACCCAGTCCCAGCCTGGCGCGTGCGCTCTACCGCGAACTCGCGGTGAACCAGCACGTGCGTCCCAACCTCTATGCGCCGGTGGCGCGGATTATCGTCTGGGTGTTCTCCAGGCGCGGCGCTGCGGCGGCCCGCGGTGTGCGCCAGACGGCGAAGGCCTCATGAACGCCTTGAAGAACCTCTTCGGGCGGCACAGCGATGTCGCCATGATCGCTCTGGTGCTAGGCATCCTGGTCGTGCTGTTCGTGCCGATCGCGGCGCCGGTACTGGACTTCTTGATTCTCACAAACTTCAGCTTCGCGCTGCTCGTGCTGCTGCTGACGTTTTACGTCGAGCGTCCGGTGCAGTTCTCCACGTTTCCCTCGCTGCTGCTGATTGCGACCCTGTTCCGGCTCTCGCTCAACGTGGGCGCGACCCGGCTGATCCTGTCGGACGGCAACGCGGGCCGCGTCATCGCGTCCATCGGCTCGTTCGCCGTCGGCGGCAACTACGTCATCGGCCTGATCGTCTTCCTGATCCTGATCGTCGTGCAGTACGTCGTCGTGACCAACGGCGCGCAGCGCGTCAGCGAGGTGGCCGCGCGGTTCACGCTGGATAGCATGCCCGGCCAGCAGATGAGCATCGACGCCGATCTCAACATGGGCTTCATCGACCAGATCCAGGCGCAGGCCCGGCGCAAGAACCTGGAGAAGGAAGCTGGCTTCTACGGCGCGATGGACGGGGCGAGCAAGTTCGTGAAGGGTGATGCCATCGCGGGCATCATCATCATGCTGATCAACATCGTCGGCGGTCTCGTGATCGGCGTGATGCAGCACGGGCTGTCGTGGGCGGAGGCGCTGCAGACCTACACGCTGCTCACGATCGGCGACGGCATCGTCACCCAGGTGCCCGCGCTCGTGATCTCGGTGGGCACCGGCATCATCGTCACGCGCTCGGCATCCGACGAACGGCTGAGCACCGAGGTGCTGCGCCAGATCACCTCGTTTCCGAAGACGTTGGTGCTGGTGGGCGGCGCGCTGTTCGGTCTCATGCTGATGCCGGGCATGCCGGCGATTCCGGCGCTCGTGCTGGTGGCGTGCATCGGCGCCGCCGCCTGGTTCGCGATGCGTTTCAAGGCGCGCGAGGCCATCGCCGCCGCGGCCGCGCCAGAGTCCGCCGACGGCGTCACGCCCGAGCCGGTCGCCGGCCCGGATGCGGACCCGTACGCCGCGCTGTCTGTCGAGGCGATCGAGGTCAACCTGGGCAGCCGCTGGGCGCCGCTGGTCAACGCCGAAGGCAGCCCCGTGATGGAACGCATCGCGGCGTTTCGCAAGCAGCATGCGCAGGAACTGGGCGTCGTGCTGCCGCGCGTGCTGTTCAAGGAAGTGGCGCGCCTGGCGCCCGATCGCTACGAGATCGTGATCGACGGCACGCCCTGCGCCAAGGCCGAGGTCAAGCCCGACCGCATCCTGGCGATCCATCCGGCGGGGGACGTCCGCAGCATCGCTGGCGAGGTCACGCGCGATCCCACCTATGGCCTGCCGGCGCTGTGGATCGAAGAGGTGCAGCGCGACGCCGCCATCGCCGCGAAGTTCACGCTGGTCGACGGCCCCACGGTGTTCGTCACCCATCTGACCGAAGTGTTGCGCCGCGAGGCCGCACGCCTCCTCAGCCGCGCGGAGACCGAGAAGCTGCTTGCCCGTGTCCGTCAGACCCAGCCGACGCTGGTGGAAGAAGTGATCCCGACGCTGCTGACGGTCAGCGACGTCCAGAAGGTGCTGCAGAGCCTGCTGCGCGAGAAGGTGTCGGTGCGCAACCTCGAGGCGATCCTCGAGACGCTGGCGGACGCTGGCCGCCAGACAAAGGACACCGGCGTGCTGACGGAGCTCGTGCGCCAGCGCCTGGCGCACGCGATCTG
The DNA here is from genome assembly GCA_013289985.1 of Betaproteobacteria bacterium. GTDB lineage: Bacteria > Pseudomonadota > Gammaproteobacteria > Burkholderiales > Burkholderiaceae_C > Scleromatobacter. Next base: position 22,073 of record JABCYW010000071.1, on the reverse strand, counting down.
CCAATCGCTGCTCGGCGAGGCGAACGCGTTGCAGGTACTGACGCTCGATCCGACCGTCGAGAGCCAACTCCTTCACGGGATTCACGCTCGTAACCCGGATGGCAGCCCGCAAGCCTTCGCGATCGATCCCAAGCTCGCCGAAACGCTCACCACCCGCATCGCGCAGCAAGCCGAACGGATGATGAAGAACAACCTGCTGCCGGTGCTGCTCTGCGCGCCGGAGCTGCGGCGCCACCTGCGAATTCTGTCGGAACGGGTGATGCCGCACCTGCGAGTGCTGTCCATGACCGAAATCCCGAACAACGTCGAACTCAAGTCCTGGAACATCGTGTCGCTGTAGTCCAGCCGCACGCTGCCCTTCAACCCACGTCAACCCGAACAACATACTCATGCAACCAGTCTTGGCCATCGCGCTCACCGGCATGCAGGAGGACATGAGCCACCTCGACCGCGTCGCGCAGAATATGACCAACATGGCCACGCCCGGCTTCAAGCGCGAGGTCGTGCTGGCGCGGCCTTTCGTGGACGTCGTGGACGAGCTTTCCGCCGCCGCGGACGGTGCCGTGGGCACGGACGTCGCGGCGTCGCTGCACCGCCCGCTGGTGCTCATCGACACCAAGGCCGGCAGCCTCAAGGCCACCGGCCAGCCGCTCGACATGGCGCTGTCGGGCGACGGCTTCTTCGAGGTCTCGACTGCGCAGGGCACCGCCTACACCCGCCAGGGCGACTTCGCAGTGGACGCACAGGGCCGGCTGGTGACCGCGGCCGGCGATCCGGTGATGGGCAAGGGCGGCGAGATCCATCTGGCGACGCGCACGCCGGCTGTCGACGTGGCCGGCAACGTGACCGAGCCCAACGCACCGGCGAACTCCGGCGTACCCACGGACGGCAACCCGGTGGCGCAGCTCAAGATCGTGCGCTTCAGCGACACACGCGGCATGACGCACCTCGGTGGCGGCCTGTTGTCGGCCGGCAGCGACCCGCAGGTGATCGCGGACGCCACGGCGCGCGTGCACCAGGGCCAGCTCGAGGCGTCCAACACGAACACGATGCAGGAGATGGTGCAGGTCATTCAGACGATGCGCCATTTCGAATCGATGCAGAAGGTCGTGCAAGGCTACGACGACCTGCTGGGCACGGCCATCCAGAAGCTCGGAGACCTGTCATGACGCCCGCCGCATCGAACGCAGCCGCCACGCCCTTCCGGAGTTTCCGACATGCCTGATTCCCTCTACATCGCCGCGACGGGCATGCAAGCCCAGCAGATGAACGTCGACACGATCGCCAACAACCTGGCCAACACGAACACCGTCGCGTTCAAGAAGGGCCGCATCAGCTTCACGGACCTGATGGTGCAGGAGTCGGCGCGCGTCGGGATGTCGGGCACCGATCGCGCCGCCGACTCAGGTACGGCCGCGGGCGCCTCGATGATGGGCAACGGGGTCGGCATCTCGAGCTCGTCCAAGATCTTCGATGCCGGCGGCGTGACGCAGACCGGCTCCGAATGGGACGTCGCGATCCAGGGCGACGGCTTCTTCCGCGTCACGCTCGCCGACGGCAGCACCGCGTATACCCGTGGGGGCACCTTGAAGGTCAACGCCGAGGGCCAGCTCACGACCGACACCGGCCTCGCGCTGCAACCCGCGATCAGCGTTCCCGCCAACGTCGGCTCGATCAGCATTGGCGCTGACGGCACGGTCACGGCGACGGTCGCCGGGCAGACCAAGACGAGTCAGCTCGGCCAGCTGCAGCTCACGCGCTTCGCCAACACGGGCGCGCTGAGCGCCCAGGGCGACAACCTGTATGTCACAACCGAGGCCGCGGGTTCGTCGACGCAAGGCAACCCGGGCGCTGACGGCCTTGGCTCGCTGCAACAGGGCTATCTCGAAGGCTCCAACGTCAAGATGGTCGACGAAATGGTCAACCTCGTCATCGCCCAGCGCGCCTACGAGGCGAGTTCGAAGATCGTGCAGGCATCAGACGAGATGATGCAGATGGTCAACAACCTGCGTCGCTGAAGCCCATGAACTCCTTGTATCGTTTCCCGAGGCGTCTGCGCGCCGCCGCCGTCGCGCTTGTCGCGGCGACGGCTGCCTCGGGCGCCGCCGCGCACGCCGTGCGCATCGATCTCTGCGCGACGGCGGCGACGCCGACCGCGCGCGTCACGCTGGCCGATATTGCCTCGATCAAGGCCGACGACATGACCGCCGCGCGCCTGGGCGCGCTCGAGGTCGGGCAAGTCTCCGCCGACGGCCAGCCGACGCTGGTCGACCGCGCAACCCTGACGCACTGGATCCAGGCACGCACCGGGCTGATGTCGCAGGATATCGCCTGGAGCGGTGCCGAGCGCTGCAGCGTGCACGTCGACCAGGCGGGCGCAACGCATCCGCCGCTGGCTCCCGCCGTTGCGGCGACCGCCACGCCGGCGCGCGCGTCCCTGTCAGGCGTCACGCGCGGCAACGTCGCGACGCTGCGTTCGAGCAGCGGCGGGGTCCGCGTCGAAAGCCGGGTCGAGGTGCTGCAGGACGGCGCCGTGGGCCAGGACGTGCGCGTGCGCCTGCCCGGCGCAGTCGACGCCGTGCTGGCACGCGTCGTCGCGCCCGGCCAGGTGGAGGTCGCGCAATGAGCACCCCCAGTCGTATCCGCTACGCCGCGACCGTCGCGGCGCCCCTGCTCGCGCTCGCGTGCGGACTGGTGACTGCACCCGCGCAGGCGCAGAAGCTGTTCGACGAGAAGACCTACCGTGCGCTGGCCGCCGATCGCAAGGCGCTCGACGTCGGCGACATCATCACGGTGCAGGTCTTCGAGCAGTCGTCGGCCAGCACGACGACCGACACCAGCACGCAGCGCACCAACGCGCTCGGCGCTGGCCTGACTATCGCCAACACCGGCGTGCAGCACGGCGGGTCCCTGTCGGCCACCGGCAGCTTCGACGGCGGCGGCACCACGCAGCGCGCGAACAAGCTGCTCGTGACGCTCAGCGTGACCGTGCGCAAGGTGCTGCCCAACGGTGACCTGGTCGTCGGCGGCGAGCAGAGCCTGACGGTCAACAAGGAGCAGCATAAGGTGGCGCTCGAGGGACGCGTGCGGCCGCAGGACGTCGCTGGCGACAACACCGTGCTGTCGACCCGGCTTGCCGACGCGCACATCGAATACGTCGGCGACGGCGACCTGTCCGACCGGGCGACGCGCGCCTGGTGGCGCCACCTGCTCGACATCATGGGGCTGTGATGCGCATGCAAGCAACCCATCGAGCCGCGCGGCGGCTCGCCCTCTCGTACGCCGCGATCGCCTCGGTCGCGCTGGCGTGCGTCCTCGCGCCGGCGCCGGCCCACGCCGTGGCGCGTGACGTCGAAACCGTCCGCATCAAGGATCTCGGCCGCGTCAAGGGCTGGCGCCAGAACGTGCTGGTCGGCTACGGCATCGTGACAGGCCTGGCCGGCACTGGCGACTCCTCGGGCAACGCCGCGACCAAGCAGGCGCTGTCCAACGTGCTGTCGCAGTTCAATCTCGCGGTGCCCGCGGTGCAGATCCAGAGCCGCAACGTCGCGCTGGTGATGATCTCGGCGGAGCTGCCCTCGTTCGCTCGCGAAGGCGACACGCTCGACGTCACCGTCACGTCGGCGGGCGACGCGCGCAGCCTCGTCGGCGGCAGCCTGCTGGTGGCGCCGTTGCGCGCGCCTGACGGGCGCACCTACGCGTTGGCCGAAGGTCCGCTGGCGGTCGGCGGCTATCGCTATGACTCCAACGGCAACGTCATGCAGAAGAACCATCCGACGGTGGGCTCGGTGCCCAACGGCGCGCGCGTCGAGGTCGAGGTGCACGCCGAGATCCCGGCGACCCAGACCTCGTTGACCTTCGTCCTGAACGATCCGGACTACACGACGGCGAGCCGCCTGGCGGCGGCGATCAACCAGCGTCTCGGCGCGCCGCTCGCGAACGCGCGTGACGCCGAGGGCATCGACATCGCGATCCCGGCCGACCAGCGCGCTCAGCTGGTCTCGTTCATCGCGCGCATCGAAGGCGTGGAGATCCAGCCAGATCAACGCGCCCGGGTCGTCATCAACGAACGCACCGGCACGGTGGTCTCGGGCGGCGACGTGCGCATCTCGCCGGTCGCGATCTCGCAGGGCGACCTCAAGATCGCGATCACCAGTACCAACAGCGTGTCGCAGCCGACCGGCATCATCGGCGGTAACGCCGGCATCCGCACTGCCATCGTCACCAACACCACGGTCGACGTCGGCGAGCCACGGGGGCCGGGCTACGTCGCGCCTGACAGCACCACCGTGGCCGACCTCGTGCAATCGCTGGCGCGCCTGAAGGCCAACACGCGCGACGTGATCTCGATCCTGCGTGCCGTCAAGGCCGCCGGGGCCTTGCACGCCGAGCTCGTCGTGCAATGAGCGCGCGCAATCCTCATCCCTCTGAATCGACTGCAACACACCATGACTGAAGGAATCGAACGCATCACGACCGCAGCGCTGTCGCTCGCGCTGGACGCTTCGGCGATGCGCCAGCAGGCGATCGCCGCCAACATCGCGAACGCCGACGTGCCGGGCTATCAGCCGGTGACCGTGGACTTCGAGTCGCAGCTCGACACCGCACAGCGCGCGCTCTACGAAGGCGGCCGCCTCGACATGAACATGCTCGCCGACGTGTCGCCGCGCCTCGTCAACGAAGTGCAGCTGCAGCCCGCTGACCTCGCGCCCCACGTCACGTTGGACATGCAGATGGCGCAGCTGGCGCAAAACGGAGTGCAGTACCAGGCACTCACCACCGCGCTGAACAAGCAGTTCGCGCTGATGTCGCTCGCCGTCAACGACGGCAAGCGCTGAACGGCCAACGGGCATCCCGGAAACACGAATCATGGACTACTCAAGAGCATTCGCGATCAGCGCGGCGGGCATGACGCTCGAGCGCACCCGCGTGGAGGTCGCCGCGATGAACCTGGCCAACGCCAATACGGTGCAGGGCATCGACGGCGTCAGCTACCAGCCGATGCGCGTCGTGGCGACCGCGGGGTCGCTCGCGCAGCCGCAGGACTTCAGCGAGGCGCTGGGCCGCGAGGCCGACGGCGCCGCCGGCATCGGCCTGCCCTTCGCCGTGCCGCAGGTCAGCGTGCAGCCCAACAGCGCCGCGCCGCGCCGCGTCTACGAGCCGGGCAATCCGTACGCCGACGCCAAGGGCTACGTCAACTACGCCGGCGTGGACAACGCGGCGGAGATGGTCACGATGATGAGCGCCATGCGCTCGTACGAAGCCAACATCGCCGCGATGAACATGAGCAAGACGCTGGCCGTCAAGGCGCTGCAGATCGGATCGTCGTCATGAGCGCCGTCGCCGCCGTTCTCGCGGTCGCCGCACCAGATGCCGCGCCCGCCGCCATGCCGGCGATGCCGTCCCTGCAGCCGGCGCCCGCTGATGCCGTGGGCCAGTTCGGCCAGCTCGTCACACAAGGCCTCGACCAAGTCAACAACGACCTGGTCGCCTCGCAGGTCGACATGCAGCGCCTGGCCACGGGCAACGCGAGCGATCTGCACAACATCATGATCCACCTGGAGGAAAGCCAGCTTTCCTTCCAGCTGATGATGCAGGTCAGAAGCCGTCTGCTCGATGCCTACTCGGACGTGATGAAGATGCAGGTGTAGCGCGAACGAGCGCCAACTGAAACACGGCCGCCGCGGCGGCCTCCTGCACACATCAACAACGACGGATTCGCGTCGACATGAATCGTCTAAACGGCTTTTTCTCTGAACAGCGCCCCGGCGCGCGGCTCGGCCTCATCATCGGCGCCGCGACCATCGTCGCGGCCACCGTGGCGGCCGGCTACTTCCTCATGCGTCCCGACTACCAGGTGCTGTTCGCCGACCTGTCGCCGCAGGACGTCGCGGCCATGACCGGCGAGCTGGACCGCCTCAAGGTGCCCTACGTCGTCGGCGACGCCGACGATGGGCATCCGGACAGCACGGCCAGCACCATCCTGGTCGACCGCAATGACGTCTACCGCACGCGCATCAAGCTGATGTCCAAGGACATTCCGCTGCACGGCGCGGTCGGCTTCGAGCTGTTCAACAACAGCGATCTCGGCATGACGGAGTTCGTGCAGAAGATCAACCTGCAGCGCGCGCTTCAGGGCGAGCTGACGCGCACGATCCTGTCGCTGTCGGAAGTGCGCGATGCGCGCGTGTTGCTGGCAATGCCCGAACAGGGGCTGTTCAAGCAGGTTGCGTCGCGGCCGACGGCCTCCGTTACGCTCACCCTGAAGTCGGGCCAACGGCTGCGTCCGGAGCAGGTGAGCGGCGTGCAGCGCCTGGTCGCTGCGGCGGTGCCCGGCGTGCTCGCGCAGGACGTGACCATCGTCGACCAGAGCGGCGTCGCGCTGACGCGCTCGGCCAGCGATGCCGCCGACCCGGATTCCGGCGCGTCGGCGCGCCTGGACCTGAAGCAGGACACCGAGAACTATCTTTCGCGCAAGGCGACGGCCGTGCTAGACCGCGCGCTCGGCCCCGGCGCCGCGACCACCAGCGTCGACGTGACGCTGAACATGGATCGCGTGCAGACCAATACCGAGGAGGTGCTCGGTGCGCCCGGAAAGGCTGGCGAAGCGCCGGTCGGGCTGATCTCGAAGGAGCGCGAGTCGACGCACGAACTCGGCGCGCCGGTCACGCCGGCCAACGGCAGTGGCGTCGGCGGCGCGCAGGGAGGCAGCAACCAGCATGAAGTGGAGTACGCGCTTGGCCATCGCGTCGAACAGGTGATCAACCAGCCCGGCTCGATCAAGCACCTGCAGGTGGCAGTGGTCGTGCATCGCAGCCTTAGCGCGGCGCAGCTGGAGCAGTTGAAACAGACGGTCGGTGCCGCGGTCGGGGCATCATTCGAACGCGGCGACGCGGTCGTGGTGCAGTCGACTGACGGCTTTCTGGCAAGTGGCCATGCGCCGGCGGCGTTTGCAGGTGACGGTGACGTGGCCACCAAGCCAGGATCCGTCGCCGAGGCGTCTGCGGCATCGGCTTTCACGCCGCACGAGACTCGGCGACCCACGGGCTCGAACTGGATATTGATGCTGCTGGCGCTGCTGGGCTTGGCCGTGCTGGCCGCATTGGCCAGCGCGCTGCTGCGGCGCCACGCGCGCCGGGCTGAAGGGCGCCGGCTGTCCGATGCCGAACGCCAGCAGGCGCTCGCCAAGCTCAGGGTCTGGCTGGCTGAAGGTGGTTTGCCCCGCAAGGTCTCGCAACTGCCGGAGTCGCTCAAGTGAACGCGCCGGCGGAATCCTTCATCGCCGCGCTGGACGCGGTCGCGAGCTCGGCCGACGCCGGCGAGGCGCGCCGCGCGGCGCTGCTGCTGCACACGGTATCGACCGACGACCGTGCGTGGCTGCTGTCGCGCCTGGAGGTCTCGGATCGCGTGCGGCTGCAAGGATTGGTCGACGAGCTGCGCGCGATCGGCATCCCGCCCGCGCCTGAGCTGCTGGAAGAGCTCGGCCCGACCGTCGCGGCCGGTGTGCACGGCGGCGATGCGGTGGCCTCGAGCGGGCTTCGTCACGCCGACCCCTTCGCGCTCGCCAGCCTGTTCGCGGCGGAGCCCGCCGAATTGATTGCCCGCGTCATCGCGCAGGGACCGTGGCCGTGGACCGGTGCGTTGCTCGCGCGTATGGGGGCTTCGCAACGCCAGCAGGTGCTCGATCGCGTCACCTCCCTGTCTGCGGCGGCTGGGCGTGCACCGTCCGTGTTGGACGCGCGCCTGCTCGCGCTGGTGGAAGCGCGCCTCGCGCAGCATCACGCGGAGACGATGTCGGCGCGGCCTGTTGCCGCCGCCGCGGACGCACGGAAATCCGGCGGCTGGCTGCGGCGCTGGCTCAGCTCTTCGCGCGTCGCCGGCGCGGCGAACCGGGAGTCCCGCGCATGAGCAAGGCCGCCGACGTGCGCGAGCCGCCATCGCCGCAGCCCGTGCTGCGCGGCGCCGTCGTGGAAGACGCGGCGCGTGTCGTCGGCCGTCGCCAGGCGCCGGTTGTGAGCACCTCGGTGGCGTCGGCGCTGAGCCGGCTCACGGGACAGTCCGCCGCCGCTCCGGTGCCCGCGCCGGTGGTCGACGAAGCCGCGCTGCGCCGTGCCCGCGACGAGGGCTGGCAGGCCGGACGCGGCGAGGGCCGTGCCGAAGTGCTGCGCGAGGGCACGCATTCCGGTTTTGAAGAAGGCCTGCGCCAGGGGCTGATCGAAGGCCGCAGCGCTGGCGAGGCCGAGGTGCACTGCCGGCTCGCGCAGGCGCAGGAGCACGCCGCCGAGCGCCTGCAGCGCCTGGACGCGTTGCACTCGGCCTGGGCGACGCAGCTCGCGAGCCAGCTTGCCCAGCGGCTGGCCGCCGCCGAGGACGACATGGTCGCGCTGTGCTACGGCGTCATCTGTCGCATCCTCGGCGACAGCCTCGTCACGCGCACGGGCACCGCGCAGGCAATGCGCGCCGCGATCGAGGAGTGGATCCGCATGAGCGAGCAGCAGGCGCGCGGCGACGCCGTCGTCGTGCATGTGCACCCCGCCGATTTCGATGCGATGAAGAGCGACGACATGCTCGCGCGCTGGCTCGTGCAGCAAGGCCTGAAGGGCGTGCGGTGGCAGGCGCGCGAGGACGTGCGCCTGGGCGGCTGCATCGTGCAGAGCGGCGAGGGCGATCTCGACGCCCGACTCGAGACGCAGCTCGAAATTCTGCGCGACCAGCTCCAGCGTGGCCGCGCCGCGTCGACGGGGGCCTGAGGACGGCCATGACGACCACCATCGCCCGCTGCCTCGAGTCCGCATCCGGGTTTGCCGACCTCGCCCGCCGCATGTCGAAGCTCGAACTGACGCGCCGGCTTGGTGTCGTCCACACGCTGCGCGGACTCACGGTCGAGGCGCGCGGGCCGCAATGCCACGTCGGCGAGCTGTGCGCCATCCTGCCGGCAGGCGGCGCGCTGATGCCTGCGGCGATCGACGAACTGGTCGCCAATGGCCAAGCACCGCGCGCGACTCTGGCCGAAGTGGTCGCCATCGAATCCGGGCGCGTCACGCTGATGCCTTGCGGCTCGATGCACGGCCTTTCCGCGGGCAGCACAGTGGTGGCGCTCGGCGATCGCTCGAGCGTGGGCGTCGGCGACGAGCTGCTGGGACGCATCGTCGACGGCTTCGGCCGCCCCCTCGACGGCCTGCCGCCGCCAGCCTGTGTCCGCACCACGCCGATCAAGGGCCGGCCGGCGAACCCGATGAAGCGGCCGCGCATCGACACGGTGCTCGAGACCGGCGTGCGCAGCATTGACGCGATGCTCACGATCGGCCGGGGCCAGCGCGTGGGCATCTTTGCGGGCTCGGGCGTGGGCAAGAGCACACTGCTGGGCCTGATCGCGCGCCACGTGCGCGCCGACGTCAACGTGATCGCGCTGATCGGCGAACGCGGCCGCGAGGTGCGCGAATTCGTGGAGAAGCAACTGGGCGCCGAAGGGCTGGCGCGCTCGGTCGTCGTCGTCGCATCCGCTGACCAGCCCGCGCCCGCACGGCTGCGCGCCGCGCATGCCGCGATGGCGATCGCCGAAGATTTCCGCGACCAGGGCAAGCAGGTGCTGCTGACGATGGATTCGGTCACGCGGCTCGCGATGGCGCGGCGCGAGGTCGGGCTGTCCGCCGGCGAGCCGCCGACGGCTCGCGGATACCCACCCTCCGTATTCGCCGAACTGCCGGAGCTGTGCGAGCGCTGCGGCACGGCGCCCTCCGGCGGCGCCATTACCGCGCTGTTCACAGTGCTGGTCGAGGGCGACGACTTCAACGAGCCGATCTCCGACGCGCTGCGTGCCATCCTCGATGGCCACATCGTGCTGTCGCGCCAGCTCGCGCACCAGGGCCAGTATCCGGCGATCGACCTCCTGCGCAGCGTCAGCCGGCTGCTGCAGGACCTGACGACGCCGGAGGAACGCGAGCTCGTGCACCAGGCCGTGAAGGTGCTGGCGCTGCTCGATCGCAACCGGCAGATGGTGGAGCTCGGCGCCTACGAGCGCGGCACCAATCCCGAACTCGACGCCGCGCTCGCATCGCGCGAGCTGCTGCTCGACTGGATGCGCCAATCCACCGGCGGCGTGGCGCGCGCCGACGCGATGGCGCAGCTGCGCAACTGGCAGGCGGCGTTGCGAGCCGCCACGAAGCCCGCGGCGAAGGCGGTGACGCGATGAGCGCCGACCTGCGTGGTTTCGAATACGTCGCCGAACCCGTGCTGCGCCGACGCCAGTGGCAGCTCGATGCCGTCGTGGCGGAGATGGGCCGTACGCTGGAGTGCCTCACCCAGGCGAAGACGCGCGCGGCGGCGCTGCGCGATCAGCTGGTCGCTCAGGCCAAGGCCTCGAGCGGCGCGGTCGACTCCCGCTTCGATCCGGCCGCGCACGCGCGCTCGCTAGCTTGGCTCGCGAGCCTGCAGGGCCGCATCGCCGACGCCGAGCGCGCATTGACGCAGCTCGAGACCCAGCGCGAAGAGGTGTCCGGCCGGCTGCGCGCGCTGCAGTCGCAGGTCGACGCCATCGAGGCCCATCGCGAGGATGCCGTGCGCGACTTCGCCGCCGACACGGCCTCGCGCCTCGCCTCCGAAGCCGACCGCGACTGGCTGGCACGCCGCGCCGCCGGCACAACGACCAAGGTCACCTCATGAGCAATTCGATCTCCACCGATCGCCTTCCGTCGGCGGTCGTGCCTTCCGACGAGCAGCTCGCGCGGACACCGGCGCGGCAGCCGTCCGACGAGTCCTGGCACCGCACGTTCGAGCACATGCTCGGGAGCAGCTTCAATCGCTGGTTCCAGGCGCCGACTGAGCGCGGCGACGCGACGCCGAACGGCGCGCGCGCGTCGTCCGCGGCACTGACGCTGGCGTCGCAGCCTGCGGCGCTGCTGTTCGCGCCGACGAGTGGCACCCGTGCGTCGCCGGCCTCCGCGCGACCGAACGCCGACGCGGCCTCGCGCGACACCGCGCAGCGCAGCGACGCTGCCACGGCGACAGGCGGCGCGGATGCAGCCGCGGCGCAGGCGCCAGTGCCGGTGCCGGTTCAAGCGCAGGGCATCGAGACCGGCTCGACAGGGCTGTCGGCAGCGACGCAGGCATTGGTCGCGGCGCTGGGCGGCCTGGCCGGGGCGATTCCCGTTGTCGGCGTCGAAGCGCCGTCGCAGGCGATGCCGTCCGCGGCGGTGGCTGCCCCCTCGATCGCAGCGGCGACACGCACGGCGAGCGAAGACGACACCGTCGATGCCGACGTGGCGGAGACGCCCGCGCCGACGACACAGCGCGACGCCGCGGCTTCCGACGAGCGCGATCCGCTGCGCGTGCATGCCGAATGGAGCGACGCCGGCGTGCGCGTCTGGCTGGGCGCGGACGCCGATGGCTTGGCTTCGATCGACAGCGTCACGCGCCAGCTTCAGCAATGGCTTGGCAGCCAGGGCATGCGCCTGCTGGGCGTCGTCTGCAACGGCAAACCGGTGTGGACGCCGGAGCGCGATGGCGCCACGGCGACGCCAGGCTCGAGCATCGTCGATGCCAATGCCAGCATCGAACACGATCTCGCCGTGACGAGCGATGCGCGCGGCACCCCTTACCAACCGATCTCCCTCTGAACGGAACGCCATGACAACCACTGCCACCAGTGCCGTCAGCTCGAACTCGAGCAGCACGCTGACGCTGCAAGACTTCCTGCAGGTGCTGACCACCCAGCTGACCTACCAGGATCCGCTCAAGCCGCTGGACAACCAGCAGTTTATGGCGCAGATCGCGCAGTTCACGACGCTGCAGCAGACGCAACAGCTGACGACCAACTCGCAGACGATCGCGACGACCCAGGCGGCGCAGCAATCGGTCGGCATGATCGGCCGCAAGGTCAACGTGACGACCACCGCAGGTCCGCAGACCGGCACGATCACGGCGGTGGACCTGTCTGGCAGCGCGCCCGCCTTCACGTTGACGACGTCGACGAACACGACGCTGACGGGCATCGCGTTTAGCCAGATCTCGTCGGTCACGCAATAGTGCAAGGGAGGACAACATGATCAATTCGATCGCGATCGCGGAGACCGGCCTGCAGGGCTACGAGCAGGCGCTGCAGACGATCTCCAACAACACCGCCAACATGAACACGCCGGGCTTCAAAGGCTCGACGTCGGAGTTCGCCGACCTCGCGTTCGGCGGCGGCGCCACGGGTGACGGCGGCAACAGCTTCGGACAACCTGGCTTCGGTCTCAAGACGCTGGGAACGTCCACCGACTTCTCGCAAGGTCAGATGCAGACGACGTCGAACCCGCTCGACATAGCCGTCAACGGCGAGGGCTACTTCATCACGAAGGACGACAAGGGCAACGTCCACTACACCAAGGACGGTGAGTTCAAGTTCGACAGTTCGGGCACGCTCGTGTCGACGACGTCGGGCGAGAAAGTAATGGGCCTGGACAGCGGCGGCGCGCTGGTGGCGATCTCGATCAACGGCCTGCAGACCAACGCGCCGCACGTCACTTCGGCCATCTCTTTCAGTGGCGTGCTGTCGACGGGACAGACGAGCGACACCATCAGCGGCATCAGCGTGATCGACGCGGCAGGCACCACGCACACGCTGTCGGCCCAATTCACACCCGTCTCTGGCTCCACGACCAACTGGACCGTGACCCTGCTGGACGGGACGACGACCGTCGGCACCGCGACGCTGTCGTTCAGCACCACAGGTTCGCCCACGGGCACTACCAAGCTGGCGTACACCTACACGCCCAGCGGCGGCACGGCGATGCCGCTGACGCTGGACTTCTCGTCCGGCGTCACCTCGTTCAACGCTGGCTCCTCGTCGACGCTCGCGGTCTCGACGCAGGACGGCTATGCGCTGGGCACGCTGACCGGGGAGACCTTCGACAGCACCGGCACGCTGCAGCTGGCCTATTCCAACGGACAGAAAGTCAAGAACCAGCAGCTGGCGCTTGCGCAGTTCGACTCGCCTGACCAGGTCGCCGTGGCCGCGAACAACTCGTTCAGCGCCGTCGGTAGCAAGCCCTGGCGCGTCGGCGTGGCCGGTAGCGGCATCTTCGGCTCGCTCACGTCCAACGAAGTCGAGGGATCGAACGTTGATCTCTCGCGCGAATTCAGCAACCTCGTGATCATGCAGCGCGGATACCAGGCGTGTTCGGAAGTCGTCACGACGGCGAGCGACATGCTCACCGCGCTGTTCGGGATGATGCCCAAGTGACGACGTCGACGGGTCAGGCGCAACGCGGCGCGTTGCTGACGGAACCGGCGTCGCGCGAGGCGCGCGCGCTCGTGCGCTGGACGGCGTCCGAGCTCGAGGCGATCCCGCGCGCCATCGGCGCGGCCCTCGCACGCAGCGCGCGGCGCTGGGCCGTGGGCGCTCGCGTCCAGCAGCACCTGGCCGCGCTCGACGCAGCAGGCCTGCCGGCGACGCATGCCGAAGACGCGGGCGCCGCGTTGCGCGCCGGTGCCTGGGCACCGATCGGCGTACGAGCGTATTCCTGGGTAGCGGCCGACCCCGTGCAGTGCCTGCGCGAGGCGCTGTTTGGCGAGGCGCCCGTGAGCCCGGGCGCGCGCGACGGCCAGCGCATCGCCGACGAGCTTGCCGTCGAATGCTGGAGCGAACAGCGTTCGGCGCTGCAGGCCTTGCTGGAGGAAGGGCTCGCCGGTGCGCAGGATGCGGCGGCGGCTGAGCTCGGGCAGGCCTGGCAGCGCTGGGGTGGCGCCGTGGTGGTCGAGACGCCGTGGTTCGGGACGACGTGGCGCCTGCTCCTCGACGCGACCGCCGTACGCGGCCTGCTGCGTGCGCTCAACCTGCGCAGGCCGGCTCCTGTCGACGTCTCGCGTGGCGCGACGTTGCCCGTGTTGCGCGCGCTTTCCGCGATACCTGTACGCCTACAGGTACGATTGTCTCCGGTCGATATCGACCTTGGCAGCCTGATGTCGCTCGGCCTGGGTGACGTGCTGCAACTGGAGCATGCGCTCGATGCGCCGGCGTTCGTCGCTTCTTCCGACGCCACGATCGACGCCGTCCCGCTGTGCCACGGCTGGCTGGGCGGGCGCGACGATCACGTGGCCGTCGAACTCGCCCGGCCACGCAGCGGCGCCAGGACGAGTGCGACCTCCTAACCCTTTTCGAAGACGGCGCCCGCCCGGGCGGCCGCAACGCTCATGACCAACGATTCCAACAATGCCGGCACGCCGGCCACTCGCCCCGCGGTCCAGACGGTCGCCTTCCCGCCGCTCGCCGACGCACCGTCGGCCGACGCCGATATCGCCATGCCCGAGCTGGCGACCACGACGGGCTCGCCAGCCAATCCGCTGCACGGCATCCGCACGCGGCTGACTGTGGTGCTCGGCTCGATCGAGCTGAGCGTGGGCGAGCTGCTGGGCGCGCGCGAGCAGCAGGTGCTGCAGATCGACCGCACGCTGGAGCAGCCGGTCGACGTGATGCTGGAAGGCCAGGTAGTCGCGCGTGGAACGCTGGTGGCCGTGGGTGAGAGCTTCGGCGTGCGCATCACGGAACTACCGCGCGCGTTGACGCCGTGAATTCCCCGGACTTCTTCGCCTCGCAACCGGCCAGCGCGGCGGTGACCGCGCTGCAGCCGGCGTCGACGGCTGCGTCGGCGATTCCGTTCCTGCGCCCTGCCGAGGCCCGGTGGGATTCGTCGAGCCTGGGCGTCGGCAATGCGCTGGTGACGGTGCTCCTGCTCGGGGTGGCGGGATTCTGGATCGCGCACCGCCTCGGCTGGACGCGCCGCAGCCAAGGCAGCGTCGCGCTGCGGCGCATGTTCGGCACGGCTGCGGGCGACGGACTGCGCGTGCTCGAGTCGACCCGGCTCACACCCAAGGCCAGTGCCCACGTGTTGCAGTGGGCGGGCAAGCGCGTGCTGGTGGTGTGCACGGAACATTCGGCGACCGTGGTGGCCGAGGATGCGAATGCCCCTACACCGGCGCCCGGGGAGGTTGTCCGATGAGGTCGAGCCGTCTCGCCGCGCTCACGTCCGTCGGCGCAGGTGCCCTCGTGTTCTGCGCCGGCGCCTGGGCGCAGTCCGGCGCGGGCATCGGCGGCGGCACGGCCGAGACCGCGCAGGCGATGCGCGTGGTCATCGGACTGACGGTGCTGGCCCTGTTGCCGGCGCTGCTGGTGTGCGTGACCGCGTTCCTGCGCATCATCATCGTGCTGTCGATGCTGCGCCACGCGATCGGCATGCAGGAGACGCCGCCCAACACGGCATTGATCGGACTGGCCCTGTTCCTGACCCTGTTCACGATGGCGCCGGTGCTCGAGAAGGTCGACCACGCGGCGTTCGAGCCGTTCATGGACGGCAAGATCACCATGCAGCAGGCCTACAAGGAAGGCAGCGCGCCGCTGCGTGACTTCATGGTGCGCCAGACGCGTGAAGAAGATCTCGCGCTGATGGTCGAGCTGTCGAAGGCCAAGACGCCCCGCACGATCGACGACATCAGCAACGTGCAGTTGGTGCCGGCCTTCATGCTCTCGGAGCTGCGTGCAGCGTTCCAGATCGGCTTTGTCGTGTTCCTGCCGTTCCTGTTGATCGACCTGATCGTCGCGACCGTGCTGATGGCGCTGGGCATGATGATGATGCCACCATCGACAGTGAGCCTGCCGCTGAAGGTGCTGATGTTCGTGCTCGTGGACGGCTGGGCGCTCCTGATGAAGGCGCTGGTCGGGTCGTTCCACTGACCGGGTGTAGGTCGCGATGTCCGACTCACAACTGTCCACGCCGTACGGCGAGCTCGTGCTCGGCGAGTTGGCGAGCCGTGTCGGCGCGGTCGGTGCGCCGTCGACCGAGCAGGAGCAGGCCGATCGTGAGCTGGCCGAGTCGGTGCTCTGGGCGCGTCATCGCGAGTCGGGCGACGCGGCCGCGCGCGAAGCGCTGATCCTGCAGTACCTGCCGTACGCGCGCACGATCGCGGCCGGGCTCTATCGGCGGCATGTCCATCACGAGACCGAGTTTCGCGAGTACGTGCAGTGGGCCACGCTGGGCCTGATCGAGGCGCTCGACCGCTATGATCCGACGCGCGGCGCCAAGTTCACCACCTACTCGTTCACGCGCATCCAGGGCGCGATCCGCAACGGGCTGGAGCACATCAGCGAACGGCAAGAGCAGCTCAGCCTGCGCCGCCGCCTCGTCGCCGAGCGTGTCGAAGCGGCGCGCGGCGGCGAGGACCTGTCGAAGGCAGCGTTGCCGGACGACCAGCTGCTGGCGCGGATGGCCGAGGTCGGAACGACGCTGGTGCTCTCGTTCATGCTGGACGAGACCAACATGATGCAGGCGCCGGCCGACACGCTGCCCGACGGCTGCTACGAGGCCGTCGCCTTCAAGCAGGAACAGCGCCGCCTGCGTGACATGCTCGAACACCTGACGCCGCGCGAGCAGTCGGTCATCCGCATGCACTACATGCAAGGCATGACCTACGAACAGACCGCCGAGGTGCTGCGCATCACCAAGGGTCGTGTGTGCCAACTCCACCAGCAGGCGCTGGCCCGGCTGCGCCGCCTGCTCGACCCTTCTTCAACCTGAGACTCCCATGACCGCGTCGCAAGCTTCCGACAATCCCGCGCTGGCGCGGCTCGCCCGCCTGGCGAGCTATCTCGCGCGCGACCCCGACAACCTGTCGCTGCGCGCCGACATCTTCGACACCGCGCTGTCGGCCGGCGTCTTCGACGAGGCGCAGCGCCAGGCCGTGTGGGCGCTGACGCGCAACCCGGTCGACTACCCCTGGCGCCACAAGCTCGTGCTGCTGGACATGGCGCGCGGGGAATGGGACGAAGCGCGCGCGCTGCTGACCAGCCTCGAGGCGGAAGGTCTAGGCGGCCCCGTGGTGCGCTACAACCTGGCCTATGTCGACTTCGCGCAAGGCCGCGTCGCGGACGCCGAGGCGAAGCTGGTGCCGCTGGCCGACGAGGCGATCGAGCAGGTGCCCGAGAGCCTGGCCGTCCTCGTGAGCTGCCAGCATCGCCGCGGCGCACCCGACGAGGCCGTGGCCACGTTTGCGCGACTCGCGGCGCGCCTGTCGGCGATGCCCGCCGCCGCGTTGGGCGCGGCCAGCCTTGCGGCGATCGATGCCGACGCCGGCGGCCCCGCCGCCGCCTGGGCCGAGCAAGCGCTGCGGGCGGATGCGCATCAAGCGGAGGCGCGCGTCGCCAAAGCGACCCTGTTGCTGGGCGCGCGCGACGCGCCCGGCGCGCTTGCGCTGCTGTCGGACGTGCTCGTACGCAAGCCCGGCGACGGCCGAGTGCTGTCCACCGCGGCGCTGGCGCAGATGCTGGCCGGTCAGCTGGAGTCGGCGCGTGCGCTGTTCCAGCGCGCGGTCGAGGTCATGCCGGGCCACATCGGGACCTGGCTCGGGTATGGCTGGTGCCTCTTTTTCCTGAAGGACAACGTCAACGCCCGCGCCGCGTTCGAGCGCGGTCTCGCGCTCGACCAGACCTTCGGCGATTCGCACGGGGCGATCGCGGTCGTCGAGGCGGCCGAAGGCCACGAAGAGGCGGCGCGCGCGGCAATCCGTCGCGCCCGCGGTCTCGACCCGCGTAGCCTGGCGGCGGCGTATGCGCAGGGCCTGCTCGATGGCGAACTGCAGGACACCGAACGCTTCATCGCGCTGGCCCAGCGCTCGCTGGCGCGCCACACGATGCCGGACGGACGGCCGCTGTCGGAGGCGGTCCTTGGCCGGCGCTGAAGGCGCGCACGCGGCGGCGCCGAACGACGGCCGCGGGTTGCGCGTGCTCGCCGCCATCGAGCTCGGCAGCCAATGGGGACACCTGCTGCGTATCAAGCCGGTGCTCGAGGGATTGCGCGAGCGCGGCCACGTCGGCGTGCTCGCCACCACGGACGTGGCCGCGGCCAGGCGACTGTTCGAAAGCGAACCGATCGAGGTCGTCGCCTGCCCGTCGCTGCGCCTCATGAAGCCCGTGCCGCGCGGAACGCGCTACCGCAACTATGCCCAGATCCTCGACCTCTGCGCCTTCGGCGACGACGCGATGCTGGCGGCCAACGTGCGGCACTGGATGGCGCTGCTCGAGCGCCTGCGGCCCGACGTGATGCTGACGGATTTCTCGCCGCTGGCGCTGTTCGTGGCGCACCTCAAGCGGCTACCGGCGGTGCAGATCCCGACCGGCTGGGAAGCTCCCCGGCACGGCGAGCCGCTGCCGATGATCTCGGTGGTGCCGGATCAGGATCGCGCGCCTTGGGATCAGCTCGAGGCGCGCATGCTGGATCGGCTGAACCGGCAATGCGCGGCTTACGGCGTCACGCCGCTGCGCCGCCTGTCGGACGTCTACGCGATCGGCACGCAGTTGTTGGCGTGCTGGCCTCAGACTGACCACTTCGCCCCGCGCACCATGGCGCGCTACGTTGGGCCGATCTACAGCGAGCGACATGGGGCGGCAGTCGAGTGGCCCGAGGCGCAGGCGGATCGCCCGCGTGTCTTCGCCTACCTGGCGCCGGGCCCGCACAACGTGACCCTGCTCGAGACGCTGCGGGACGCGGGTGCCGATGTGATCGCGGTGCTGCCCGGGTTGCCACCGGCGGTCGCCGCCCGCATGCGCGGGCCGCGCCTGCAGATCCTGGAAGGCCCAGCGCACCTCGGCGCGGCATTGGTCGGGGCCCGCTTGACGATCAACAACGGCGGTCACGGCGTGATCGGCGCGAGCCTGCGCCGCGGCGTGCCGATGCTGATCGTGCCGCGCACGGCGGAGCAGTACATCCTGGGCAACTGGCTTGCACAGCAGGGCGTCGCGCAGGTGCTGGGCGCGGTCGAAGCCGGCGAGGCGCCGGCGATCGTCATGAGCGCACTGCGTGACGGGGACAGCCTTGCCAAGGCCGGCGCGGTCGCTGCGGACTACGCCGATCATTCGCTCGCGCAGACGCTGCGCGACGTCGTCGAGGCCGTCGAGCACGTCGGCCGGCCTGCGCTTGCTCAGATCTGAGTCAGGCCGCCGTCCACCGCGAGTTCGCTGCCGTTGACGAAGGCGCTGTCTGCGCTGGCGAGGAACACGGCGGCGTCCGCGACATCCTGCGCCGTGCCGACCCGGCCCGACGGCGTGCGCGCGGCGAAGCCGGCCAGCATGCGCGGCGCCTGGCCCGGCGCGGCGAGCCGGCCGAGGCCGGGCGTGTCGGTCGGCCCCGGCCGCAGCACGTTGACGCGGATCTGGCGTTCGCGCAGGTCCAGCATCCAGCAGCGCGCGAAGCTGCGCAGCGTGGCCTTGGCGGCGCTGTAGACGCTGAATGCGGGCGTGCCGCGTTCGGCCGCGCTGGAGGACACCAGGATCACCGAGGCGCCGGGCGCCAGCAGCGGCAGGGCCTGCTGCACGGTGAACAGGGTCGATTTCACGTTCAGCCGGAACACGCGGTCGAAGTGCTCCTCGCTGATCGCGCCCAGCGGCGCCCGTTCGGCGCCGCCGACGTTGGCCACCAGCACGTCGATGCGCCCGGCCTGCGCGCGCACCGACGCATAGGCGCCTTCGGCCGCGGTGGGGTCGCTCATGTCGGCGGCGATCGCGACGGCGCGCCCCGGCATGCGCGCGACTTCGGCCTCGAGTTGCGGGAGCCCGCGCGCGATCGCGAACACCTGCGCCTGCTCTTGCGCGAAGCGCCGCGCGATGGCCAGACCGATGCCCTTCGATGCGCCCGCGACGACCGCGACGCGGCCCGTGAGACGTCCGCTCATGGCCGTAGTGACGGCGGCGCGCACAGGCGATCCGTCACGCGTTCCATCGCGGCGGCGAGCTGGGGATCGGTGGCAATGGCGTCGGTCGCCTGGTCGATGACCTGGCGGAAGGCCGGATCCTGCGGCGCGGATCGGCCGAACGTGCGGGCGACACAGCTCTCCAGGAAGGCGCGCCGCACGTGCTGGCGGCGATCGGGGTCGTCCGCGCCGATTTCCGCGACGCGGCGGGTGACGTCCTCTTCGAAATCGAAGGGGACACCGCCAGCCGGCGCCTGCACGTTCTCCGGCGTCGTCGAGCCCGATCTGGTGCGCGCCCGCGCATCGACCCGGTTCGTGCGCGAGACGGCGTGGGCGGCGTCGGTGCGGGAGATCGAGCTCATGGATGCGGCGGTTCGGCGGCGGGTTACTGCTGGCGATAGGCGCCAAGCAGGAAGTGTGCACCCGATGCGGCCTCTTCATCCGTTTTGCCATCCGTCTCGGCGTCAGCGAACTGCGCGCGCGCCAACGCCATGCGTTCGAGCACACCGCGCATGTCGTCGTTGAGCGGCGCGTTGGCGGCGTTGCATTCGATGCCGCGAGTGATCGCCTCGCGCGCCGGCCCCCATTGCTCGGCCAGCAGCAGCGTGAAGCCTTGGGCGAATAGCTTCAGGCAGTCGTCGTCCGGCAGCATCAGCAGCATCTCCCAAGTGGCCTGGCCCAGCGTCGGCCGGCCGCCGGTGACCTGCATCAGCCCGAGCTGGAAACGCGCGATGGCGAAGTCGGGGGCGCGGGTGAGGCAGGCCGTGTAGCAGGCCTCGGCGAGTTCGTAGCGCCCGACGTCGGCGAAGTTGGTCGCGCGCAGGTAGTGCGGCATCGGCGCGCCGGGCGCGAGCGCGATGGCCTGCTGACACAGCGCCTCGGATTCATCGAGGGCGTCGCGCCGGGTGGCGTCGAGGGCGCGTTGGAGAAGGTCTTGCAGGTCGGGGTTCATGAGGCCGTCCAGAGGCAGATCGGGTTTGTCGGGGCCGCGGACGGGCGATGCGGCGCTCGCGCCGGCCGGATCATTCGATGACAACTCGTTATCCGTCGTCGCTGCCCGAAGTTTAGGGCGCGGTGACAAATCTTGACGGCTGCGATTCCCGACATTGCAGAAATCTTTTCGGCTCGCTCTAAACCTTCTTGCTGCGCCACGGATAAGGCAATGAACAGCGATCGTCTACCCGTGCGTCGTGCAACGTGACGGGCTGAGCCGAACTCGCGCAACTCATCCCCCAAGAAAGTAGCTCGTCATGGTAGCGATCGTTAGTGGCAACAGCCTGGGCCTGAACCTGACTTCGATGAGCCTGCTGGGTGGCGTCGGGCCGACCTCGACGCAACCGAACAACGGGGTGTTCGGCAATGCGACGCAGGGCTCTTCCAAGGAGGCGACCTACGTCAACGCGGCCACCGGGAACCTGATCGTTCAGGACACCGACGCCGTGCTGGCGGGCATCGACAACTCCAGCATTACCGGGCTGCGCACCTACAACAGCCTCGGTGGCTGGAACTATGCGGCCACGAAGACGATCGTCAACGTCAATTCGACGACCTACCAGTACGTCGACGTCGACGGCTCGGTCGCCACCTTCACCGGTACGGCCGGGGGCACCACCTTCACGCAGACCGGCGGCGGCCATGACGACGCCTTCAACACCTTGAAGGTCAACAGCGACGGCACGGTCACCTGGACCAACGGCTCGACCGGCGCCACCGAGCTCTTTTCGAGCACCGGCGTGCTCAAGAGCGCGACCGATGCGCTGGGCAACGTCACAACCTACCAGTACGACACGAACGGCAAGCTGACCCAGATCGTCGACAGCAACGGCGAGTCGATCAACTACAGCTGGACCAACGGGCTGCTGATCTCCGTCAGTGCCACCTTGGCGGGCGGCGTGACGCTTAACGAGGTGAGCTACACCTATGACGCGTCAAACCGTTTGTCGACGGTATCGGTCAACCTGAACGCGGATGGCACGGTGCCCGCGGGCTCGGAGTCTGGTACCAGCTACGTCACGACGTATACCTATGACGGCACGAGCAACCGCATCGCGAGCATCACGCAGGGCGATGGCACCGCGGTGTCGTTCACCTACGTGCTTGTGTCAGGCGTCTACCAGTTGGCTTCTTACACCGACGGCAACGGTGGCAAATCGACGTTCACTTACAACTCGTCCGCGTCACAACCCAATACGACGTTCACCGATCCGTACGGCGTGGTGACCTACTACGCCTACAGCGGGAGCACCGGGCAGCTCGTGAGCGTCATCCAGGGCTATAACCCGACGACGGGCAAGGGTGTTTCGCAGCTCACCTACGCCTACGCGGCGAGCGGCGAGGTCGCCGGGATCACCGACGGC
>JABCYW010000070.1 GCA_013289985.1 Betaproteobacteria bacterium | reverse complement strand
CGCCCCCGCACCCAAGCCCGCGCCGGTGCCGCCACCGCCCGCACCGGCCCCTGCGCCCAAGCCCACGCCCGCGCCGGCCCCCGTGCCCGCCGCGGCGCCCACGCCGGCACCGGCCGTCGCGTCCGCCGATGCCATGTCCGACGTCAGCGCGGCCGTGCACGCATGGGCCGCGTCGTGGAGCCATCGCGACATGGCCGGCTACCTCGGCGCCTACACCCCCGACTACGCTTCGGGCGGCAAGTCGCACAAGGCCTGGGAAGAAGACCGCAAGGCGCGCATCGTGCCGCGCACGCGCATCGCCGTGGAGATCTCCGACCTGCGCGTGAGCGTCAACGGCGACAAGGCCCAGGCGCACTTCAAGCAGACGTACGAGTCCGATACGCTGACCACCTCCGGGCACAAGACCCTCGACCTGGTGCGCTCGCCGTCCGGCAAGTGGCTGATCAAGCAGGAGTCCGTGGGCGGATGACGATAGCAGACGACGCACGCACCGCGTCCGCGAAGGCACCGCGTCGGCCTCGCTGGCCGCGCACGGCGGTGGCGGTCGGCTCGCTGGTGGTGGCCGGAGCCGGACTGTTGGCCAGCTCCGAGTTGCACAGCATCCCGTCCCAGCACGCCACGCCGCAGGCGCAGCGCGCCGCGATGATGGGCGCCACCCTCCTGCTGGCCGACGACGCGCCGCCGCCGCCCACGCGCTCTTTGCTGGCGGTGGGCGCCGCCCCGGGCGCCGTGGCGGCCAGCTCGCCGTTCGCCGGCGCGTTCAAGGGCTCGCCCGAGAGCCGCCTCATCGGCATCTACCGCGCCATCGGCCAGCAACAGACCGACGTCGCGCTCGACGCCGCCGCCGCTCTCACGCGCGACGTGCCCGGCTTCCGCCTGGCGCAGCTCGTCTACGCCGACCTGCTGGCCGCGCGCACCGGCAACATCGCCGGCTTCGGCGCCGCGGGCGCGGCCTCCGCGTCCGACCCGGCCGTCGTCGCCGAGATCGCCGAGCTGCGCGACGAGGCCGTGCAGCGCCTGCATGCGTTGCAGGAACGTCCGCCGGCGGGCCAGGTGCCGGCCGAGTTCATCATGCTGCCCAGGCTGACGCACCACGCGATCGCCGTCGACACCACGCGCTCGCGCCTGTACCTGTTCGAGAACGGCCCCCAGGGCCTGCGGCTGGTCAGCGACCATTACGTGTCGGTGGGCAAGCAAGGCGTCGACAAGTCGACGGAAGGCGACCAGCGCACGCCGCTGGGCGTGTACTTCGTGTCCGACCGCGTGGGCCAGGGCTCGCTGGGCGAGACCTTCGGCGCCGGCGCCATGCAGCTGAACTACCCCAACCTGCTCGACCAGCTGCACGGCCGCACGGGCTCGGGCATCTACGTGCACGGCGTGCCGTTCAGCACCTATTCGCGCCCGCCCAAGGATTCCGACGGCTGCGTCACGCTCGCCAACGACGAGCTGGTGATGCTGATGAACACCGTGCCCATCCACGACACGCCGGTGATCATCACGCGCCGGATCCACTGGGTGAGCGACAACGCGAGCCGCCTGCGCCGCGCCGAGATCCTCGCCGCCGTGAACCAGTGGCAGAGCGTGCGCACCCGCGACGACGCCGACGCGCTGCAGGGGTTCTACGCGCCCGGCGCCGCGCCCGACGTGCCGGCGGCACCGCCGTCGTCGCCGCCGCAGCCCACGGTCGTGATGATCCGCGGCAGGCGCCACGTCATCCCGGCGCCCGCGGTCGCGCCGCGCGATCCGGTCACGTTCGACAACCTCAGCGTGATGACCTGGTCGGACGCCAAGGAGACCATGGTCGTCAGCTTCAACGAGCGCGGGACGCGCTCGCACCGCGAGACCTCGCTGCGCCAGTACTGGGAGCGCGACGCGTCGAAGTGGAAGATCGTGGCCGAGGGCACGGTGCGCTGAACGCGCGACGGGCACGTCGAATGCCGCTCCATCGGGAATCCCCAGAGGAGTCCCGACATGAAGTTTCGCAAGCCCCCCGAACTGATCGCCGTCGCCACGACCATGGCCGTGGTGTTTTCCACCTTATCGGTGGGCGCGGTCTCCGCCAACGCGCCCGCGCCGACGCCCGCCGAGCAGCGCTACCAGCAGGATCGCGCCAATTGCCTGGCCGGCAAGACCGCCGAAAGCCAGAAGACCTGCCTGAAGGAAGCCGGCGCCGCGCTGCAGGCCTCGCGCGCGCACGACCTGAAATCGCCGAGCTCCGCGCAGATCGCGGCCAACGAACGCAAGCGCTGCGTGGCGCTGTCGGGCGACGACAAGGCCGACTGCCTCAAGCGCGCGGCCGGCGTCGACACGACGGTGTCGGGCAGCGTGGCCGGCGGCGGCGACCTGAAGGAGACGGTCACCGTGATTCCCGGCACACCGGGCATGCCCGCGTCGGCGCCCGAGATCCATCCGGAGACGATGCCGCCGACGGCCGCGGGCCCGGGTACCTTGCCGCCCAAGCCCGTCAACTGAGCTTCGCGCGCACCGCAAACCGATGCACCCCGCGGATCGGCGATGAACCAAAGAAAGGGCGCCGCGGCGCCCTCTCGTCTTGCGTGCGGAAGCCTCCGCGCTACCTGCGCTGCGGCGGCAGGTCCGTGCAGCTCCCGTGCGCCACCTCGGCCGCCAGGCCGATGGATTCGCCCAAGGTCGGGTGCGGATGGATCGTGCGCCCGATGTCCACGGCGTCGGCGCCCATCTCGATGGCCAGCGCCACCTCGCCGATCATGTCGCCCGCGTTCATGCCGACGATGCCGCCGCCCACGATGCGGTGCGTCTGGGCGTCGAACAGCAGCTTGGTCTGGCCTTCGTCGCGGCCGTTGGCGATGGCGCGGCCCGAGGCCGTCCACGGGAACAGGCCCTTCTTGACCGCGATGCCCTGTGCCTTGGCCTGGTCCTCGGTGAGGCCAACCCACGCCACCTCGGGGTCGGTGTAGGCGACGCTGGGGATCACGCGGGCGTCGAAGCGCGCGAGCTGGTCGCCCGAGGCGACCTCCGCCGCCACGTGGCCCTCGTGCACCGCCTTGTGGGCCAGCATGGGCTGGCCGATGATGTCACCGATCGCGAAGATGTGCGGCACGTTGGTGCGCATCTGCACGTCCACCGGGATGAAGCCGCGGTCGCCGACGATCACGCCGGCCTTGTCGGCGCCGATCTTCTTGCCGTTGGGCGTGCGGCCCACGGCCTGCAGCACCAGGTCGTACATCTGCTCGCTGGCGCCGGCCTCGCCCTCGAACTTCACCTTGATGCCGTCGGCGGTCGCCTCGGCGCCCACCGTCTTCGTCTTGAGCATGATGTTGTCGAAGCGCCTGGCGTTCATCTTCTGCCAGACCTTGACCAGGTCGCGGTCGGCGCCCTGCATCAGGCCGTCGAGCATCTCCACCACGTCCAGGCGCGCGCCCAGCGTGGAGTAGACCGTGCCCATCTCCAGGCCGATGATGCCGCCGCCCACGATGAGCATGCGCTTCGGGGAATCGCGCAGTTCCAGCGCGCCCGTGGAGTCGACGATGCGCGGGTCGTTCGGGAAGAACGGCAGGCGCACGGCCTGCGAGCCCGCCGCGATGACGGCCTGCTTGAACTTCACCGTCCTGGCGTTGCCGGTCTTCTCCTGCGCGTCGCCGCTGGTCTCGTCGACCTTCACGTGGAACGGGTCGATGAAGTTGCCGTAGCCGCGAATGACCGTGACCTTGCGCATCTTGGCCATCGCCGCCAGCCCGCCGGTGAGCTTGCCCACCACCTTGCCCTTGTGCGTGCGCAGCTTGGCGATGTCGATCTGCGGCGCGCCGTACGACACGCCGAGGTCGACGAAGTGGTTCACCTCGTCCATCACCGCGGCCACGTGCAGCAGCGCCTTCGACGGGATGCAGCCCACGTTGAGGCACACGCCGCCCAGCGTGGCATAGCGTTCGACCAGCACCACCTTCATGCCGAGGTCGGCGGCGCGGAACGCGGCCGAGTAGCCGCCGGGGCCGCCGCCCAGCACGAGCAGGTCGCACTCGACGTCGGCGCCGCCGGCGTAGGTCGAGGCCACGGGCACCGGGCCCGCGGGCGCGGGGGCCGGCGCGGGGGACGCGCTCGCGGGCGTGGGAGCGGGGGCCGGCGCGGCGACGGCGCCTTCGGCCGCCTCCAGCGTCAGCACCACCGAGCCCATGTTGACGACGTCGCCCACCTTCACGCGCAGTTCCTTGACCACGCCGGCGGACGACGACGGAATCTCCATCGACGCCTTGTCGCTCTCGACGGTGATCAGGCTCTGCTCCGCGGCGATGGTGTCGCCGGGCTTGACCAGCACCTCGATGACGCCCACGTCCTTGAAATCCCCGATGTCGGGAACCTTGACTTCGATCGTTGCCATGTCTGTTCCCGATCCTTACAGCATGACGCGGCGGAAGTCCGCGAGGACCTGGCCGAGGTAGGTGTTGAAGCGAGCCGCCGACGCCCCGTCGATGACGCGGTGGTCCCACGACAGCGACAGCGGCAGGATCAGGCGCGGCACGAAGGCCTTGCCGTCCCACACGGGCCTGGTCGCGCTCTTGCACACGCCCAGGATGGAGACCTCGGGCGCGTTGATGATGGGCGTGAAGTAGGTGCCGCCGATGCCGCCCAGCGAGCTGATCGAGAAGCAGCCGCCGGTCATGTCGGCCGGGCCCAGCTTGCCGTCGCGCGCCTTGGCGGCGAGCTCGTTCATCTCCTTGGCGATCTGCACGATGCCCTTCTGGTCGGCGTCGCGGATCACCGGCACCATCAGCCCGTTGGGCGTGTCCGCCGCGAAGCCGATGTGGAAGTACTTCTTCAGGACCAGCGTGTCGCCGTCCAGCGAGGCGTTGAACTCGGGGAACTTCTTGAGCGCGGCCACGCAGGCCTTGATCAGGAAGGCGAGCATCGTCACCTTCACGCCGGCCTTCTCGTACTCCTTGTTCAGCGTCACGCGGAACGCCTCGAGCTCGGTGATGTCGGCGTCGTCGTGGTTGGTGACGTGCGGGATCATCACCCAGTTGCGGTGCAGGTTCGCGCCCGAGATCTTCTTGATGCGCGAGAGATCCTTGCGCTCGACCGCGCCGAACTTGGCGAAGTCGACGTTGGGCCACGGCAGAAGGCCCGGCAGCGAACCACCGCCCGCGGCGGCGGCCGGGGCCTTCGCGGCCTGCGCCTTGGTCTGCGTGGCGCCGGCCATCACCGACTTCACGAAGCCTTCCAGGTCGGACTGGGTGATGCGGCCGTGCGAGCCGGAGCCCTTCACCTCCTCCAGCGGCACGCCCAGCTCGCGCGCCGCGCGGCGGATGGACGGCGAGGCGTGCGGCAGGTTCAGCGGCGGCTGCGTCGGCTCGTGCGGCGCCAGCGCCGCGGTGGGCACGGCCTTCTCGGCCGGCGCGGCGACGGGCGCGGGCGCCGGGGCCGACGCGGTGGCCGGCGCGGGGGCCGCGCCGCCGGCGGCTTCGATCGTGGCGACGACCGAGCCCTTGGACACGCGATCGCCCACCTTCACCTTCAGCGCCTTGACGACGCCGGCGTGCGACGACGGGATCTCCATCGACGCCTTGTCGCTCTCGACGGTGATCAGGCTCTGCTCGACCTTCACCGTGTCGCCCACCTTGACGAGCAGCTCGATGACGCCCACGTCGGCGAAGTCGCCGATGTCGGGCACTTCGACGTCGACAGTGCCGCCGGCGACAGCGGCCGGAGCCGGAGCCGGAGCCGGAGCCGGAGCCGGCGTCGGCGCAGCAGCCGGCGCCGGTGCGGGCGCCGCCACGGTGGAGGGTGCCGGCACCGGCGCGGCGGCCGCCCCGGTCTCCAGCATCAGCAGCACCGTGCCTTCGTTGATCTTGTCGCCGAGCGCCACCTTCAGCTCCCTGACGACGCCCGCCGTGGACGACGGGATCTCCATCGATGCCTTGTCGCTCTCCACCGTGACCAGGCTCTGTTCGGCCTTGACGGTGTCGCCGGGCTTGACCAGCAGCTCGATGATCTGGACGTCCTTGAAGTCGCCGATGTCCGGTACCTTCACTTCAACCAATGCCATGTCGTTGTCTCCGCGAATTTTGGGCTTAGGCGTTCAGCGGGTTGATCTTGTCGGCGTCGATGCCGTACTTCCTGATGGCCTCGGCCACCTTGGCCAGCGGCAGCTTGCCTTCGTCGGCCAGCGTCTTCAGCGCCGCGACGACGATGTAGTGGCGGTTGATCTCGAAGTGCTCGCGCAGCTTGCTGCGGAAGTCGGAGCGGCCGTAGCCGTCGGTGCCCAGCACGCGGTACGCGCGGCCGCGCGGGATGAAGGCGCGGATCTGCTCGGCGTAGCTGCGGATGTAGTCGGTGGAGGCCACCACCGGGCCGTCGTGCGGCGCCAGCTGCTTTTCCACGAACGACTGCACCGGCGTGTCGGTGGGGTGCAGCAGGTTGTGGCGGTCGGCGGCCTGGCCGTCGCGCGCCAGCTCGTTGAAGCTGGGGCAGCTCCACACGTTGGCGCCGATGCCCCACTCCGCCTCGAGCAGTTCCTTGGCGGCCATCGACTCGCGCAGGATGGTGCCCGAGCCGAGGAGGTTGACCGTGAGCTTGTTCTTCGCCGCGGATTGCAGCAGGTACATGCCCTTGATGATCTGTTCCTCGGTGCCCGCCTGCAGGCCCGGCATCGCGTAGTTCTCGTTGAGCAGCGTGATGTAGAAGTACACGTTCTCCTGGCGCTCCACCATGCGCTTGAGGCCGTGGTGCATGATCACCGCCACCTCGTGCGCGAAGGTGGGGTCGTAGCTGACGCAGTTGGGGATCGTGCCGGC
The DNA here is from genome assembly GCA_013289985.1 of Betaproteobacteria bacterium. Taxonomy (GTDB): domain Bacteria; phylum Pseudomonadota; class Gammaproteobacteria; order Burkholderiales; family Burkholderiaceae_C; genus Scleromatobacter. Next base: position 22,412 of record JABCYW010000070.1, on the reverse strand, counting down.
CAGTACGTGGCTGTGGCCGTCCTCGTGCTGCAGGCCTTCGCCGTTGAGCGTGGTGCGGCCCGAGGTGCCGCCCAGCAGGAAGCCGCGCGCCTGCATGTCGCCCGCCGCCCAGGCCAGGTCGCCGATGCGCTGGAAGCCGAACATCGAGTAGTAGACGTAGAACGGGATCATCACGCGGTTGTTCGTCGAGTACGACGTCGCCGCGGCGATCCAGCTGGACATGCCGCCCGGCTCGTTGATGCCTTCCTGCAGGATCTGGCCGTCCTTGGCCTCCTTGTAGTACATCACCTGGTCCTTGTCGACCGGCGTGTAGTTCTGGCCAGCGGGGTTGTAGATGCCGATCTGGCGGAACAGGCCTTCCATGCCGAAGGTGCGCGCCTCGTCCACCAGGATGGGCACCACGCGCGGGCCCAGCGCCTTGTCGCGCAGCAGCGCGGTGAGGAAGCGCACGTAGGCCTGCGTGGTGGAGATCTCGCGGCCCTCGGCGGTGGCGTCGAGCACCGCCTGGAACGCCGACAGGTCGGGCACCGGCAGGGTCTCCTCGGCCTTGGTGCGGCGCTGCGGCAGGTAGCCGTCGAGCGCCTTGCGGCGCGCGTGCAGGTACTTCATCTCCGGGGTGTGATCCTCGGGCTTGAAGAACGGCAGGTCGGCGAGCTTCTCGTCGGGGATCGGGATGTCGAAGCGATCGCGGAAGGTCCTGATGTCCTCGTCGGTGAGCTTCTTGGTCTGGTGCGCGGTGTTCTTGGCCTCGCCGCTCTTGCCCATGCCGTAGCCCTTGACCGTCTTGATCAGCAGCACGGTGGGCTGGCCCACGGTCTTGACGGCCCTGTCGTAGGCCGCGTACACCTTCTGCGGATCGTGGCCGCCGCGTTGCAGGCGCCAGATGTCGTCGTCGCTCATCTTGGCGACCATCTCCAGCGTCTTCGGGTCGCGCCCGAAGAAGTTCTTGCGAACGAACGCGCCGTCGTTGGACTTGTAGGCCTGGTAGTCGCCGTCCAGCGTCTCCATCATCAGCTTGCGCAGCGCGCCGTCCTTGTCGCGGGCGAGCAGCGGATCCCAGTAGCTGCCCCACAGCAGCTTGATCACGTTCCAGCCGGCGCCGCGGAACTCGCCTTCGAGCTCCTGCACGATCTTGCCGTTGCCGCGCACCGGGCCGTCCAGGCGCTGCAGGTTGCAGTTGACGACGAAGATCAGGTTGTCGAGCTTCTCGCGCGCCGCCAGGCCGATGGCGCCCAGGGACTCGGGCTCGTCCATCTCGCCGTCGCCGCAGAACACCCACACCTTGCGCTTGCTGGTGTCGGCGATGCCGCGGGCGTGCAGGTACTTCAGGAAGCGCGCCTGGTAAATGGCCATCAGCGGGCCCAGGCCCATGGACACCGTGGGGAACTGCCAGAAGTTGGGCATCAGCTTCGGGTGCGGGTAGCTCGACAGCCCCTTGCCGTCCACTTCCTGGCGGAAGTTCAGCAGCTGTTCCTCGCTGATGCGGCCCTCGAGGTACGCGCGGGCGTAGATGCCCGGCGACGAGTGGCCCTGGATGTAGAGCAGGTCGCCGCCGTGCTCGCCGTCGGCGCCGTGCCAGAAATGGTTGAAGCCGCAGCCCAGCATCGTGGCCAGCGAGGCGAACGACGAGAGGTGGCCGCCGAGGTCGCCGCCGTCGGCCGGGTGCAGGCGGTTGGCCTTGACCACCATCGCCATCGCGTTCCATCGCATGTAGGCGCGCAGGCGCTCCTCGATGTCGACGTTGCCGGGGAACTGGGCCTCGTCCTCGGGCGCGATCGTGTTGACGTAGGCCGTGTTGGCCGAGAACGGCAGGTCGATGCCCTGCTGGCGCGCGTGATCCAGCAGCTGCTCGATCAGGAAGTGGCCGCGTTCACGGCCCTCGACGGCGATGACCGCGGACAGCGCGTCGGTCCATTCGCGGGTTTCCTGCGCGTCCGCGTCGTTCGCGGCGGCACCAGGAATGGAGTTGGGATTCGCGGACATGCCTTGTCTCCTGATCTTGTAGAGCGGGGGGTCTAAAACGGGAACGGGCGCAGTGTCGCACAACAGATCGCGAATTTCAAATGGCGGCAGTGCTTTTCATATTATGAACTTTCGCTGCGGCGCAGCATGGCCGAATCTCCCGCCGCGCGTCGAAAAGCCGTCGCGACGAACTCGATAATGCCCCCATGGAATCTGCCCACGAGTCAGGCTCGACCCCGTCCCCGTCATGGACGCAGCGCGTCTTCGGGCGTTGGTGGCGCAGCCAGTCGCCTTCGCGCCAGGATCGCTTCGCCACGCTGGGGCCGCTGGTCTCGGTGCTGCTGTTCCTCGCGGCCATCGTGGCCGCCTTCTGGATCCTGCGCAACGAGGAGATCGAGCGCGCCACCGATGCCGTGCGGCGCGACACCGAGGTGGCGCAGCAGCAGATCCGCTCGCGCCTCAGCGAGGACCAGGAGCTGATGGTGCGGCTGTCGCGCGACATCGTCGCCCACGACGTCGACAACGACACCTTCTTCACGCAGACGGCCAGCTTCGCCCCGGCCCGGCCCGAGCTGACGCAGGTCATCTGGCTGGCCGCCGACCGCACGCCGCGCGCCACCTTCCTCGGCTCCATCTTCCGCGGCGCGGCCAGCCTGCGCAACAGCGCGGAGGATCCGTCGCTGCCGCACCAGGGCGCCGCCACCGCCGCCGAGGCCGCGTTCGCCGCCGCGCGCAACACGCACGTGCCGCAGTTCTCCAAGCCGTTCATCGACGTCGACGGCACCGCGGTGTTCCAGGTGCAGATCCCGCTGATCTCGCACACCGCCTTCGTGGGCACGCTGGTGGCCGAGTACTCCATCGAGGCGCTGCTGCGCCACGCGGTGCCCGAGGAGGTGACCAAGCGCCGCGCGATCGAGGTGCTCGACGAGCACGAGGAGCTGCTCGCCAGCACCATCACGTCGATGCCGGGCCGGCCGTCGGCCGTGCCGTCGATCGCGTTCGAGGCGCCGCTGGCGCCCGCCTCCAACGGCCTGATCCTGCGCGGCCTGGGCTACCGCACCTCCATCGGCCTGATCGCCAACTCGCTGTTCTGGATGGTGCTGGCGCTGTCGGGGCTCACCGTGTGGATGCTGCTGGGCACCTGGCGCCACGTGCGCCGGCGCGCGCAGATCCAGAGCGCGCTGGTGCACGAGACCAACTTCCGCCGGGCGATGGAGAACTCCATGCTCACGGGCATGCGCGCGATGGACATGGAAGGCCGCATCACCTACGTGAACCCGGCCTTCTGCGCGATGACCGGCTTCTCCGACAACGAGCTGGTGGGCAGGCTGCCGCCATTCCCGCACTGGCCGCACGACCGCATCGAGGAGAACGCGCGCCTGCTGCAACAGGAGCTGCAGGGTCGCAGCCCGGCCGGCGGCATCGAGGTGAAGATCATGCGCAAGGACACGTCGGTGTTCGACGCGCGCATGTACGTCTCGCCGCTGATCGACGCCAAGGGCGTGCAGACCGGCTGGATGACCTCGGTCACCAACATCACCGAGGCCAAGCGCGTGCGCGACCAGCTCTCGGCCTCGCACGAGCGCTTCACCACCGTGCTGGAAGGCCTGGACGCGGCGGTGTCGGTGCTGTCGGTGCAACAGGGCCAGCTGCTGTTCGCCAACCGCTCGTACCGCCTGTGGTTCGGCTCCGACGCCCACATCCACGCGGTGCTGGCCGGCGGCATCGACGCCAGCGTGCCGCCGCCCGACCTCGACACCGAGGACGGCGTCGACGGCTACAGCGGCCTGCCGCAGAACGAGCTGACCGAGGCCGGCACGTCGCCGCGCGAGGTGTTCGTGGAGTCGCTGGACAAGTGGTTCGACGTGCGCGCGCGCTACCTGCAATGGACCGACGGCCGCCTCGCGCAGATGCTCATCGCGACGGACATCACCGCCCGCCTGCGCGCCGAGCAGCTGGCGCAGCAGCAGGCCGAGCGCGCCAACTTCACCGCCCGCCTGATCGCGGTGGGCGAGATGGCCTCGTCGGTGGCGCACGAGCTGAACCAGCCGCTGACCGCCATCTCCAACTACTGCAGCGGCATGGTCTCGCGCGTGCGCAACGAGTCCATCGCCACCGAGGACCTGATCGCCGCGCTGCAGAAGACCGCCAAGCAGGCCGAGCGGGCCGGCCACATCATCCACCGCATCCGCAACTTCGTGAAACGGCGCGAGCCGCAGCGCCAGGTGGCGCAGGCGCGCGAGATGGTGGACGACGCGGTGGAGCTCGCCTCCATCGAGCTGCGCCGCCGCAACGTGGGCATCCAGGTCTACGTGGCGCAGCGCCTGCCGCCGCTGCTGGTCGACCCGATCCTGATCGAGCAGGTGCTGCTGAACCTGCTGAAGAACGCGGCCGAGGCGATCGACGGCGCACAGCTGCCTTTGCTGCGCCGCCACATCGAACTGCGCGTGGTGCCGCGCTACACGCCCGACGAGGGCGGCGTGATCGAATTCAGCGTCAACGACAAGGGCCCGGGCCTCAAGGAGGACGTGCTCAATCGTCTCTACGAAGCATTTTTCTCCACAAAGGTGGAAGGAATGGGCATCGGACTGTCGTTGTGCCGCTCCATCATCGAGTCGCACCGGGGCCGGATCCGGGCCCAGAACCTCTACAATGGAACGACGGTGGTGGGGTGCAGTTTCGCGTTCACCCTGCCGGTCGAGACAACGCAACGGGTCGATTCCGCGAGCGCGCTGAGCGTGTTCGAGGCCGGTGCCGAACCCGAAGCGAACGGCAACGAATGAGCAAGTGCGAAGCACGGAGTTTTGCTGAATGAGCCTGATCCCCAAGAAAGGTACCGTCTACGTCGTCGACGATGACGAGGCGGTTCGCGATTCGCTGCAGTGGTTGCTCGAGGGCAAGGACTACCGCGTCAAGTGCTTCGACTCCGCCGAGTCGTTCCTCTCGCGCTTCGATCCCCGTGAAGTGGCGTGCGTCATCGCCGACATCCGCATGGACGGGATGAGCGGCCTGGAGCTCCAGGATCGCCTGATCGAGCGCAAGAGCCCGCTGCCCATCGTCTTCGTCACGGGCCACGGCGACGTGCCGATGGCGGTGTCGACGATGAAGAAGGGCGCGATGGACTTCATCGAGAAGCCGTTCAAGGAAGACGACCTGGTCTCGCTGGTGGAACGCATGCTCGACCAGGCCCGTTCGGCCTTCTCGCAGCACCAGGAGCAGGCCAGCCGCGACGCGCTGCTGCAGCGCCTGACCACGCGCGAGGCGCAGGTGCTCGAGCGCATCGTCGCCGGCCGCCTGAACAAGCAGATCGCCGACGACCTGGGCATCAGCATCAAGACGGTGGAGGCGCATCGCGCCAACATCATGGAGAAGCTCAACGCCAACACGGTGGCCGACCTGCTGAAGATCGCGCTCGGCGCACCCTCCAACAAGCAAGCCTGAACGGGAACGCATCACGGGAGGCCGCTGAAGTTCAGCGGCCTCTTTTCGTTTCGGCGCCGGACCCCATCTTCGACTCCAAGGAACCTCCCCCATGACCGCACAACTGATCGACGGCGTCGCGCTGTCAAAGCAGATCCGCGCCGAAGTCGCGCAACGCGCCGCCGCCCTCGCCGACCGTGGCCACCGGCCCGGCCTGGCCGTGATCCTGGTGGGCGAGGATCCGGCGTCGGCCACCTACGTGAAGAACAAGGTCAAGGCCTGCGCCGACGCCGGCGTGCACTCGGTGCTCGAGAAGTACGACGCGACGCTGTCGGAGGCCGACCTGCTGGCCCGCCTGGACGCGCTCAACGCCGACCCGTCCATCCACGGCATCCTCGTGCAGATGCCGCTGCCGAAGCACATCGATCCGCACAAGGTGATCGAACGCATCTCCACCGCCAAGGACGTGGACGGCTACTCGGTGCAGAGCGCCGGCGACCTGATGACCGGCCTGCCCGGCTTCCGCCCGTGCACGCCCTACGGCTGCATGAAGCTGATCGAGAGCACCGGCGTGCCCATCAAGGGAAAGCACGCGGTGGTCGTCGGCCGCAGCAACACCGTGGGCAAGCCGATGGCGCTGCTGCTGCTGCAGGCCAACGCCACCGTCACCGTCTGCCACAGCGCCACCGCCGACATCGGCGCGCACACGCGCCAGGCCGACATCGTCGTGGTGGCCACCGGCCGGCGCGACACGCTGCGCGGCGACATGGTCAAGCCGGGCGCCATCGTCATCGACGTGGGCATCAACCGCAACGACGAGGGCAAGCTGTGCGGCGATGTCGACTTCGCCTCCGTCGCGCCGCTGGCCTCGTTCATCACGCCGGTGCCGGGCGGCGTCGGTCCCATGACGATCACGATGCTGCTGATGAATACCATCGAGTCGGCGGAACGCGTGGCCGGCTGACATCGCCGGCCGTTTCCGCCAGCTTCACGTAGAGATCCCCGCCATGACCAATCCCCTGCTCGTCGGTACCGCCCTTCCTCACTTCGACGACATCCGCCCCGAGGTCGTGACGCCCGCGATGGACGTCCTGCTCGCCGACGCCAACGCGGCGCTGGAGCGCGTGGTGGGCCCGGACGTGCCGCCCGACTTCGACGCGATGTCGTCGGTGTTCACCGTGGCCACCGAGCGCCTGTCCCGGGCCTGGCGGGCGGTGGAGCACCTCACCGGCGTGGCCGACACGCCCGAGCTGCGCGCCGTGCACGCCGAGAACCTGCCGCGCATCACCGAGTTCTTCACGCGCCAGGGCGCCGACGAGCGCCTGTACGCCAAGTACCGCGCGCTCGCCGCCAATGCCGACGCGGCCCGGTTGAGCCCGGTGCGCCGCAAGGCGCTGGCCAACTGGCTGCGCGACTTCAAGCTGGGCGGCGCCGACCTGCGCGGCGCCCAGAAGGCGCGCTACACGGCCATCCAGGAACGCCTGGCCGAGCTGTCGCGCCAGTTCTCCGAGCACGTGCTCGACGCCACCGACGGCTACGCGCTGTACGTGCCCGAGCCCGACCTCGCGGGCGTGCCCGCGGACGCGATCGCGGCCGCGCGCGCGGCCGCGGAGGCCGACGGCCGCGCCGGCCTGTGCAAGCTCACGCTGCACTTCCCCAGCTACCTGCCGGTGATGCAGATGGGCCGCAACCGCGCGCTGCGCGAGAAGCTCTACACGGCGTACGTCACGCGCGCCAGCGAGTTCGGCCCGGCCGAACGCGACAACACGCCCGTCATCCGCGAGCTGCTGCAACTGCGCCAGGAAGAGGCCGAGCTGCTGGGCTACCGCAACTTCGCGGAGTTGTCGCTGGTGCCCAAGATGGCCGGCTCGCCCGGGGAGGTGATCGCCTTCCTGCGCGACCTGGGCCACCGCGCCCGGCCGAGCGCCGCCGCCGACCTGGCCGAGCTGCGCGAGTTCGCCGCGCAGGAGCTGGGCATCGAGCAGTTGCAGGCCTGGGACGTGCCGTTCGCCAGCGAGCGCCTGAAGGAGGCCCGCTACGCGTTCTCCGACGAGGAGGTGCGCCAGTACTTCACGCTGCCAAAGGTGCTCGAGGGCCTGTTCCGCATCATCGAGACGCTGTTCGAGGTGAAGATCGTCGCCTCGTCCGCGCCGGCCTGGCACGAGAGCGTGCGCTTCTACCGCATCGAGCGCGACGGCGCGCTGGTGGGCGAGTTCTTCCTCGACCTCTACGCGCGCGCCGGCAAGCGCCCGGGCGCCTGGATGGACGACGCGCGCCAGCGCTGGCTGCGCGCCGACGGCCACGGCCTGCAGACGCCGGTGGCGCACCTGGTGTGCAACTTCGCCGCGCCCGTCAACGGCCGCCCGGCGCTGCTCAGCCACGACAACGTCATCACGCTGTTCCACGAGTTCGGCCACGGCCTGCACCACATGCTCACGCAGGTGGAGGAGCTGGGCGTCTCGGGCATCTCGGGCGTCGAGTGGGACGCCGTCGAGCTGCCCAGCCAGTTCATGGAGAACTTCTGCTGGGAATGGGACGTCCTGGAGCAGCTCACCGAGCACGTGGACACCGGCGCCCCGCTGGCCCGCGCGCTGTTCGACAAGATGCTGGCGGCCAAGAACTTCCAGAGCGGCATGCAGACGCTGCGCCAGGTGGAGTTCGCGCTGTTCGACATGCGCATCCACGCCGAGCCCGGCTCGGCCGACCACGTGCAGGCCACGCTGGACGCCGTGCGCGCCGAGATCGCCGTGCTGGTGCCGCCCGCGTTCAACCGGTTCCAGCACAGCTTTTCACACATTTTCGGCGGTGGTTACGCCGCCGGGTACTACAGCTACACCTGGGCCGAGGTATTGTCCGCGGATGCGTTCAGCGCGTTCGAGGAATCGGGCGTGCTGGACCTGGCCACGGGCCGCCGCTATCGCCGCGAGATCCTCGAGGTGGGCGGCAGCCGCGACGCGCTCGACAGCTTCAAGGCCTTCCGCGGCCGGGCACCCAGCATCGACGCCATGCTGCGCCACCTCGGAATCGCGGCATGATGGCGCGTCGGCCGGCGTGGCCTGTCGCGCGTTGAACCGGCAGCCGCCGGCCGCCTCTTGCGACACTCCCCTCTCATTTCGTACGAAGCCACGATGAACACCCTGAATACCCCCTCCAGCATCACCACCCGCACCGCTCGCCTCTCGCGCCTCGCCGCGGTGGCGCTGCTGCTGGGCGGCACGACGGTGGCCGCGCTGGCGCAGTACAAGATCGTCGGCCCGGACGGCAAGGTCACGTACACCGACAAGCCGCCCACGGCGCAGGACATCAAGATGCCGTCCGGCAACGGCGCCAGCACCGGCGGCACCCCGGGCGTGCCGTACGAGACGCGCCAGGCGATGGCCAAGTACCCGGTCACGCTGTACGCGGGCAGGAACTGCCCGCCCTGCGACCAGGCCCGCCAGGCCCTGCGCCAGCGCGGCGTGCCGTTCAACGAGTACTCGGTGAGCTCCAACGCCGACATCGCCGCCCTGCAGAGCCGTTTTGGCGGCACGACGATGCCGGTGATCAGCGTGGGCGGCCAGTCCATGAAGGGCTATTCGCCGAACGACCTGGCCGGCTACCTGGACGCGGCCGGCTATCCGGCGCAGGCGCGCCTGGTCGGCTACAACTGGCCGGCCGCGGTGCCGCTGGCGCCCCCGGGCGCGCCCGTGGCCGCCGACGCCGGCGACGCGACGCCTGCCGCCACGCCGACGCCGGCCCCGCTGCTGCCGCCGCCGAGCAAGAGCGGCATCCAGTTCTGAGACGGCCTTCAGGCAGCCCGGCCCTCGGGCCGCTGCCCGAAGTATCCTTGTGACCATGGCCATCCCCTGGCTGCAAGCCGAGACCCCGCTGCCTCCCGGCTCGTCCGCGCTGGACGAGCACTCCGACGCCCCCGGCCTGCTCGCGGCCGGCGGCGGCCTGTCTATCGCCCGCCTGCGCGAGGCCTATTCGATGGGCGTGTTCCCCTGGTACAGCGCAGGCCAGCCGGTGCTGTGGTGGTCGCCCGACCCGCGCATGCTGCTGCGCACCGACGACTTCAGGCTGTCGCACTCGCTGCGCAAGACGCTGCGGCGCTTCCTGCGCACCCCCGGCTGCGAGCTGCGCATCGACCACGACACGCCGCGCGTGATGGCCTCCTGCGCCCAGACCCCGCGCGAGGGCCAGGACGGCACCTGGATCGTGCCCGAGATGCGCGCCGCCTACGGGGCCTGGGCGCGCGCCGGCGACGTCCACAGCGTCGAGACCTGGATGGACGGCGAGCTGGTGGGCGGCCTGTACGGCGTCAACCTGGGCCGCATGATGTTCGGCGAGTCGATGTTCTCGCACCGCACCGACGCCTCCAAGATCGCGCTGGCCGGCCTCGTGGCCTTCTGCCGCTGGAACGGGATGCCGGCCATCGACTGCCAGCAGGCCACGGGCCACCTGGCCAGCCTGGGCGCCGCGCCGGTCCCGCGCGCCGAGTTCGAGCGCCTGCTGCGCGCGCAGGTGGCGCGGGCGCCGGCGCCCGACTGGGCCTATGATTTCCGCATGTGGAGCACGCTGGACCTGGGCGTGGCCACCGCTTCGTCCGCCGCCCTGCCCGCCCACGACCTGAGAGCCTGAGAGCCGTGACCCACCCGAAGGAAGCGCCCTTCGCGTCGCTGCAGTTCTATGCGACGGCGCCCTACCCGTGCAGCTACCTGCCCGGACGCATGGCGCGCTCGCAGGTGGCCACGCCGGGACACCTGATCCACGCCGAGGCCTATTCGGCGCTGGTGGCCACCGGCTTCCGGCGCAGCGGCGTGTTCACCTACCGGCCCTACTGCGACCGCTGCCGCGCCTGCGTGCCCATGCGCGTGCCGGTGGCCGGCTTCCGGCCCACGCGCAGCCAGCGCCGCGCCTGGACGGCGCACGGCAACCTGAAGGTGCGCGTGATGCGGCTCGCCTTCATGCCCGAGCACTACGAGCTGTACCTGCGCTACCAGGCCGGACGCCACGCCGGCGGCGGCATGGACCACGACAGCGTCGACCAGTACACGCAGTTCCTGCTGCAGAGCCGCGTCAACACGCGCCTGATCGAGTTCCGCGAACCCGACGACGGCCCCACGCCCGGCGCGCTGCGCATGGTGGCGATCGCCGACGTCCTCAGCGACGGCCTGTCGGCGGTCTACACCTTCTACGACCCCGACGTGCGCGGCAGCTTCGGCACCTACGCCGTGATGTGGCAGATCGAGCAGGCGCGCTCGCTGAAGCTGCCCTTCCTGTACCTGGGCTACTGGATCGCCGAGAGCCCGAAGATGGCCTACAAGGTGCAGTTCAAGCCGTACGAGACGCTGGTCGAGGGCCACTGGCAGCCCGGCGGCGACTGAACGGGCGCACTTCGTCGCATCCGCCGGCATTTGATCGCCCCGCGGCGTCGGCCCGTCGCCTCCGCCAGGACACGGGACGCGGCGCTGCCTACAGTGGCTCCACCCGATTCCACAACGAACACGAGGAGCCGCCCCATGCGCCGCATCACCGCCAACGCCACCCACCTGGCCGCCACGCTGGCCGTCACAGCGGCCGCCGTCCTCGCCGCCTTCGCGATGCCGCTGCCGGCCCAGGCGCTCACCATCACCCTGGTCAGCGACGGCTCCGCCACCGTGGCCGGCTCCGGCAAGGAAGTGACCGTGGCGCGCCCGGTCGGCGCGTTCTCGGTGCTGCGCCTGGACAGCTCGGTGGACGTCCATGCCCACCAGGGCCCGGCGCCGGCCGTCGTGGTGCAGGCCGACGACAACATCGAGCCGCTGGTCGAGACCACGGTCGAGGGCGACACGCTGGTCGTGCGCCTGAAGAAGGGCAGCAGCTTCCGCACCAACCACAAGATGATCGTCGACGTGACGTTCACCGCGCTGAGCGCGTCGCAGCAGCACGGCAGCGGCGACCTGCACATCGACAAGCTGTCGGGCCCGAAGTTCGAATCCACGATCGCCGGCTCCGGCGACCTGCACATCGACAGCGCCCAGCTGGGCTCGTTCGCGCTGAGCATCGCCGGCTCCGGCGACGTCACCATCGCCGGATCGGCCGACGAGGCCCGCTTGGTCGTCGAAGGCTCGGGCGACATCGACGCACGCAACTTCGCGGCGAAGAAGGTGGCCGTGAGCATCAGCGGCTCCGGCGACGCCCGCGTCAACGCCACCGAGTCCATCGACGCCCGCGTGGCCGGCTCCGGCGACATCACCTACTCGGGCCGCCCGCACGACGTCATGCGCCGGGTCTCGGGCTCGGGCTCGATCGAGTCCGCGCGCTGAGGGCTCTGCCGCCTGCCCGGATTTCGCGATGGGATCGAACCATCCTGGTCGGGGAACCGAACGGCGCGCTCTGGCATCGGCACTGGGTCATCGCGTCGCGCTACGGACTCGCACGTGATTGGCGGGTTTCGGGGTTTCGAACCACGAGGGCCCGTCCTGACGGTCACGACGGGCGGCTTTCGGGTCGTCTTGACTACACACAGTTCGAGCGTAAGGCGTTGACATGGCGAACCACCAAAATCGCTCATATTTCGTCGCATTGCTCGCAGGCGGAGCCGGTCTGCTCGGTGGGCTTGTGGCGTACCTCCTTCTTGGCGTCGCGACAGGCGTTGTGGCGATATGCAGTGGGTGGGCTCCAAGCTGGTGGCAAAAGGCCTACCTTCTCCTGGCAATTGCCCTCCCCGCGCTCGGAATCTGGGCCGGGGCGATCGCGAGGCGGTCTTACCTATGGCGAAGTGGTGAGATATCCGATCTTGGGCAAAGAGTTGGAAGAGGCCGTGACACCGAACTAGGCTCTTAGGTTCTCCGTTGGCGGCCAGATGCAGTCCTCGGCGACCGGCCGCGTCTCGGCTGTCCAACGATAGCGCAGGAGTTGGATCATCAACAATGCGCAGACCGTCGCTGCGATTCAGCCATGTCCCGTGTAGAACTCGCTGGCGATCTTCCACTGCCCGTCCACTTTCAGCAGTTGCAGCGTCTTCCAGCCCCAGTTGGTTTCATCTGCGGTCGTGTTGACGAAGACGACCGAGACATCCGCAAGCGGGCCGTCTTGTGCAATGCGCACGTTCTGGAACTTCTGCATGAATGGCGGTCCACCGAAGACACCGCGCCGGAAGCTGTCGTAGTGACTGGTGCTGCCCGCGGCCCCCTTGCCTTTGATGGCCGAATTGACATCGGAAAAGGGGATGTTCGTGTTGAGGAGGATCGTCTCGAACAGCGCCTGGTTTTTCGTCGAAACGGCCCGTGTATACGTGTCCAACACCGTTTCTATCGCCTTGCGATCTTCACCCGTGCTCTCGAAATTCGAGGATGTCGGAGCCACCGAGGTTTGCGCCTGGCAGAGCGGCATCACGGCGATGAAGAGCGCCGCAAACATGATCCTGAAGTGATTCATCGCTGGTCCTGAGCTATGACAGTCTTGCGGTTGATCGAGCACCTGCCTCTGAGCGAGTGAAGTCCCTCCCGGAGCGCGAAGCGGGCCGTCGACTCCGAGCCAAGAATATAGGCCCCCACGTGATAGTGTGCAGGCACGCGACGAAGTGGGGTTCCGCGTGGCCGAAGGGCCGAAGACGGCCCAGGAACTGCCGCCCGCCAGCGGCCGGTTCGGGTAGGCTGATCAAGTTCTCGAGCCGCCGGCCGTCGGCAATGGCTGCATGGGCAAGGCGGCGAGTACCTTGGCGTGCGCCGGGCCTCTGCGCAATTCGGGGCGATTCATTTGCGTAACGGGTTCGGGAATGCTGCGAGGCGACCGTCCTTCAACGGGCACGTTCACGCTGCCGCACCGCTGACGGCGCGAACCCGAAGCGCTGGCGAAAGCGGATGGCGAAGCGAGAGGCCGACTCGTAGCCCACCAACAGCGCGATGCCGGCCACAGGCTGGCTAGTGGCCTGCAGGAGCGTCAGTGCCGATGACATTCGGGCGTCCACCACTAGATCTGCGAACGTGGTGCCTTCAGCCGCGAGCCGGCGCCGGAGCGTGGCCGAGGACATTGCGAGTTCGCCGGCCATGCGGTCCGCAGTCCAGTCGAGATCGAGACGGCCGGCCAGTTGCGCTCGCACGCGGACGGCCGTGGTCGGGTCAACATCCGCTCGTTGCAGTACGACGCCGGCCTCGAGCAGCCAGTGCATCACCTCGAGCAGGCGGAGTCGCGCGATGGCGTCGGGAATGGTCGCCTGCGCAGCCAGGGCCTGCGTGGCGGCCTCGAAGGCGGCGGCCAAGGTGCTTGGCACATGTTCCAGCAGCCGCACCACCGGGAGAGGCCGACCCGACGATGCGATCGCTGCGGCGCGCTTCGCGTAATCGGGATCGTCGATCAAGGTGTTGTCGAACAGCATCCAGCGTGCCTCGTAGTCTCTTCCTTCGACGACCGAGTTCGTGAAGTCCACAGTCTGGTTGCCGCTCAAGACGATGGCCTGACCACGGCGGGCGCGGACAGTACGGCCATCGACTTTGACTGCCTTCACGCCGCGGTCGACGAGGATCAGCGCGGACAGTTCCACGCGCGCGCGAAGGATCTCGAGTCGCTGCCCCTGCCGAACGTGCGCGGCGATGCCGACGCCGGAGCGGCTGCTCAGGCTGCGCACGAGCCCGGAAGCGTCATCCTGTGTCCGGCCTGTCCCCGTCATCCGTAACCTCGTGTCTCTTGTCGGGTGCAGTGTGACTCAATCCAGCACCGGTTCAAATCCGGAGTCACCACGCTCGAGCGCGCGGCGATACGCGGGACGCGCAGCATTGCGATGCAACCAGGCGCGGATGCCGCCGTACGGACTGAGGTTCACTGCGAAATGGGCGCGCATCGTTGCGAGTGTGACGGCCGTCATGATGTCGGCGGCCGTGAACGTCTCGCCCGCCAGATAAGGCACTCCCGCGAGGCGCACGTCCATGTACTCCAGCGAGGCGGCGAGCCGCGCGCGCAGCATCGCGTGGACGGGGTTATCCCGCGGCACGCCGGCGCGGTCGAAGAACATCACGCGGCCGAAGCCCGACTGCAGATTTGCGTTGGCGAAGTGGAACCAGTGCAGGAACTCCGCGCGGTCTGGATGGTCCGGTGACGGGCGCAGGCATTCCTGGTCATGCCTGTCGAGCAGGTACTCAACGATCGCCCCGGACTCCGACAGTACGAGCACGCCGTCCTCGATAATGGGCGCGAGTCCCAGCGGATGCACGGCCTTCAGGTCGCCTGCGGGGAGGTTCGTCACCGGGTCGCGCCCGTGGATCACCAGATCGTATGGGATCTCAAGTTCTTCGCAAAGCCAGACAATTCGCTGGGATTGCGATTGGACGAGGTGGTGTACTTTTAGCATGAGCGCGGTCCTTTCTAGCGATGCTCGAAGGCGCGCTGGCAATAGGCTTGCGCCATCCTTCAAGACGCCAGTGTCGGAGTTGAATGCGAGCCGCGTGGTGCCGCTTCGATCGAATTCGGTGCCGATCCGATCAGAGGCTGTCGGAACGCTGCAAACCTCGGGGATCGCGCCATCTGGCCAACGGTCGTTTCGTACCAATGGCTGCTTTTGGGGCTGTCAATTTTCAAGGCGGAGGACAGCAACGGGTCGGCCGCTGTTGCCCGGCGGACGACGTCGAGGGGCAGGTATGCTGCCCGCAGCGGTCGGGCGCCTGTCGACGACGCCTCGCGCGGCCAAGCCGCCGACGTCGAAGACGCATCTAGTCGGACTGATTCTCTGGTAGCGACGTCACCTGACGTCGCTGTTCGGCGAGGAGCAGGCCTTCGCCAACGGCAGCTATGGGGTGCTGAACATTTTCGACGACGACCGCTTCGTGGGTACTTGCCGGTCGAGCGCGATCGCCAATACAGTGGCGCCTCCAACGACAAATCCAAAGGGAAGCCATGACGCCAATCCGAATCCTGGCAGCAGCCACAGTCTGCTTTGCCGCACTTTCGTCCACCCCGCCCGTACAGGCTGCGACCTGGTCCTGGGACTACAGCGCCGCCGGCATCGCGGCCAGTGGCACGTTCACGACAACAGACACGCCTGATTCGGCCGGCTTCTTCACCGTCACCGCCATCACTGGCTCGCGCAACGGCGTCGCTATCACTGGGCTGGAGCCCGCCGGCAGTGCGATTCCGGGCAATGACCCGTACGCCGTCGACGACCTGGTGTCGATCGCGGGCCCGCAACTGACCTGGAACGGCTTCGGCTACGCGCTGGCCGATGGCAACTGGGTAAACCCGTTCTCTGACGGTTCGACGGCGTGGGAATACCTGTCTGTGCCGCCATACCCGCAGGGCGCGGGCCAAGAGGTGGCGGTCTCGTTCAGCGCCGCGCCGGTCGACGAGCCGGCGACGGTCATGCTCACGCTGCTTGGCGTGTGCGGCCTCGCCGCCGCGAGCCGCGCCCGCCGCGGTCGCTGAGCGAGTCGAGCCTCCGCCGCCGGCCCTACGAAGAGGCGCGCACCTTCTGGCAAGGGTCCGAGGTGGGCTGTAACAAATCAGTGGCGTTACGCTTGCCTTTGCAGGCGTCAGACAGCAGCCGGCCACAAGCAGCCGGTCGCGACCGACAGCTTCCCGGCATCACAAACGCCATCGTTCGCCGGTAGACTGGTGGCCCAGCGCGTCTGGGACTCTCGGTTCGCCATCAAGGCAGCAGCTTTGCCGGGACGTCGGGTCGCTCCAGGACAATGAAGTGGCCGGCCTCCGATACCTGGGTGAACTTCGCGGCCGGAAGCAAACGCTGGTTGGCCTGGCGATCGGAAGCTCGTGACCAGTCCTTCTCCCCATAGACGAGGTGGATCGGCGCCTTGACCTCGGCATAGCGGGCGCGGGCGGCGATGTAGCTCGGCAGGCTGGCATAGACGGAGCGAGCGACGATCGAATAGTTGGGTCGCCGACCGACGGCGAGCAGTTCATCCACGTAGTCCTCGCGAAGTGCGGTCTTGTCGCCGAGACCACCACGAAGCACAGCGCTCATGATCGGCTTGGGTTCGACCCCCGCCAGGATGGGGCCGATTCCGGGCGCCAGGACGCCGGTGATGATGAAGCGAGCCAGGAAGCTGGACCTCATGATCCCACCCGCATAGTCGTAGGGATTGATCGCCATCACCGCGCGGACCCGTTCGGGCAGGTCGGCAGCCGTAGTCATGGCGAGCACGGCGCCCATCGATTCCCCGAGCAGCGTCGCTTCCCTGAGATCGAGGCGCGTCAAGAGACGCTTCACGGCAGCTCGCATCGCGGGCTCGTCATACGAAGCACCCGGCACGATCTCCGAGTAGCCCATTCCAGGCAGATCGAGTGCGTAGACCGTGTAGCGATCTTGAACACGGGCAATGAGGTGTCGGAAGTGCTCCGCCTGCGTGCGCACGGTGTGCAGCAACACCAACGGAGCACCTGATCCGCCCGCAATGTAGCGAAGTCGGCCTTGACCGCGCTCGCCTGGGGTTCCCGGCTCGAGGAAGTGACTCTCGAAGCCCGGGATCTTGATTCCGGATTCAGCATTGGACAGGGGCATGTTCATCTTCCTTCGACGCGTGATGGCGTCATGTGCGGTTGCACGGGCTGGCTTGTAGATCGCGAATTGGGGTGCAGGTCGACCGCGTGGTCGCGAACTGAGCGTTCGGCCGCCGCGGATACGGACGGTTATCGGGTTGCCACGGCCTCGGAAACACCGGGCTGCCAACCTCCGCCGAGCGCCTTGAAGGTGGCCACCGCTGCACGCGCAGACTCGGTTTGCGCCTGCGCTCGGGCATCGGCGGCGCGTAGCAGGTTCTCGTCGGCTTGCAAGACCTCGATCAGGCTGACGACACCTCCTTGATAGGCCGCGAACGAAGCTTCGCGCGCTCGGCCGAGAGAATCCACGCCTTGAGCGAGCACGGCCGCTTGCTCCTCGCGTTTGACGAGCGCCGAGAGCGCGTCTTCAACGTCCTCGGTCGCGCGCAGCGCGGCAAGTCGGTAGGCAGCCAGCATCTCGGCCTTCTGTCCCTTGGCCTGGTCGATCTGCGCATTGATGCGGCCGAAATCGAAGAGGCGCCACCGCAAGCCCAGCACGCCTGCAGCCTGATCCGCGCCGCTGCTGAACAGGTTGCCGCTGGACACCGACGTCGCGCTGCCGATGAGGCCGCCAAGGGAGAACTTCGGGTAGTACTCCGCCACAGCCACCCCGATGCGCGCATTCGATGCGGCGAGGCGGCGCTCGGCAACGATCAGGTCAGGGCGACGTCGCAAGAGTTCGGCTGGAGAACCACTGTTGGCAATCTGCGGCGCGGACGGGATCGCACGGGGTTCGGCGAGCTCTGCCCGGTGGGTGCCTGGCACCGATCCCAGCATGACGTCGAGCGCGTTCATGGCGGATTCCAGCGCGGTCTCCAACGCCGGCACTCCCGCCCGACTCTGGGCGAGTGCGCCTTCGGCCTGCCTCACCTGGAGTTCGGCGGCCAGTCCCTTGCCCTCAAGGAGCTTCACCTTCGACAGCAAGTCCTCTTGCGTTTTCACCTGGCGGCGAGCGATGTCCAGGCGTGTCTGCAGGCCTCTGACGCCGATGTAGATGTCCGCGGTCTGGGCCGCCACGGCCAGGCGCGCCGCAGCCGCGCCGGCTTCCGATGCCTGGTACTCGGCGACGGCCGCTTCGCGCCCACGGCGCAGGCCTCCAGACACGTCGACCTCCCAGCTCGCGCCGAGGTCCGCCTCGTAAGAATGGCCGTGGCGATCGAAGCCGGGTCGCGAATTCAAGATCTGGCCGAGCGGAGTCTCGACGGATTGATACGCGCTGGCCGCCTGGCCGCTGACGTTGCCGGAAGGCTGCAAGGCGGCGTTGGCAGCCCCAAGTCCCGCGCGGGCTTGGAGCACGCGAGCCGATGCCTGCGCCAGGTCGAGGTTCTCAGCCAAAGCCAGTTCGACGAATCGCGCCAATGTCGGGTCGCCGAAACTTGCCCACCACGCCACCAGGTCGGCCTTGGTCGTCGCGCTGCGCTGGTCGACCGCTGCCTGGCCCTGGAACTGCGTTGGCATGGGGACGTCGGGACGTGCGTAGTCGGGCCCGACGGCGCAGCCGGTGGAGAGGGCGGCCGCGAGGATCGCGGCCAGGGCGTGCTTGGGAGGCATCGGGCAGTCCGGGAAGGTTGATGATAGTGACCATAGTACCAAACGGTCACTATTTGTCCAGTCCTCCGGTCTCCTGTAAGCTCACGTCATGACCATGACCTCCTCCTCAACAGCGGCGACCCGCGGCCCCGTCGACCACGAGGTCCGAGACCAGATCGTCGCGGCGGCCACCGAGCATTTCAGCCGCTACGGCTATGAAAAGACGGCCGTCTCCGACCTGGCCAAGGCCGTCGGCTTCTCCAAGGCCTACATCTACAAGTTCTTCGAGTCGAAGCAGGCGATCGGCGAAATGATCTGCGCCAATTGCCTTCAGGACATCGAGACGGAAGTCCGGGGAGCCGTTGCGCAGGCAGGTCAGCCCGCTGAGAAATTACGGCGATTGTTCAAGTCGATCACGGAGGCCAGCCTGCGGCTTTTCTCGCAGGATCGGAAGCTCTATGAGATCGCCGCATCGGCGGCCACCGAGCAATGGCAAGCCGTGCTGACCTACGAGGAGCACGTCAAGGGGCTGCTGGCTGACATCTTGCGCGAGGGTCGCCAGAGCGGCGACTTCGAGCGCAAGACGCCGCTCGACGAGACCGTCGTGGCGGTGTACCTCGTCATGCGCCCCTTGATGAATCCGCTGCTCCTTCAGTACAGCCTCGACTACACGGCGGACGCGCCGGCGCATCTCTCGAGCCTGGTACTCCGAAGTCTTTCGCCATGAAGTCAGTGCTAAGTGACTATTGACTGTATTGGTCACTAGTATCAGAATGAAGTCCTGTTCATTTCGTCGATGGGACTTCCATGCTTCGGCGCCGTTTCGCTCTCTCCCTGATCGCCTGTGGCTTGCCGCTTGTCCTGGCGGCGTGCGGCGAGAAGGCCTCTTCCGATCCGCGCACCCTGGCTCCGCTGGTGCAGACCGCGGTCGTCCAGCCGGCGGCCTCCGCGTCGCGGTCTTTCTCAGGAGTCGTCGCCGCCCGCGTGCAGAGCGACCTGGGCTTCCGCGTCCCGGGCAAGGTGCTCGAACGCCTCGTCGACGCTGGGCAGACGGTCCGGCGCGGCCAGGTCCTCATGCGCATCGATCCCATCGACCTGAAGCTGGCCGCCAGCGCGCAGCTGGAGACGGTCGCCGCCGCCAGGGCGCGCGCGCAGCAGGCCGCACAGGACGAGGCGCGCTATCGCGACCTCCAGGGGACGGGCGCCATCTCGGCGTCGGCCTATGACCAGGTCAAGGCGGCGGCCGATGCCGCCCGGGCGCAGCTGAGCGCTGCCGAAGCGCAGGCAGACGTCGCTCGCAATGCGAGCCGCTACTCGGAACTCGTCGCCGACGGCGATGGCGTGGTCATGGAGACGCTGGCCGAACCGGGCCAGGTCGTTGGCGCGGGACAGACCGTCGTGCGCCTGGCGCATGCAGGCCATCGCGAGGCGGTCATCCAGTTGCCGGAGACCTTGCGTCCGGCCATCGGTTCGCGGGCGCAGGCCTCCATCTACGGGCGTGACGGGCTCGTCGTCCCGGCCGAACTTCGGCAACTGTCGGACGTCGCAGACCGCCTCGCCCGGACTTTCGAGGCCCGCTACGTTCTCGCTGGCGAGCTTGCGAACGCACCGCTGGGCACGACGGTCATCGTGCGGATCGGGGATGCGCAAGCGTCGGGTGCGCCAGGGCTGCAGGTGCCCATCGGCGCGCTGTTCGACTCGGGCAAGGGAACCGGCGTCTGGGTTGTCGACGGCGAGCCCGCCAAGGTCTCCTGGCGTCCGGTCGCGGTGCAGCGTCTGGACGACGACAGCGCCCGCGTTGCTGGCTCGCTGAAGGAAGGCGATCGCATCGTCGCGCTCGGGGCGCATCTGCTGCGGGAAGGCGAATCGGTTCGCCGGGCTGACCGGGCCGCCGTGGCGGTGGCGGAAGGAGCCCGTCCATGAGCGAGGGCCGCTTCAATCTGTCGGCGCTTGCCGTGCGCGAGCGCTCCATCACCCTGTTCCTCATCATTCTGATTTCGCTGGGCGGCCTCGTCGCATTCCTGAAGCTGGGCCGCGCCGAAGACCCGGCCTTCACCGTCAAGGTGATGAACATCGTCACCGTCTGGCCTGGCGCGACCGCGCAGCAGATGCAGGATCAGGTGGCCGAGAAGATCGAGAAGCGCATGCAGGAGTTGCGCTGGTACGACCGTACCGAGACCTATACCCGGCCCGGATTGGCATTCACCACCCTGACCTTGCTTGACAGCACGCCGCCGTCCGAAGTGCAGGAAGAGTTCTACCAGGCTCGCAAGAAGGCCGGCGACGAGGCAACCAATCTTCCCCAGGGCGTGATCGGCCCGATCATCAATGACGAATACGCGGATGTCACCTTCGCGCTCTTTGCGCTGAAGGCCAAGGGCAAGCCCCAAAGCCTGCTGGTGCGCGATGCGGAAACGCTTCGCCAGCGACTGTTGCACGTGGCCGGCGTGAAGAAGGTCAACATCATCGGCGAGCAAGCCGAGCGCATCTATGTCGAGTTCTCGCACGAGCGCCTGGCGACCCTGGGTGTCAGCCCCCAGGAAGTGTTCGCCGCACTCAATGGCCAGAATGCGCTGACGGCGGCTGGCTCCGTCGAGACGCATGGCCCGGAGGTATTCATTCGCCTGGACGGGGCGTTCGACGACCTGCAGCAGATCCGCGACACCCCGGTGCAGGCGCAGGGCCGCACCTTGAAGCTGTCGGACATCGCCACGGTCAAGCGCGGCTATGAAGATCCGGCGACCTTCATGGTTCGCAACGGCGGTGAGCCTGCGTTGCTGCTGGGTGTCGTCATGCGGGACGGCTGGAACGGGCTCGACCTGGGCAAGGCGCTCGATCGCGAGGTGAGTGCGATCAACGCTGAACAGCCCCTGGGCATGAGCCTGACCAAGGTGACCGACCAGGCCGTGAACATCAGTTCGGCGGTGGACGAGTTCATGGTCAAGTTCCTTGTCGCGCTGCTGGTGGTCATGCTGGTGAGTTTCCTGAGCATGGGTTGGCGCGTGGGCCTGGTCGTGGCGGCGGCCGTGCCGCTGACGCTGGCGGTGGTCTTCGTGGTGATGCTCGCGACCGGAAAGAACTTCGACCGCATCACGTTGGGGTCCCTGATCCTCGCGCTGGGCCTGCTGGTGGACGACGCCATCATCGCCATCGAGATGATGGTGGTGAAGATGGAAGAGGGCCTCGACCGCGTCGCCGCCTCGGCCTATGCCTGGAGTCACACGGCGGCGCCCATGCTGTCGGGCACGCTGGTCACTGCCGTCGGCTTCATGCCCAACGGCTTCGCTCGTTCCACCGCGGGCGAGTACACCAGCAACATGTTCTGGATCGTGGGCATCGCGCTGATCGCGTCCTGGGTGGTCGCGGTGTTCTTCACGCCGTACCTCGGCGTCAAGCTGTTGCCCGATTTCAAGAAGATCGAGGGCGGCCACGGCGCGATCTACGACACGCCCCTCTACAACCGCTTCCGTCGCCTGCTTGAGCGCGTCATAGCGGGCAAGTGGATGGTGGCGGCTTCGGTGGCGGGCCTCTTCGTCCTGGCCATCCTCGGAATGGGTGTGGTCAAGAAGCAGTTCTTCCCGATCTCGGACAGACCCGAGGTGCTGGTCGAAGTGCAGATGCCCTATGGCACGTCGATCAACCAGACCAGCGCCGCCACCGCGAAGGTGGAAGCGTGGTTGTCCAAGCAAAAGGAGGCCAGGATCGTCACGGCCTACATCGGGCAGGGCGCACCCCGCTTCTACTTCTCGATGGGGCCGGAACTGCCCGATCCCTCGTTCGCAAAGATCGTGGTGCGGACCGACGATCAGGATGAGCGCGAGGTGTTGAAGCACCGATTGCAGCAAGCCATCTCCGATGGCCTCGCCCCGGAAGCTCGCCTGCGTGTCACCCAACTCGTGTTCGGCCCGTACTCCCCGTTCCCGGTTGCATACCGGGTCACCGGGCCCGATCCGATCAGGCTGCGCGACATCGCGGCCGAGGTGCAGAAGGTC
>JABCYW010000069.1 GCA_013289985.1 Betaproteobacteria bacterium | reverse complement strand
GACACCGGCCGCCTCGAGCCCGAGCACGCGCAGGCCCTGCTGCGTGCCTACCACGTGCATCGCCCGATGAGCCCGGCCGAACTGCGCGCGCTGCCCGGCATGCGCCGCGCCGCCGCGCTGCGCTTCTGGCTGTCGCGCCTGGCCGACTGGTACCTGCCGCGCGAGGCCGCGCTGCTCAAGGCCAAGGATCCGACGCACTTCGAGCGCGTGCTCGACGACTGCATCGAGTCGCCCTGGCACCCCGAGTTCTGATGTCCGCTTCCTCCGCGCCCGTCAAGATCCGCTTGCGCAGCCTCCCCGCCGCCGCCGGCCTGTTCTGGATCCGCCGGGGATTCCGCACGTTCTGGCGCCGGCCGCTGGGCTTCATCGGCCTGTGGCTGTTCTTCACGCTGGGCCTGTTCGTGATCGCGCTGTTGTCGGTCACGGTGTCGCCGGTGGTGATGCTGGCGGTCGCCGCATGGCTGCCGCTGCTGACCGTGGGCTTCATGCAGGCCACGTCGGACGTGCTCGACGACGTGAAGCTGCGGCCGAGCGTGTTCAAGGCGCCGTTCTCCTCCTCGCCGCAGGCCGGGCGCGGCATGCTGGCGATCATGCTGGTGTACGCCGCGGCCCTGGCCATCCTGGCGCTGTGGGCCGACGCGATGGACGGCGGCGAGACGCGGCGCTGGGTGCAGGCGGCCATGACGCCGCCCACCGACGGCAAGCCGCCCGTGTTCCCGCCGGTGAGCGCGGCCAGCCTGTCGTCGATGCGCTTCGTGACGCTCGGGCTGACCCTGGTCTCGATCCCGCTGTGGTACGCGCCGGCGCTGGTGCACTGGGGCCGCCAGGGGGCCGTGCAGGCGGTGTTCTCCAGCGTCGTCGCGATCTGGCGCACCAAGGGCGCGTTCTGCACGTTCCTGCTGGGCTGGTTCGTGGTGTGGATCGCGTTCGACGCGCTCGTGCAGTTGCTGGCGGCGGCCTTCGGCATCGAGACGGTGTCGCTGGCGGCGCTCACCGGCCAGATGATCCTGAGCATCACGTATTTCCTGTCGATGTGGTTCGGCTTCGTGGACACCTTCGAGATCACCTCGTCGACGCCGTTCCGCACGGTGATGGCCGACGGCGAGCCGCCGGCCGCCTGACCCCCACAAGAGGGTAGCCAGGCCGCCCGGTTTCGGCTCGAATGCAGGCTGCCGCAATGCCACCTCGAGACTCCGGATGAAGACGACGAAGACACTCGCCAAGCTCAACACGCTCGCCCACTCGCACGGGCCGCTGCCCACGGGGCGCGGCATGGGCTCCGGCGTCACGGCGCTGATCCTGGGCATCCTGTGCTTCCTGGGCGTGCTCGCGTTCCACTTCCCGCAGTACCTCAGCACGCCGGAGCTGCGCAAGTCCTACGACGTCGCCACCATCCGGCTCATCATGTACTGGGCGATGGTCGTGGCCGGCGGCATCTCGCTGTACAACATCCTGTTCGCGCGCACCCGCTGGCTGGCCGCGTCGGCGTTCTTCCTCGTGGCGGCGTCGGCGCTGCTGGGCGGCGCCAAGGTGCCGGTGAACAACTTCGCCGACCACACGCCCTACATCGGCCTCGACTGGTTCATCCTCGACCTGCTGGGCTCCTCGCTGATCTTCGTGTTCATCGAGAAGCTGTTCGCGCTGCGCCGCGAGCAGCCCGTCTTCCGCGCCGAGTGGCAGGTGGACATGCAGCACTTCATCGTCAACCACATGATCGTGGGCTTCGTGCTGCTGGCCACCAACCTGCTGGTGCACAAGCTGTTCGGCTGGGCGGCCAAGGACGGCGTCCAGGCCTGGGTGCGCGACCTGCCCTATCCGGTGGCGCTGTTCCTCATCGTCCTCGTGGCCGACCTGGTGCAGTACGCCACGCACCGCGCGTACCACGAGGTGCCCGTGCTGTGGCGGCTGCACGCCGTGCACCACAGCGTCAAGAGCATGGACTGGCTGGCCGGCTCGCGCCAGCACGTGGTGGAGCTGCTGATCACGCGCACGCTGGTGCTGGCGCCCATCTTCGTGCTGGGCTTCGACAAGGGCGTGATCGACACCTACATCGTGATCGTGGGCTTCCAGGCCGTGTTCAACCACGCCAACGTCAGCGTGCGACTGGGGCCGCTGCGCTACCTCATCGTCACGCCCAACTTCCACCACTGGCACCACTCGCAGGACGACGAGGCGATCGACAAGAACTACGCGGCGCACTTCGCGTTCATCGACTACGTGTTCGGCACGGCGGTGAAGTCGGATCGCAAGTGGCCCGACCAGTACGGCGTCGTCGGCGACTACGTGCCCGACGGATTCTGGAAGCAGGTGAAGTTCCCGTTCACCTGGAAGGGCTGACCTTGCGGGCCATCCAGATCTCGCCCAGCGAGGCGCCGTCGATCACGAACATGTCCGGCCGGCCGCCCTGCATCAGGAAGCCCTCGCGCCGGTAGAGCGCCACGGCCGGCTCGTTGACGGCCAGCACCTGCAGGTCGATCCACTTCAGGCCCTGCGCCGCGGCCCAGGCGTTGGCATGGGCCAGCAGCCGGCTCGCCAGGCCCAGGCGGCGCAGGTCGGGACGCACGCCCATGCCCAGCTGGCAGCGGTGGCTCGTGAAGGCCTCGGCATGCGAACGCAGGTCGACGTGGCCCGCCACCGCGCCGGCGGCGTCGCGCGCGATCCAGCCGCGGCGCCAGCCCGGATCGCCCACCGGCGTGGCGAAGCCGGCCTGGAACGACGCTCGCTTGGCCGCGGGCACGCCGTCGCCGGTGGGTGCCATCGGCATGAACCAGCGTCCGTCGCGGCCGTTCTCGGCGAGCTGCCCGCCCAGGTAGGCGAAGAACGCGTCGACGTTGCCGGCGGCGATCGGCTCGATGGCCAGGCCGGCCGCGTCCACGCGCGCGGCCTCGGCGGCGGCTTCGTGGCCCATCCACTGGTTCCAGGTGAGCGGCGACCAGCCACCGCCCGGCTGCAACGGCACCGACGGGGGCAGCGGCGCGCGCGGGTGCAGCGGACGCTTGGGCGGCAACGGCCGCTTCGGGTTCATCGGCGGCGCCGGCTTCATGCCGGTGGTGGGCCGCGATCCTGCGAGCCAGGCCACGGCCTTGCCGTCGAGATCGAGGAAGGTGCCGGCCTGCAGGGGCCCGAGCCAGCGACCGCTGGTGGCGAAGACGTTGCCGCGGTCGTGGAAGGCGATCCACTCGTTGGACAGGTCGTACAGGTACGTGCCGTCGAAGAAGCAGACGAGGCGGACGTTGGCGTCGTAGACCGGCGTCATGTCAGTCGACCGGCGTCAGCTTGGCCACCGACAACGCCAGCCACTTCATCCCGTGCCGCCCGAAGTTGACCTGCGCGCGCGCCTCCTCGCCGGCGCCTTCCAGCGTGACGATCACGCCCTCGCCGAACTTGTTGTGGAACACCGACTGGCCCTGGCGCAGCGCGTGGCCGCCGCTGCTGGTGGCCGAGCGGCTCTCCTGCATCGCCTTGGGCACGGGCGCCGAATCGACGCGGCCCGCGCCGACCATCGAGCCCAGGCCGGTGCCGCGCTCCCACGCCTGCTTGTACTCGCGCGCATAGCCCGATCCGAACGACTGGTTGCGCGGCGTGAGCCAGCGCAGGTTGGCCTCGGGCAGCTCGTCGACGAAGCGGCTCTTGACGTTGTAGCGGGTCTGGCCGTGCAGCAGCCGCGTCTGGCTGAAGCTCAGGTACAGGCGCTTGCGGGCGCGCGTGATGGCGACGTACATCAAGCGGCGTTCTTCCTCGAGGCCGTCGTTGGACTGCATCGAGTTCTCGTGCGGGAACAGGCCCTCTTCCAGGCCCGTGATGAACACGCTGTCGAACTCCAGGCCCTTGGCCGAATGGATGGTCATCAGCTGGATCGCGTCCTGCCCGGCCTGGGCCTGGTTGTCGCCGGCCTCCAGCGAGGCATGCGTGAGGAAGGCGGCCAGCGGCGACATGATCTCGCCGGTGTCGGCGTCGGGCGTGACGGGGGAGTCGAGCACGATGCCCGGCACGTCGCGCGATGCGTTGCGGGAGGCCAGCGTGCCGGGCGACAGTTCGTCCACCGGCAGCGCCACCGCGTCGCGGCCGAAGCCCTCCTGGGTGACGAAGGCCTCGGCGGCGTTCATCAGTTCCTCCAGGTTCTCCACGCGATCGGCGCCGTCCTTGTCGGCGCGGTAGAAGTCGATCAGGCCCGTCTCGGCCAGCATGTGCTCGATGATGTCGCGCAGCGTCATGCCGCGCGTCGCCCGCTGCATGCGCTCGACCAGGCCCGTGAACTGCGCGAGGTTGCCGCCGCCCTTGCCCGCCACGCTGCCCACGCTCTGGAACAGGCTGCGGCCCGACTGGCGCGCCGAGTCCTGGAGCAGCTCGATGGTGCGCGCGCCGATGCCGCGCGTGGGAAAGTTGACGACGCGCAGGAAGCTGGTGTCGTCGTTCGGGTTCTCGACCAGGCGCAGGTAGGACAGCGCGTGCTTGACTTCGGCCCGCTCGAAGAAGCGCAGGCCACCGTACACGCGGTACGGAATGCCGGCGTTGAACAGGGCCGACTCGATCACCCGCGACTGCGCGTTGCTGCGATAGAGCACCGCGATCTCGGAGCGCGCGGTGCCGGCGCGGTGCAGCTGCTGCGCCTCGTCGAGGAACCACTGGGCCTCGGCGAAATCGCTGGTGGACTCGAACACGCGCACCGGCTCGCCCGGGCCCTGGTCGGTGCGCAGGTTCTTGCCGAGGCGCTTGGAGTTGCGGTCGATCAGGTGGTTGGCGGCGTCCAGGATGTTGCCGAAGCTGCGGTAGTTCTGCTCCAGCTTGATGACCTTGTCGACGCGGAACTCGCGCTCGAAGTCGGCCATGTTGCCCACCAGCGCGCCGCGGAAGCCGTAGATGCTCTGGTCGTCGTCGCCCACCGCGAACACGGCGCCGTGCGGCCCCGCGAACATCTTCAGCCACGCGTACTGCAGGCGGTTGGTGTCCTGGAACTCGTCGACCAGGATGTGCTGGAAGCGGTGGCGGTAGTGCTCGCGCACCGCCTCGTTGTCGCGCATCAGCTCGAACGCGCGCAGCAGCAGCTCGGCGAAGTCGACCACGCCCTCGCGCTGGCATTGATCCTCGTAGGCCTGGTAGATCTCCACCATCTTGCGCGTCTGGCCGTCGTGCACCTCGACGTCCTTGGGGCGCAGGCCGTCCTCCTTCGCGCCGGCGATGAACCACGTGACCTGCTTGGGCACGAAGCGCTCCTCGTCGAGCTTCATCGCCTTGATGATGCGCTTGACGGCCGACAGCTGGTCGGACGAGTCGAGGATCTGGAAGCCCTGCGGCAGCCCGGCCAGCTTCCAGTGCGCGCGCAGGAAGCGGTTGCACAGGCCGTGGAAGGTGCCGATCCACATGCCGCGCACGTTGACGGGCAGCATGGCCGACAGCCGCGCCTGCATCTCCTTGGACGCCTTGTTGGTGAACGTGACGGCCATGATGCCGCCGGGCGACACCTGCCCCGTCTGCAGCAGCCACGCGATGCGGGTGGTGAGCACGCGCGTCTTGCCGGAGCCGGCGCCGGCCAGGATCAGCGCGGGCCGCGCGGGCAGCGTCACCGCCGCCATCTGCTCGGGGTTCAGGCCGCGCAGCAGCCGGTCGGGACTGGGGCTTTCGGGATCGGCGTCAGAATGCTGGATATGCATCCACCCATTCTAGGTTCGGGCAGTGGTGCCCGCCGGCTTCTTTCCCGGGCCGTGTGCACCGCCGCGCTGCTGGCGACGACGCTCGCCGCGGCGACGCCCAGGCCGGCGCCGGGCGTCGAGGCCGACTGCCCGGCACGCGCCACGCTGCTGGTGGAACACTTCGTCGGCGCCGACTGCCTCGCCTGCTGGCAGGCCGCCCCGCCGGCGCTCGGCGCCATGGCCGTGTCCGCCAGGGAGTGGAGCCTGGACTGGATCACCCCGGCCGCCGACGACTCGGCCATGGCCGCGGGCGCGCTGCCCGAGGCCGCGGGTCGCCTCGCGCGCGTGGGTGCGGATCTGCCCGCGCGCCTGGCGAGCGCGCCGGCCGCGTTCGACGCGATGACGGCGCTGTCGAAGACGCGGCCCGCCGGGCGCCGCTTCTACGTGCACTCCAGCCTGCCGCACAACGGCTACTTCGGGGTGCAGATGCACGCCACCGGCGTCTGGGACGCCGGCAGCACGGGCTGGATCGCGCTGGTGGAGCAGATCCCCGTCGGCACCCAGGACACGCGGATCCCGCGCCGCCTCGTGCGCGTGGTCGTCGGCCCGTTGAGGCTGCCGGCCGGCCCCGGCGCGAAGAACGCCGTCGCCCCGCTGTATGGCCTGCGCTGGCCCGAGAACGCCCACCCCGAGAACCTGGTGGCCACCGCGTGGATCGAGAACGCCGACGGCCGCATCACGCAGATGGCGAGCGACCGCTGCGCCGATCCGAGATAAGAGACAAGGACGATGACCATGGAAATCTTCGACTACGACAACATCCTGCTGCTGCCGCGCAAGTGCGTCGTCGAGAGCCGCAGCGAGTGCGACACCTCGATGGAGTTCGGCCCGCACCGCTTCAGGCTGCCGGTGGTGCCGGCCAACATGAAGACGGTGCTGGACGTGCCCATCGCCGAATTCCTGGCGAGCAACGGCTACTTCTACGTGATGCACCGGTTCGACCTCGACACCGTCGCCTTCGCGAAGAACATGCGCGACAAGGGCCTGCTGGTGTCCATCAGCGCCGGCGTCAAGCCCGAGGACCACGCGATCATCGACCGCCTCGCGGCCGCCGGCATCGGCGCGGACTACGTCACGATCGACATCGCCCACGGCCACGCCGAGAGCGTGCGCAAGACGATCGCCCACATCAAGAAGACGCTGCCCAAGGCCTTCGTCATCGCGGGCAACGTGGGCACGCCCGAGGCCGTGATCGACCTCGAGACCTGGGGCGCCGACGCCACCAAGATCGGCGTGGGCCCGGGCAAGGTGTGCATCACCCGCCTGAAGACCGGCTTCGGCACCGGGGGCTGGCAGCTGTCGGCGCTCAAGTGGTGCGCGCGCGTGGCCACCAAGCCCATCATCGCGGACGGCGGCATCCGCCACAACGGCGACATCGCCAAGAGCCTGCGCTTCGGCGCCACGATGGTGATGATCGGCTCGCTGTTCGCCGGCCACGAGGAGAGCCCTGGCCAGACGGTGGAGGTCGACGGCAAGCTGTACAAGGAGTACTACGGGAGCGCGTCCGACTTCAACAAGGGCGAGTACCGCCACGTCGAGGGCAAGCGCATCCTCGAGCCGATCAAGGGCCGCCTGCCGGACACCCTGCGCGAGATGCAGGAAGACCTCCAGAGCTCCATCTCGTACGCGGGCGGCCGCTGCGCCGGCGACATCCGCAAGGTGAACTACGTGATCCTGGGCGGCGAGAACGCGGGCGAGCACCTGTTCATGTGACGGGCCGGACGGTCAAGAAGCCGCAAGTTTCGCGGTGCCCTCAGGCGAGACCCTGACGCGCCGTCCTCGCATGGCCGGTTAGCATCCTCGGGCCGCACTCCGGCGCCCCGCCACTCACGCGCACACCACGCCCGCACCATGACCGACATCGACAGCAACCGCTTCGCACCGCCCAAGGCCGAACTCGCCGACCCCGCGGACCCGGCCGAAGGCCAGGCGCTCGCAGGGCGCGGCATGCGCCTGGTGGCCGTCATCATCGACGGCCTGCTGAACGCACTGATCTTCATGCCGGCCTATTTCATGATGGGCGGCGCCGCGATGATGGGCTTCGACCCGCAGTCGCCACCGGACCCCACATCGATGATGGGGGCGATGTTCAAGGCGATGCTGCCCGGCTACCTCGTCATCGGCGTGGTCCAGGGCTGGTCGCTGCACGCGTTCGGCGGCACGCTCGGCAAGAAGCTGCTGGGCCTGCGCATCGTGCGCACCGACGGCAGCCGCGCGGGGTTCGTGCGCCTGTTCTTCGGCCGCGGTGCCGCGGCGGTGCTGCCGGGGGTCATCCCGCTCATCGGCGCGTTGTACGTGCTGATCGACTCGCTCGTGATCTTCCGCGACTCGCGCCAGTGCCTGCACGACCAGATCGCGGACACGAAGGTGGTCACCGCGGCCTCCTCGATGAGCGCGTCTCTGGGCGCGTCGCGCGCCTGAGGGGCCGCGCGCAACGACGCGCGGCGTGAGATCGTTCACTCCCCATTCCGGGGGATACGGAACCGAAAACCCTCTCCGCCGCGCTACGATCCCGAAAGCGAAAGCGGCGCATCACGACGCCGTGTCGACCCCATAGCCCCCCGGAGGGAGGAAATCATGTCCAGCATCGGAGCCCAGAATCCGTTCGCGCCGCCGCGCGCGCTCGTCGACGACCAGATCGACACGCAGATCGAGATGGTGGAAGCCACGCGGGGCGCGCGCCTCGCCGCGGCCATCATCGATTTCCTGGCGGTCGGCGGCGTCGCCGCCATCATCGGGATCCTCGCCGCGATCGCGATGCCCGCCTACGCGACCTACCAGAAGCGCGCAGCCGCGGCCGGCGCCGGCGTTCACGCCAGCGGCGGCGGCGGCGTGGTCGCGATCGTCATCGGCCTGCTGGCGTTGGCCGCCATCGCAGGCATCTTCGTCTACACCGCGGTGCTGGTCTATCGCTACGGGCAGACGATCGGCAAGCGCGCGATGGGCATCCGCGTCGTGCGCACCGACGGCAGCCGCGTCGGGTTCGGCCGCTTCATCTTCCTGCGTTGGCTGCCGGTCACGATCCTGAGCATGATCCCGCTGCTCGGCTACGTCATCAGCCTGCTCGACGTGCTGCTGATCTTCCGCGAGAACCGGTTGTGCGTGCACGACAACATCGCCGACACCAAGGTCGTGACGGCCGCAACCTCGGAAGGCGCGACGCTGCTTGGCAGCTCGGGCGCGCAACTGCGCACCATCAGCTTCTGACCCCGGGCAGGCGACGCGCCACTTGAAGCTCGACACCACGCTCCTCGCCGAGACGCCCGAAGGCATCGGCATCCAGCTGCGCCCGGCCGGCGCCGTGCCGCGCGCGCTGGCCTATTCGCTGGACTGGTTCATCCGTTTCATCGCGTTCTCGGTGGCGGCGGCGGTGCTGGGCGGCGTGAAGGGGATGGGCGTGGGCATCATGCTGATCATCTACTTCGGCCTCGAGTGGCTCTACCCGATCGTCTTCGAGCTGCTGCCGGGCGCGGCGACGCCCGGCAAGCGCGCGCTCGGCCTGCAGGTGCTGATGGACACGGGCCTGCCCGTCACGCCGTCGGCGGCGGTCACGCGCAACCTGCTGCGCGTGGCCGACTTCATGCCGCTCGCCTACGCGTTCGGCCTGGTGTCCATGCTGCTGCGCGCCGACTTCAAGCGCCTGGGTGACATCGTGGCCGGCACGCTGGTGGTCCATGTCGAACAGGTGCGGCTGGCCGGCGCGCTGCCCGACGTCGCGCCGCTGGCGCCGCGCGTGCCGCTCACGCGGGCCCAGCAGGTGGCCATCCTGCGCCTGGCCGGGCGCTCGCGCCGCCTCACCACCGAGCGCGTCGACGAGCTCGCCGCGCTGGCCGAGGACGCGCTGCCGCCGCCCGACTACGCGCCGGGCGGCACGGCGCCGGCGCCGATCCGTCCCGGCCCGCGGCTGGTGGCCGTCGCCCAGTGGCTGATGGGACAGCACTGACCCATGACGCCCCGCCAATTCGAGGCCCGCTACGAACCGTGCTGGATCGAGCTCGAGCGCGGCCTGGACGCGCTCGACAAGGGCGCGCGCGACGGCCGCAAGGCGCGCAAGCTCAAGGCCGGCGAGTTCCCGACCGACACGACGCCGGTGGCCGGCGGCGCCCGCGTGGCGCAGTTGTACCGGCAGTGCTGCGAGCACCTGGCGCTGGCGCGCGAGCGGGCCTACCCGGTGCACCTGGTGGCGCGCCTGGAGACGCTGGCCGCGCGTGCGCACCAGCGCATCTACCGCCGCCACGATTTCGGCCTGGCCGCGCTGCGCGACCTGGTGCTGTACCAGGCGCCGGCCGCGGTGCGCGCGCTGCGCTGGCACCTGCTGGTGGTGGCGCTCGTGTTCGTGCTGCCCATCGTGGTGGTGGGCGTGGCCACCTGGGTCGACCCGCACTTCGTGCTCACGGTTGTCGACGCGCGCCAGGTGCGCATGTTCGACGGCATGTACGGCCAGGAGGCCGGCGAGCACCTGGGCCGCACCTCGGGCGACGACTGGCAGATGTTCGGCTTCTACATCATGCACAACGTGGGCATCTCGTTCCAGTGCTTCGCGGCCGGGCTGATGCTGGGCGTCGGCAGCCTGGCGATGGTGGGCTACAACGGGCTGATCTTCGGTGCCATCGCGGGCTTCCTGGTCACGCGCGGCGACGGCGAGCGCTTCTTCTCGTTCGTGATCACGCACGGCGCGTTCGAGCTCACCGCCATCGTGCTGTCCGGCACGGCCGGCCTGAAGCTGGGCCACGCGGTGCTCGCGCCCGGGCGCCTCACGCGCACGCAGGCGCTGGTGCGCGCCGCGGGCGAGACCTCGCCGGTGGTGTTCTGCTTCTTCGTGTTCCTGATCATCGCCGCGGCCATCGAGGCCTTCTGGTCGTCGGCGGGCTGGATCGCGCCCGGCGTCAAGTACGGCGTGGGCGCGGGCTGCTGGGCGCTCGTCTTCGCCTACCTCGGGCTGCAGGGCCGAGGGCACGAGGCGGCACCCGCGCGATGAAGGCCGAGCAGCTCCAGCTCGCGCTGCGGCCGCGGCCGGCCTACGAGGCGGTCGATCTGGGCGTGCGCATGACCCAGCGCAGCCTGCGCTCGCTGGCGCACGCGTTCCTGCCGCTGGCGCTGCTGCTGGTGGTGGCCTGCGGCGCCACCGTCGAACTCGCGCCCTGGCTGCCGTCCACGCTGCTGTGGTGGTTCAAGCCCTGGCTCGATCGCACGCTGCTGCACATCTATGCCCGCCAGGCCTTCGGCGAGGAGACGCGCTTCAACGACGCGTGGGAGGCGCGCCGCAGCGCGCCATGGCTGCCCATGCTGGCGCTGCTGTCGATCTGGCGGCTGTCGTTCTGGCGCGCGTACTCGATGCCGGTGACGCAGCTGGAAGGCCAGACCGGCGCGGCGCGGCGCCAGCGCGTGAAGGCCATCGTGCGCAACCAGCGCGGCGCGGCGATGATGACGCAGTCCACGTTCTCCTGGATCGAGCTGTTCGTGATGATCGGGCTGCTCTCGCTGCTGCCGTGGATGACCCCGGGGCTGCGCAACACCGACGCGATGCACTGGCTCTTCAGCGAGAGCGTGCCCGCCACCTGCGTGCTCTACGCGGGCCATGCGCTCGCCGTGCTCTTCGTCGAGCCCTTCTTCGTGGCCTCCGGCTTCGCGATGTACCTCAATCGCCGGGTCGAGCTCGAGGCCTGGGACGTGGAACAGGACCTGCGCCATGCGTTCGCCCCGCGCTGAGCTCGCGCGCGCCGCGCTGCTGGCCGCCTGCCTGGGCGCGGCGCTGGCCGGCGCACGCGCCCAGGACGACGACGACGATGGCGACGGCGCGACCGCCGCGGCGTCCGCGCCGGCATCGGCCGCCTCCGTATCGGCCGACCCACGCGCCGCCCGCGTGGAGGCCGCCACCGCGCAGCTGCGTGCCGATCCGCTGCTCTCGGGTCGGCACAAGGAACACACGCTGCGCTGGAAGAGCGACACATCGCGCGAGCGCCGCAAGCCCGCCGACGACTCGGCGTTCCTCGCATGGATGGCGGCGTTCGCGCGCTTCCTCAACGACACCAGCCGCTTCCTGCTGTGGGGCATCGTGGCCGTGCTCGTGGCGCTGGCGCTGGTGAGCGCGCGCCGCTTCATCGAGCTGCGTGCGTTCCGGCGCCGCGCGGCCGCGGAGTCGGCCGTCAGCCATGTGCGCGACCTCGACGTGCGGCCGGCGAGCCTGCCCGACGACGTCGGCGCCGCGGCCTGGGCGCTGTGGCAGGCCGGCCAGGTGCCGGCGGCGCTGTCGCTGCTGTACCGCGGCGCGCTGTCGCGGCTGATCCATCGCTTCGAGGTGCCGATCACCGCGTCGGCCACCGAGGGCGAGTGCCTGGCCCTGGCCCGCGGCCGGCTCGCGCCGGAGGCGCTTCGCTACGTCACGCAGGTGGTGCGCGCATGGGAGGCCAACACCTACGGCGGCCGCGCGCTGTCGCTGGCGATGGGCGAGGCGCTGTGCGGCGGCTTCGGCACGCGGCTGGATGCCGCGTCGCCCGCCACAGGGAGCGCCGCATGAAGACGCCGGTGGTCCTGCGCGTGCTCGGCGTGGCCGTGATCCTGTTCCTGATGGGCTGGATCGTGATGCACACGCGCTGGGTCGAGGTGACGGTGGACGACGACCCACGCGGCCTGGCCGCCACCGACAAGCGCTACTCGCTGCGCCGCATCCTCGAAGCCGCCGGGGCCACGCTGGAGACGCGCAGCTCGCTCGAGCCGATGCCGCCGGCCGATGCCACGCTGATGCTGGAGTCGGGGCTGTGGAACATCTTCCCGGAACGCGACGCCCGACTGAAGGCCTGGGTGGAGAACGGCGGGCATCTCGTGCTGGGCGGCGCGTGGCGCGGCCAGAACGACCTGCGCTGGGTGCCGCTGTCCTACGTCCAACCGCATCCCCACCCCACGCCCGGCGTCGCGAAGCCGGCCGCCGCCGCGGCGTCGGACGCCGACGACGAGCAGGACGACGACCACGACGTGCCCGCCACGCGTCGCCAGCCCGACGACGGCGAGCAGCAGAAACGCGACTTTGCCCGCCTGTTCCCGCGCCAACCGTACGGGTTCTGCGCCGATTTCCACGAGACCGAGTCCACCACGCAGCCCGCCTTCGAGCCCGGCCGCGTGTACCGCGGTTGCGGCTACGACGGCCAGCTGCGCACGCTGGACCACGTTCCCCCCACGTGGGTGCTGTCCGATGCGCACGAGACGCTGGCCATCCGCGTGACCATCGGCCGCGGCAGCGTCACGGGCGTGGCGCCGACGCTGGTCACCGACAACCACGGCATCCTGCAGAACGACAACGCGCTCATCGCCGCGGCCGTGCTGCAGGCCGCGCCGGGACGCGCCGTGTGGATCGTCGACGACGAGAAGCGCGAGCCGCTGCTGGCCTGGCTGTGGCACGAGGCCCGCACGCCGTCGCTGCTGGCATTGGCCGCGCTGGCGCTCGCGCTGTGGCGCCTGATGGTGCGCTTCGGGCCGCGCGAGGCCCAGCCGCCGCTCGCGCGCCGCTCCATGGGCGAGCAGGTGCGCGGCACCGGGCAGTTCATCGCCGGCACCGATCCGCGCGCGCTGCACGCCGCCACCCGGCTGGCGTTCGACGCCGTGGCCCGCACCCGCGTGGAAGACTGGGCCGGCCTGGACGACGCCGCGCGCGTGGCGGCGCTGGCCGCCGCGATCGCGCATTCGCACGCCATCGACCAGCCCGCGCTGCTGCAGTCCCTGAACGTCGGCACGGGCGCCACGCCCGCGCAGATCCTGGCGGCAACGGCCGTCCTCGAACAAAGCCGGCGCGCGCTCCTGCGCACGCCCTCGGCACCGCCTGCCCCTTGAGAACCCCACGGACACCACCATGGCCATCGAATCCCAGGAACTCGAATTCATCGTCAGCGCGCTGAACAGGCTGCGCACCGAGGTCGGCCGCGCCGTCGTCGGCCAGCAGCAGGTCATCGACCAGACCCTGGTGGCCTTCGTCGCCTCGGGCCACATCCTCTACGAAGGCCTGCCGGGCCTGGGCAAGACGCTGCTGGCGCGCGCCCTCGCGCAGGCGATGTCGCTGCAGTTCTCGCGCGTGCAGTTCACGCCCGACCTGATGCCGTCCGACCTCACGGGCCACGCCGTGCTGGAGCCCGGCACCGACGGCGGCATCGGCCGGCTGCGCCTGCGCAAGGGCCCCATCTTCACCAACCTGCTGCTGGGCGACGAGATCAACCGCGCGCCGGCCAAGACGCAGAGCGCGCTGCTGGAGGTGATGCAGGAGCGCCAGGTGACGCTGGAGGGCCAGACGGTGTCTCTGCCGCGGCCGTTCATGGTGCTGGCCACGCAGAACCCGATCGACTCGGAGGCACGTACCCGCTGCCCGAGGCCCAGCGCGACCGCTTCCTGTTCAAGATCGACATAGACTTTCCCACGCAGGCCGAGGAGGTGGACGTGGTCAAGACCGCCACCGGCCACCAGGTGGGCGACGCGCTGCCGCTGGACAAGGTGCAGCGCTGCCTCACCGAGGCCGACGTGGCGCGCCTGCAGCAGTGCGTGAGCGAGGTGCTGATCGACGACCGCGTGGTGGACTACGCGGTGCGCCTGACGCGCGCCACGCGCGGGGCCGTGGGCCTGGGCAACGGCGCGGGCTCGCGCGGCGCGATCGCGCTGGTGCGCGCCGCGCGCGCGGCGGCGCTCATCGGCGGCCGCGACTACGCCACGCCCGACGACGTCAAGCGCCAGGTGCTGCCGGCGCTGCGCCATCGCGTGGTGCTGTCGCCCGACGCGCAGCTGGAGGGCCGCGCCGTGGACGACGTGCTGCGCGAGATCGTCGCCCGCGTCGACGCGCCGCGCCTCTGAAGGAATCCGGCACGTGTCCCGCCTGCTGATGCCCACGCGGCGCACCGTGATCGCGGTGGCCGCCATCGCCACCGGCGCGGCCGTCGCGCTGCTGGTGGCCAAGGCGCGCGACCTGCCGGACCTGCCCATCGCCACCGCGGGCGCCGCGCTGGCCGGGGCGTTGACGCTGCTGTTCCTGGCCGACGCGGCGCTCACCGCATGGGCGCTGCGCCGCCATCCGATCGTGTTCGAACGCCAGATGCCCAGCGCCTTCGCGCTCGGCCAGTCGCACGCGCTGGTGGTGACCCTGGCGCACGAGGGGCCGCGGCCCTGGCGCCTGGCGCTGTTCGACCACGTGCCCGCCACGATGACGCAGCGCCTGCTCCCCGCCGACGTGGTGCTGCCCGCGGCGAGCCGGCTGGACGTCCGCTACGAGGTCACGCCGCTGCGGCGCGGCAAGGTCGTCTTCGAGCCGGCCGCCATCCGCGTGCGCTCGCGCCTGGGGCTGGCCGACCTGCAGTTGCGGGTGGGCGCGGCGCAGTCGGTGCAGGTCTACCCGAACTTCGCCGCGCTGTCGCGCTACGCCTGGCTGGCCGGCGATCGCCGCCTGGCCGAGATCGGCATCAAGACCTACGCCGCGCGCGGCGCCGGCACCGACTTCAAGCAACTGGGCGAATACGTGCCGGGCATGCCCACGCGCCACATCGACTGGAACGCGTCGCTGCGCCATCGCCGCGCCGTGGTGCGCGAGTTCCAGGACGACCGCGACCAGTCGGTGATGTTCCTGCTCGACTGCGGCCGCCGCATGCGCGCCGACGAGCGCGCCGACGCCGACGGCAGCCACTTCGACCAGGCGCTCAACGCCGCGATGCTGCTGGCCTACGTGGCGCTGAAGGACGGCGACGCGGTGGGCGCGATGACCTTCGGCCACGAGGCCTCGCAACAGCGTCATTTCGCGCCGTCCAAGGGCATGGCCGCGCTCAACGCGCTGGTGGCCCGCCTGCACGACATCGAGCCCACCCCGACGCACTCCGACTACCTGGCCGCCGCGCGCGACCTGATGCTGCGGGTGCGCCGCCGCTCGCTGGTGGTGGTCCTCACCAACTTCCGCGACGAGGACTGCGCCGAACTGGAGGACGCGTTGAAGCTGATGCGCACGCGCCACCTGGTGCTGCTGGCGAGCCTGAAGGAAGGCGTGGTCGCCGAGATCGCGTCGCAATCGCTGGACGACCACCGCGCCATCGTCGACGTGGCCTCCGCGCACTGGTTCCAGAACGCCCGCGCCGAGGCGTTCCGCCGGCTGGCGGGCAAGAACCAGCTGCTGGTGGACGTGGAGCCTGAAAAGCTCGCTGCCACGCTCGTCAATCGTTACCACGCCGTCAAGCGCGCACGACTTCTCTGACCCGCCACGCCAAGCCGCGCCCTTTGTCAGTCGGGCCGGCTCGATGCGGGCAAGACTCAAGATTTCAATCTGGTATCCAACCTCGGTCTCAAGAATGCAAAGCCGCAATCCGTTTGAACCACCACAAGCGTCTGTCGAGGATCTTCAACCGTCTCCCGGAGTACCGATGCAGCGTCCTCAGACCGTTGACCGCGCCTTCTGGCTGATCGTCGGTTCCGCTCTCCTTGGGCTGCTGAGCTATGTGATGAGAGGCATGCATGAGTCGCCAGGCATGGTCGCGTTCGTGATGGCCTGCCTGATCGGGTTTGCCTTCCTCTTTCGGGCTGGCAAGAACTGGGCGCGCATTGTGTACATGGTGTTTTTCGTCCTGGGTCTCGCGGGGGTCCTGCTCGCCGGCGGCGTCCTGGCTCGCCTCGGCGTGATCTACATCGCGATCCTCGCCTTGCAGACGGCATTCCAGGGCTACGCCCTCTGGTTGGCGTTCCGCGCTCCCGGAAACCTCTGGTTCAAGCGGCATCGCGCCGTCCAGTCCTAGCCGACAACGCTCGAGGCAAGACACGGCACCCTCGCGCCATCCCGCCGTCAAGCGCGCGCATCTTCTCTGACCAACATGCCCGATTCCCTCACGCTCTTCGTCGACGCCCAGTACGCCAGCCCGTATGCGATGTCGGCATTCGTCGCGCTCACCGTCAAGCAGTTGCCGTTCGAGCTGCGCACCGTCGACCTGGCGGCCTCCAACCAGCACGCGCCGGACTTCGCCGGGCTGTCGGTGACGCGGCGCGTGCCGACGCTGGTGCACCACGGGTTCGCGCTGTCGGAGTCGTCCGCCATCGACGAATACGTGGACGAGGCCTTCGCGGGCCCGGCGCTGTACCCGGCCGATCCGCGCCAGAAGGCCCGTGCCCGCCAGGTGCAGGCCTGGCTGCGCAGCGACCTGATGCCTATCCGCATGGAGCGCTCCACGGAGGTCGTGTTCTACGGCGCGCCCGCGCCCGCGCTGTCGACCGTGGCCGAGGCAGCGGCCGGCAAGCTGTTCAGCGCGGCCGAAGCCTTGCTGGCGTCCGGCCAGGCGCACCTGTGCGGGCAGTGGAGCATCGCCGACGTCGACCTGGCCCTGATGCTCAACCGCCTCGTCCTCAACGGCGACGCGGTGCCCGCACGCCTGGCCGACTACGCCCGGCGCCAGTGGGAACATCCCGCCGTGCAACGCTGGCTGGCCTTCGAGAGGCCCCCGCTCTGACTTCGGCTGCGGGGCGCCGCCTACAATTGGGGCAACCCCCGGCATGCCGGCGCGCGACGCGCCGCACCCTCCGAGTCCGGGGTCTGCAAATCACGAGCTGAGTACCCATGTCCGATCTCGCCAAGTCGTTCGAACCCGCCGCCATCGAAGCCCGCTGGGCACCGCTGTGGGAACAGAGCGGCGTCTACGAGCCCACGCTGGATCCGGCCAGGGAATCGTTCTCGATCCAGCTGCCGCCGCCCAACGTCACGGGCACGCTGCACATGGGCCACGCGTTCAACCAGACCATCATGGACTCGTTGACGCGCTACCACCGCATGCGCGGCCACAACACGCTGTGGGTGCCGGGCACCGACCATGCGGGCATCGCCACGCAGATCGTGGTGGAGCGCCAGCTGCAGGATCAGGGCATCAAGCGCCAGGAGCTGGGCCGCAAGAACTTCGTGGCGCGCGTGTGGGAATGGAAGGAGAAGTCGGGCTCCACCATCACGGGCCAGATGCGCCGCATGGGCGACTCCGTGAGCTGGAAGCACGAGTACTTCACGATGGACGAGGGGCTGTCGAAGACGGTCACCGAGACCTTCGTGCGCCTGTTCGACGAGGGCCTGATATACCGCGGCCGCCGCCTGGTGCACTGGGATCCGGTGCTCAAGTCGGCCGTGTCCGACCTCGAGGTGGACAGCAAGGAAGAGGACGGCTTCCTGTGGCTGGTGCGCTATCCGCTGGCCGACGGCAGCGGCGACCTCACCGTGGCCACCACGCGTCCCGAGACGATGCTGGGCGACGTCGCGCTGATGGTGAACCCGGCCGACGAGCGCTACACCGCGCTGGTCGGCAAGCAGGTGATCCTGCCGCTGGTGGGCAAGCACATCCCGGTGATCGCCGACGACTACGTCGACAAGGAATTCGGCACCGGCGTGGTGAAGGTGACGCCCGCGCACGACGCCAACGACTACGCCGTGGGCCAGCGCCACGACCTGCCCATCGTCGGCGTGCTCGCGCTCGACGCGACGATCAACGACAACGCGCCCGCGGCCTACCGCGGCCTCGACCGCTTCGTCGCGCGCAAGAAGATCGTGGACGACCTGGAGGCCGGCGGCTACCTGGTGGAGGTGCGCAAGCACAAGCTGATGGTGCCGCGCTGCGAGCGCACGGGCCAGGTCATCGAGCCCATGCTCACCAACCAGTGGTACGTGGCGATGACCAAGCCGGGC
Organism: Betaproteobacteria bacterium; assembly: GCA_013289985.1. Taxonomy (GTDB): domain Bacteria; phylum Pseudomonadota; class Gammaproteobacteria; order Burkholderiales; family Burkholderiaceae_C; genus Scleromatobacter. The sequence goes on along the minus strand of JABCYW010000069.1, from coordinate 11,444 downwards.
GCGGACGGCACGTCCATCGCGTCCAAGGCGATCAAGGCCGTCGAGTCGGGCGAGGTCAAGTTCTACCCCGAGCAATGGGTGAACACCTACAACCACTGGATGAACGACCTGCAGGACTGGTGCATCTCGCGCCAGCTGTGGTGGGGCCACCAGATCCCGGCCTGGTACGCGGACGACGGCCGGATCTTCGTCGCGCGCAACGACGAGGAGGCGAAGACCAAGGCCGCCGCCGCCGGCTACACCGGCAAGCTGGTGCGCGACGAGGACGTGCTCGACACCTGGTACTCGTCGGCGCTGGTGCCGTTCTCCACGCTGGGCTGGCCCGAAAAGACGCTCGAGCAGGACCTGTTCCTGCCGTCGTCGGTGCTCGTGACCGGTTACGACATCATCTTCTTCTGGGTCGCCCGGATGATCATGATGACCACGCACTTCACGGGCAAGGTGCCGTTCAGGGACGTCTACATCCACGGCCTGGTGCGCGACGCGCAGGGTCAGAAGATGTCCAAGTCGGAAGGCAACGTGCTCGACCCGGTCGACCTGATCGACGGCATCGCGCTGGAGCCGCTGCTGGACAAGCGCGTGGTGGGCCTGCGCCGCCCCGAGACCGCGCCGCGCGTGCGCGACAACACGAAGAAGGAATTCCCCGAGGGCATCCCGGCCTACGGCGCCGACGCGCTGCGCTTCACCTTCGCCGCGCTGGCCACCCTCGGCCGCAACATCGCGTTCGACTCCAAGCGCTGCGAGGGCTACCGCAACTTCTGCAACAAGCTCTGGAACGCCACCAAGTTCGTGCTGATGAACTGCGAGGGCCAGGACTGCGGCCTCCTCGAAGGCGACAAGACGGCATGCCCCCCGGGGTACAACACCTTCAGTTCGGCCGACCGCTGGATCACCAGCGAGCTGCAGCGCGCCGAGGCCGCCGTCGCGCAGGGCTTCGCCGAATACCGGCTCGACAACGTCGCCAACGCCATTTACCAGTTCGTGTGGACGGAATACTGCGACTGGTACCTGGAGATCGCGAAGGCCCAGCTGGCCGACGCCAAGGCCACGGGCGACGAGTCGCGCGCGCGCGCCACGCGCCGAACGCTCGTGCGCACGCTCGAGACCGTGCTGCGCCTGATGCACCCGGTGACCCCCTTCGTCACCGCCGAGCTGTGGGAGACCGTCGCGCCGATCGCCGGCCGCGCGCCCGCCGCGGGCCAGACCATCGCCACGGCGCCCTACCCGGTCGCGCAGCTGGAGCGCGTCGACGAGGCCGCCTGCGCCTGGGTCGACCGCCTGAAGTCGCTGGTGGGCGCGTGCCGCAGCGTGCGCAAGCAGATGAACCTGTCCGACGCCGAGCGCATGCCGCTGCTGACGCACGGCGACGCCGAGTTCATCGCCCAGGCCACGCCGCTGCTCAAGGCGCTCGCCAAGGTGAGCGAGGTGCGCGTGATCGCCGACGAGGCCGCGTTCATCGACGCCACGAAGCTGCTGCCGGTGGCCGTGGAAGGCTCGGTGCGCCTGGCGCTGCTGGTGGAGATCGACGTGGGCGCCGAGCGCGATCGCCTCGCCAAGGAGATCACGCGCCTGGAGGGCGAGATCGTCAAGGCCGACAAGCAGCTGGGCAACGAGAACTTCGTGTCGCGCGCCAAGCCCGAGGTGGTGGCGCAGATGCGCGAGCGGCTGGCGGGCTTCGTGGAGACCGTGGCGCGCATGAAGGCGCAGCGGGAGCAGCTGGGCTGAGGGGTCTGGCTCCCGCCCGACCCACGTTGCCCTTCGGCTGACGGCGTTGCGGGCGGGTGCCGGACCCCGATCGCGGACCCGGACGCACGATCGGGGTCAGGCACCCGCCCGGCGCGTCACAGCTGGCGATCAATGTGGGCCGGCGGGAGCCAGACCCCTCAACGCCGGCGCATGAAGTGGATGTACTCCGTGCCGGCCTGCGACTGCTCTAGCAACTCGTTGCCGGTCTGCCGCGCGAACGCCTGGAAGTCGCGCGTGGAGCTCGGGTCGGTGGCGACGACCTTGAGGATCTCGCCCGTCTGCATCTCGGCCAGGGCCTTCTTGGCCTTCAGGATGGGCAGCGGGCAGTTCAGGCCGCGCGTATCGATTTCCTTGTGGGCATGCATTGACTTGACCTCGTGAGCGTGGCTCATTCTATGACGCGTCGGGTCTGGGCACCGCCTGCGCGGCGCGCTCCTCGAACGACATGAACTTCGGCTCGACGCCGCGCGACTTCAGCCACTCGGCCACCGCATAGCCGGTGCCGGCCGGCCAGCAGACGATGTCGCCCGGCGCGAACATCCTGTACTCGGCCAGCTCGGGCGAGAGGCGCACTTCGCCGTGCGCCACCACGTGGTACGCGATGATGACCTGGTTCATGCGCTGGAAGTCCCACACGCCCACCAGCTTCACCGATTCCACCGTGAGCGCCGTCTCTTCCAGCACCTCGCGCGCGATGCCCTCTTCAGGTGTCTCGCCGGCCTCCATGAAGCCGGTGATCAGCGCGAACATGCGGCCGGCCCAGGCCGCGTTGCGGGCCAGGAGCACCTTGCCGTCCTGGTCGGAGCACTCGACGATGGCGGCCAGCACCGGCGTCGGGTTGTTCCAGTGCGTGAAGCCGCAGTGGGCGCAGCGCAGCCGCTCCTTGGGGCCGCCGTCCTCGTCCTGCGTGGCGAACGCCAGCGCGTTGGCGCACTGCGGGCAGTAGCGCCACGCGGTCCCGGTCATGCCGGAAACACCCCGGTGGACAGGTAGCGGTCGCCGCGGTCGCAGACCACGAACACGATGGTCGCGTTCTCCAGCCGCTGCGCCACCTGCAGCGCCACCCAGCACGCGCCGGCCGCGGAGATGCCCGCGAACAGGCCTTCCTCGCGCGCGAGGCGGCGTGCCATGTCCTCGGCGTCGTCCTGGCTCACCAGGATCAGCTCGTCCACGCGCGACGGCTCGTAGATCTTGGGCTGGTAGGCCTCGGGCCACTTGCGGATGCCCGGGATGCGCGAGCCCTCGGCCGGCTGCGCGCCCAGGATGCGCACCGCCGGGTTCTTTTCCTTCAGGAAGCGCGATACCCCGGTGATGGTGCCCGTGGTGCCCATCGCGCTGACGAAGTGCGTGATGCGGCCTTCGGTGTCGGCCCAGATCTCGGGGCCCGTCGTCTCGTAGTGGATGCGCGGGTTGTCGGGATTGGCGAACTGGTCGAGCACCAGGCCCTTGCCGTCGGCCTGCATCTGCAGCGCCAGGTCGCGCGCGTATTCCATGCCTCCCGACTTCGGCGTCAGGATGAGGTCGGCGCCGTAGGCCTTCATGGTCTGCACGCGCTCGACGGACAGGTCCTCCGGCATGATCAGCACCATGCGGTAGCCCTTGATGGCCGCGGCCATCGCCAGCGCGATGCCCGTGTTGCCCGAGGTGGCCTCGATCAGCGTGTCGCCCGGCTTGATCTGGCCGCGCTCCTCGGCGCCGCGGATCATCGAGATGGCGGGCCGATCCTTCACCGAGCCGGCCGGGTTGTTGCCCTCGAGCTTGCCCAGGATCACGTTGCCGCGCGCCGCGATCTCCGCGCCGATGACGCGCTGCAGGCGCACCAGCGGGGTGTGACCGATGGCGTCTTCGAGGGTCTTGTACGTCGGCATGGGCGCGTTGGTTCCGTGGAAACGAAGCTGGACAGGAGCCCTCCATTGTCGCAGCGCGCCCCAACCCTCGCCTTCGTCATGTGATAATCCGCCCCCTGCGCAGGCTTTCCACGCCTGCCGCAACCCCTGCCTCGGTGGCGTAATCGGTAGCCGCGACGGACTCAAAATCCGTTCTCGAAAGGGGTGTCGGTTCGAGTCCGACCCGAGGCACCAAAGTAAGGCCAAAAAGTCGTTATAAATCAACGATGTAGGCCGATCCCAAGCGAAATGAGTGTGCTACAAACTGTGCTGCACACGCCCCAGAGGCCCGCAGCCTTTGCAGAGGCTCGCTTGTGAAGATCGTTCTCAGCCCTACCCTTTCCCTGATGGCGAAATACCTGTACGTCCGCCCCAGCGGCATTCACTACTTTCAGCTTCGCATCCCTGCCGAACTGGCCGATAGATTTCCTTCAGCGGACATCAGAAAATCGCTAGGTACGCGAGACCCAAAGATCGCCGCGAGAGAGGCCGACCGCCTCTACAAGAGCTACCAAGCGGAGTTCGCTCGGATGCGCGGTGATGAAGCGTTGTCGGCATCGGAATTCCAGACCCGCGCTCACCAAGTTGCGAAGACCCTCGGCTCGCTCGAATTCAGCGCCGACTTGCTCAAGAAGCACCGCCGCGCATTGCTTGCAGACGACCGGAGTCGGCTCACACCAGCAGAGGAACGTCTGTACATCGAGATGTTCGGCGCAGCCCATACCAAAGACGCGATTCGACGGCAGTACTGGTTCGCCTATCCGGCCTTCGTTCGAAACGCCCTGGAAAGCGAGTTCGGCGACGCTGCCGCAGTTCGGGTTGACGATGAGTTCCAGACGGGGCAAAGCGGCGCGTGATTCGCGGTTCACTGGATCAACAGGCAAACAATGATCGAACGAGAAACTGCAGCGACGCTATACGAGATTTACGAGCGAGCACTTCGCACCTTGGGCGAGGCTGAGCCTCTCATTCAGGACATCGGTGACGAGACGACCCGCCTCGCCTTCGTCAGCGCTCAGATGCGTGTTGTAGCCGACATCCTGTCCAAACTGCGAGCGCCACTGGTGATGCAGTACCGCGACTTCGACACCGAAGTCCACGAGGGCCCACCCGACACTTTGCTGGAACCAGACGAGCAGGAACTCGTGGACAAGCTCACGCCAGCGCAGGTTCAACGGATCGACGAGATTTTGCTTTCCGACTGCGTATCTCACTGGCGAAAGGTGGCAAGGGTCGCCGGCAAAGCCTGGATCCAGCTTTCGGACGAATCGACGGAGGTGCCTCTTGCCTTCTGCGCTCAGCGGGTCAAGGCACTGGTGGCATCAGGTCAGTTGCAAGCACAAGGCAACCTCGATCACATTGGGTTCAGCGAGGTTCGGCTGCCATACGATCCTCTCGCCGACATCGATGACGAGTCCCTGACCGTCGACGAAAAGGTCATGCAAGAGCTGTCTGCCTTTCGGCATCGTGCCAAGCTGATCGACCTTCCGGGCGTCGATCCAACCGCAGAGCGAGAACGACTCTCGGGGATTTTGAATAGCTTGGCAGACACAGTGCTGGAGGGTATCGAGACGAATCCGACCAAGCTCTGGGTGATGGGGCAGTTTCAGCGGAGCCTCGTTCTGGTCGAACAAGAGGACACAGAAGGGCGGGAGCACTTCGGGACGGAGTTGGAGTCGCTCATGGACATCCTGGGGATCGAAAGCTCCGACGGCCTTCTGGCGTTCTACCTTGGCGGCCTTTGATGCTCCGGCCACTCTGGCCGCGCACCGGCACGGTCGCGACAGCCATGCAGGGCTGTGCTACAGGCTGTGCTACATTGGGTTTTCAGGTGCTCTTTTCGCCTTGTAGATCAAGTACTTAGAACCGCCTCCACGGAACCAAATTCCGACCCGAGGCACCATCCGCATAGAATTCAAGCACCTGGAGCGCCGCCCAGGTGCTTTTTTTCTTGCCCGTAGCGAGCCACTTCTCACCACTTGGTATCAACTCAGCGTACACCTCTAGACTTCGAGGCGAAGAATACACTTCGCTCTTTGAACGGATCACCATGGAGCCCCTTCTCTCGCTACTCAGCCAACTTGGTCTCGGTCTAGCGACCAACGCCATCTACGATCTGCTCAAGGGGACGGCTAAGGGGCCGATCGACCGCGAGAGTCTTGCGCGTGAAGTCCAGAACAAGATTGATCTGTCGGGCGTGAAAATGCGAGCGGAAACAGTAATCACGGCGCTCGCCGAGAACGGGTTTTTGTCGATTAAGGGCTCTCACCTTTATGCGGCCCAGAGTCTTGTCTTCGGAAGTACACAGGGCGGAGCCATCGTAGGCGACGGCAGTTCGCTTCAAACCGCTCGAACTGCGACCGTTGCCGGTCCCGGCGCTTACGTGCAGACGCAAGGGAATGCCCAAATCAGCCAGAACGCTGATGGAAGTATCTCCTTCCATGTGGGCGGCAGCGCGGTAGATCGGATCAACTTCCTCACGACGAAGCCTAAGTAGGAGCTCGATACTGTCGATGAGCCGGACCGCGCGCCATGGCACACTGGGCGCTCACTGCCACCGCCTCCCATGCAAGCTCCTCCGCCCATCACCCGCGCCCTGCTGATCGCCTGTACCGTCTTCCTGTTCGCCGCGCAGGTGCCGTCGCTGACCATGCTGATGGGGCAGTGGCTCACGCTGCATCCGGCGCTGGGCGGCTTCTGGCCCTGGCAGCTCGTGACCTACCCGTTCGTCAACGGCGACGTCTGGAGCTGGCTGTTCAACATGATGATGATCTACTACTTCGGCACCGAGCTGGAAGGCATCTGGGGCGAACGGCGGTTCGTCCAGTTCGTGCTCGCCAGCGTGCTGGTGGCGGCGGCCGTGTACCTGATCGCGTCGCTGCTGCCGCCACTGCTGGGCTGGGCGATGCCGACGGCGGTCATGTTCGATCCGTCCGTCATCACGATGGGGCTGCTGGTGGCGGTGGGTATCCTGTTTCCGCAACGCACGATCCGCTTGTACTTCGTCCTCGAGGTGACGCAGCGCGTCGCCGCCTGGGCCGGTATCGGCGTCATCGTGTTCCTCGCACTGGGCCGGTTCGCCAACGGTTCCGGCGCCTGGGCGTCCAGCCTGGGCATCCTCGGCGGCGCGCTGGGCGGCTACCTCATGATCCTGTTCTGGCGCTGGCGCCCGCCGTCGTTCAAGCGCAAGAAGCCGCCGTCGCACATCCGGCGCGTGCACTGAGCCCTTCGCGAATCGTCGGGTGCTGAAGCACCAGCCGCAGCTCGCGCTTCATGCGCGCATTCGACAGGCGCCGCGACTCGTTCAGGAAGCTCCACTGCGCCGGGCTGAAATGCTCGCCCGCCTGCGCGCGCGTCACGCGCGCGGGGCGCGGCAGGCCGCTCAGGTCGGCCACCAGGTCGTAGTAGTCGCCCGTCTTCATGTCGGTGTCGTCGCACACCTGCACGACACGCTGCGGGCGCCCGCGCCACAGCGCCGCGATGCAGGCGCGCGCGAGGTCGTCGGCGTGGATGTGGTTGGTGTAGCCGTCGTCCGCGGCCGCCAGCACCGGCGTGCCGCGCAGCACGCGTTCCCGCGGACGCCCGCCCTCGCGGTCCTCCGCGTAGATGCCGGGGATGCGCAGCACGCTCACGCGGGCGCCCGTCGCGCGGCCCCACGCGCGCAGGTGCGACTCGGCGTCGACGCGGCGGCGCGCGCGATCCGTCGTCGCCTTGGGTGGACGCGTCTCGGTCACCCACTCGCCGCGGCAGTCGCCGTAGACGCCCGTGGTGCTGGCGTAGACGACGCGCGCCGGCCGCGTGCGCCGGCTCAACGCGGCGAGCAGCGCGCGCAGGCGCGGATCGGTCCGGCCCGTCGCGGGCGGCGGCGCCAGGTACAGCACGGCGTCGGCCAGGCCGGCCAGGCGACCCAGTGACACGGCGTCGTCGAGATCGCCCACCACGGGCCGCACGCCGGCGGCGCGCAGCGCATCGCAGCGCGCGGGCGACGACGTCAGCGCGAACACGCGCAGGCGGCCGCCCAGCGCGCGCACGACGCGCAGGCCGACGTCGCCGCAACCGATGATCAACAGGGAGGATTCGCGCGCCATGAGGCGTGCATTGTCTCAAGCGCGGCGCTCTCCCATCACCACGAGGGCCAGGCCAGCCAGGATCAGCGCGATGCCCGCGAGCCCGCTGGCGCGCAGGGGCTCGCCCAGCAGCAGCACCGCCAGCGTGAACGCCGTCAACGGCTCGCCGAGCGCCAGCGCGACGCCGGTGGCCGCCGAGATGAAGCGCAACGCGGTGCTGAAGAGCAGGTACGACACGCCCGTGGCGACCACGCCCAGCCAGGCCACCACAGCCCAGCCGCGCGGCCCGGCGGCCAGCAGGTCGGCGACGCCCGAGGGCACGATGAGCCACGCCGCCGGCAGCGCGATGAGCGCCGCCGTCCCGAACACCCACAGGCTCGCGCGCGCCGGCGAGGCGTGCGCCGACAGCGACTTGGCCGTGAGCGTGTAGACCGCGTACGAGAAACCCGCGCTCAGGCACAGCAGCAAGCCCAGCGCGCCGGACATCGCCGCGCCGCCGTTTCCCGACGCGATGGCCGCGCCACCGGCGATCGCCAGCGCCGTGCCCAGCCACCACAGGCCGACCGGCACGCGCCCCGTGACCAGCGCCTGCAGCGCGCCGGCGAACAGCGGCCCGCTGCCGATCGCGATCGTCGTGCCCACCGCGACGCCCGCCATCCGCACGCCCGCGAAGAACGCGAGGTTGTAGACGGCGATGGCCGCGCCGGCGAGCAGTTGCCGGCGCCAGAGGCCGGGGACCGGCGGTCGCACGGCGCGATTGCGCTCGGTGCCTGCCACGAGCAGCGCGAAGAACGCGGCGGCGATGACGAGCCGCAGCGCGCCGATCCAGTACGGCGAGAGATGGCCGCCGGCGAAATGCTGGGACGTGCCCGTGGTGCCCCACAGCACGGCGGCCGACAACGCCAGGACGATGCCCGGCCAGGATGCAGTCTTCATGGGCGCATCGTGGAGCCGGCGGGCCGCGGCCTTTGTCGCAGGACTCTCGACTTCAGCGTGCGCCCACGTCTCGATCGCGCCGCAGCGCCGTGGCCAGCGCGCTGGCCGAGGCGTAGCCGACGCGCGCGGCCGCCGCCCGCAGCGTGAGCCCGCGCCGCAGCAGCCGCTGCGCCTCGTCCAGCCGCTGGGCGCGCAGCCACGCCTGCGGCGACTGGCCCGTCAGCTCCAGCAGGCGGGCGTGGAAGCGCTGCGGGCTCAGCAGGCAGCGTTCGGCCATGCGGGCCGTGGTCCAGGGCTGGTGAAGGGCGCCGGCGAGTTCGGCCTGCAGCCGGTCGAGCGCGATGCCGCGCCGCACGCCGGCACGCGGCGCGTCGAGGATGGCCTCGAGCAGGCGGTCGGCGCTCTGCTGGCCCGCCAGCGCGCGCAGCGCCGCCGTCACCGGAAAGCGCCTGGCGCGGGCTAGCCCGCGGCCGTCCGCCACGTCCACCACCACCATGCGCAGGTCGGGCGACGCCAGATAGGTGTGCGTGACGCCGGCGGGAATGATGAGGCCGCAGGAACTGTCGGAGAAGCCGGCGGACGCGCCCACCTCGATGTCCATGCGGCCGCGCCAGGCGAAGAGCACCTGCGCGTGATCGTGCGAGTGCACTGTCTGCTCGCCGCTGTAGGAGCGGATGCTCAGCTGCGCGTCGACGGGAGCCGGATGGTCGGACATGGACCAAGTCTAGAACCAGTTCGCACCGGCGCGGGATAATCCGACATTCGGCGCCGCAGGGGCGCCCGCTCCGGACACCATGACCTTCACTGTCACCCTCCATCCCGCCGAACGCGCCTTCGACGTCGCCCGCGACGAGACCATCCTGTCGGCCGCGATCCGCGCCGGCGTCGGCCTGCCGTACGGCTGCCGCGACGGCGCCTGCGGCTCGTGCAAGAGCCGCCTGCGCGACGGCCGCGTGATCCACGGGGCGCACCAGCCCCGGGCGCTGTCGGCGCAGGAAGAGGCCGACGGCCTGATCCTCACCTGCTGCGCCACGCCGCAGACCGACTGCGTGGTCGAGGCCCGGATGGTGGTGGGCGCCGGCGAGTACCCGATCAGCAAGATGCCCGGCCGCGTGCTGAGCCTGGAGCGCCCGGCCGCCGACGTGGCCATCGTGCGCATCCAGCTGCCCGCCACCTCGCCCTTCCGCTACCGCGCCGGCCAGTACGTGGAGTTCATCCTGCGCGACGGCGCGCGCCGCAGCTACTCCATGGCCAACGCGCCGCACAACCTCGGCACGCCGGCGTCCATCGAGCTGCACCTGCGCCACATGCCCGGCGGCAAGTTCACCGACCATGTGTTCGGCGCGATGAAGGAAAAGGACATCCTGCGCATGGAGGGCCCGTTCGGCAGCTTCTTCCTGCGCGAGGAGAGCGACAAGCCCATCGTGCTGCTGGCCTCGGGCACCGGCTTCGCGCCCATCAAGGCGCTGGTCGAACAGCTGCACCACCTGGGCAGCATCCGTCCGGTGCGGCTGTACTGGGGCGCGCGCCGCAAGGCCGACATCTACCTCGCCGACTGGATGGCCACGGCCACGGAACTGCTGCCGCAGCTGGAGTTCGTGCCGGTGCTGTCGGAGCCCGCCGCCGAGGATGCCTGGACGGGCCGCACCGGCTTCGTCCACCAGGCCGTGATGGCCGACCTGCCCGACCTCTCGGGCCACCAGGTCTACGCCTGCGGCGCGCCCGTCATGGTGGAGTCGGCCCATCGCGATTTCGTCGCGCGATGCGGCCTGCCGGACGACGAATTCTACGCCGACAGCTTCACGTCGGAAGCGGACAAGCACGGCGCCTGAGCCGAGCCGCTGCACGACGCGCCCCGCCCACTCGATGCACGATTTCGCCAAGGATCTCCTGGTCGCGCTGATGATCGGTGCGGAGGTGTTCGCCATCGCGGCGCTGTGGCCGCTGTCGGAGTGGGCGGTGAGCGCGCCGCGCCGCACGGGCTTCGCCGTCGCGCTCGTCGCGATCGCCGCCTGCGTGTTCCTGTGCACGCTGGGCCAGGTGCCGCCGCTCGTGCGCCCCGGCACCTGGCGCTGGGCCCTCGGACAGGTGCTGGGCTGGTCGCCGCTGCCGCTGTTCCTGGCCCTGCCCGACGCCGTGTGCGTGGCCTCCGGCCAGTCGCTCGCCCGCGCGGGCCTGCCCCCGCGTTACGCGCGCGCGACGGCGCTGCTCGTGGGCGCCGTCGCGGTGGCGGTGGCGCCGGTGGCCACGATCATGGCCGGCTGCGGACTGGCCGGCGCCTGCCTCTGATCAACGGGCCACGGCGACCGCGACCAGGTCGGCCTGCGCCTTCGCCGACGGATACGCATCCTCGTCCCACACGCGCGCGACGATGGCCTGCACCGCCGCCACGCGCGCCTCGGACTGCGCCATCTTGTGCGCGAACGACGGCACCAGCGAATTGGCGAGCGACGCGGCCACGAAGTAGCCGCTCGACTCGCGCGCGCAGTAGTCGAAGCCCGCCATGTTGGCGCCCAGCGCCACCGGGATCGAACCCTTGTTGCGGTTGAAGATCTCCTGGAACTCGCCGCTCATGATCGTGGAGGCCAGCGCCTTCTGGCCGGCGACGGCCTGCGGGTCCTGCAGCCGGAACATCGCGAAGCTGTCGATGTTGTAGATGTAGGCGTTCCAGGTGCCCGGCGCCGCGGTGCAGACGAAGTCCGTCTCCGGCTTCTTGCCCGCGGCAAGGAACTCGCCCTTGGCCCAGTCGCCCATGAACTGCATGCCGGCCTGGCCCTTGATCACCATCTCGCTGGCCTTGTTCCAGTCG
>JABCYW010000068.1 GCA_013289985.1 Betaproteobacteria bacterium | reverse complement strand
GTGCAGCATCACCGACATCCAGCTCGCCAGCGAGGTGCGCCCGGCGCTGACCACGGTGGCCGTGCCCACCGCCGAGGCCGCGGAGCTCGCCGTGGAGGCCCTGATGCACATGATCGACGACCACACCGTGGGCGAGGAGCCGAAGTCGCGCCTGCGCGTGGCCTCGGCGCCGCGGCTGATCGTGCGCGCGTCGACGGGGCGCGCGGCGCACGGTTGATCAGGCAGGGACGCGGCCGCGCAGCCTGCGCTGCTCCATCAGCAGGTGCCACAGCAGCGCCGCGATGCCCAGCATCACGAGGCCGACGACGCCGAAGCCGATCACCAGCGTCTCGAACCAGCGCCGCGACTCGGCGATCTGCTTCTCGATCTCGTCGACCAGCGCGCGCTGCTGCTGCGCCTCGGCCGCCTGCGCCTCGGCGATCGTCGCCTTGCGCTCCTTGCGGAACATGTCGCCGAACGGGCCGGCCATCGCGTCGTCCACGCCCGCCAGCGCCGCCGCCGTCATCGCCCGCGTGGCGCGGGCCAGCGCGGGCGTGTCGTCGTCCAGCAGCTTGCCGACGGCCGGGCCCAGGTCGCGCCGCAGGATGCGTTCGACCGCGCTCGTGATGCCGTCGGAGATCGTGGCAGCCACCTGCGGGCCGATGCTGGTGACGGTCTCGCGCGCGACGCCGGCGGTGAAGTCGGCCACGCGCTTCCGGTTCTGCTCGCTGAGCGTCTGATCCAGCGAGGCGCGCACGCCGGCCGCGATTGCGGCCTGCACGCGCGGCAGCACCACGCCGTCCAGCGTCTGGCCCAGCGCCGGGGCGATGTCGCGCGCGAAGTCGCCGGACAGCTTCGTGAGCCGCGCGTCGGAGTCGGGGCCGCCGCCCGCCAGGATCTCGTCGAGCGCGGCCCGGGTGAGGCCGCGCGTGGCGCGCACGAATTCGTCGGAGCGCAGGATCTCCTCGATCGCGCGCCGGTTCTGCGGCTCGTTGAGCGTTGACAGGCTGGAATCGACCGCGGTGCGCGTGGCGGGCGCCACGACGCCGGCGCAACCGGCCACCAGCACGGCGCCCGCCAGGGCCGTCCAACGGAATCGCTCGACGCTGCGCATGACGCCCTCCCTTTCGTGCCGTGGCCTGCAACATAGCCGCCGCGCGGGCCCGGCGTCAACGCGGCGCACCGCATGGACGTGGGGGGTCGCCCCCCGCGCGCGGCGGCGCGTCCTAAACTCGCAACGCGTCGCTCCGGCGTCGACGAACCCCCTTCGCGAGAGGCCCGCCATGGACAGCAGTCGACGACATTGGACGGTGGCCGCGGCCTTCGACTCCCGCCGCCCGGCCACCGGCAGCTGACGCCATGCCCGCGCTGAAGGCCCTGCACGACTTCCTCGTCGGCGCGATGCATGTCGAGCGCCGCGTCGACCCGTTCTTCCGCCCCGTGGTGGACGCCCTCGCGCGCGAGCCGCTCACGCGCGTGGTGCAGGCGCTGATCCGCGCGCGCCTGCCCGACGACGGCCTCGCGCTGGCGCAGGAGAAGCCCATCGAGGGCGAGGCCGCGCTGGTGGCCAAGATCATCGCCAGCATGTCGCGCTACCTGCACCAGCACTACGCCCCCGGCCGGGCGGAGCGCGGCGGCAACACCAAGACCCACGGCGTGGTGCGTGGCGAGCTGGTGATCCACGACGGCCTGCCCACACCCCTGCGCCGCGGCCTGTTCGAGAAGCCCGGCCGCTATCCCGCCTGGGTGCGCTTCGGTGGCCCCGGGCCGGCGCTGCCGCCCGACATCGAGGACGTGGGCGTGCTGAGCATCGGCGTGAAGGTGATGGGCGTGCCCGGCCCCAAGCTGATGGACGACGAGCGCTTCACGCAGGACTTCTCGGGCATCAGCACGCCCGTGTTCACCACGCCCGACCTGCGCGCCAACGCGAGCCTCCAGGCGGCCATCGGGCGCGGCCTGCCGCTGTTCTATTTCATCGGCCCCGGCGGCCATTTCCTCGATTCGCTGATGCAGGCGCTGTGGTCGCGCACGCAGACGAGCCCGCTCGAGACGCCCTACTGGAGCTGCGTGCCCTACCTGCTGGGCGAGGGCCAGGCGATGCAGTACGGCTTCCGGCCCGTGGCCGCAACGCGCAGCCGCATCCCCGGCCTGCCCGGGCGGCCCTCGGACAACTACCTGCGCGAGGCGATGGCCCGCACGCTCACGGCCCGGCCGGCGCAGTTCGAGATGACGCTGCAGCTGCAGACCGACCCGCGCACGATGCCCATCGAGCACGCGTCGGTGCGCTGGTCGCCGGTGGACAGCCCGCCGGTGGTGGTGGCCACGCTGGACCTGCCGCGCCAGCGCTTCGATTCGGCCGCGCAGCTGGCGTTCGCGAGCCGGCTGTCCATCAACCCCTGGCACTGCCTGCCCGCGCACCGGCCGCTGGGCAACCAGAACCGCGGACGGCTGGCGATCTACAGGACGTTGTCCACGCTGCGCCAGCAGATGAACGCCACGCCGCACGTCGAGCCCGACGGCAGCGAAAGCTTCGATCAGCTGCTCACGAGGTAGCGCAGCGCGCGCACGCCGGGCAGGAAGAAGTAGGCGCCGCCCACCACGTCGACGAAGGCGGGCAGGCCCTCGATGACGCGGCTGGGGCAGCCCGCGCGCGGCATCGTGAAGCGCGCGGTGTCGGGCTCGTCGGGCGCCGCGCGACGGTTGCCCAGCAGCGGATCGCCCTCGTGCGGCAGGCCGGCGAACTTGGTGCCAGCGATCCACGCACCCTGCACGAACTCGAACTGGCGCGCGAGATCGGCGCACAGGCAGATGAACTGCAGTCCCGTCTCCACCGGCGCGCTGCTGCGCGCCAGCGCCTCGCCCAGCGGCATGCGCTGGCCGTACTCACGCCCGCGCCGCAGCACTCGGTGGAAGCGCACCGAGGCCACCGCGTCGGCGTGCAGCACCGCGCCGTCGAAGCCGAGGATGCGCCGGGCGCGCGAGACCAGGCCGTCGGTGTTCGCCGGCAGGTCGGCGTTGCGCGGGTTGGCACGGCGGATGTGCGCGCCGACCGGGCAGCGCAGGCCGGCCGCGTCGTCGTCGAACGTGAATCCGTTGCGCGCGGTGGACTCCCTGGACACGCCCTCGATCGGCATCGGCGCGGGCGGCAGCAGCGGCTGGCCGTCCGTGCGCCGCCCCACCATCGCCTCGGCGATGCGCTGGCGCTCGATCGCGTCGCCGCGCGCCTTGGCATCGAGGAAGCGCCAGAAGCCCGGCACGTCCTGGCGCAGCGTGCGCAGCACCATGTAGCTGCCGTTGCGGCCGAGATCGGCGCGCTCGGGATCGTCCTCGGCACGCGGCAGCAGCGCTGCCGCGGCGCCGACGGGCTCCAGCAGCGGGCGCGCCGTGTAGCGGCCGTATTCGTTCGGGTAGCCAAGCAGGAACTCGCCCAGGCAGGAGAGGTTGCGGTACGCGAGGCTGTCGTGGTCCTCGGCCGGGATCCGGCGCTCCCAGTCGATCTCGGGCTGGCTGACGCCGTCGGTGAAGCCGAAGGGCTCGACGCCGCCCATGTCGGTGGTGGGCAGCCAGCGCATCAGCTCGAACGCGACGGCCCAGTGGCTCTCGAGGTCGCGGCAGCAGGCGTCGAGGCGCCCGGGCATCGCGTAGGCCATCACCAGCACGTGCGGCTGGGCGTCGCCGCCGCCCCACTGCCAGTGCGCGGGGTCGTTGTTGCCGACGTCGCCGAGCCGGCGCGCGCGGTTCGGGTCGGTGCCCAGGCCCGCGACGAACTCCGGCGCGAAGCTGGACGTGACGCCGTCCGGCACGCCCAGCGCCTGCAGTCCGGGCGCGGTGAACGCGACCTGCAGCACGGTGGGCGGCAGCGGACCCTTCGCGGCCGTGCCCACCTGCGCCTTGGCGAGCCACGCGCGCGCGGCCGCGCGGTTGCGCACTCGCAGCAGCGCGAAGGCGCCCTCGGTGTGGTGCTTGTAGCCGAAGCGCAGCAGGCCCTGCACGTCGGAGAAGTCGAGGTCCTTGCTCACATCGACCTCAGCCAGTCTTCGATCTCGTCGTCCGTCATGGCCGCGCGCTCCAGGCCCTCGCGGATGCGGCCGTGGCGCGCGAGATCCATCGCGCTCAGGCCGGCGTTGGCCTTGTACCAGACCGAGTTGGCCACCTGGTGGCGGCGCAGGTAGTTCTTGAAGGCCTGCGAGTTGCGCGCACCGCCCTGCACCAGCCAGCGGGTGCGCGGATAGCCCACGCCATTGCTGAACACGAGGTTCAGGCCCCAGGCCACCTTGTTGATGAAGTCGTCCATGTAGCTCTCGAGGATGCCGTCGTAGTTGCTGGCGAACAGCAGGCGCTGGCCGCCGTCGATGAACACCCAGCGCGCGAAGTGGATCGTCTGCACGCGCGTGAGGTGGCCGCGGCCGTAGACGTGGCGCGCGGCGTAGTCGAGCAGCGCGACCAGCACGACGACCAGCGTGCCCCGGAACCGCCCCGGCTTGACGCTGCCCAGCGCGGTGAAGGCGTTGGTGACGCAGCGATCCTCGAACGTGGCGAGCTCGGCGACGTGGCCGGGATCGGGCGCGGGCGCGATCTCGGCATCGGCGCGCTCCAGCTTGCGCAGGTGCCAGGCGAGGAACGGCGACAGGACGACCAGGAACGGCAACGCCACCAGGCCGATCAACGGGATCGCGATCGCATGCGCGAGGTTGCGCCACCACCAGGCCGCGGGCGTGGGCGGGTCGGCGGCAACCTGCAGCCGGCCTTGCCGGCGCTCCGCCGCCACGAACTCGACGAGCTGCGCCCGCAAAGCCTGCGGCGAGGCCGGCGCGAGCTGGCGCGCCCGGGACGCCAACGCCTCGGCCAGCGCGCGCTCCTCGCGCACGCGGCGCACCGTGCGGCCGATCCAGTTCGCGTAGGCGGCGGCCACCGGCAGGTCGCGCGCATGCAGCCACGCCGCCAGGTTCGCGCCGTCCGGTGCGCCCACGCAGTGCGCGAACACCTCCAGCAGCCCGCCCTGGGCCACGCGCACGAACTCGTCGAGCTGGCGCTCTCCCGGCCCGTCGCAATCGCCGAGGAACGCAAGGTAGGTGGGCAGCGAGACCGGGTTCACGCCATGCGCGTGCAGGTCGCCCTGCGTGGCGTCGTCGAGGATGACGAAGCGCGCGAAGTGCAGCGTGTCGAAGCGGCCGAATGGCAGCAGGCGGTTGGCCGGGTCGGCCTGGCCCGGGCCGCTGTTCATCTGCGCGAGCACGCCACGCAAGGCCTGCTCGCGGCCGGGCAGCACCTCGGCGAGGACCATGAAGTGGCCCGGCGGGATCATGGTGCCGTCAGAACTGCAGGCAGAAGTCGATCAGGCGATCCTTGGCCCAGTAGACCTTGCCGAGGTAGAAGTTGGGCGAGACGAGCCGGATCTCGTCGCGGATCCAGTGCGCCAGCAGCGAGGTCTGGGAGTAGTCGAGCACCACGCAGTCCTTGCCGTCCATCCAGCTGGGGCCGGTGTAGACGCTGGCGATGATGGCCTCGAAGCCCAGCACCGTGATGCGGTTCTTCAGCAGCTTGCGCTCGGCTTCGAACACCTTGCCCTGCCACGCGAAGTGGCTGATGAACTCGGCGATGGGCGCCGAGTACCTCGTGTCGGGCGCGATGATGGCGGTGCCCGTGGCCTCGCCGTTCGGGATGGGGCCGGCGGGACTCGCGCGGAACAGGTCGTCGAGTTGCGGCTGCGTCATCTCGAGCAATTGGGCGGCGGTGTAGGCCATCACGGATCTCCCTGTGGGCGGTGTTGCGAGGCAGCTGGCAGTTTGGGCACGCCGTGGGCCAGCGTCAATGCGCGGTCTAGGGAGTGGCATCCGCCAGGATCGCGTCCGCGGCCTTCTCCGCGATGATGTAGACGGCGCTGGCGAGGAAGAAGCCGGGGATGCGCGGGAATACCGACGCGTCGACGATGCGCAGGCCTTGCGTTCCGTGGACGCGGAAGCGGCTGTCGACCACGCCGCCCTGCTCCGTCGCGCCGATGGCGCACGAGCACGACGCGTGGTGGCCCCAGGCGTTGTCGCGCACGTAGCGCGCCAGCGCTTCGTCCGACGCGACGGCGGCCCCGGGCACCTGCTCGGCCGACACCGCGCCCGAGCGCACCAGCGGCGCCATCGCGTGGCGCACGAGCTTGATCGCGTCGACGATGGCGCCCAGGTCGCCGCCGCCAGGGTCGTCGGCCGGATCGAAGTAGTGGAAATCGATCTCGGGCGTGTCGCGCGCGTCCGCGGAACGCAGGAGCACGCGGCCCGCGCGGTTGCGCGTGTGGGCCTTCAGCACGGCCCAGCTCAGGAAGTCGGGGTGCTCGCGCAGCCATTTCGAATACCCTGGGAAGTACCCCTCGAAGCGGGTTGGCAGGGCCATCGCGAAGATGTCCGGGTCGGCCGCCCGCGGGCTCGAGCGGTGCACCACGCCGATGGTGGCGCCGCTGGAGACGTACATGCCCTCGCGCGGCGTGCCGCTCCATTCCCGCCACACGTCGTCGCCGCGGATGAAGCGCGCGCCGCGCAGGCCCTCCCACGGCCGCGGCAGCGGATGGGTGACCGCCACCTCGTAGCGATCCTGCAGGTTGCGGCCGACGCCGGGCAGGTCGACGCGCGGCTCGATGCCGTGGCGCCGCAGCTCGTCGGCCGGCCCGATGCCCGACAACATCAGCAACTGCGGCGTGTTGAACGCCCCGCCGCACACGACCACCTCGCGGCGCGCACGCACCTGGCGAAGCTCGCCGGGCCCGGTGCCGGGCTCGGCATGCGCGCGGTACAGGTGCCGGCCATGGAGATACTCGACGCCCACCGCGCGCTGGTGCTCGTCGAACAGCACCCGGGCGGCCAGCGCGTCGAGCTCGATGTGCAGCCGGTCGGGATGCCGCTCGCGCACGGACAGCAGCCGGTCGCGGCTGCCCATGCGCCGGTGGCCGGCCGTGGACAGCGGCGTGTAGCAGACACCTTCGAAGGGCCGGCCGCCCAGGCGGCGCGCGTTCGGGTCGCCGCGGCCGCGCAGCGCGCGCCACAGGCTGGCCAGCGGGCGCCGCACGCCCAGCGTGATGAAGGCCGTGGTGTCGACGACCAGGCGCAGCATCGCGTCGTCGAAGAACGCTTCCAGCGGCATCGCGCGCTCGATGTGCAGCCAGCCGTTCCAGCCGTGGCCCAGCGGGTCGATGCCGAGCTTCGCCAGCAAGCGCCAGAACGGCCGGTGGCGGCAGTTCTCCACGCGGCGGGCGTAGCGGCGCATGTTGGCCGCGCGCCAGCTCTCGTCGCCGGTGAGCTCGGCGATGCCGTTCCAGTCGGAGTCGTGCGGCAGCACGAAGATCATCGCGTTGTGCGCGGTGCAGCCGCCCAGCGTGGCGGCGCGCGGGTACAGCACGGTGTCGTCGCGGCTCTTCCAGTCCTGCGACTGCTGCGCGGCATCGGCGTAGTGGCGCACGCGGAAGTCCCAGCGCATGGCCGGGTGCTCGGACGCGAACGGATGGAAGGCCGGCACGTCGTGGTCGTCGGGCATGCCGGGCACGTCCTGCGCGGGCGCGTCGCCGCCGGCCTCGAGCAGGAACACGCGGAGACCCGACTCCACGAGCCGCGCCGCCAGCGTGCCGCCGCCGGCGCCGGAACCGACGACCACCACGTCCCATTCCTGCTCGTGAGCGGCGGGCATGTGGCGCGGACTAGAAGGTCTTGAGGAACTCGATCAGCGCGCGCCGGTCGTCGTCGGTGAGCTCGGGTTCGCGGCCGAAGGACTTCTCGTCGTCGCTCAGGCCGTCCTGCCTGTTGAACTGCGTGCTGCCAAAGTAGTGGCCGCGGTTGACCACCAGGTCGGGACACTTGCTGAGCTTGAGAAGGCGCGGCCCGAGGTTGCGGAAGGTCTGCATCAGCTGGTCGTCGGTGGCGTCGGCCGGCGCCTTCAGCAGGTCGGCCTGCAGCTCCAGCGCCAGCGCGCCGATGTTCTCGATGCGCTGGCCTTCGCCGAGGTTGGTGTCGGTCTCGGACGGCAGGATGATGTTGGCGAGCAGGCCCACGGGCACGCCCTTGGGGATCTTGTCCAGCGTGACGTCGCCGCCGGTGTCGACCCACGACGGGATGAAGCGGTGCAGGCCCTGCAGCGACTGCAGCGCGTCGGGCAGGTAGCCGGCCGGAATGAAGATCTGGCTGCGTTGCGTGGTGCGGTCGATGGTGCCCAGCACCTTGTCGCCGAAGACGGCGTCGCGCTGGCGCGTCTCGGGCCACAGCATCTGGCGGATGGACGCGTCGAACATCTTCACGCGCGCCGCCACCGACGGGTCGGGCGTGAAGGTGCCCACGCTGTTGTTGAGCAGGTAGGGCGCGGTGGACCACACGCTGATCAGCGACGGCACGCGCGTGTAGCCGCGCCCGCCGGCGGGCATCGTGTAAGGCATCGGATCGCCGGTGAGCGGGTTGGTGATGGTGATGGTGCCAACCGACGGGAGCTGCTTGTAGCTCTGCGACGAGAAGTTGTCCCAGATGTTGCCGGCGAGCGCGTTGGTGGCCAGCGGGCTGCAGGCATTGGTGCGCAGCAGCGTGGCGGGAACGCGCGCGTCGGTGGACAGGTAGTTGCCCTGCAGGAAGTCGGGCGCCTGGACGACGGTGCGCATCGCGGCCTTGTAGGCGTCGGTCTGCGTGTACGCCCAGTAGCGCTTGAAGCAGGCGAGGTAGTTCGCGCCGGCGCAGGCCTTGGCGTCGAGGTTCAGCGACGCGGGCAGGGGCGGGGCCTTGCTCGAGTGGCAGCGCGCGCAGGTGTCGGCGAACACGTCCTTGCCGTGCGCAAGCAGCGCGGGGTCGGCCTTCAGGTAGTCGGCGCCGCCGGGCGCGTCCTTCAGCCGGTCGGGCTGGGCCGCCTTCAGGAAGAACAGCGCCGTGTCGTAGGTGCCGGCCTCGGTGGCCTTCCAGTAGCTGGAGTTCTTCTCCGCGGTGGCGATGGTGATCGGCGTGATGGCCTTGCCGCCGATGACCGCGTTGAAGTGCAGCAGCCATTCCTCGGAGAACAGGCCGATGTTCAGGTACACGCGGTTGAGCGCGCCCAGCAGCCCCACCGAGTCGGCGCCGTCCTTGAGCACGTGCGGCGTCTTCACCGCATCCGGCGCGGTGAAGAAGCCCTTGAGCGCATCGGGCGCGCCGGGGTACTGGTTGAACTGCTTGTTGTCGAGGCCGCCGCCGGCGAGCTTCTCGTCGCCGATGCGGGCCGCCATGCCCATGCGCGACGCGAAGTCGTAGACCGCGTTCATGGTGCGCGGGTTGTTGATGCCGTCGGTGGAGATGAGCGAGGTGTCCATGCTGCCGGGGCGGAAGGTGTGCGCCAGCTGGTACATGAAGTTCTTCTGGCCCTCGGGCTTGCCGGAGTTCACGATGAACAGGCGGTCGACCCACATGTACTGCGCACCCACCGACGAACTGAGGTTGGCCCACTGCGGCGCGGCCGGGTCGGCCGGCGGATGCAGCGGGCTGGGTCCGACGTGGCAGAAGCCGCAGGACATGCCCACGCGGTAGGGGCGCACCAGGTCCTTGTCGTTGTAGTACGCGGGATCGGTGTAGTAGCGCTTGGCGTCCCAGCGCGCCGCCGCGGCCTCGTCGAACTTCGGATTGGGGAACAGGCGCAGGCCGGCGATGCCGCTGGCGTAGCCGTAGAACGAGCCCACGGGCAGCGTGCTGCCGTCGGGCATCTTCGCCTTGCCGCGCGCGCCGATGGCCACGCCCGGGTACTTGGCCTCGTTCTCGAACGGATCGGCCGGGCAGTCGGCGCGGCGCTGGTCCAGCCACAGGCCGAAGCGCTTCGCGTCGGGGCCCTTGGCCGGCTCGAAGCACGGCTCGTTGACCAGGCCCAGGTTGTTCCAGCGGTTGGCGCGCGTGAAGCCCAGCTCGGGGTGCGACGACACGATCTTGAGCAGGTCGAACGCGCCGAAGGTGGTGGCGGTGAGGCCGTCCCAGAACCGGTCGTTGCCGCCGCTCCACACGAGCCACATGTTGCGGCCCTTGATCTCGTCGGGCGTGAGCGCCACGCCGTTGTCCATGTCGTGGAACCAGTCCTCGTCGGCATGGTGGAAGGACTCGGCGGTGCGGCCGGCCTGCATGGCCTCGTCCTGCACCTGGCCCGGCTTGGGCCCGGACTGGCAGGCGGTGATGAAGGCCACCGTCAACACGGCGGCGAGGCCGGTGGCGGCCCAGGTCCAACGGGTGCGCGATTGCTTGGACATGTCGTCTCTCTCCGGTCTGGATGCCTCCGCCCACGCCGGCCTCCCGGCCCCCGCGCTAGTGTCGTGATTGGGAAGTTCGTTGAATAGGTCTTGAGCGAAGAGTGCGTGCTGCCGAATCCTGTCCAGAATGGCCGCAGACTAGGCGCGGCGCGCAGCGGGGCTCAATGCCCCGCGAGCACCGCAACGACGGATGCGGTCATTCTGGGCGGGATTCTTCAACGAACTTCTCAATCACGACACTAGCGTGGAAAACGACTATAGGCGCGAAGATCGCGCGACTGAAGAGGCAAAGGGGCGGCACCCCCTACGTTGCCGGGCCGGCCGCCGGGCGGTTCGAAATTGTCCGCTTGAAGCGATGGTCAGCTGGCGCGGAGCTCGGCCAGCAAGCAGGCCGCCTCGGTGTGCGCGTCCAGCGGACGCAGCCGCGGCTCCTCCTGGGCACACACGGCGATCGCCTTCGGACAGCGCGTGCGGAACACGCACCCCGACGGCGGCGCGATGGGCGACGGGAGGTCGCCCGACAGCAGCCGCAGCACCTTGCCGCGCTCGATGCGCGGATCGGGGATGGGGATCGCCGACAGCAGCGCCTCGGTGTACGGGTGGCCCGGACGGGCGTACAGCGCGTCGCTGCGCGCGATCTCCATCACCTTGCCGAGGTAGAGCACCAGCACGCGGTCGCTGATGTGCTTGACCACGGCCAGGTCGTGCGCGATGAAGATCAGCGCCAGGCCCTTGCGGCGCTGCAGCTCCTGCAGCAGGTTGACGATCTGCGCGCGGATGGACACGTCGAGCGCGGACACCGGCTCGTCGCAGATGATCAGCTTCGGCTCCAGGATCAGCGCCCGCGCGATGCCGATGCGCTGGCACTGGCCGCCCGAGAACTCGTGCGGGTAGCGGTTGATCTGCTGCGGCGTCAGCCCCACCTCGGCCATCACGGCGGCCACGCGCTCGTGCACCTGTGCGTCGCTCAGCTCGGGCCGGTGGATGCGCAGCGGCTCGCCGATGATGCGCGCCACCGTCATGCGCGGGTTCAGGGACGCGAGCGGATCCTGGAAGATGATCTGGATGTCGCGCCGCGCGGCCAGCCAGGCGGCATGGTCGCCGGGCCGCAGCGTCCTGCCCTGCCACACCACCTCGCCGCCGGTGGCCGGGATCAGGTTCAGGCAGGCGCGCGCCAGCGTGGACTTGCCGCAGCCGGACTCGCCCACGATGCCCAGCGTCTCGCCCGGCCGCAGGTCGAAGGACACGCCGTCGACGGCCTTGAGCGAGGTGGCCGGCGTCCACGGCCAGGCCTTGCGGTCGCGCACCTTGAAGTGCACCTTGAGATCGCGTACAGACAGCAGCGGCGCCTGCGCGTCAGACATGGCCGGCCTCCATCGCGTCGAGCTCGGCCACCGACCGGTGGCAGGCGCGCAGCGTGGGCGAGCCGGGCGCCAGGTTCTGCAACAGCGGCATGGTGGCGACGCAGCGGGCCTCCACGAAGCGGCAGCGCGCCGAGAACGGGCAGCCGGGCGGCAGCGCGTTCATGTTGGGCGGGTTGCCGGGAATGCTCGCCAGCGCGCCGGCGTCGGCGTCCAGCCGCGGCAGCGCCGCCAGCAGGCCGCGCGTGTACGGGTGCGACGGCCGGTGGAAGATGGCGTCGGCCGGCGCGTGCTCCATCACGCGGCCGCCGTACATCACCATCACGTCGTCGCACAGGCCGGCCACCACGCCCAGGTCGTGCGTGATCATCACGATGGCCGTGCCGTGGTCGCGCTGCAGCTCGCGCAGCAGCTGGGTGATCTGCGCCTGCACGGTGGCGTCGAGTGCGGTGGTGGGCTCGTCGGCGATCAGCACCTCGGGCTCGCACAGCAGCGCCATGGCGATCATCACGCGCTGGCGCATGCCGCCCGAGAACTCGTGCGGATAGAAATCGATGCGGCGCTTCGCGTCGGGGATCTTCACCGCGTCCAGCGCCTCGATCGCGCGCACGCGCGCCGCGCGCCGCGCGAGGCCGCGGTGCAGCTCCAGCACCTCGGTCATCTGGCGCTCCACCGTCAGGTACGGGTTGAGCGAGGTCATCGGATCCTGGAAGATCATCGCGACACGGTCGCCGCGCACCGCGTTGAGCTCGGCGTCCGGCAGGCCCAGCAGGTCGCGTCCGTGATGCAGCACCTGGCCGGTGGCGGTACCGTTGCGCGCGAGCAGGCCCATCATCGCGAGCATGGTCTGCGACTTGCCGGAACCCGATTCGCCGACGATGCCCAGCGTCTGGCCGCGGCCCAGCGTGAAGCCGACGTGGTTGACGGCGTAGACCGGGCCGTCGTTGGTCTGGAACCGCACGCTGAGGTCGCGGACCTCGAGCACCGGCGTGGTGAGATCGCTCATGCTCAGCGTTCCTTGGGATCGAGCGCGTCGCGCAGCCCGTCGCCGATGAAGTTGGCGCAGTACAGCGTGATCGACAGCGCGCCGGCCGGGAACAGGATCATCCAGGGCGACGTGCCCATCACGGCCGCGCCGTCGTGGATCAGCACGCCCCAGCTGGTCATCGGCTCCTGCACGCCCAGGCCCAGGAACGACAGCACCGACTCCGACAGGATCACGCCCGGCACGAGGATGGACGTGTAGATCACGACCACGCCCAGCAGGTTGGGCACCACGTGCTGCAGGATGATGCGCCAGGTGGGCACGCCGATGGCGCGCGCGGCCTCGACGAACTCGCGCGACTTGATCGACAGCGTCTGGCCGCGCACGACGCGCGCCATGTCCAGCCACGAGAAGGCCGCGATCGCGCCCACCACCAGCAGGATGTCGCGGCCGAACACGGTCACCACGAGGATGGCGATCAGCAGGTAGGGCACCGCGTAGGCCATGTCGACGATGCGCATCATCACGCCGTCGACGCGCCCGCCGGCGAACCCCGCCACCGCGCCCCACACCACGCCGATGCAGGTGGAGACTACCGTGGCCAGCAGGCCCACCATCAGCGAGATGCGCCCGCCGATCAGCGTGCGCACGAGCAGGTCGCGGCCCAGCTCGTCGGTGCCGAACAGGTGCCAGCCCGCGCGCGTGGGCGGCGCGCTCATGAGGTTCCAGTCCACCGAGTCGAACGCGTTGGGCAGCAGCATCGGGCCGAACACGCAGGCCAGCGTGATCAGCGCGAGCACCACCAGGCTGGCCACGGCCGCGCGGTTGCGCAGGAAGCGCTGGCGCGCGTCGTGCCAGGGACTGCGGCCGGCGGGCACCGTGTCGACAAGGGCAGCCATCAGTAGCGGATCTTCGGGTCGAGCCAGGCGTAGGCCAGGTCGACGATGAGGTTGAGCAGCACCGCCAGCACCGTGACCAGCACGACCAGGCCCAGCACCAGCGTGTAGTCGCGGTCGGACGCGCCGTTGACGATCAGCTTGCCCAGCCCCGGGATGGAGAACCACGACTCGGTGACGATGGCCGACGTGATGGACGCGATCGCCAGCGGCCCCACCACCGACACCACCGGCAGCAGCGCCGGCCGCAGCGCGTGGCGCATCACGACGAGGCGCATCGGCAGGCCCTTGGCGCGCGCCGTGCGGATGAAGTTGGAGCTGAGCACCTCGATCAGGCTGCCGCGCATGATGCGGCCGATGGTGGACATGTTGATCAGCGTGAGCAGCGCGATGGGCAGGATCATGTAGCGCGGCGCGAAGTCGTCCCAGCCGCCCGACGGCAGCCACGGCAGCGCGATGGCGAAGACGAGCACCAGCACCGGCCCCAGCACGAACGACGGCAGCACGCTGCCGATGTTGCCCAACAGCATGACGGCCACGTCGACCGCGCTGTTCTGGCGCAGCGCGGCGAGGATGCCCAGCCCCACGCCCAGGACCACCGCGATCGCCATCGCCGTGCCGCCGATGACCAGCGACACGGGCAGCGCGCGCGCGACGAGGTCGTTGACCGACCAGTCGGCATAGCGGAACGACGCGCCGAGGTCACCATGCAGCAGGTCGTTCAGGTACAGCAGGTACTGCTTCCACAGCGGCAGGTCGAGGTGGTACTTGGCCTGCAGGTTGGCCAGCACCGCCTCGGACACCTTGCGCTCGGAGTCGAACGGGCCGCCGGGCGTGACGTGCAGCAGGAGGTAGCAGATCGTGACCACGGCGAGCACCGTGGGGATCGTCACCAGGAGACGTCGAACGACATAGGCCCACATGTCAATGCTTCAAGATATAGAAGTCCTTGCTGCGGTACCGGTCGGTGCCGCCCGAATCGCCGTAGCCGCCGACCCACGGCTTGACCAGGCGCGGCGCGGTGTACTGCAGCAGCGGGATCATCGGATAGTCCTCCGCCATCATCCGGGCCGCCTGGCTCAGCAAGGCCTCGCGCCGGGCGGGATCGTCGAGCAGCTTGGCCTGCGCGATCAGCGCGTCGGCGGCGCGGTTGCAGCTGTGGTCATCGTTGAAATCGGAATCGCACTCGGCCAGGTTCAGCAGGATCGTGGCGTCGTTGACGTTGAAGACCCAGCCATTGCGCGCGATCTGGAAGTCGCCGTCGTGGCGCTTGCGGATCAGCACCTTGAACTCGAGGCTGTCGATGTCGGTCTCCAGGCCGAGCTTGGTCTTCCACTCGCTGGCCGCGAAGATCGCCATCTTCCTGTGATAGTCGCTGTTGTTGTAGACGAACTTCAGGTGCGTGCCGGGCTTCACGCCCGCCTCGGCGAGCAGCCTGCGCGCCTCCGCCACGCGCTTGTCCATGGGCCAGTCGGCCCAGTCGTAGCGCGTGGGCTGCGCGCCGGCCAGGCCCTTGACGGCCAGCCCGTACAGCGGCACCTGGCCGTCGGCGGTGATCCGGCCGGCCAGCACCTCGCGGTCGATCACCATCGACAGGGCCTTGCGCACCCGCACGTCCTTGAGCAGCGGATCCTTGTTGTTCAGCGAATAGACGCGGATGCCCAGCAGCAGGTCGTTGCGCATCTCGTTCGGGTACTGCGCCTTCAGCGCGGCGTACGCGCCCGGCGGCAGAGTCTCCATGAAGTCCTCCTCGCCGGACTGGTACAGCTTCAGGTCGGCGCTGCTGTCCTCCACGCACAGGAAGGTCACGCGCGTCAGCTGCACGTTGGCCGCGTCCCAATAGCGCGGGTTCTTCTCGACGATCACCTTGCTGTTGACCTGCCAGTCCTTGAGCACGTAGGCCCCGTTGCCCACGATGTTGCCAGGCCGCGTCCAGTCCTTGCCGAACTTCTCGATCGTGGCGCGCGGCTGCGGCGCCAGCTGCGCGGCGGCCATCACCCCCGGCAGGAAGGGGACGGGGCCGGGCGTCTTCACCTCCAGCGTGTACGGATCCAGCGCCTTCGCGCCGAGGTCGGCGAGGGGCTTGCGGCCGGCGACGATGTCCATGCCGTTGACGAAGTAGATGGCGTAGATGGTGGCGCTCAGCGAGGCCGTCTTCGGATCGAGATAGCGCCGCCATCCGTAGAGGAAGTCGTCGGCCGTCACCGGCTGCCCGTTCGACCACACGGCGTTGCGGCGCAGCCTGAAGACCCAGGTGGTGGCGTCGACCTGCTTCCAGGACTCGGCCACCCCGGCAACGACGTTGCCCTGGTGGTCGGTGGAGGTGAGGCCCTCGAACAGGTCGCGCCCGATCTCCGTCGCGTTCACCGTCTCGGTGTGCGCGGGATCCAGCGACTCCGGTTCGGCGCCGTTGTTGCGCACCATCTCCTGCCTGGGCGACAGCACGGTGCCGGGCGGAATCGCCGCGGCACCCGCGAACGCCGTGGCGATCGCGAGCAGGGAGGCAAGGACGATGCGCAAGGACATGTCTTCAGTGCTTGAGGATGTAGAAGTCCTTGCTGCGGTACCGGTCCATGCCGTTCGCCTCGTCATAGCCGCCGACCCAGGGCTTGATCAGGCGCGGCACCGAGTACTGCAGCAGCGGGATCATCGGGTAGTCGTCCATGGCCACCTTGGCCGCCTGCGTCAGCAAGGCCTTGCGCTGCGCCGGATCGGTGGCGAGCTTGCCCTTGTTGATCAGGTCTTCCGCCTGGCGGTTGCAGCTGCGGTCGTCGTTGGCCTCCGAGCCGCACTGCACCAGCGTGAGCAGGAGCGTGGCGTCGTTGAAGATGACGACCCAGCCGCTGCGCGCGACCTGGAAGTCGCCGTCGTGGCGCTTGCGGATCAGCACCTTGAACTCGAGGCTGTCCATGTCGGTGTCCAGGCCCAGCTTGGTCTTCCATTCGCTGGCCGCGAAGATCGCCATCTTCTTGTGATAGTCGCTGTTGTTGTACGTGAACTTCAGGTGCGTGCCCGGCTTCACGCCCGCCTCGGCGAGCAGCTTGCGCGCCTCCGCGACGCGCTTGTCCATCGGCCAGTCGGCCCAGTCGTAGCGCGTCGGATCCATGCCGGAGACGCCCTGGACGCCCAGCCCGTACAGCGCCGGCTGGCCGTCGGCCGTGACCTTGCTGGCGAGGATGTCGCGGTCGATCACCATCGACAGGGCCTTGCGCACGCGCACGTCCTTGAGCAGCGGATCCTGGTTGTTCAGGGAGTAGAAGCGCAGGCCCAGCAGGCGCCCGTTGTGGATCTCGCGCGGATACTGGCTCTTCAGCGCCGTGTACGCGCCGGGCGCCAGCTGCAGCATGAAGTCCTCCTCGCCGGACTGGTAGAGCTTCAGGTCAGCGTTGCCGTCCTCCACGCACAGGTACGTGACGCGCGTGAGCTGCACGTTGGCCGCGTCCCAGTAGCGTGAACTCTTCTCGAGCACCACCTTGCTGTTGACCTGCCAATCCTTGAGCACGTAGGCGCCGTTGCCGACGATGTTCGCCGGCTTCGTCCAGTCCTTGCCGAACTTGTCGATCGTCGCCCTGGGCTGCGGCGAGAACTGCACCGAAGACACCACGGCCGGCAGGAAGGGCATCGGCACCGGCGTCTTCACTTCCAGGGTCTGCCTGTCGATCGCGCGCACGCCCAGTTCGGCGGCCGGCTTCCTGCCGACCACGATCTCGCTGCCGTTGAGCAGGTAGACGCCCAGCGTGGACGCGATCTTGGATGCGGTCTTCGGATCGAGCAGGCGGCGCCAGGCATAGACGAAGTCGTCCGCCGTGACGGGCTGGCCGTTCGACCACACGGCCGTCTTGCGCAGCTTGAAGACCCAGGTGGTGGCGTCGGCCTGCTTCCACGACTCGGCCACGCCGGCCACGGCATCGCCATGGTGGTCGACGGCCGTCAGGCCCTCGAACAGGTCGCTGGCGATGGAGTTGGCCGGCACCGATTCGATCAGCGCGGGATCCAGCGAATCGGGCTCGGCGCCGTTGTTGCGCACCATCTCCTGCTTCGCGGCGAGTTGCGTGCCGGCCGGAACGGCAGCGGCGAAGGATGCCGACCCGCAGGCCAGGCACGCGGCAAGGAGGAGTCTGGCGAGCACGGGCTGGCGGCGCGGATTCATTGCGGAAGGCTCCAGGCGCGCCGTCGTGAGGCGCGCTGCAGTATAGGGGGACGGAAGCAGGATCCGCACCACCGTCGGCAGGCGTTCATCCTGGTGCGGCGCCCCGCCGCGGTGCCCCATTCACGGGCTCCGCGACAACCCTTAGTCGCCGACCGCCCACCTCCACCTAGAGTGCGTCAGGCACCGGCCACCCACGGGAGAACGAGACCATGACCGAACAGATGCTGCGCGACCTGGTGGAAGAGGTTCGCGAAGGACGACTCGCACGACGCGACTTCATCGCCCGCATGGTGGCGATGGGCGTCGGCGTGCCGCTCGCCTCGGCCATGCTCGCCGACGCGGCCGTGGCCCAGGAGGCCGTCGAGGCGCCGTACAAGCCCACGAAGCGCGGCGGCGGCGGCCCGCTGCGCCTGCTGCTGTGGCAGGGCCCGACATCGCTGAATCCGCACTTCGCCACCGGCACCAAGGACCAGGAGGGCTGCCGCCCGTTCTACGAATCGCTGGCGCGCTACGACGCGGACGGCGCGATCGTGCCGGTGCTGGCCGCGGAGATCCCCAGCCGGGCCAACGGCGGCATCGCGGCCGACGGGCTGTCCACCACCTGGAAGCTGAGGAAGAACGTCAGCTGGCACGACGGCCAGCCGTTCACGGCCGACGACGTCGTCTTCAACTGGCAGTACGCCACCGATCCGGCGGCCGGCGCGTTCAGCACCGGCTTCTACGCGAACGTCAAGAGCGTCGAGAAGATCGACGCCGCCACGGTGCGCTTCAACTTCATCAAGCCCACGCCGATCTGGGATCGCGCGTGCAGCATCTGGATGATCCCGAAGCACGTGTTCTCCGCCTACATGGGCGCGAAGTCGCGCGAGGCGCCGGCCAACCTGAAGCCCGTGGGCACGGGCCCCTACAAGTTCGTCTCGTTCACGCCAGGCGACCTGGTGCGCGGCGAGGCCAACATGAACTACTACCTGCCCAACCGGCCGTTCTTCGACACCATCGAGCTCAAGGGCGGCGGCGACGCCACGTCGGCCGCGCGCGCGGTGCTGCAGACCGGCGAGTTCGACTATGCCTGGAACGTCCAGGTGGAGGACAGCGTGCTCAAGGCCATGGAGGCCGGCGGCAAGGGCCGGATGGTGTTCAAGCCTTCAGGCAACCCCGAATCGATCTTCCTCAACGCGGCCGATCCATGGACGGAGGTGGACGGCGAGCGTGCCAACGTCAAGTCCAGGCATTTCGCCTTCTCCGATCCGGCGGTGCGCAAGGCCTTCGGATTGCTGGTGGACCGCAAGAGCATCCAGGACTTCGTCTACGGCCGCGCGGCCATGGCCACGGCCAACGCGCTGAACAACCCGGCGCAGTACAACAGCAAGGCGATCGTCGCCGAGTTCAACGTCGACAAGGCCAATGCCCTGCTCGACGCGGCGGGCTGGAGGCGCGGTGCCGACGGCGTGCGCGCGAAGGACGGCAAACGCCTGAAGCTGGTCTTCCAGACATCGATCAACTCGGTGCGCCAGAAGGTCCAGGCCATCGTCAAGCAGGCCTGCGCGAAGGCGGGCATCGAGCTCGAGCTGAAGACGGTACAGGCCTCGGTGTTCTTCTCGTCCGACCAGACCAACCCGGACACCTACGGCAAGTTCTTCGCGGACATCGAGATGTACCTCAACACCCGCGCGGGCACCGACCCCGACCGCTTCATGCAGCAATGGGTCTCGTGGGAGATCTGCCAGAAGTCCAACGGCTGGCAGTGGCAGAACAAGACCCGCTGGTCCAGCCCCGAGTACGACAAGGCCTTCCGCGCGGCGGAGCTCGAGCTCGATCCCGTCAGGCGCGCGGCCCTCTTCATCCAGATGAACGACATGGCGTGCAACGCCGGTTTTGTGGTGCCGGTCGCGGTGCGCGCGCAGGTCACGGCGCTGTCCAAGTCCATCGTGGCACCGCTCACGGGCTGGGATCTCGACCTTTCGGGCCTGCACGACTGGTACCGCGCCTAGTCGATGGGGGCCTTCGTCCTGCGCCGCCTGGCGCTCGCCGTGCCCAGCCTGCTGGGGATCAGCATCGTGCTGTTCACGGTGCTGGCGCTGGCGCCGGGCGATCCGTTCGCGGAGCTCGCCACCAACTCCAACGTGCCGCCCGAGGTGCGCGTGCACCTGCGCGCGAGCCTGGGCCTCGACGACCCGGTGGCGCTGCGCTACGTGCACTGGCTGGTGGCGATGCTGCGCGGCGACTGGGGCTTCTCGTTCATCAGCCGCATCGACGTGGCCACGCTGATCTGGCAGCGCGTGCCGGTCACGCTGGCGCTGATCGGCAGTTCGCAGCTGCTGGCGCTGGCCATCGCGCTGCCGGTGGGCACGCTGTCGGCCGTGCGGCCCTACTCCTGGTTCGACCGCATCGCCAGCACGATCGCGCTGGCCGGGTTCTCGCTGCCGACCTTCTTCACGGGCATCCTGCTGATCCTGGTGTTCTCGATCAAGCTCGACTGGCTGCCCTTCGTCTACCGCTCCGATGTCGAGGCCACCGGCTGGCACGCGGTGGCCGAACACGTGCGCCAGTCCATCATGCCGGTGGTGGTGCTGGGCCTGTTCCAGGGCGCGGGCTGGACGCGCTACGTGCGCTCCGCCGTGCTGGACGTGGTGCGCCTCGACCACGTCACCACGGCGCGCTCCAAGGGCCTGGCCGAGCGCGTGGTCGTCACGCGCCACGTGCTGCGCAACGCGCTGATCCCCGTCGTCACGCTGGTGGCGCTGCAGATGCCCACGGTGTTCGGCGGCGCCATCGTCACCGAGCAGATCTTCCGCATCCCCGGCATCGGCTCGCTGCTGATCGACGCGATCCTGCGCAACGACACGCCCGTGATCATGGGCATCACCTTCGTCTTCAGCGTGCTCGTGATCCTGTTCAACCTCGTCGCCGACCTGCTCTATGGCCTCCTCGATCCCCGCATCGCGTACCGATAGGCCGGTGTCGCCCTGGGGCGAGGCCTGGCGCCGCTTCCGGCGCCATCGCATGGCCGTTTTCAGCCTGGGCGTGCTCGCGGCGCTCGTGGCCGCGGTGGTGCTGGGGCCGTTCGCCTGGCACGTGCCGATCGACGCGATCGACTTCTCGGCCACCACGCAGGGCCCATCGGCGGCCCACCCCTTCGGCACCGACGACCTCGGCCAGGACCTGCTGGCGCGCATGCTCTACGGCGGACGCATCTCGCTGGCCGTGGGCATCGCGGCCATGGGCATGGCGGTGCTGGTGGGCGTGACCATCGGCGCGCTGGCGGGCATCTCCAGGGGCCCGGTCGACGCCGCGCTGATGTGGGTGACCGACCTCTTCCTGTCGCTGCCGCAGCTGCCCTTGCTGCTGCTCCTGATCTACCTGTTCCGCGAGCCGCTGAAGGCCGTCTTCGGCCCCGAGGGCGGCGTGTTCGTGATGATCGTGCTGGTGATCGGCTGCTTCGGCTGGATGCAGGTGGCGCGGCTGGTGCGGGCGCAGTTCTTCTCGCTGCGCGAAAAGGAGTTCGTGGAGGCCGCGCGGGCGCTCGGCGCCACCACCACGCGCGTGGTGTGGCGCCACATCCTGCCCAACGCGCTGGGGCCGGTGATCGTGGCCGGCACCATCAACGTGGCCGCGGCCATCATCGCGGAGTCCACGCTGTCGTTCCTGGGCCTGGGCTTCCCGCCCGACATCCCCACGTGGGGCCGGCTGCTGTTCGACAGCAAGGACCACCTGGACATCGCCGCGCACTGGGCGCTGTTTCCCGGCGGCGCGATCTTCCTCACGGTGATGGCCATCAACTTCGTGGGCGACGGGCTGCGCGACGCGCTCGACCCGCGCCGGATTCTCTGATGACGCACCTGCTCGAGATCCGCGGGCTCAAGACCCACTTCCAGACCGACGACGGCTGGGTGCATGCCGTCGACGGCGTCGACCTGCACGTGGACGCGGGCGAGACGCTGTGCGTCGTCGGCGAGTCCGGCTCGGGCAAGTCGGTGACCGCGATGTCGGTGCTCAAGCTGCTGCCGATGCCCCCGGGCCGCATCGTGGCCGGCCAGGTGCTGTGGGAGGGCCGCGACCTGGTGCCGCTGCCGCAGGACGAGATGCGCAAGCTGCGCGGCCGCGAGATCGGCATGGTGTTCCAGGAGCCGATGACGGCGCTGAACCCGGTCTACACCGTGGGCGAGCAGGCCGGCGAAAGCCTGCGCCTGCACGAAGGGTTGTCGCGCGCCGCCGCGCTGGATCGCGCCGCCGAGCTGCTGGCGCTGGTGCACATCCCGCAGGCCGCGCGCCGCGTGCACGACTACCCGCACCAGTTCTCGGGCGGCATGCGCCAGCGTGTGATGATCGCGCTGGCGCTCGCCTGCAGGCCGCGGCTGCTGATCGCCGACGAGCCCACCACGGCGCTGGACGTCACCATCCAGGCGCAGATCCTCGACCTGCTCGCCGAGCTGAAGGAGCGCCTGGGCATGGCCGTGCTGCTGATCACGCACGCGATGGGCGTCGTGGCCGAGGTCGCCCAACGCGTGGTGGTGATGTATGCGGGCCAGGTGATCGAGGAGGCGCCGGCGGAGCTGCTGTTCGAACGGCCCTGGCATCCGTACACGCAGGGCCTGATCCGCTCGATCCCGCGCATCGACGCCGACGCGCCGCGCGGGACGCGGCTCGCCTCGATACCCGGTACCGTGCCGTCGCTGGTGGCGCCCCCGCCCGGCTGCCGCTTCGCGCCGCGCTGCGCCTACGCGCGTGACGCGTGCACGCAGGCCACGCCCGTGCTGCGCGAGGTGGCCCCCGGCCACCGCGTGGCCTGCATCCTCGAGGAGCCGCCGCGATGAGCATTCCCCTGCTGCAGGTGCGCGACCTGGTCAAGCGCTTCCCCGTGCACGGCGGCCTGCTGCGGCGCCAGGTCGGCCAGGTGCATGCCGTCGAGGGCGTCAGCTTCGATCTCGACGCCAGCACCACGCTGGGCCTGGTGGGCGAGTCGGGCTGCGGCAAGAGCACCACCGGCCGCTGCGTGCTGCGCCTGGTGGAGCCCACCGCGGGCGAGGTGCGCTTCGACGGGGTGGACACCGGCTCGCTCAAGGCCGCCGCCCGGCGCGCGCTGGCGCGCGACATGCAGATCATCTTCCAGGATCCGTTCGCCAGCCTCAACCCGCGCATGACGGTGGGCGCCATCGTCGGCGAGGGCCTGGTGATCCACCGGCTCGCCGCCTCGGCCGCCGAGCGCGCCGCGCGCGTGGCCGAGCTGCTGGAGATGGTGGGGCTGCAGGCGGCGCACGCGCGGCGCTACCCGCACGAGTTCTCCGGCGGCCAGCGCCAGCGCATCGGCATCGCCCGCGCGCTGGCCACCAACCCGCGGCTGATCGTGTGCGACGAGGCGGTGTCGGCGCTGGACGTGTCGATCCAGGCGCAGGTGGTCAACCTGCTGCAAGACCTGCAGCAGCGGCTGGGCCTGGCCTACCTGTTCATCGCGCACGACCTGTCGGTGGTGCGGCACATCAGCGATCGCGTGGCGGTGATGTACCTGGGCCGCATCGTGGAGATCGCGCCGTCGCACGCGCTGTACACGCGGCCGCGCCATCCGTACACCGAGGCGCTGCTGTCGTCGGTGCCGGTGCCCGACCCGCGCGTGCGGCGCCGGCGCATCGTGCTGCAGGGCGACGTGCCCAGCCCGCTTTCGCCGCCCACGGGCTGCGCGTTCCACACCCGCTGCCCGATCGCGCGGAAGGGGCTGTGCGACGTCGAGCGACCCGCGTTGCGCGAGATTGCACCTGGTCACCAGTTGGCCTGCCACCTGCGCGGGGACTGAGGATCAGCGGTGTAAGCTGCGGCCACCTCGTCCAGCCTCAACGAATGCGCCTTCGTGTCCGTCCCATTCCGCTGACCCGCACGCTGCGCCTCGCCACCGCGCCGGTGGCGCTGGCCGTGCTGGCCGCCTGCCAGACGACGCCGCCCGTGCCCACCGCGCCCGGCAACGTGTCGCGCCTGCCGCCCGGCAACGCGCAGCGCGACGGGCCCGAGGCGAAGCCGCCGGCCAACCTCGACGCGGTGCCCGACGCGGTGCCGCAGATCGAGGCGATCCGCAAAGGCGGCCCCAACAAGCCCTACGAGGTCGCCGGCAACACCTATGTGCCGCTCACCGACGGCCGTGCGCTCACCGAGACGGGCCTCGCGTCGTGGTACGGCAAGAAGTTCCACGGCCGCCGTACCGCCAGCGGCGAGGCCTACAACATGTACGCGATGACCGCGGCGCACAAGACGCTGCCCATCCCCAGCTACGCCCGCGTGCGCAACCCGGCCAACGGCAAGGAGGTGATCGTTCGCGTGAACGACCGCGGGCCGTTCTCGCCGGGCCGCGTCATCGACCTCTCGTACACCGCGGCGCTGAAGCTGGGCGTGCTGGGCGGCGTGGCGCCGGTGGAGATCACGCGCATCACCGACGACGACATCCGCACCGGCGTGGCGCAGCGCAAGCCGCCCGCGGTGGCCAAGCCCGCCGACACGGCGACCGCCGTCGCCGATGCGCGGGGCGCCGACGTGGACGCGTCCAAAGGGATGCGGTCGCCCAGCGTCACGCCCGGCGTCGACCTGGGCGTCGCGGCGGCGGCGGATGCGGCGTCGGCGGTGCCCGGCACCGTGGTCACCGTGAGCGAGACGGTGGTGGCGGCGGTCGCGCCCGCGAGCGCCCCCGTCCGCGCGGACAAGCCCGACGAGCATGCGCGCGCCGATACCACGGCGGGTATCGGCTGGTGGGTGCAGCTGGGGGCCTTCAAGCAGCGCGACGGCGCACTGGACTTCCAGCGCCGGCTGCTCGACGAGCAGCCCTGGCTCGCGCCGCTGCTGGCGGTCTTCACCGACCACGGCCTGAACAAGCTGCAGGCCGGGCCCTACACGACGCGGGACGATGCCAGGAACGCCGCGGAGCATGTCCGCACGGCGCTGCAACTGGTGCCCACGATCGTGGAAAAACGCTGATCCGGCGCCAGCTCCCTGGCGGCGCGGCGGATCGCTTCGGCCAGCCGGCTCGTGCGCGCCGGCAAACGAACTCAGTCGTCGTAGCCTTCGTGGCGCGAGGCCGCGGCGTACAGGTCGGCGGCGAAGCCCGGCGAGTGCAGCTCGACGCTGCGCGCGAGTTCGCGCACGTCGTTGGCTTCACGCACGCGAACGCGGAAGGTGCTGGGCTGGCGCGTCGACTTGATGGTCGCGTCGGCGGGCAGCTTCTGCGCGGCGGGGCGCGACGAGAACAGCGCGGCGGCGAGCTGGCG
Organism: Betaproteobacteria bacterium; assembly: GCA_013289985.1. Lineage (GTDB taxonomy): Bacteria > Pseudomonadota > Gammaproteobacteria > Burkholderiales > Burkholderiaceae_C > Scleromatobacter. The sequence continues at coordinate 5,150 of JABCYW010000068.1, read as the reverse complement.
GATGGCGCCGGAGAAGAGCGGCTGGTGGCCGTAGGTACCGGAAGTGATGGCGGTCATGGTGTGTTTCCCTGCAATGCCCCTCGATAAAGAGGCGATGGAAGGAATTTAAGGGTTTTCCCTTTGATACTCCAATGAATGTTGGACATCAAAGATATGCATACTGTTCATATCTTGGGCGACCGTCATTCTTCGTGAACTTCCGCACGCTGGACCTCAACCTGTTGCGCGTCTTCGATGCCGTGATGGCCGAAGGCAGCCTCACGCGGGCCGCGGAACGCCTGGCCATGACCCAGCCGGCGGCCAGCCACGCGCTGAAACGGTTACATGTGGCGGTGGGCGAGGAGCTGTTCCACCGCACCGCCTTCGGAATGCGCCCCACCGCCCGCGCTGAAAGCCTGTGGCCTCAGGTGCGCGCCGCGCTGGCCCAGTTGCAGGGCGCGCTGTCGCCGCGCAGCTTCGACCCGGCCAGCGACGCCGCCACCTTCAACATCGCGATGGCCGACGCCACGGCCGCGATGCTGCTGCCGCATCTCATCTCGGCGATCGAGGGCGAGCGCGCGCTGGCCAACATCCGCGTGCTGCCGCTGACCACCCGCGATCCGCGCCGCCTGGTCGAGGAGGCCGACGCCGACCTGGCCGTCGGCTACTTTCCCAACGCGATCGCCGCCATCGTCGCGCAGGGCGAGGACGCGACGCTGCACCACCGCCAGCTCTACGCCACCGAATACGTGTGCGTGATGCGGCACGACCACCCGCTGGCCGGCCAGGAGCTGACGCTGGACACCTTCGTCGAGGCGCACCACCTGCTGGTCACCTTCTCCGGCCGCGCGCACGGCTTCGTCGACGAGGCGCTGGCCACCCTGGGCCGGCAGCGCCGCATCGTGCTCACCGTCAACCAGTTCGCCACGGCGGGCAGCGTGGTGGCGCGCTCCGACCTGCTCACCGTGCTGCCGCGCCAGTTCCTGCCGGCCACGGGCGTGGAGCACCGCCTCGTCGAGAAGCCGATCCCGCTGACGCTCGGCGCGGTCAACGTGGAGATGATGTGGCACCTGCGCAAGGACGACGATCCGGCGCACCGGTGGCTGCGCGAGCGCGTGGTGGCGGCCGCCTCCCGGCAGCCGCTGGTGCGCCGTTAGAGAACGGCCGCGATCGCGTTGGCCGTCGCCTCGACGTTCTTCGTGTTCAACCCGGCCACGCACATGCGGCCCGAGCGGATCAGGTACACGCCGAACTCCTCGCGCAGGCGATCGACCTGCGCCGCGGACAGCCCGGTGTAGCTGAACATGCCGCGCTGGGTGAGGAAGTAGTCGAAGTTGCGGCCCGGCGCCTTGGCGCTGAGCACGCCGTGCAGCGACTTGCGCATCGCCTTGATGCGGGTGCGCATCGCGTTGACGTCGTCCACCCAGGCCGCGCGGAGGGCCGGCGTGTCCAGCACGGTGGCCACGACGCCGCCCGCGTGGATGGACGGGCTCGAGTAGTTGCGGCGCACCGTCGCCTTCAGCTGGCCCAGCGCGAGCTGCGCCTCGGCCGGGGTCGGGCAGCACACGCTCAGGCCGCCGGCGCGCTCGCCGTACAGGCTCATGCTCTTGGAGAACGAGTTGGCGCAGAAGAACGGCACGCCGGCGTCGGCCAGCGCGCGGATCGCGAACGCATCCTCGTCGATGCCGTCGCCGTAGCCCTGGTACGCGATGTCCAGGAACGGCAGCAGCTGGCGCGCCTTCAGCACGGGGATCAGCGCCTCCCACTGCGCGGGCGTGAGGTCGACGCCGGTCGGGTTGTGGCAGCAGGCGTGCAGCAGCACCACGCTGCGCGCGGGCAGGTCGGACAGTGTGGCCAGCATCGCGTCGAACTTCAGGCCGCCGGTGGCCGCGTCGTAGTACGGGTAGGTGGACACCTTGATGCCCGCGCCCTCGAACATCGAGCGGTGGTTGTCCCAGGTGGGGTCGCTCACCCACACGCCGGAGTCGGGGAACCAGCGCTTGATGAAGTCGGCGCCGACCTTCAGCGCGCTGCTGGAGCCCACGGTCTGCAGCGTGGCGACTCGGCCCTCGGCCACGGCCTTCGAACCGGCGCCGAACAGCAGTGCCTGCACGCCGCGGCGGAAGTCGGCGTTGCCCTCGATGGGCAGGTAGGGCTTGGCGCCGCCCTTGTCGAGCAGCTGCGCCTCGGCCTTCTTCACGCAGCCCAGCACCGGGATGCGGCCTTCGTCGTCGAAGTAGATGCCGATCGACAGGTTGATCTTGTGGGGCCGCGGATCCTTCTGGAAATCCTCGTTCAACGACAGGATCGGGTCACCGGCGAAGGGTTCAATGTGCTCGAACATGGGACTGGGCTCGCGTTTCGTGGGGAGGTCGAACGCGGATTATCGGCCACCCGTTCCGCTCACCCGTGCCATTGCATCCAGCGCCCATGGGCATGCGAGGTGGCGGCCAGTCGCCAGGCGACGCTGCCCTGGCCGTCGGAGCGGGCCACGGTCCACGACGTCGCGTTGCCGCGCCCGGCGGCCTCCGCTTCCGGCATGCCAGGCCACCAGGTGCGCGACAGCTCCGGGTCTTCGGCGCTGATCCAGGCCGCGCCGCGGCCGGCCACCCGGGCCAGCAGGCTGTCCACGTGGCGGCGCAGGAGGCCGGCGTCGAAGTAGCGCAGGACCCAGCTGTTGAAGACCACCGGCAGCGTGTCGGCCGGCAGGTCGTCCAGCCAGTCTCCGATGCTCGCGGCCGCGTCGGTGGTGGTGGCGAGCGGCCAGCGTTGCGTGCGCGCGATCGCCACCGCGGCGTCGAAGCGTTGGCGGCGCCCGGCGTCGTGCGGCCAGAGGCAGGCGCGCAGCCAGCGCACCTCGGCCGGGTCGTCCACTGCGACCGGGCTCAGGTCGATGCCCAGGCGGCTGACGATCTCGGGCACCGCGGTGGCCGACGGCCGCGCGCCCGCGAGCAGGCGGCACGCGATCTCGGGCGCGCGCGGGTCGCGGTCGTCGGGCGTGGTGGCCAGCGTCTCGCCGCTCGCGGCGTCGAGGTAGCGGTAGCGCCAGCGATCCACGCCCAGGTTCAGGCCGGCGCTGCAGCCCACGTCCAGCAAGGCGATGCGCCGGCGGCCGGTGCTCTCCACCAGCTGTTGCAGCACGGGCCACAGCACGGCGCAGCGGCCGATCTCGTTGGTCTGCGTGGTGCGCGTGGCGATCGCGTGCACGAGCGCGGCGCGGTGGCGCTCGATGAACTCGCCCAGGTGCGATTCCAGCGCCGCGTCGGCCGCGCGCGCCGGGCCGGCGCTCGCGTAGTAGGCGGCCAGCGCGGGCCGCTCGCCGGTGTCCACCAGCGCCAGCACGCGATCCTGCAGCGCCGCGAGCCACAGCAGGGGCAGGCGCTGCGGGGGCGGCGCGGCCGCCAGCAGCGCGGCCCAGTCGGCATGGCGAGCCACGGTGGCGGCGAGCGCCTGGTACAGCGGTTCTTCCTGGAACGCGTTCTGCGCGAACCAGGCGAACTTCTCCTGAAGCTTGGCAACGACGGCGGAATCGGGGCTCATGGAAAGGGGATGCCGGAGTGACGATGGCCACAGCGTAGTCCGCGCTCCCGCGTCGGATTGTCAACTACCCGACAATGTGGGCATGGACGCCCGCGAGCTGTTCGGCCTCAACTTCCCCGACGTGCACTGGAGCGACCGCCAGTGGGCGGACGCCGAGTCGCGCTTGCGCACGCGCCGCCTCGCGTCCGGCGCCACGCTGTTCGCGCAGGGCGACGCCACGCCGGCCCTGTTCGGCGTGCTGGCGGGCAGCATCGAGTCGCGTTTCTCGAACGCGCAGGGCCAGCAGTCGGTGGTGGAGAACGTCGAGCCCGGCCACACCTTCGGCCTGGCCTCGTTCGTCACCGGCCTGCCGTCCACCTACGAGGCGCTGGCGCTGGAGCCGACGCGGCTGCTGGTGATCGGCCCGGCGGCCTATGCGTGGCTGATGGACGAGGTGCCCGGCTTCGCGCGCGCGCTGATGCGCGAGTTCGCTCGCCGCTACGACGGTACGCTGAAGCTGCTGGAGGCCGCGCGCCATCGCGGCGCCGAGGAGCGGCTGTGCATCGCGCTGCAGCACCTGCGGCGCGAGGGCCGGGCCACGCCGTCGCGCGGCGGCGGCTGGACGATGGCGGTGACCCAGTCGGAGCTGGCCACCCGCGCGAACGTGTCGCGCCAGACGGCCAACGAGTGGCTGGCGCAGTGGGCCGCGCGCGGCTGGGTCGTGCGGCGCTACCGCGCGCTCGACATCGCGCGCTGGCCCGCGCCGGAGCCGGCGTGACTCAGGCCGCGAGCGCGGCGTCGATGTCGCCGCGCAGCTTGTCCGGATCGTCGTTCGGGGCGAAGCGCTTGAGGACGTGGCCGTCCTTGCCCACCAGGAACTTGGTGAAGTTCCACTTGATGCCCTCGGTGCCCAGCACGCCGGGCTTCTCGGACTTGAGCCACTTCCACAGCGGATGCGCCTTGGCGCCGTTGACGTCGACCTTCTCCATCATCGGGAACGTGACGCCGTAGTTGAGCTGGCAGAAGCTCTCGATCTCGGAATTGGCGCCCGGATCCTGGTGCCCGAACTGGTTGCACGGGAAGCCGACGACGACCAGGCCGCGTTCCTTGTAGTCGGCCGCGAGCTGCTCCAGGCCGGCGAACTGCGGCGTGAAGCCGCACTTGCTGGCCGTGTTGACGATCAGGAAGACCTTGCCGCGCTGAGCGCCGAAATCGGCCGGCTTGCCCTGGATGGAGGTGGCGGAAAAGTCGTAAAGCGTCTTGGCGGACATGGGCTCTCCTGGAGATGAGGACCGAATGTTAGATCGGGACGCCGGCTAGCGCTTTTCAAGGACGCTGGCGAGCGTCGCGGCAAGGATCAGCGCGCCGCCCGCCAGCACCGTGGCGTGCAGCGTGGCGCCGCCCCACCACACCGACGTGAGCGCGGCGAACAGCACCTCGCAGGGCATCACCACCGCGGTGGCCGCGGCCGACAGCCTGGCCGCGCCGTACTGCAGGCACAGGTTGGAGACCATGAACGCGACGGACAGGCCCAGCGCCGGCAGCAGCCACTGCGTCGAGGCCACGGGCCACTGCACGCCCGACGAGCCCGCCGCCGACAGTGCGGCCGCCGTGACCCCGGCCACCACCGTGCCGCCCAGGAACATCGCCAG
>JABCYW010000067.1 GCA_013289985.1 Betaproteobacteria bacterium | reverse complement strand
CAATGCATCGAATGACAGCTCTGCGGCGTCGAGTTCGCCGCATCGAAGGACAGCAACGGGTCGTTCTCAGCCGGCCCGTCAAGATGGCTGAACTACGCCAAAGCGTCTGAGAGTGGTCATTCGCCCCTGATGCAGGCGGGGCAACATGAAATCCCTGGCCACATGCTGAAGCGACAAGCGGACGCAAGGCGCCCGCGCTGCGTGCGCGAGGCAAGGTCCTTCGCAGCGAAGCGGTGGCGCCGAGGCCGTCGATGGCCCTCGATGGGCCATCGACGCGCAGCATCAGCATCAAAAAACCTGCGCCCACTCCCCAGCGAGTGTTGTCTGCATCCCCGCCACGGCCGGCACGGCGAGGCGGGGGAGCTTGTTTTGTGAGGTAAAAGGAGGAGGCCGCAGGCCGGGGGACACGAACAAAACAAGCTCCCCCGGTGAGTCATGCCTTCAAGAGAGACGACCAGCGATCAGCAGACGCCTGCAAAAGCCAGACGTCTGCCAAACAGGACAAGCAACCTACTTCTTCAAGTACTCGAAGAACGCCTGCGGACTCCCGTCACGCCCCAGGAAGTCCTTGACCACCTGCTGCGGCGGCTTCTGCGCCCCCTCGCCCAGCACCGTGGCGCGATAGCGTGCCCCGACCTTGGGATCGAGCTTGTCGGCGCCGAACGCGCTGCGCATGTCGGTGGCCACCGCCTGGCTCCAGAGGTAGCCATAGTACCCGGCACCGTATCCACCGGCCACGTGCGCGAAGCCGGACGGGAACGTGGTGCCCGCCACGTAGCCCAGCGGCGTGGCGGCCTCCATCTTTTCCCAGGTCTCCATCGGATCGGGCGCGGTCGGGCCGTGCAGCGCGAGGTCGTAGATCGCGTACAGCTGCTGGCGCGCCACGAGCATGCCCTTGCCGAAGTCGCGCGCGGCGCGGGCCTTGTCCACCAGGTCGTCGGGCACCGGCTTGCACGCCGGGCACACGTCCTGGAACACCTTGAGCACCTTCTTGTCGTAGACCCAGTCCTCCAGCATCTGCGACGGCGCCTCGGCGAAGTCCTGCGCCACGTTCTCGCCGGCGTCGCTGGCGTAGCGGGTGGCCGACAGGTTGTTGCGCAGCGTGTGGCCGAACTCGTGCATCAGCGTCTCGAGCTCGCGCAGCGACAGGCCGCGGCGGTCGAAGTTCACCACCAGCGCGGACTGCGCCTGGCGCGGCACGCTGCTCGCGCCATTGCGGAAGTTCCAGACGGCGGCGTGGTTGTACTTGCCGTCGCGCGGATACGGGTCGACGTACAGCGTGGCGATCTTCCTGTTGCTGGCCACGTCGGTGACGGCCCAGGCCTGCACCTCGGGCGCCCACCAGGTGCCGTCGATCCTGTCGTAGCGCACGCCGAACATCTTCTCGGCCACGCGCATCACGAAGCGCAGGCTCTCCTGCGGCGGGAAGTAGGGGCGGAAGGCCTCGTCGTCGACGGCGTAGCGGTCGCGCAGCAGGCGCTCCGAGTAGAACATCGTGTCCCAGCGCTGCAGCCTGGTCACCTCCAGCGGCTGGCCCAGGTGGCGCGCCTTCGCGTCGCGCAGCTCGGCCGTGTCGTGCCTGTCGTCGTCGGCGACGGCCGCGTGCACGTCGTCCAGGAACTTTGCGGCCCGCGCCGGCGTCTCCACCATGCGCCGGCGCAGCACGAACTCGTCGTAGCTGGCCAGGCCGAACAACTTCGCCTGCTCCAGGCGCAGCTGCTCGATCTGCGCGAGCGCCTTCAGGTTGTCGGGGCCGCCCTCGTTGGTCTTCGCGCGCCACAGGCGCTCGCGCGCGCCGGGGTCCTCGGCCGTCTGCATCACGGTGGCGTAGGCCGGACCGTCGATGGGCAGCGTGACCTTGCCGTCGGCGTCGCGTGGCTGGTCCTTCCACACCGAATCGGGCACGCCCTTCAGCTCGGCCTCGGTGAACGGGACGCGGGTGCGGGCGTCGCGGATGTTGCGGTTGAACTGCTGGCTCAGGGAGGCCAGCTTGTCGGCGATGGCCTTGGCGCGGGCCTGCTTGTCCCTGGGCAAGGCCACGCCCGAGTCCTCGAAGGCCTCCAGCGCGAGCTGCGCGGCGCGCCTGTCGACCGGATCCTTGAGCGCCGCCACCGACTGCTTCGCGCCGTTCCAGACGAGCGCGTTCAGGCCCAGGGCCGACTGGAAATCGCTCCAGCGCTGGTCGCACTTCTCGGCCTCGGCGCGCACCTCGGCGGTGGGATGCACGTTCTCCAGGAAGATCAGCGGGCCGCTCTGGTCCTCCTCCCAGTCGTAGAGCGCCTCCCAGCCCTGGAGCCAGTCGGCGCCCGGCTTGCGCTTCTCGAGTTCCTTGACGCGCAGCATCGCGCCCTCGAGGCCGGCGGTGCAGGCCGAGGCCACCTGCGGGCCGCGATCGAACTTCGGGAAGGGCAGGTCCGCGATCGGGTTCTCGACCACCGGCTTGACGGGAATGGGCTTCGGATGGGCCGGGGCGCGCTTGCGCGGCGCCGCGCCGGCCGACGTCACCGCCAGCGCCAGGACGGCCGCCAGCGCCAGCGCGGCCGGCATCACGTTCGATCTCTTCATCGGGTCTCCGGAATCGGGAAATGCTGCTCGACAGGAGGCTTTTGGCGTCCGATCGGGCGGCCGCGCGATTGTCACTGCGCGTAGAACGAAATTCCGGACACGTTGTGACCAGTTGCAGATTTACCGGCCGGAAACACAGCGGCCCGGCCCGCCGCGGGCCTCGTAACCGCTTGCAAGTCTTTGTATTTACTGGGGTTTTTCCGGACTCCCACGTTGACCGGCAAAGCTGGCATCCGTTATGCTCGCCCGGTGCGAACAATCAAGAATCGTCGAGGGGCAGCGGCTTCGCAGTCGTCCCGCCACCTCCCCCGACTCGTTGGGCTCCTGCTGATGACGGCCGCGCTGGGCGCGCCGGTCGGCAGCGCGCTGGCCGCACCCCAATCCGTTCGCCAACCCGCCATGCGCCCGGTCGACGACCAGGGCCTGCTGGACACGGTCACCACCCGGAGCTCGCAGCTCATCACCCAGGTGCGCGACGGCACGTCCAGCCTGGTCGATTCGGCCATGAACTTCCTGGGCGTTCGCTACAAGCTGGGCGGCAACACCGCCGAGACCGGCTTCGACTGCTCGGGCTTCACCCGCCACGTGTTCGAGATGAGCCTGGGCCGCGTGCTGCCGCACCGCGCCGACGAGCAGGCCAACGCGCCCGAACTGGCCAAGGTCGAGCGCAAGGACCTGAAGCCGGGTGACCTCGTCTTCTTCGACACGATGCGCCGCACGTTCTCGCACGTGGGCATCTACCTGGGCGACGGCAAGTTCATCCACTCGCCGCGCACCGGCGAAACCGTGCGCATCGAGGACATCAACATCTCCTACTGGGCGCGCCATTTCACCGGCGCGCGCCGCGTGCCCGAGCTGGCCGACGCCAACGGCGCGCCCACGGTGGCCGGCACGTCGATGCTGGCCTCGCTCACGGCGCGCCTGACCGGCCAGGGCACGGGCGACACCGCCGTCGTCACGCCCTTCCAGGCCGCGGCGCTGACGCCGGCCGCGTCGCTGAACCCGTCGGGCCTGCGCCTGGGCAGCACCCTGCCCACCCTGCCGGCCGGCGCGCCCACCTCGCTGGGCCCCACCCACGCGCCCTTCGCGCGCCAGATGGCCGAACGCTGAATCCCGCCCGCTTTTCCCGCCACAGCCCGCCACCGCGCGGGCTGTGTCGTTTGCGGAGATAGCCCGCACGATGTCACGTGAGCGGCGGGCGGGCACAATCGAGCCATGGGCAAGACCTTCGCAATCAACGACCTGCGGCGCGGCCTCGCGCCGACGGGCCTGCGCACGCCCGCCGGCGGCCTGCTGCCAGGCCAGGATCGCCTCGATGCGCTGGTCCGTCCGCTGCGCGACCTGCGCATTTCGGTCACCGACCGATGCAACTTCCGCTGCAGCTACTGCATGCCCAAGGAGGTCTTCGACCACCAGTACGTGTTCCTGCCGCAGGCCGCGCTGCTGAGCTTCGAGGAGATCACCCGCCTCGCGCGCGTGTTCGCCGCCGCCGGCGTGCGCAAGCTCCGGCTGACCGGCGGCGAGCCGCTACTGCGCAAGAACCTCGAGCACCTGGTGGAGATGCTGGCCGCGCTGCGCACGCCCGCGGGCGAGCCGCTGGACCTCACGCTCACCACCAACGGCTCGCTGCTGGCCCGCAAGGCCGCGGCGCTGCGGGCCGCGGGCCTGACGCGCGTCACCGTGAGCCTGGACGCGATCGACGACGCCGTGTTCCGCCGCATGAACGACGTCGGCTTCGCGGTGGAGGACGTGCTCGCGGGCATCGCTGCCGCGGTGGCCGCGGGCTTCGCGCCGATCAAGGTGAACATGGTCGTCAAGAAGGGCACGAACGACGACCAGATCGTGCCGCTCGCGCGCGCCCTGCACGCCCGCTACGGCCAGGCGGTGGTGCTGCGCTTCATCGAGTACATGGACGTCGGCAGCACCAACGGCTGGCGCCTGGACGACGTGCTGCCCTCGCGCGAGGTGCTCGCGCGCCTGCGCGAGATCGGGCCGCTCACGGCACTGCCTGCCACGGCAGAAGGCGAGACGGCGCGACGCTGGCGTTTCGACGCCACCGGCCAGGAGATCGGCGTCGTCTCCAGCGTGACGCAGGCCTTCTGCGGCAGCTGCAACCGCGCGCGGCTGTCCACCGACGGCCAGCTGTACCTGTGCCTGTTCGCCACCCACGGCCACGACCTGCGCGCGCTGCTGCGCGGCGGGGCGGACGACGCCGCCGTCGCCGCCGCCATCGACCATCTCTGGGCCGGCCGCGACGATCGCTATTCGCAGCTGCGCAGCGCCGCCACGCCCGAGTTCGGCACGGCCGCGACGCCGGCCGACGAGCGCCGCGTGGAGATGCACTACATCGGCGGCTGATGGCCTCCGACGTACCCGCGCGCCTGGCGATCACCGGGCTGATCCTGGCCGGCGGCCGCGGCCTGCGGCTGGGCGGCGTCGACAAGGGCCTGCAGGCCTGGCGCGGCACGCCCCTCGTCGACCACGCGCTGGCGCGCCTGGCGCCGCAGGTGGGCGAAGTGCTGATCAGCGCCAACCGCAACGCGGCCGACTACGCCGCCCGCGGCGCGCGCGTGCTGGCCGACGCGTCCGACGACTTTCCCGGCCCGCTGGCGGGCATCCTGGCGGGCCTGCGCGCGGCCGCCACGCCCTGGCTGGCCGTGGTGCCGTGCGACTCGCCGCGGCTGCCCGTCGATCTCGTGGAACGACTCGCCGCCGGCGTCGATGGAAAGACCGGCGCGGTGGTGCAACGCGAGGACGGCCGCCTCGAACCCGTGTGCTGCCTGCTGTCGACCACGCTGGCCGACGATCTGGCGAGCTACCTGGCCGACGGCGGCCGCAAGGTCGAGGGCTGGATCGCGCGCCACGCGGCGCCGGTGCGCTTCGACCGGGCGGACGACGAGGCGGCCTTCGCCAACCTCAACACACCTGCCGACCTGGCCTAGTTGCCGCCGTTGCCGCTGAGCGCGGCCACGACGCCCTTGTTGGCGAGCATGTCGGCGCGCTCGTTGCCCGGATCGCCCGCGTGGCCCTTCACCCAGTGCCATTGCACGTCGTGCGCGTTGGCCAGCGTCTCCAGCTGCTGCCACAGCTCGACGTTCTTCACCGGCTTGCCGTCGGCCGTCTTCCAGCCGCGGCGCTTCCAGCCGTGGATCCAGGTCATGATGCCGTTGCGCACGTATTCGCTGTCGGTGTAGATGGCCACCGTGCAGCGCCGCGTGAGCACCGACAGGCCCTTGATGACCGCGGTGAGCTCCATGCGGTTGTTGGTGGTCTGCAGCGCGCCGCCGAACAGCTCGCGCTCCTTGCCGCTGGCCGAGAGCCAGCAGCCCCAGCCGCCCGGACCGGGGTTGCCCTTGCAGGCGCCGTCCGTGTAGATCGTCACTTCCGTCGTCGAAACTTCTGTCATGGGCGGCATGGTACCCGGCGGGCTGCACAATCGACTCATGAACTATCCCGACGACATTGATGTAGTCTGGCTCGCGTGCGATCGCGACGGCCAGGTCGCGGCCTTCGTCACGGGTGGATGTGCTCCGATTCCGCGCGCCGTTCTCGAGACGCCGGGTTGGGACGAAGCGGAAAGCAGTTGCATCGGTCTGACCGAACTCTGTGATGCCCAATCCTTGCTGCGCAACGGCGATCCAGGGTCGTTCCTGTCGATCGCGCGGCGCGGCCTGCACGTCTACGACTGGCAGGATGTGCACCGAGTGCGAAGCGACGAATCTCATGCCTACGAGTTGGTCGCCAAGCCCGACGCGCCCTGCCATTTCGAAGACCTGCCTGAGCCTCTCGCGAGGCTGGCGCTGACCTTCCGGTTCGATGCATCAGCCTTCGCTCAATCGCCGGCGATCGACCCGCGAACCGTCGCGCCGTGCGAACAGGGTCGACTCTGCTGAGTCCTACCGCCGCCGGTTGATCGTGACCACCGCCGGCGCCGCCGAGGCCTTCACGCGCTCCTTGCGCACCTTGCCGATCAGGTGCATGCCGCGCACGCGCCGCACGGCCACCAGGAAGTAGACCGCGCCCAGCACGGGCCACCAGCGCTCGCCCACGCGCTCCATCCAGCCATAGCGATCCAGCCACTTCTGCGAGCTCCACGGCGGCCGGTAGCAGCCGAACTGGCCCACCTCGATGTCGAAGCTGAGCAGGCGCAGCCAGTCGCGCAGGCGCCAGTAGCCGATGAACTCGCCCGCGCTGGGCAGGAACAGGTCTTCGTCGCCCATGCGCAGGCTGTGCCCGGTGCGCCCCAGGCGCTGGCGCAGCGCCCACAGGCTCACCGGGTTGAAGCCGACGATCACGAGCCGGCCCTCGGGCACCAGGCAGCGCGTGGCCTCGGCCAGGGCCAGGTGCGGATCGGAGGCCATCTCCAGCGTGTGCGGCATCACGATGAGGTCGAGGCTGTTGCTGGCGAACGGCAGCGCCTCGGCGTGGCAGTGCAGGCCCACGGGCACCTTCAGCGGCTGCGTGGAGATCTCGAGGTCGCGCGGCGGCGCGATCTGCTGCGGCTCGGGCGGCACCAGGCTGCTGCTGGCCAGCCAGCGATGGGGCATGCGGTTGGCGCGCAGGCCGTCGAGCTCGGGCAGGCCCATCTGCAGCGCGTGATAGCCGAAGATGTCGAACACGGCGGTGTCGATGCGCTCCTGCTCCCAGGCGAGCAGCACCTGGCCCGGCGGCGTCTTCAGCCACCCGCCCAACTCTATAATCGCAGCGCTTCGCTCCATGGATCTGATCGCCCTACCCGCCTTCGCCGACAACCTCATCTGGATACTTCACGACGGCGCGAACGCCATCGTGGTGGATCCCGGAGCGGCGACGCCTGTCAGCGACGCGTTGCGCGACCTGAAGCTGCGGCTCACGGCCATTCTAGTGACCCATCACCACCCGGATCACATCGGCGGCCTGAAGGCGCTCGCGCCCCTGCTGCGAGGGCCTGTGTACGGCCCCGCGCACGAGGCGATGCCGGTGGACGTGGAGAAGATGTCGCAAGGCATGTCCTTCGAACTGCTGGGCACGCACGTGCGGGTGCTGGACGTGCCCGGCCACACCGCCGGCCACGTGGCCTACGTCGTCACCGAACCGGGCCGCGCGCCGTGGCTGTTCTGCGGCGACACGCTGTTCTCCGGCGGCTGCGGGCGCCTGTTCGAGGGAACTCCGGCGCAGATGCGCCACTCTCTTGATCAGCTCGCCGCGCTGCCGGGCGAGTCGCGCGTCTGCTGCGCGCACGAATACACGCTCTCGAACCTGCGCTTCGCGCGCACGGTCGAGCCCCGCAACACGGCCCTGGCCGACTACGAAGCCCGCTGCAAGGCGTTGCGTGCCGAAGGCGCGTGGACGCTGCCGTCGACGATCGCCACGGAGCGCGCCGTCAACCCGTTCCTGCGCGTGCGCGAACCCGACGTGGTCGCGTCCGCGCTCGACCACGGCGCGGCATCCGCCGATCCCACCGACGTCCTCGCCGCCTTGCGCGAATGGAAGAACACGTTTTGAACATGCATCCCCCGAAGCTGCGCCAGCCCCTCGTCTCCGCGTTCGCGCTGCTTTGCGCGCTGGCGCTGGCCGCATGCTCCTCCGTCGATCTCGCGCCGGCGCCCGCCGCCGGCGCGGCTCCCGTCACCACCGTCGCGGTCGCGCCGGCCGACGCCGCCTCCACGCCCGCGCCGGCCGCCTCCGAGGCCCCGGCCGTGGCGAGCGCCGCCAGTTCGCCGGCCGCCGCCGCCTCGGGCGCCGACGCGATGGAGGCCGACGACGAAGCCGACAACGCCAGGACCGGCCCCGCCCCGGCCGTGCTGCCCCCCTACGATCCGCTGCAGCCCGAGGCCAAGGTCAACCTCGACGACAGCGCCGCGCGCGCCGACCTGTGGCACCGCGTGCGCGACGGCTTCGCCATCCCCGACATGGACACCGCCGAGGTCAAGGCCTGGGAGCAGTGGTACGCGTCGCGCCCCGACTACGTGGCGCGCATGACCGCGCGAGGCTCGCGCTACCTGTTCCACATCACCGAGGAGGTGGAACGCCGCCACATGCCCACCGAGCTGGCGCTGCTGCCCTTCACCGAGAGCGCGTTCAACCCGCAGGCGATGTCGGTGGCCAAGGCCTCCGGCATGTGGCAGTTCGTGTCGGCCACGGGCAAGGACTTCGACCTCAAGCAGAACATCTTCCGCGACGATCGCCGCGACGTGCTGGCCTCCACGCGCGCCGCGCTCGACTACCTGCAGCGCCTGCACGACATGTTCGGCGATTGGCAGCTCGCGCTGGCCGCCTACAACTGCGGCCAGGGCAACGTGCAGCGCGCCATCGCCCGCAACCAGAAGGCCGGCCTGCCCACCGACTACGTCAACCTGCGCCTGCCCAAGGAGACCAGCGAGTACGTGCCCAAGCTGCAGGCGGTCAAGAACATCGTGCTGCACCCGGAGGCCTATTCGCTGACGCTGCCGCCGGTGGGCAACCACCCGTATTTCCTGAGCGTGCCCATCGAGCGCGACATCGACGTCGACACCGCCGCCAAGCTGGCCAACGTGCCCATCGCCGAGTTCCGCATGCTCAACCCGCAGCTCGACAAGCCCGTGATCCTCGCGGCCGGCACGCCGCAGGTGCTGCTGCCCTACGACAACGCCGACGACTTCGTGCGCGCGGTGAAGGCGCACGACGGCGCGCTGGCCTCGTGGACGGTGTACGTCGTCGGCAAGACGATGCGCCCGGCCGACGCGGCCAGGCTGGTGGGCATGAACGAGGCCGAGCTGCGCGCGGTCAACCACATCCCGGCGCGCATGCTGGTGAAGTCGGGCTCGACGCTGCTGGTGCCGCGCTCGGCCCAGCACGTCGCCGACGTCTCGGTGAAGGTGGCCGACTCCGCCGCGCTGAGCCTGGCGCCCGACCTGCCGCCCACGCGCCGCGTGAACATGCGCGTCGGCAAGGGCGGCGAGACGGTGGCGTCCGTCGCCAGGCGCTGGCACGTGGCGCCGTCGCAGGTGGCGGCCTGGAACCACGTCGCGGCCTCCGGCAAGTTCGCCGCCGGCTCCACCGCCGTGCTGTTCCTGCCGCGCAGCACCACCCTCGCGCGCGCGCCGGCGCGCACGACCGCCGCCAAGGTGGCCAAGGCCCCGGCCGGCAAGATCAAGGTCGCCCTGGCGGCCAATGCCCGCAGCGGCGCGCACGTCGCCGTGTCGAAGGCGCCCCGCAAGGCCCGGACGGTCGTCGCGCACAAGGCCGGCGGCAGTGCCGCCGCCAAGCCCGCGACCCGCACCAAGGTCGCCCAGCCCTGAGGAGTCGTCCGACATGACTTCCGCCGCCCTCGAGACCTGGCACCGCCTGGTGCGCGCCAACGACGCCTCGGGCCTGCGCGAGCTGGTCGCGGAGGACGCCGTCTTCCACTCGCCGGTGGTGCACGCCCCGCAGCACGGCCGCAAGCTGACGGTGATGTACCTGTCGGCCGCGTTCCGCGTGTTCTTCAACCCGAGCTTCCGCTACGTGCGCGAGATCATCGGACCGCACGACGCGATGCTGGAGTTCGAGACCGAGATCGACGGCATCCTCGTCAACGGCGTCGACATCATCACCTGGAACGACGCGGGCAAGATCACGGCGTTCAAGGTGATGCTGCGCCCGCTCAAGGGCATCAACGTCATCCACCAGAAGATGGGCGAGCTGCTCGCGGCGTTGCAGAAGCCGGCCGCCTAACCGGGATCCTTCTCGAACGCGACGACGCCGTGCGGCAGCCGCACCCACGGGTGGCGCCGGCAGTCGTAGACCGACACCTGCGGCGCCGGGAAGGCCGGGTCGCCGAACGCACCGACGGCCACGCCCACCGAGCCGTCCTCGCCCTCTTCCGTGTGGAACACCGTCGAGCCGCAGACCGGGCAGAAGCGGAACCGGAACCGCGCCCCCGCGTCGCCGGCGCGCACGTACTCGGTCGCCTGGCCGTGCACCGTGAACGGCGCGTTGAAGCTCGCCAGCGCGGCGAACACGCTGCCGGTGCGGCGCTGGCACTCCAGGCAGTGGCACACGCCGACCCCGCGCGGCTCGCCCCGCACGTCGATGCGCAGTTGGCCGCACGAGCACGAGGCGGTGCGGGTGGAATCAGGCGTGGTCATCGGCGGCTCCCCGTTGTCTGGCGCTGGGGCATCATGCCGACGTGAACGACGACGTCAAGAACATCCCGCCGCCCCACGCCGTCGCCCGGCTGCGCGAGGCCTGCCTCGCCAACGATGAAGCCCGGCCCCGCCTCGACCGCGGCGAGCCGCGCAAGGAGCGCTGCCCCGCCTGCCGGCTCATCCCCAGCCACTGCCTGTGCGCGCTTCGCCCACGCGTGCCCACCCGCGCCGGCATCTGCCTGCTGATGGCCCCGTTCGAGCCGCTGAAGCCCAGCAACACGGGCTGGCTGGTGGCCGACGTCGTGCCGGACACCTTCGCATTCGCCTGGTCGCGCCTGGCCGTCGATCCCGCGCTGCACGCCCTGCTGGCCGATCCGCGGTGGCAACCGGTCGTCGTCTTCCCGGGCGAGTTCGCTCGGCCCGAACGCGTCGTGACCGAGCTGCCCGCACGGGCGTCCGGGACATCGCGCCGGCCCCTGTTCATCCTCATGGACGGCACGTGGTCGGAAGCCCGCAAGATGTTCCGCAAGAGCCCGTACCTCGATCGCCTTCCCGTGCTGAGCCTCCATCCCGAGCAGCTCTCGCGCTACCAGTTGCGGCGTTCGTGGCACGAGCATCATTTCTGCACGTCCGAGGTGGCGGCGCTGTGCCTGGCGCTGGCGGGCGACCAGCATGCCGCGCTCGTGCTGGAGGCCTGGCTGGACGTGTTCAGCGACCACTACCTTCGCGCGCGACAGAGCGTGCCGGTGGACGACACCGGCGATCTGCACCTGAAACTGCGTAATTTGCGCGGCGTCGATAGGGATGGCGGCGGCATCGGCGGCCGGCTACTCTGAACGCAACGACACTACGGAAGATTTCCGATGCCCTTTGTCTCGCCCAACTACGCCACGAACGCCAATGCGCCCGAAGGTCGCTGGGTTTGCACGAGAACATCGTCCCTTGGCCCGTTCAGCGCACATCCTCCGGCGGACCAGCGGCACAGTCCCGATTTCTGCGGCCAGTGCGTCTCCTATGTCACGACGGCCTGCCCCACCATTCCGGTCAATACCGGCAAATGGACGAAGGGCGTGCCCGTGAAAGGCAACGCCGCCATCGCCGAGGGCACCGCCATCGCGACCTTCGACCAGAACGGCGTGTACCTCGGCCACGCCGCGATCTACGTCAAGCAGGATCCAGTGGGCATCCACGTCTACGACCAGTGGATCACGGGTACCGGCAAGGCGGTGGGTCCGCGCACGATCCGTTGGGATGGCACCGGCGTGTCCAATCGAGGAGATGGGTTCTATGTGGTCGAATGAAGCCGCCAAGGTACTGGCTTGCCTTGCCGCTGCTGGCATGGCCACGGCCTGCGCTGGCGCCGACGTCACGGCCCGTGCGCAAGGCGTCTGCCCGGTGCGTCCGGAGACGGCCGTCACGCAGATCGATCTCTTCGACGGTGACCCGGCCGACCAGGCGTTGCTGGCGCCGGACGACGACAAGCGAGGCTCGAACACCTATTCGGTCAAGGGCGTCTACGACGCGGGCCGTTCACTCACGATCCGTTGCCACTACGGCGATGCCTCCACGGACGTCAAGCTGGTCAAGCCAGTCACGACGTGCACGTACTCCGGCGGAGACGCGCATCCCGCGCTGACTTGCAGGTAGTCGTTTTCGGCGGCATCGAAAGAGGCCCGCCAGCGTCTCACCGCCCCGCCCGCGTCCGCATCGAGATATGCGTCAGCCCCTCGAACTGGCACAGGTCCAGCAGGTGCACCACCTCCTGGTAGGGCACCTGCGTGTCGCCGTCGATGCGCACCGCGCGGTTCGGATCCTTCTGCGCCTCGGCGTGCAGGCGGTCGCGCAGTTCCACCGTCGTCACCGGCTCGCGGCCCCAGTACAGGCCGCCCTTGACGTCCACGCCGATGATCAGCGGGCTCGCGTCGGCGTCGGCCTTGTCCAGCGCCACGGCCGATCGCGGCAGCGTGATGGGCAGCTGCTTCTGCGCCTTGCCTTCCGCCTGCTTCTGGAACGTGGTGGCCACCATGAAGAACATGAGCAGGAAGAAGATGCAGTCGATCAGCGCGATGAGGCTGATCTCGGGCTGTTCTTCCTCGCCGACGTCGATGCGCATCACGCGTCTCCCGGTCGCACGCAGGAGTCCATCACGCGTTCGAGCTGTTCCTCGAGCGCCAGGCCGCTCACCGTCAGGCGGTGGCGGAAGAAGTGGTGCAGCGCCAGCGCGGGCAGCGCCACGCTGAGCCCCGCCGCGGTGTTGACCAGCGCCTTGGAGATGCCGCCGGCCAGCAGCGACGCGTCGCCCATGCCGCCGGTGAACGCGATCACGTGGAAGGCCTCGATCATGCCCACGACGGTGCCCAGCAGGCCGACGATGGGCGCCACCGTGGCCACCACGGCCAGCGGATAGGCACGCTGCTGCTGCTGCCGCAGCTCGCGCGACGCGAGCTCGCCGACGCGCTGGCCCAGCGCCTCGGACGGCCAGCGCGCGCGGTTGGCCACGAGGAAGCGGATCGCCTTGGCCAGCACGCTCTCGCGGCGCGCCAGCGCCTGCTGCAGCTGGTCGAAGCGGCCTTCCCGCCACAGCGGCAGCACCTCGTCGACGAGGCCAGCCGGCACGATGGCGGCCATGCGGAAGCGGTGGAAGCGCTCGATCGCCACCGTGATCATCAGCACGGACAGCGCGACTATCACCCAGATGCCGGCGCCGCCGGTGGCCAGTTGCTGGAACAGGTTGAATTGCACGATGCCTACCTACTTGGTGAGTACCACGGAGAAGAAGGGATGACCGTCGGCGTTGCACAGCTTGAACAGCAGGCGGTGCACGCCCGCGTCCAGGTGCACCCGGCGCTGGCCTTCGGTGAGCGAGAGGCTGCCGACGAGTTCGTCGCGCAGGTAGAACGGCGGGTGGTACCAGGGCTTGTCGCCAGGCGAGCTGACCCACACGAGGCGCTCGTCCAGCCACATCTCGGAGTCGGCGTCGGCCGCGATGGCCACCCACACGTCGCGATCCTCGTCCACGCGCAGCTCGGTGTACGCGTAGTACACGGAGTCGGCGCGCCGGTCGGGCGGCACGAACGGGTAGAAGCCGCGGCTGGTGAACCGCCACGACAGGGTGCGGCCCTCGGGGCCGGGGTAGGCGGCGTCGAGGTCGACGTCGTCCTCGGGCGGGTAGCCTGCCTGCAGCGATTCGTCGCCCTTGCCCGCGAACGGCCCGATCACGTACCAGGTGTCGAGGTAGACGCGCTCGGCGTAGGTGCCGCCCGCGCCGAACACGCGCCCGGCCGCGGTGTGCAGGGCGGAGACGTCCACGGCGGGCGGCGAGGCATAGCGCACGAACTGGTGCTTGCCGTCCTCGGCGTTGCCGGTGAGGTCGAGGCTGCTGCCGGGAATGCGCACGGCCGACAGCCCTTGCGGCGCCGCGGCCGCGCGGCCGCCCTGCTTCGCCGCGCCCGACCCGTGGTCGCCGATGCCGCCGTCGCGGCCGCTGGCCTCGCGCTGGCCTTCCAGCACCGCCGCCGGGCCGCGGGCCGCCTTGTCGGCGTCGCGGCCGAAGTCATGCTCGGTGGCGTTGCGGCCGCCGGCAAGTCCCTTGACGTGCTCGCGATTGACCGACAGCCCGGCCTCGGTGCCCGCCACGCCCACGCGCCCTTGCGGCCCGCCCAGGCGCACCATGGACTTGAACTGCTCGACGGCCGAACGCGGGATGCCGTCGGCCACGTGCGTCTGGCCGGTGGAGCCCGAGGCGGGTGCCGTGGGCGCGAGCGCCTTGTCGGGCCCGTAGTGGCGTCGCGGCCGCGCGTGCGCGCTCGCCACGCGCAGGCCCTCGCGCTGCGCATCCAGGCGTGCGCGCCGCGCCTCCGCGATCTCGCGCGCGCGACGCTCGAGCCGCGCGATCTTCTCCGCCGCGGTCTCGGGCGGCGGCGGCAGGCGCTGCGCGGCATCGTAGCCCGCGATCTTGCGCCGCGCGTCGTCCAGCGGCAGCTGCACCAGGCGCGCGAGATCGGCGGCGCGCAGCTCGCGGTCGGCGGCTTCGATGGCGTCGGCCAGCGCCTGCGCGCGCTCCGCCAGCGCCGCGGGCGACGCGTCGCCCGTGCCGGGCGGCAGGGGCGCGGCGGCGGGATCGAGCTCGTCGCGGATCGCCTCCATGCGTTCCACGCGATGCTGCAGGTCGCGCGCCTGGGTCTGCGCGATGCGCTGCGCGGTCTTCGCGGCCTCGGCCGCGGCCGCCTGGGCACTCTTGCTCGCGTCGAAGGCGGCCACGTCCAGCAGCAGCAGCGCCAGCGCAGCGTGGAAGGCGATGGAGGCTGTGAAGTACGGACGCGTGGCCACGAGCCGCCTGAGCCGGCCCAGCAGGCGATCGCTCAGGCGGATGCCGGGCACGCGCACGCCATCGAGTTCGGGCAGGGACAGGATAGTGCTCAACGACAGGCGTCTCCGGGGCAGCGCACGCACCGTCGTCGTTCGAGGTGCGAGAACGATTCTGTCCGGGGGCCCGCGCGGGCACAGCGGGGTTGTCCGCTATCGGACACCAGGAAATCCCGCAGGCCGGGCGGCGCCGGTCAGCGCCGGTCGGCGAGCGCGTGCGCGATGGTCGACAGGTCGACGTATTCCAGCTCGCTGCCGGCGGGAACGCCGCGCGCGAGCCGCGACACGGTGATGCCGCGCGCCTTCAGCGCCTCGCCGATCACGTGCGAGGTGGCCTCGCCCTCGGCGGTGAAGCTGGTGGCGAGGATGACCTCGGCCACGGGCTCGCGCTCGATGCGTTCCAGCAACGGAGCCACGCCGATGTCGCGCACGCCCACGCCATCCAGCGGGCTCAGCCGCCCCATCAGCACGAAGTACAGGCCCTTGTAGCTGCCGGTGCGCTCCAGCGCCGACTGGTCGGCCGGCGTCTCGACGACGCACAGCACGTCGGCGTCGCGCTCGGGGTCGGCGCAGACGTCGCACAGGCTGTGCTCGGTGAAGGTGTGGCAGCGCTCGCAGTGGCGGATGTCGTGCACCGCGCCGTCGAGCGCCGCGGCCAGCCGCAACGCGCCCTCGCGGTCGTGCTGCAGCAGGTGGAAGGCCATGCGCTGGGCCGACTTCACGCCCACCCCTGGAAGGATGCGCAAGGCTTCGACGAGCGACAGGAGCCGCGCTTCGCTCACGTTCAGAACGGCATCTTCATGCCGGGGGGCAGCGGCATGCCGGCGGTCACCTTGCCCATCTTGGCCGAACTCACTTCCTCGGCGTTGCGCAGCGCGTCGTTGAACGCGGCGGCCACCATGTCCTCGAGCATGTCCTTGTCGTCGGCGAGCAGGCTCGGATCGATGGTGACGCGGCGCACGTCGTGCTTGCAGGTCATCGTGATCTTGACGAGGCCGTTGCCGGCCTGGCCGTCGACCTCGATGGTGGCGAGCTCGTCCTGCACCTTCTTCAGGTTGTCCTGCATCGCCTGGGCCTGCTTCATCAGACCGGCGAGTTGACCTTTCATCATGGGGTACGACCTTTCGTGTTCGTTGGGGTCTCGAACGACCCCGGGAGGGAATCAGAGCGGCTTCACGGAGCCGGGAAGGATGCGCGCGGTCTGGAACTGCGCCAGCAAGGCGCGCACCGTGGCGTCGGACTGGATCTCGTCGATGGCGGCGCGCTGCTTGCGGTCAGCCTCGGCGGCGTCGCGCTTGAGCGGGGTGTCCTGCGCGTCGCCCATCTCCACGGCCAGCTGCAGGCTCTCGCCGGTGAGCTCGCGCAGGATGCCGCCGAGCTTGTCGGCCAGCGCCGGGTTGCGCAGGGTCTCGAGGCTGACGCGCAGGCGCCAGGTGGAAGCGTCGGCGCCGGGTTCGCAGGCGACGAGCTCGGATTGCATCGCCAGCGCCCGCACCATCGCGATGAGCTTGCCGGCCTCGGCGCATTGCCGGATGAGCCCGTACCACTTCGTGCCCAGCGCGGTGCGCTCGAACGCGGGCAGCGCGGGCGGCGGCGCGACGGACTGGGCCTGCGCGCGTGTGACCGGGGCCGGCTCGCCGTCGTACTCGGGCTCCAGCTCGGCTGGCGCCGGACGCGCCCGTTGCGCCGGCGGCGGCGCGTTGCCGGCGCGGCCGCGCGTGGGCGACGGCAGGTCGTCGAGCAGTTCGTCGGGCTCGTCGAGCGCCCAGGGCGGGTCGCCGTCGTCCGCCACCGCGGCCGCGGCGACCGCGCGCGCCGGGGGCGTGCGCAGCAACGGCGCGGCGGGCGCAGGTGCCTGGACGGGCGCAAGCTGAGGACGTTGCTCCGCGACAGACGTCGGAGCGGGAACCGCCAAGGGCACGGTCGCCGTGGCAACCGGTGCGGCAGCAACAGGCGCGCTGATGGGCGCGGTCGGACGCGGCGCGGCGGCCGCACCGGCTGCAGCGGGCGCCGCGGCCGCCCGCGGGCCTTCCGGCTGGCGCGCGGCCGGCGGCGTGGATCCGCCGCCGCCCGAGCCCCCGCCGCCGTCGGCCGGGAAGGCCATGAAGCGCAGCAGCACCATCACGAGGCCGGCGTACTCGTCTGGCGCCAGGCCCAGCTCGGCGCGGCCGTGCACGGCGATGCTGTAGAGCAGCTGGGTTTCGTCGGGCGCCATCGCGGCCGCCAGCGTGCGGGCGGCCTCGGTGTCGGAATCGGTCGCGTCCAGCGCGCCGGGCAGCGCCTGCTCGACGGCCATCTGCTGCAGCAGCCGCGCCACCTCTTCCAGCGTGCCCGCGGCCGACAGCCCCAGGCCGCGCAGCGCGTTGACCTCGGCCAGCATCGCGCCGGCGTCGCGCCGCGCCAGCGACTCGACGATGCGGTTGGCGTGGCTGCGGTCGACCGAGCCCAGCATCGCGCGCACCGCGCCCTCCTCCAGCGTGCCCGCGCCGTAGGCGATGGCCTGGTCGGTGAGCGACAGCGCGTCGCGCATGGAGCCGCGTGCGCCGCGCGACAGCAGGCGCAGCGAACCGGCGTCGAACGGGATGCCTTCCGACCCCAGCACCTGGTGCAGGTGGCCGGCGACCGTCTCGGGCGCCATCGGGCGCAGGTTGAACTGCAGGCAGCGGCTGAGCACCGTCGGCAGCATCTTCTCGGGGTCGGTCGTGGCCAGCACGAACTTCAGGTACTCGGGCGGCTCCTCCAGCGTCTTCAGCAGCGCGTTGAAGGCGTCCTTGGTGAGCTGGTGCGCCTCGTCGATCATGAAGACCTTGTAGCGGCCCACGCTCGGCTTGTAGGCGGCGCGCTCGATGAGGTCGCGGATCTCGTCGATGGAGCGGTTGGACGCGGCGTCGAGCTCGATGTAGTCGATGAAGCGGTCGCCGTCGATCTCGGTGCAGGCCGTGCACCGGCCGCACGGATGCGCGGTGATGCCGCCCTGCCCGTCCGGGCCGGTGCAGTTGAGGCTCTTGGCCAGGATGCGCGAGACCGTCGTCTTGCCGATGCCCCGCGTGCCCGTGAACAGGTAGGCGTGGTGGATGCGGCCCTGCTCGAGCGCATGCGTGAGCGCGCGCACGACGTGATCCTGCCCCACCATCTGCTCGAAGGTGCGCGGGCGGTACTTGCGTGCGAGGACGACGTAGCTCATTCGAACGATTCTACCGGCGGCGTCGCGGCCGGCCCGCGGGCCGACGCTGCGATAATCGGCAGATGTCTTCGCATTCCTCCTCCCATCCCGACACGCTCAGCTACGAACAGGCCGGCGTCAACTACGACCTGATCGATCCGCTGAAGGTGGCCGCCCAGCGCGCCGCCGCCGCCACCGCCACGCACCTGTCGGGCCACGGCTTCTCCGAGATCGCCGCGTCGCGCGGCGAGTCGGCCTACGTCGTCGACGTCGGCCCGTTCTACCTGGCCAGCATCGTCGAATGCCTGGGCTCCAAGGCGCTCGTGGCCGACGAGATGGCCGAGCTCACCGGACAGAGCTACTACGCGGGCATCGCGCAGGACACCATCGCGATGTCCATCAACGACCTGATCACCGTGGGCGCCACGCCGCTCGTCGTGCAGGCCTACTGGGCCGCCGGCGGCAGCGACTGGTTCGGCGACAAGCTGCGCGCCAAGGCGCTGGTCGACGGCTGGAAGGCCGCGTGCGACACCTGCGGCGTGGCCTGGGGCGGCGGCGAGACGCCGGCGCTGGCGGGCATCGTCGAGAGCGGCCGCATCGACCTCGCGTCGTCGTGCACCGGCATCGTCAACCCGAAGAGCCGGCTTTCCGTCGGCGATCACCTCCAGGCCGGCGACGCCATCGTGCTGCTGAGCTCCAGCGGCATCCACGCCAACGGCCTGAGCCTGGCGCGCAAGCTGGTGGAGCGCCTGCCCAACGGCTACATGACGCAGGTCGAGCCGGGCGTGTCCTACGGCGAGGCGCTGCTGGCCCCGACGGCCCTGTACTCGCCGGTCACCGAGGCCCTGGCCGCCGCCGGCCTCACCGTGCACTACAGCGCCAACATCACGGGCCACGGCTGGCGCAAGCTGCTGCGCCACCCGAAGCCCTTCACCTACCGCATCACCAAGGTGCCCGCGGTGCCGCCGGTGCTGAAGTTCATCCAGCAGTGGGCCAAGCATGACGACCGCGAAGCCTACAGCACGCTCAACATGGGTGCAGGCTTCGCGCTGTTCATGCCAGCCGAGCAGGCCGCCAGGGCCTGCCAGATCGCCGAGGATCTCGGTATCGGCGCCTGCATCGCCGGCACGGTCGAGGATGGCCCCAAGCAACTGCTCATCGAGCCGCTGAACATCCGCTTCGGCGACGACGACCTGCAACTTCGTTGAACCCCGGCGAAGCACGACGGCACGAACGTCGGCTACAATCGTCGTCGACGGGCCTCCTCGCATGGAAGCACGGCCAACCGGGTCAGGTCGGGAACGAAGCAGCCCTAACTGTTGTGACCAGTGCCGGGGTCAGGCTCGTCACCTATCCTCCACTTGAAGACCGCCCTCGTGGCGGTCTTTTAGTTCGCACGGAGCCGATGGCGGCTTCAGCGCTTTTTTTTCGCAATCTCCAAAGGAGTTAAAACAACATGGCAACCGGCATCGTGAAGTGGTTCAACGACTCGAAGGGCTTCGGCTTCATCACCCCCGATGAAGGCGGCGAAGACCTGTTCGCGCACTTCAGCGCCATCAACATGAACGGCTTCAAGTCCCTGGCCGAAGGCCAGAAGGTCTCGTTCGAAGTGACGCAAGGCCCCAAGGGCAAGCAGGCTTCGAACATCCAGGCCGCCTGAGACCGGCACCTGGCCGACGCGCGTCGAGACGCGCGTCGCAGCCACGCGAGAGGCCGCCTTCGGGCGGCCTTTTCATTGGTTCATCGCCGATCTGCGGGAACACACTGAGCATGCGCAAATGGGCAGGGCCAGTGGGTGGCCTGGGTACCTGGAATCCGCCAGGGCGCGTACTTCGCTTTGCGGTGCGCGCTGGGTCAGGCACGACTCACCGGGGGAGCTTGTTTTGTTCGTGTCCCCCGGTGAGTCGTGCCTGACCCGGCGCGCCCCGCAAACCAAGTCACCCCGCAGATCGGCGATGAACCTTTTCATTTGGGGCATGCGCCTCATGATGCCGTCCTCCCGGCAGCCGTGTCCGTCGCAGTGAATGCAGGATCGACGCCTGCATTCGAGACAAAAGCCAGCACTTGGCCCCGAGGCGGGCAACCGTTCGACTGATTCGCCCTCAAGTGGTGCAGGCAACTGCCGAAGACCCTCACGCGCATCGCGAAATCCTGCAACCACGTCGAAGGCATCATGATCGAGAAGCTGTCATTCAATCGAAAGATCCTGTTGCTCGTGGCCACCGCGGTCATCGGCGTGTTGCTGGTCAGCGGCCTGGCATTCCTGCAGTTGCGCGAGGAGATCACGAACGCCCGCAAGGCCACGCTGAAGGCGGCGGTGCAATCGCAGGCCACGGTGGTCGCGGGCTACCAGGCCGCGGCGGCGGCCGGCAAGATGAGCGAGGCCGATGCCATGAAGGCGGCGGGCGACGCGCTGCGGATGGCGCGCTACGGCGACCTTGCCGGCAAGGCCGACTACTTCTACATCCTGACGACCGACGGCCTGGCGGTGATGCATCCGCACCTGACGCGCTGGGTGCCCGGCAAGACGGTGCTGGGCACGCTCAACAGCAAGGGCGTCGATGCGGCGAAGATGCTGACCGACGGCATGGCGGCGAGCGCGGACGGGACGGCCTGGGTCGCCTCGTGGACGGCCAAGCCCGGCGACAACGATCCGAACGCGCCGGTCTATCCGAAGCTGCAGTACCTGGTGAAGATCCCCGGCTGGAACTGGATCGTGGGCTCCGGCCTGTACATGGACGGCGTCGAGGCCGACGTGCGCAGCACGGCGCTGCGCCAGTTGGGCATCTCGCTGGCCGTGCTCGCCGTCATCGGCGTGCTGGGCTGGCTGGTGACGCGCAGCGTGCTGCGCCAGATCGGCGGCGAGCCGCGCGTCGCGATCGACGTGATGGCCGCGCTGGCGCGCGGGGAGCTCGGGGTACGCGTTCCCGCGGCGCCCGCCGGCAGCCTCGTCGAGGGCGTGGGCCGGATGGTCCAGGCGATGCGCGCCACGGTCGCGCAGGTGCATTCGTCCAGCGACAGCATCAGCACGGCCAGCGCCGAGATCGCGACCGGCAACCACGACCTGAGCGTCCGCACGGAGGAGACGGCGTCGCAGCTGCAGCAGGCGGCCTCGTCGATGATGCAGCTCACGGGCACCGTGAACCAGTCCGCCGACTCGGCACGCCAGGCCAACCAGTTGGCCGCCTCCGCGGCCGAGGTGGCCCAGCGTGGCGGCCAGGTCATCGCCGAGGTGGTCTCCACGATGGAGCAGATCAACGACAGCTCGAAGAAGATCGCCGACATCATCGGCGTGATCGACGGCATCGCCTTCCAGACCAACATCCTCGCCCTGAACGCGGCGGTGGAAGCCGCGCGCGCCGGCGAGCAGGGGCGCGGCTTCGCGGTCGTCGCATCGGAAGTGCGCAGCCTGGCGCAGCGCAGCGCCGGCGCCGCCAAGGAGATCAAGGGCCTGATCGGCTCCAGCGTGGATCGCGTCGACGCGGGCTCGCGCCTGGTCGGCAACGCCGGCTCGACGATGCGCGAGATCGTCGCCTCCGTGCAACGCGTGAGCGACATCATCAACGAGATCACGGCCGCCTCGTCCGAGCAGTCGGACGGCATCGCCCAGATCAACAAGGCCGTCGCGCAGCTCGACCAGATGACGCAGCAGAACGCCGCGCTGGTCGAAGAGTCCGCGGCCGCCGCCGAATCCCTGAAGGATCAGGCGGCGTCGCTGGGGCATGCGGTGTCGACGTTCAAGATGGACTGAGGTCAGCCCACGGAGCACAACCATTTCTCCAGCTTGACGCCGTCCAGCCGGCCGCTGTACAGGGCCCGCACGATGGCGCCCTCCTGGTAGCCGTGCTCGTTGTAGAAGCTGCGCGCCGCCACGTTGTCCATGCGCGCCTCCACGCGGATGCGGCGCGCGCCCGCGGCGCGGGCCGCCGCCTCCAGCCATTGCAGCAGGGCCGTGCCGACGCCCTGGCGCCGCCGCGCTGGGTGCACGGCGAACAGCAGCAGGTGCGCGTCGTCGTCCGCGTAGTACATCAGGCCGAACGCGGCCACCGCGCCCGGCGGCCCGAGGACGATGGCGTTGATGTCCGGATCGGCGATGGCCCGGCGCACGCGCGGTTCGCGCCAGGCCCACGGCAGGCCGTGCTCGATCTCGGCGCGCGACAGCGCGGCGATCGCGAAGGCGTCGGCGGGCGTGGCCAGGCGGATGGTGAGGTTCGACAGCACGATGGCGGGGCGTTGGCGCCTCCAGCGTAGCGCATCGCGCGGTCCTTCGCCTGAAGGCGAGGCCACCGCGCCGCTTGACCACTCGCGATGCGCCGCGCGAGCGCAGCGACTATGCTGCCACGGCCCACACACCCGCACCGGAGCCACCCCCTGAACCCCACGATCCATCCCGACGGCCTGCCGACGCCCCAGCGCCAGTGGGCCATGTTCGCGATCGCCATCGCCGTGACGATGGCCGTGCTCGACTCCGCGGTCGCCAACATCGCGCTGCCCGCCATCGCGCGCCAACTGGGCGTGGCGCCGGCCGAGTCGGTGTGGGTCATCAACGCCTACCAGCTCGCGATCGTCGTGCTGCTGCTGCCGCTGGCCGCGCTCGGCGAGCGCATCGGCTACCGGCGGGTCTACATCGCCGGCCTGGCGCTGTTCACCATCGGCTCGCTGGCCTGCGCGCTGTCACCCACGCTGGGCGTGCTCGTCGCGGCCCGCGTGCTGCAGGGCCTGGGCGCCGCGGGCATCATGGCCGTCAACGGGGCGCTGGTGCGCTTCACCTACCCGCAGAAGTCGCTGGGCCACGGCGTGGGATTGAATGCGCTGGTCGTGTCGGTGGCCGGGGCGATCGGGCCGACGGTGGCGTCGGGCATCCTGGCCATCGGACCGTGGCAGTGGCTGTTCGCCGTGAACGTGCCGATCGGCATCGTCAACATCGTGTTCGCATCGCGCGTGCTGCCGTGGTCGACGCTGTCGGACAAGACGCTCGACTGGGGCAGCGCGGCGCTGAGCGCCCTCGCCTTCGGGCTGCTGTTCATCGGCGTGGACACGCTCACGCACGGGCACGGCCAGGGCGCGCTCGCGTCCGCCGAGCTGGTCGTCGCGGTGCTGGCAGGCGCGTGGCTGTTCGCGCGCGAGCGCCACGAGGCGCGGCCGCTGATCCCCATCGACCTGCTGCGCATCCGCGTGATAGGGCTGTCAGTGGCCACGTCGATCTGCTCGTTCGCGGCCTACATGCTGGCCTTCCTGGCGCTGCCGTTCTGGTTCCAGGCGGCGCTGCATCGCGACCAGGTGCAGACCGGCCTGCTGATGACGCCCTGGCCCGTGGGCGTCGGCCTGGTGGCACCGTTCGCCGGACGTCTCGCCGACCGCGTGCCGGCCGCGATCCTGGGCAGTGCCGGATTGGCGGTACTGGCCATCGGCCTCGGGCTGTTGACGCAGCTGGATGCCGATGCGTCCACCCTCGACATCCTCTGGCGCATGGCCTTGTGCGGCCTGGGCTTCGGCTTCTTCCAGGCGCCCAACAACCGCACGATGCTGGGCAGTGCCCCGCGCGACCGCGCGGGCGCGGCCGGCGGCCTGCTGGCCACGGCCCGCCTGACGGGCATGACCTTCGGCGCGACGATCGCGGCCCTGGTCTTCCGCGCGGTGCCCGGCGGCTCGGAGCATGTCTGCCTGCTGGTCGCCGTGGGTCTGGCGGTGGGCGGCGGCCTCGTCAGCCTGTCCCGACTCAAAAGGATTTAGCCGCGCTGCCGGGCCCGATGCAGCATGTCCAGCGTGATGTGGCGCACCTCCAGCTTGCTCTGCTCCACGTGGGCCTTCAGCAGGCTCACGGCATCATCGGCGCGCCGGCGCGTGATGGCGCGCAGGATGCGCGCGTGCTCGTCGTAGGTGGCCTCCACGCGCGCGGGCTTGGTGAAGTCCAGCCGGCGGATGATGCGGATGCGTTCGGTGATCTCGTGGTGCACGCGGGCCATCTCGCGGTTGCCGCCGGCGGCCACCAGCTGCGCGTGGAAGCCCTCGTCGAGCAGGCCCACCTCGGCGCCGTCGGTGAGGCGCTCGGCCGCGGGCACCAGCCAGACCTCGGCCAGCGCGGCCAGGCCCGGGCGCTGCTCGGCGGTGGCCAGCTGGCGCGCCGAGTGGCACTCGATGAGCACGCGCAGGTCGTAGAGCTCGTCGAACACGTCGAAGTCCAGCGGCGCCACCTGCCAGCCGATCTTGGGCATCACGCGCAGGAAGCCTTCGCGCTCCAGGCGTTGCAGCGCCTGGCGCAGCGGCGTGCGGCTGACCGCGACGCCCTGGGCGAGCTCGCTCTCGCTGAAGCGGTCGCCCGGCATCAGCGCGAACTCGAAGATCATGCGCTTGATCTGCGCGTAGGCCTGGTCGGCCAGGGTGACGGGTTCGGGCGTGGACACGCTTGGAATCATAGACGGCGCGCGAGCGGTCTCATGCGAAGGGGATCATGCTCACATGGGCCGACACGATCTTCCACGTCGGCGCCGACGCGCCCGCCTCCGTCAGCCGCACCCAGGTCTGGCTCTGGAAGCCGCGCAGCGGGGTGTCGCTGCGCACGAACTCGCAATACGCCACGGCCGCCGTGTCGCCGAAGCTCATGACGCGCAGGTTCTCGATGCGGCGCGTGAAGTCCGGGGCCGGGCCCGCGCGGCGGAACGCGCGCATCTCGGCGATGCCCAGTTGCCGATCGGCGATGCCATAGCGCGTGAGGCGCGGGTCGGCCCAGAAGAATTCGATCAGCGCCTCCACGTCGTTGGCCATGAAGGCCTTCTCGTAGGCCCAGAACTGGCGCGTCACGTCGTCGACGACGTACGGAAGGTCGATCTCGGCACTGTTCATCATGACTCCAGCCACGCACGCCAGCCGCCGTGCGCGCTGATGTCCTGCGCGCCCACGAGCGCATGCGGCTCGCAGATGAAGCCCTTGACCCAGCGGCCGTCGGCCAGCTCGAT
Organism: Betaproteobacteria bacterium; assembly: GCA_013289985.1. Classification (GTDB taxonomy): domain Bacteria; phylum Pseudomonadota; class Gammaproteobacteria; order Burkholderiales; family Burkholderiaceae_C; genus Scleromatobacter. Next base: position 5,396 of record JABCYW010000067.1, on the reverse strand, counting down.
CGATCCCAGCCCCAGCGGCGGCGGGATCAGCGCGAGGAAGCCGCCGACGGCCTCCAGCGGCATCTCGTAGACCTCCACCTCGATCGCGAAGCCCGCATGCGCCGCGTCGGCGCGCGCGAGGCCCGGCTTGGGCGGCGTGGTGTCCGGCAGCGCGAACAGGCGATAGTCGGCCGCCGTGCGCGTGCGCGCGACGAGGCGGCAGTCGCGCTCGACGAGCTGCCCGTGCAGCGGCATGCCCTCCAGGTGCGCGCCGACGACCGCCAGCGGCAGCACCGGCGCCGAGCGCGGGATCACGCGCGGCGCGCGGTCGGCCGCGCGCGCCTCGCGCAGGCGCGCGCCCAGCGTCGCCGGGCCCGCGCGCTCCCAGTCCAGGCCCCAGCGCACCAGCGCCGCGTCGGCGCCGCCGGGGGCGATGAAGGTGACGCCGAAGGGCAGCCGGCCGTCCTCCACGCGCGAGGGCAAGGCCAGCGCGGCGAAGCCCAGCAGGTTGACGAAGTTGGTGTACAGGCCCAGCTCGGCGTTGCGCTCGAGCGGCGCCAGCGCCACGGCCGCGCGCGTCGGGCAGGTGACGGCCGTGGGCACCATCAGCGCGTCGACGTCGCGCCACATCGGCAGGAGGCGCGCGCGCAGTTCCTCGAGCCTGTAGCGCCCGCTGAAGACGGCATCGCCGTCGAACCAGTCGGCCGATTCCATGATGCCGCGCACCACCGGGTCGATGGCGTCGGGATCGGACGCCAGCAAGGCCTCGGCCACCAGGTGGCGCTCGGCCACCCACGGGCCTTCGTAGAGCAGCCGCGCCACCTCGAACAGCGGCTCGAAGGCGATGGTGACCAGCTCGGCACCGAGCGCGCGCGCCCGCTCGCAGGCGGCGTCGAACGCGCGGTCGAAGCCGAGCGCCACGTCGCAGCCCGGCAGCAGCGGGACACCCAGGCGCGGCGGGCGGCCGCCCCGCCCCAGCCAGTCCGGGCGCGGCGGCGACTCGTTGAAGCGCGCCTCGCCGGCCGCGCCCTCGAACAGGGCCATCACCTCGGCCGCGTCGGCCACGGTCAGCGCGAGCACCGACACCACGTCCAGCGAGCGGCACGCCGGCAGCACGCCGGTCATCGGCACCGAGCCGGGCGTGGGTTTCAGGCCGACGAGGTTGTTGAAGCCGGCCGGCACGCGGCCCGAGCCGGCGGTGTCGGTGCCGAGCGCGAACGGCACCAGCCCGCGCGCCACCACCGAGGCCGAGCCCGAGCTGGAGCCGCCGCTGACGTAGTTCGCATCGAACGTGTTGACCACCTCGCCATAGGGCGATCGCGTGCCCACGAGGCCGGTGGCGAACTGGTCGAGGTTGGTCTTGCCCACCAGGATCGCGCCGGCCGCGCACAGGCGCTCCACGGCCACCGCCGAGCGCTCCGGCGTGTAGGCGAAGGCCGGGCAGGCGCCGGTGGTGGGCACGCCGGCCACGTCGATGTTGTCCTTGACAGCGAACGGCACGCCCCACAGCGGCGTGGCCGCGTCGGGCGACGGCGGCAGCGCGGCGATCTGCGCGCGCACGAAGGCGGCCGGCGCGCGCCAGATCCACGCGGTGTCGGCGACGTCGAACGATTCCGCGAGCACGGGCAGGATGTCTGCCGGCTGAAGGCCCTCGCTCCACGCGCGGCGCCAGTCGGCGAGCGTGTGCAGCGACCTCATGCCTGGAGCCCTTCGAGCAGCGCGGCCGACGGCGCCGTCCAGCCGACGATCGCGCCCTGCGCCGCGATCATCGCCAGCGTGGCGGCCTTGAACCCGGGGAAGTAGCTCTCGGTGCCGTCCTCCACCAGCAGGCAGTCGTAGCCGCGGTCGTTGGCCTCGCGCATCGAGGTCTGCACGCACACCTCGGTGGTGACGCCCATGAAGACCAGGTGCGTGATGCCGAACTCCTGCAGCGACTCGTGCAGGCCGGTGTCGAAGAACGCGCCCTTGCCGGGCTTGTCGATCACGATCTCGCCGTCCACCGGCGCGAGCTCGGGCACGATCTGGTTGCCGGGCTCGCCGGCGATCAGCACGCGCCCCATCGGGCCGGCGTCGCCGATGCGCAGCGTGGGCGAGCCGCGCAGGCGCTTGGCCGGCGGGCAGTCCGACAGGTCGGGCAGGTGCGACTCGCGCGTGTGCACGACGAGGCCGTCGAGCGCGCGCCAGGCGTCGAGCACGCGGCGGCAGGTGGGGATGATGGCCTGCAGGAGCGCGACGTCGTTGCCCAGGCTGGCGCCGAAGCCGCCGGGCTCGACGAAGTCGCGCTGCATGTCGATGATCACGAGCGCGGTGCTCGCGATGTCGAAGTCGAACGCGAACGGCGTGGCGGCGACTCTCGTCATGCGGCCTCCCTCACCGGCTCCGCCTCCGCGTCGTGCGCGTGCGCCTTGCCGCCCATGAACGCGCCCAGCGAGCGGCGGTCGGCGGCGGCGGCCGGCACGTCGTGCACGATCCCGCCCTCGCTCATCACCACGATGCGGTCGGCCAGCAGCAGCAGCTCGTCGAGGTCCTCGCTCACCAGCAGCACCGCCGCGCCGGCGTTGCGCGCCTTCATGATGCGGCCGTGGATCTCGGCCACCGCCGCGAAGTCCAGGCCGAACACCGGGTTGCTCACCAGCAGCAGCTGCACCTCGCCGGCCAGCTCGCGCGCCAGCACGGCGCGCTGCACGTTGCCGCCCGACAGGCTGCGGATGGCCGCGCGCTCGCCCTGCGTCTTCACGCCGTACTCGGCGATCCACTCGCGCGCGCGCTCGCGCAGCGCGCCCCAGCGGACCGCGCCCGCGCGATCCCACGGCCGCTGGTCGTAGTCGCGCAAGGCCATGTTGGCGGCCACGCTGAGGTCGCCCACGCAGGCGTTGGCCAGCGGCTCCTCGGGCAGGCTGCGCACCTTGCGCGCCCTGTTCTCGGCGCGGCGCGCGTGGAAGGGCCGGCCGTCCACCATCACCTGGCCCGACTCGACCGCGCGCTGGCCGACCAGCGACTGCATCATCTCGCGCTGGCCGTTGCCGCTGACGCCCGCGACGCCGACGATCTCGCCGGCGCGCACGTCGAGATCCAGCGCGCGCACCGCGGGCTCGCCGCGATCGCCCAGCACCCTCAGGCCGCGGATGCACAGCTTCACCGCGCCGGGCGCACGCGTCTCGCGCTCGGGCGCATCGGCGGCCGCCTTGGCGTCGCCCACCATCGCCACGGCCAGCGTCTCGGGCGTCCGCTGGGCCACCGGGCCGCTCTCGATGAGGCGGCCGCGGCGCAGCACGCTCACGTCGTCGGCGTAGGCCATCACCTCGCGGAACTTGTGCGTGATCAGGATCACCGAACAGGCGCCGCCGCGGGCGCGCGCGCTCAGCGCGCCCAGCACCTCGTCGGCCTCCTGCGGCGTCAGCACCGACGTGGGTTCGTCCAGGATCAGCAGGCGCGGCTGCAGGAACAGCTGCTTGAGGATCTCGAGCTTCTGCTTCTCGCCGGCCGACAGGTCCATCGGCGTCGCGTCCAGCGGCAACGCGAACGGCGCGGTGGCCATGAATGCGGCCAGCTCGGCCTTCGCGGCCTTCCAGGCGATGGCCAGCGGCAGCCGGCCGCGCGCGAGCAGCAGGTTCTCGGCCACCGTCATGCCGGGCACGACGGTGAAGTGCTGGTAGACCATGCCGATGCCCAGGTCGCGCGAGACCGTGGGCGAGTGGATGTCCCGCTCGCGCTCGTCCACCAGCACGGCGCCCTCATCGGGGCGGTAGTAGCCGACGATGCACTTGACCAGCGTGCTCTTGCCCGCGCCGTTCTCGCCCAGCAGCGCGTGCACGGTGCCGGGCCGCACCTTCAGCGTCACGCCGTCCAGCGCGGTGAAGGCACCGAAGCGCTTGGTCAGCTGGTAGGTGTCGAGCGTCAAGGCCGTCATTGCATCGCCCTCAGCACGTCGACGACGGCCAGCGAGTCGGACACCGCGCCGAACACGCCGCCCTGCATCTGGATCATCTTCAGCGCGGCCTCGTGGTTGCCGCGGTCGGTGGCGCCGGTGCAGTCGGACAGCAGCACGCACTCGTAGCCGCGGTCGTTGGCGTCGCGCATGGTCGTGTGCACGCACACGTCGGTGGTGATGCCGGTGAAGATGATGTTGCGGATGCCGCGCCTGTGCAGCAGCAGGTCGAGGTCGGTGGCGTAGAAGCAGCCCTTGCCGGGCTTGTCGATGATGGGCTCGCCGTCGATCGGGTAGAGCTCGGGGATGATGTCCCAGCCCGGCTCGCCGCGCACCAGGATGCGGCCGCACGGGCCCATGTCGCCGATGCCCGCGCCCATCTGGCGCGAACGGAAGCGCTTGTTGGGCGGCAGGTCGCTCAGGTCGGGCCGGTGGCCTTCGCGGGTGTGGATCACCAGCAGGCCGGCGCGCCTGGCCTCCTCCAGGAGACGCTTGATCGGCGCGATCGGCGCGCGCGTGAGCGACAGGTCGTAGCCCATCTTGTCCACGTAGCCGCCGACGCCGCAGAAGTCGGTCTGCATGTCGATGATGATCAGCGCCGTGTTGGCAGGCGTGAAGGCGCCGTCGTAAGGCCAGGCGTAGGGCTCGGATCGGATGGTGGGCATGCGGGGAACTCCAGGAAGGTCAGCGCGAGACGCCCAGTTCGGCGGGCGCGCCGCGCAGCGAGCCGCGGGTGGACGACGTGGCCACGAGGATCACCAGCGTCAGCGCGTACGGCACCGCGCTGAACAGGTAGTAGCCGCCGCTGATGCCCACGCTCTGCAGCGCGGGACCGATGGCGCCGGCGCCGCCGAACAGCAACGCCGCGCCCAGGCAGCGCCACGGGCGCCAGCGCGCGAAGATCACCAGCGCCACGGCGATCAGGCCCTGGCCGCTGGACAGCCCCTCGTTCCAGCTGCCCGGGTAGTACAGCGACAGCGACGCCCCGCCGATCCCGGCGATGAAGCCGCCGGCCGTGGTGGCCGCGATGCGCACGCCGTTGACCGAGTAGCCCAGCGCCCTGGCCGCGTCGCTCGAATCGCCCGCCATGCGTACCACCAGGCCGGGCCGCGTGTTGGCGAGGCCCCAGTGCAGCAGCGCCGCCAGCGCCACGCCCAGCGGGAACAGCGCGTTGATGGACAACGCCGACTGCACCTGCTGCGACGCGCTCCACGCGCCCAGCGGGATCGACGGGATCTGCGCGGCCTGCGGCTGGATCAACGGCTTGCCGAGGTAGAACGCCAGGCCGGTGCCGAGCAGCATCAGCGCGATGCCGGTGGCGATGTCGCTCACCCGCGGCAGCGAGCAGAGCACGCCGTGAAGGAGTGCCAGGAGGGCGCCGGAAATGCCGGCGAGCAGCACGCCCAGCCACCACACGCCGGTGAGGTAGGAGCCCGCGAAGCCGGCCATCGCGGCGAGCACCAGCACGCCCTCGAGGCCGAGGTTGATG
>JABCYW010000066.1 GCA_013289985.1 Betaproteobacteria bacterium | reverse complement strand
GCTTCGAGACGCTGAACTCGTCGCTGAGTTCGCCCGCGCTCATCGATCTTTCGCGCAGCAGTTGAAGCACCCGGCGGCGGGTGGGATCGGACAGGGCCCGGAAGACTTCGCTCATGACTCAATGATTAGCTAAATATCGAAATGAGTCAAGCGCCATCTGCCGGCGTCGCGCTTCAGCCCAGCGCGTCGTTCACCTGCTCCCTGAACTCCGCCATGTCCACCGCGGTGTTCACCTCGCGCGGCAGCGCGTCGCGGGCCGAGAACACGCCCAGCACGCGGCCGTCGGGGTCGACGATGGGCAGGTGGCGGAAGCCGCGCTCGATCATGATCAGCACCGCGTCGGCCACCTTCACCTCGGGCGTGACGCATTGCGGGTTGCGGGTCATCACCTGGGTCACGGTGGTGGCGGTGGGATCGAGCCCCTTGGCCAGCACGCGCGTCATCAGGTCGCGCTCGGTCACGATGCCCTGCATCACGCCGGCGGTGTCGATGATGAGGACGCTGCCGCAGTTGGCCTTGGTCATCGTGCACGCGGCGTCGTGCACGTTCGCCGACGGGCCCAGGCTGACGACGTGGCGCTGGCTCATGGATTGCAGGACTGTGCGTTCCGGCATGGCAAGCCTCCTTCCTCTGGCGGTGGGCTTCAGCGCAGCCCGGCGTTGATCTTGTCGAGCAGCGCGCTGCCCGGGCACAAGGTGTCGCGCCCGAGCGAGGCGAGCGGGGCGGCGACGGTGTTGAGCGACGCGTGCAGGTCGGTGGCGATGGTGTCGAGGTAGAGCAGGCCGGTGACGATCTCGCCCTGGGCCGCGGCCTGCTGCATGAAGCTGAGCGCGGCCCAGCGGTCGGTGGCGTCGTAGGTGTCGGCCAGCTTGCGCAGGCGCAGCACGGTGCCGTCGTGCTGGGGGACGTCGATCACGCTGCCGGGCGCGTAGGCCGTGGTGATCTCCTCGCCGGGCGTCATGAAGTCGATGCGGCTCACGGCCTCGTTGTGCTGGCTCACGTATTCGAAGCTCTTGGTCGAGCCGGCGTGGTTGTTGAAGGTCACGCAAGGGCTGATGACGTCGATGAAGGCGGCGCCGCCGTGCGACATCGCGCCCTTGATCAACGGCACCAGCTGCTCCTTGTCGCCCGAGAAGCTGCGCGCGACGTAGGTGGCGCCCAGCTGCAGCGCGATGCCCACCAGGTCGATCGGGTTGTCGTTGTTGATGACGCCCTTCTTGCTGCGCGAGCCGCGGTCGGCGGTGGCCGAGAACTGGCCCTTGGTGAGGCCGTAGACGCCGTTGTTCTCCACGATGTAGGCCATGCGGACGCCGCGCCGCAGCGCGTTGGCGAACTGGCCCAGGCCGATGGAGGCCGAGTCGCCGTCGCCCGAGACGCCCAGGTACAGCAGGTCGCGGTTGGCCAGGTTGGCGCCGGTGAGGACCGAGGGCATGCGGCCGTGCACGGTGTTGAAGCCGTGCGAGGCGCCCAGGAAGTAGTCGGGCGTCTTGGAGCTGCAGCCGATGCCCGAGAGCTTGGCCACGCGGTGCGGCTCGATGTCGAGCTCCCAGCAGGCCTGCACGATGGCCGCGGAGATCGAGTCGTGGCCGCAGCCCGCGCACAGCGTCGAGACGCGGCCCTCGTAGTCGCGCCGCGTGTAGCCGACCTTGTTCTCGCGCAAGGTCGGATGGTGCAGCAGCGGCTTGGCGATATAGGTCATGCCGTCACCTTCCGGCTCTTGCGCTCGACGGCCTTGCGAATGGTCGCGGCGATGAAGCGCGCGGTGATGGGCGTGCCGTCGAAGTGCAGCACGCGCACCAGGCGCGCGGGGTCGATGTCGAGCTCGTTGACCAGCATCGAGTGCATCTGGCCGTCGCGGTTCTGCTCCACCACGAACACCTTGTCGTGCGCGGCGATGAACTCGCGCACGGATTTCGGGAACGGGAAGGCGCGCAGGCGCATCGCGGCCACGTGCACGTCCTCCGCCTCCAGCACGTCCAGCGCCTCGGCCATGGCGGGGCTGGTGGAGCCGAAGTAGATCGCGCCGGTGCGGGTGGGCTGCGCAGCCGGGCGCACCACCGGCTGCGGCACCAGCGTGGCCGCGGTCAGGAACTTGCGCTGCAGGCGCTCCATGTTGTAGACGTAGTCGATGCCCTTCTCGGAGTAGCGCGCGTACGGGTCGCGCGTGGTCCCGCGCGTGAAGAACGCGCCCTTGGTGGGGTGCGTGCCCGGGAGCGTGCGCCACGGGATGCCGTCGCCGTCCACGTCCTTGTAGCGGCCGAAGCTGGCGCCGGCCTCCAGCTGCGCGGCCGTCATCACCTTGCCGCGGTCGTACTCGCGCGCCGGATCCCACTCGAACGGGCGGCACAGGCGCTGGTTCATGCCGATGTCGAGGTCGGTCATCACGAAGATGGGCGTCTGCAGGCGGTCGGCGAGATCGAGCGCCGCGGCCGCATGCACGAAGCATTCGTGCGGATCCTCGGGGAACAGCAGCACGTGCTTCGTGTCGCCGTGCGAGGCATAGGCACACGCGAGCAGGTCGGACTGCTGCGTGCGCGTGGGCATGCCGGTGGACGGGCCGCCGCGCTGCACGTCGATGATGGTCACCGGGATCTCGGCGAAGTAGGCCAGCCCGATGAACTCGGTCATCAGCGAGATGCCGGGGCCCGACGTGGCCGTGAACGCGCGCGCGCCGTTCCAGCCCGCGCCGACCACCACGCCGATGGAGGCGAGCTCGTCCTCGGCCTGCACGATCGCGAAGCGGTGCTGTCCCGTGTCCGGGTCCACGCGGAACTTCTCGCAGTACTTCTGGAAGGCCTCGGGCACCGACGACGACGGCGTGATCGGGTACCACGCGGCCACCGTGGCGCCGCCGTAGATGCAGCCCAGCGCGATGGCCGAGTTGCCGTCGGTGAAGACCTGGTCGCCGACGCGGTCGCAGCGCCTGACGCGGATGCCCAGCGGATGGGGAATGTTGCGCAGCACGTGGTCGCGGCCCATGTGCAGCGCCTTGACGTTGGAATCGAGCAGCCGCTCCTTGCCCTTGTACTGCTCCGCGAACAGGCGCTCGAAGACGGCCGGCTCCATGTCCAGAAGCGCCGACAGCGCGCCCACGTAGATGATGTTCTTGAACAGCTGGCGCTGGCGCGCGTCGGTGTAGGCCGCGTTGGCGATCTCGGTGAGCGGGATGCCGATCACCTGCACGTCGTCGCGGAAGCGCGAGGGCGGCATCGGCCGCGTGCTGTCGTAGAACAGGGTGCCGCCCGACTCGATCTCGGCCACGTCGGCGTCCCAGGTCTGCGGGTTCATCGCCACCATCATGTCGACGCCGCCGCGCCGGCCCGAGTAGCCCTTCTCGCAGATGCGCGCCTCGTACCAGGTGGGCAGGCCCTGGATGTTGCTGGGGAAGATGTTGCGCGGGCTCACCGGCACGCCCATGCGCATCACCGCCTTGGCGAACAGCTCGTTGGCCGAGGCCGAGCCCGAGCCGTTCACGTTGGCGAACTTGATGACGAAGTCGTTGACGGCCTGGATCGTCTTCATGCGGCCTCCGTCGCGGCGCACGTCGCGCGCGGCCCCGCCTGCGCGAGGCTCAGCGAGAACTTCTGCATGTCCCACGCGCCGGTGGGGCAGCGCTCGGCGCACAGGCCGCAATGCAGGCACACGTCCTCGTCCTTGACCATCACGCGGCCCGTCTTGAGCGCGCTCGACACGTACAGGTCCTGCGCCAGGTCGACGGCCGGGGCCTTCAGGCGCGTGCGCAGGTCGGCCTCGTCGCCGCCGGCCGTGAACGTGATGCAGTCCATCGGGCAGATGTCCGCGCAGGCGTCGCATTCGATGCAGGTGTCGCGGTCGAAGATGGTCTGCACGTCGCAGTTGAGGCAGCGGCTGGCCTCCTTGAACGCGGTGGCGGCGTCGAAGCCCAGCTCCACCTCCACGCGGATGTCGGCCAGCGCGCGCTCGGCCGCGGCCCAGGGCACCTTGAAGCGCGTGTCCACCGAGACGTCGTTGTGATAGCTCCACTCGTGGATGCCCATCTTCTGCGACATCAGCGTGCTGGCGGGCGGCGGCCGGTCGCGCACGTCCTGGCCGTTCACGAAGCGGTCCATCGACACCGCGGCCTCGTGGCCGTGCGCCACCGCCCAGATGATGTTCTTCGGGCCGAACGCGGCGTCGCCGCCGAAGAACACGCGCGGCAGCGACGACTGGAACGTCTCCCCGGCGAGCACCGGCAGGCCGTGGCGATCGAAGGCGATGCCGCAGTCGGGCTCGATCCACGGGAAGGCGTTCTCCTGGCCCACGGCCACCAGCACCGTGTCGCAGGGCACGAACACGTCCGGTGCGCCGGTGGGCACCAGCTGGCGCCGGCCCTGGGCGTCGAGCTGCGCGGCGACGCGCTCGAAGGTCATGCCGGTGAGCTTGCCGTCGGCGTGCTCGAAGCTCCTGGGCACGTGGAAGTCGAGGATGGGGATGCCCTCGTGCATCGCGTCCTCCTTCTCCCATGGCGAGGCCTTCATCTCGGCGAAGCCGCTGCGCACGATCACCGTCACCTCGCGGCCGCCGAGGCGGCGTGCCGAGCGGCAGCAGTCCATCGCCGTGTTGCCGCCGCCCAGCACGATCACGCGTTCGCCCACGCTGGTGACGTGGCCGAACGAGACCGACGCGAGCCAGGCTATGCCGATGTGGATGTTCTCCGCGGCCTCGCGGCGGCCGGGCAGGTCGAGGTCGCGCCCGCGCGGCGCGCCGCAGCCGACGAAGACGGCGTCGTAGCCTTGTTCGAGCAGGGCCTTCATCGACTCGATGCGGCGGCCCGATTCGAAGCGCACGCCGAGGTCGAGGACGTAGCCCGTCTCCTCGTCGATCACCGATTCGGGCAGGCGGAAGTGCGGGATCTGCGTGCGCATGAAGCCGCCCGCCTTGGCCTCGCCGTCGAACACGGTGACGTCGTAGCCCCAGGGCGCCAGGTCGCGCGCCACCGTCAGCGATGCCGGCCCCGCGCCGATGCAGGCGATGCGCTTGCCGTTGCGCGGCCCGACCGTGGGCAGGCGGGCGCGCACGTCGCCCTTGTGGTCGGCGGCCACACGCTTTAGGCGGCAGATGGCCACCGGCTCGGGCTTCTCGCGGTTGCTCTCCTCCACGCGGCCGCGCCGGCAGGCCGGTTCGCACGGGCGGTCGCACGTTCGCCCGAGGATGCCGGGAAAGACGTTGGAGACCCAGTTGATCATGTAGGCGTCGGCGTAGCGACCCTGGCCGATCAGCCGGATGTATTCCGGCACGGGCGTGTGTGCCGGACAGGCCCACTGGCAGTCGACGACCTTGTGGAAGTAGGCGGGAGAGGCACTGTTGGCGAGTTGCACTTTTCCGGTCTCCTTGGCCTGGCGAAGGCTCCTTGGCCTGCAAGTCTAGGCCGATCGCACCCGTTTGGGGCGATGCAATGCTTGCCTGAAGCCTCATCGTTTCTTCGCAACCCGCGCGCGCGGCCGCGGCGTATAAAGACGTTATCCACTGTCCAGGAGCACGCGATGAAGCCCAGAGCCCGACCCGCCGACGCCGACCTCGCCCAGATGGATGCCTGGCACGCCCAGGTGCGCGGGCACCTCGACCGCCTTGCCGCGCTGGCCACCCGGATGGAGAACGAATCCATCGATGCGGAGGCCCGCGCCGAGGCCTGCGCCATCGAGGCCTTCTTCTCCGGTTCGATGCGGGAGCACCACCGCATCGAGGAGGAGGACGTGTTCCCCTCGCTGCTCGACAGCGGCGACCACGAGCTCGCCACCCTCGTGCACACGCTCAAGCAGGACCACGGCTGGATGGAGCAGAACTGGATCGAGGTGGGGCCGCAGCTGCGCGCCGTCGCGCAGGGCAACCACTGGATCGATCCGGCGGAGTTCATGCATGGCGCCGAGGTGTTCCTCGAGCTGTGCTACGGGCATGCGGCGCTCGAGGAGACGGTGGTCCATCGCCAGGTGCGCGAGCGCCTGGAGGCGGCGCCGCAGGTGGCCGGGTCGACGAGCTGAGCACGGGATACGCCCGATTGCCGGGCCGCGACGCGCACGCCCATCATCGCGCGCATGCCCCAGATCGCGTTCACGTCGCAACTGCAGCGCTTCACGGAGACGCCGGAGCTTCGCACTTCGGCTGCCACGCTGCGCGAGGCGCTGGACGCGGCCTTCGACGCCAACCCGCGCCTGCGCCACTACATCCTCGACGAGCAGGGGCACCTGCGCCAGCACGTGGTGGTGTTCATCGCCGGACGCCGCGTGGCCGATCGCGAAACGCTGGGCGACGCGCTGGCGCCCGACGACAAGGTCTACGTGTTGCAGGCCCTGACGGGCGGATGAGAAGGAGCAGCCATGGTTGATCGCGCCTGGGTGGCCACCCGCAAGGGCCTGTTCGAGCTGCGCCGGCGCACCGGCGCCTGGGCCGTGGAGCGGGCCAGCTTCGTCGGCGATCCGGTGAGCATGGTGCTGCCGCCCGATGCGCGGGGGCGCATGTTCGCCGCGCTGAACCTGGGCCACTTCGGCGTGAAGATGCACGCGTCCGACGACGCCGGCGCGAGCTGGCGCGAAGTGGCCGCGCCGGCATTCGCGCCGCAGCCCGAGGGAGCGCCCGGGCCGGCGTGGAAGGTGGCCATGGTGTGGGCCCTGGAGCGCAGCGGCGCCACGCTGTATGCCGGCACCTTGCCCGGCGGGCTGTTCGGATCGACCGACGGCGGGCAGAGCTGGCAGCTCGACGAGGCGCTCTGGAACCGGCCCGAGCGGCCCTCCTGGAATGGCGGCGGCTACGACGTCCCCGGCATCCATTCGATCAGCCCGCTCGCGGACGGCACGGTGCTGGTGGGCGTGAGCTGCGGCGGCGCCTGGGTCACGCGCGATGCGGGCGCCTCCTGGGCCCAGACCGCGCACGGCATGCGCGCCGAGTACATGCCGCCCGAGCAGGCGTTCGACCCCGAGGTGCAGGATCCGCACGCCATCGCGCGCTGCGCGGCGCAGCCGGACGTGCTGTGGTGCCAGCATCACAACGGCATCTTCCGCTCCACCAACGGCGGTGCGCTCTGGACGGAGCTGCATGCGCCGCTGTCGTCGTTCGGGTTCGCGGTGGCCGCGCATCCCGTCGATCCGCAGACCGCGTGGTTCGTTCCCGCCGTCAAGGACCAGTGCCGCGTCCCCGTCGACCGCGCGCTGGCGGTCAACCGCACGCGCGACGGCGGCGCGAGCTTCGACACCTTGCGCGCGGGCCTGCCGCAGCACGACTGCTACGACCTCGTCTACCGGCATTCGCTGGCGGTCGCCGACGACGGCTGCCACCTGCTGATGGGCAGCACCACCGGCGGGGTCTGGGCGAGCGGCGACGGCGGCGACCGCTGGGCGGCGCTGCCCGCGCGACTGCCGCCGATCTACGCGGTGCGCTTCGGCTGAGGGACGGGCCATGTCCCGATCCTCCGTGATCGTCGAATCCAGCGGCCCGGTCGTCACGGTCACGCTGGATCGGCCGGCGTGCCGCAACGCGGTCGACGGCCCGACCGCCGCATTGCTGCTCGACGCCTTCGAATCGTTCGAGGCCGACGACGCGCTGCGGGTGCTCGTGCTCACGGGCGCCGGCGGGCAGTTCTGCGCCGGAGCCGACCTGAAGGCGATGGCCGATGCGCAGCGGCGCAACGTCGTCGAGCCCACCGGACGCGCCGCCGGCCCGATGGGCCCCACGCGCATGGACTTCACGAAGCCCGTGATCGCCGCCATCGAGGGCCACGCCGTCGCCGGCGGCCTGGAGCTGGCACTGATGTGCGACCTGCGCATCGCGGCCCGCGGCGCGGTGTTCGGCGTGTTCTGCCGGCGCTGGGGCGTGCCGCTGATCGATGGCGGCACGGTGCGCCTGCCGCGCATCGTGGGCGCGGGGCGGGCGCTCGACATGATCCTCACCGGACGGGCCGTCGATGCCGGCGAGGCGCTGTCGTTCGGGCTCGTCAACCGGGTCGTCGACGACGGGGCCGCGCTGGCGGCGGCGCAGGAAATGGCGGCCACCATCGCCGCGTTCCCGCAGGCCTGCCTGCGCGCGGATCGGGCGTCGGCCATCGGGCAGTGGGATCTCACCCTGGCGGATGCGCTGGCGCGCGAGGGCGCGCGCGGGTTCGAGGTCGTGGCCGCGGAGGGCCTGGCCGGTGCCGGGCGGTTCGCGGCGGGCGCGGGCCGTCACGGCAAGCCGGCCGCGTAGCCGGCCCGGGAATGCGGGCCTGCGTGACGGCCGGCCGCCCGGAATCGCCGGTTCTGCCCGATGGCCGTTCCTGATCGCTCGCGGGCTGATTCGCTCGCCGGGTCAGAGCTTGCGGAATACGAGGGCGACCACCAGCATCACGACGCCGATCAACAGGAAGCGGCTTGACAGGATCCACTGCACGCCACTGGGGCTGCCCACGCCGGACCACAATTGCACCTGGACGTGGTCGATGTCGAGGTTGTCCGCGCGCACGAGGCTCAGCACCGGCGCGACGTTCTTGTCCCGATCGAAGCGAGAGGGCGCGGCGGCGCGCGTCAGCGTCACGTGTTCGCCGGCCTTGACGCCGGATTTCGACAAGCCGGGCAAGGCAGTCGACTTCGTTGAACCGTCTTCCAGGCGCCAGCCCGAGCGCCACATCGTCGCCACGTCGCCGTCGGCTTTGGCCGTGCCCTCGATGGACACGACCATCGTGTAGGGATTCGTGGTCGAGTCGGCCACCAGGGATTCGCCGACCCAGTCGACGGTATCGGCCGTCAGCACCGCCAGCATCGGCGAGTCGCCGTTGGCCGGCTTCGAGGGCCTGAAGTTGGAGAACTTGTCCAACTGCGACGGCGGCAGCACGACGTCCAGGCGCAGGTGCTTGCCGTATTCGCCTGGCTTGGACGAGAGCTGGGCGCTGGCATCGAGCACGGTGAGCGCCAGGAGCGGGACGAAGATGAGCGGCAGCCAGCGAGCGCGGATCAGCGAAGCGGATTTCATTGTCGAGCAGCGTGAAGTTCGCCGAACTCTACATCGTCCCGTCCGGTTTCCGGTTGCTCCGCCGCGCGATACGATGCTGACGGTCAGCGTGGCTTTGGGAAGTCCGGGACATCGACATGCAGCGAATCCTCCACGAGCAGTTGCCTGCCCTTGACGACAAGGGCGAGCGGCACTTGGTAATGGTCACGCGTACATCTGTCCCGGGGGCACCCCACCTGCACGGGCCGCCGCACTATTCTTGGAACCAGGGCGAACCGCTGCACCTCGTCGACCCGAAGGCGGGCGTGCTGGAGAACGCGCTCGGCCAGCGCCTCCAGATCGAGAACTGGCGCGGTTGACGCACCGCGACTCATGGTCGAGATCGAAGACGCCGAGGCCGTGTGAAAACCAGCATCGAACAAGATGGAACCGACAAGGCCTGGCTCCGTTGGCGAGCGCATTGGCTGCGCGCGGCGACGGTCGCTCAGGAGAGCACGCTCCCTCTTCTCTCCACGCGCCACTCAAGACGCAGAGCGTTACGTTAAGCCTCCGTAAATTCCATGTTGGGGCTGACATCCGAGATGGCGTTCGAGGCGTTGAGTGGGCATTCCATTCCGCCGGAGTTCGAACGTGCCCACCCTGAAACTTGGTCTTCCTTCCGTCTTGCTCGCCAGCTTGTTCATCGCCGGATGCGGCGGCGGCGTCGAAGTCGGCGTCGTGGTGCCTCCCCCGGACAATCCGCCCGATTTCGACGTCATCGCTCTCATCGATGGCCAGAGGGTCTCCGGTGTCGATGTCTTCCCCGGCGAGTCCCAGACGATCTCGGTGGTGGCGGGGGACTCGTTCGAGCTCGACAGCAGTGGGCCCGTGTTCTGGGATGTTTCCGCGGGCGGCAGCACCGCTGTGGCTGCCTTGGCAGGGAGCACCTTCGTCTACCAAGGCGCCGCGCTCAATGAGACATCAGTGGGCGACTCCCACCTCGTGATTGGCACCAGTTCCAGCGCGGCACCGGGGTCGTCGATCCCCATTGACATCACGGTCACGTCCAAGAACGATTCCAGCCAGGTCGCGACGATCACGCTACTCGTCACCGACTGACTGGGTACGGTGCCTGGGTACGGTGCCAGGTCTTGCCAGGCAACTTCACCATCGTTCGGTGGAAGTGATTGCGCCGTCGGTGGATTGCCAGGCAAGACCTGGCACCGGGCACAAGGCAAGACCTGGCACCGGGCACAGGCACCGGGCACAACGAATCGGTGCCTCCCTCTGCAGTTCAGGCCACCATTGTCGCAAGCGGTCGCATTCCGATAGGCATAGATGCCGGCATGGGGCAATGTCGCGGTGTTTCCTGCCGGAAGACGGTCAGCCGCAGCTTTTTCCATAGCCTGCTTTCAAAGGACGTACCTCGTGAGTCTGAAACCTCTCAACAACAGCAGTCTTCAAGACTCCAAGGTCGATATCAAGATCAAGCTCGCTGCGCTTTGGGCGGCAACGATGTTCTGCTACATCTACGGTGACTACTTCGAACTCTATATTCCCGGCAAACTCAGTAGCATGCTCGATGGAAAGATGCTTCCATTGGGGACAGTGACCCAGGGAATTCTTCTCGCGACAACAATCATGATGGCGATCCAGGCCGTCATGGTTTTTCTGTCGCTCGTCGTTGCTCCGCTCGTCAACAAGTGGCTCAATGTCGCATTGGGATTGGCCGCCACACTTGTCATGATTCTCGCGATTCAAGGCGCTTGGACTTTCTACAAGCTTCTTGGGCTGGTGGAGATCGGACTGCTTCTGACGATCGTTTGGCAAGCATGGACCTGGCCCCGAAGTGCGTTGCCGTTGAGGCACGATGCCGCCCCCTCGCAGCAGTCACTTTGAGCGACCGCTTTCCGTTACCGAGCTTGGCAAGTCGGAGGACTGCAGCGGGTCGTTTGCGGGTCGCCACATCGCCGAATTCAACCCACCTTGTCCGTCAGGTCGTAGGTCATGTTCAGGCCGTTGGTGCCGGGTCTTGCCTGTTGCGCGCGAAGGGCCGCCGCGGCGCTCGCGTAGCCGGTGACGCATGGTGGCACCGAAGAGTGCAGGCGTTCCATTTTTTGGGTAGGCTCCAAAGGCCGCCGGCTCGTCGCGCCGCCTGTGTTTGCGACGGCACGGAGCGGGCGGCCCTTTCCGGATTCATGATGATTGGGAAAGCAATGAAGCGCAGAGACATTCTCAAATGGACCGCCTCGGCGACCGGCAGTCTGGGCCTGCTGGCAGGCACGCCTGCTACCGCATCCGCGGCGGTGCCCGTCCTCAAGCCAACCTTGCCGCAGAAGGCCAACCTGATCGATGCTGCGGCGCGCCGGCTGCAGCTGATCGGGCAGCAGGCGCTCTACCTCTGGACCGAATCGCATGTCAACTTGGCCGGGGTGCCGATGGGGGTCCTGGTGCCGCCCGCCGAGTTGCCGACACTCGAGCATCAACTCAAGACGGCGACGCTCGCCGTCGAGGCGGTCACCAATTTCGCGGCCTCGTTCGCGACCGGCAATGCGCTGGCGTCGAGCAGCCTGCAGTCGCTGGACAATCTGCGCAGCCGGCTTGCGGCCACGCAAGCCAGCTTCGACAGCGTTGCGGCGGCGAACGCCGGCGTGCTGGCCCTGCCTGCGGCCGTGCTCGCGCTGCTGGCCAGTCTCACGAGTGCCGTGGGCGATATCGGCACACAGCTCAAGCAGATCCACTACAACCTGCTGGTGCTGGGCACGCAGGGCACCCAGGCCAAGACGGTGGCGCAATACGACGCGCTCTTCGTGACCATCGCCGAGCCCGCGATCGCGCAACTGCTGCACGACAACGATGCCTTCGCCTACATGCGCGTGGGCGGGCCCAATCCGATGCTCATCAAGCAGGCGCTCGCGCTGCCCGCCAAGTTTCCGCTGAGCGACGCGCAATACCGCCAGGCCATGGGCAGCGACGACAGCCTGGCCGATGCTGCTGGCAGTGGCCGGCTCTATCTGCTCGACTACGTAGGCCTGGGCGACATCGCGCCGACGGGCCCGGTGAGCAAGCCGCTCACGGGCACGGGCTACTGCTACGCGCCGATCGCCCTGTTCGCGCGTCCCAGGAGCGGCAGCTCGCTGGTGCCGGTCGCAATCCAGTGCGGGCAGGATCCGTCGCTGAATCCGATCTTCGTGCGCGTCGATGACGCGACCAATGCCGAGGCGTACTGGGCCTGGCAATCGGCCAAGACCGCGGTGCAGGTGGCGGACTTCAACTACCACGAGATGTTCGTGCACCTGGGCCGGACCCATCTGATGTCCGAGGCCTTCGCGATGGCGACGCAGCGCCAGCTCGCGGTCCAGCATCCGCTGAGCCGGCTGCTCGCGCCGCATCTCGAAGGCGCGATGTTCATCAACGAGGCGGCCACGCTGATCATCATGGGCTCGCTCACCACGGGCGACGTGATCCTGGCGGCGCCGATCGAAACGCTGCAACGCGAATGCGGGCGCGACCGCCTCGCCTACGACTTCTACGCCAACATGCTGCCCAGCGATCTGCGCGCGCGTGGGGTGGACAACACGGACCAGTTGCCCGACTACCCCTACCGCGACGACGCGCTGCTGATCTGGAACGCGATCAACCAATGGGTCGGCGAGTACGTGGCCGTGTACTACGCGAGCGACAGCGACGTGACGGGCGACTACGAACTCAGGGCCTGGGCCACCGAACTGGGCCAGAGCGGCAAGATCAAGGGCTTCACCGCCATCACCACGCGCAGCCAGCTGGTCAGCGTGGTGACGGCGATCATCTTCAACGCCAGCGCCCAGCACGCAGCGGTCAACTTCCCTCAGTCTTCGATCATGACCTACGCGCCGTTCAGCGCAGGCACGGGCGGCGCGCAGGCGCCCTCCGGGGCCGGGGGACAAAGTCAGGCGAGCTGGTCGCAGCTGTTGCCCTCCATGCTGGCGGCGCAGGAGCAGATCCTGCTGTTCCACATCCTCGGCGGCGTGTACTACCGGCCGCTCGGCGAATATCTCGACAACGCTTTTCCGTACCTGCCAGTTCTGCTCGACCCCGCGATCACGAGCCCAGGCGGACCGCTGGACCGCTTTCGCAGCTCGCTTGCAGGGATCGAGAACATCATCCGGCAACGTAACCTGGCGCGCACGCGACCCTACGAGTACCTGCTGCCGAGCCGCATCCCATCGAGCACGAATATCTAGCGTCGCGGGAGTTCGATGACTGCGCGATTCCAGTGGTGCCCATCAACCCGCGTCGAGCGCCGCACCACCCGCACCGGTCGCTGGTGGCGGGTTTCGAGTATCCCGTTTCAGCAAGTCCGGACACGCGTCTCGACTGCCTGCTCGCCACAATCCCAGCATGCCGGACAAGCAAACCCTTTCCCAGGTGCCTCCCGTGCGCTACCTCGATTTGCTATCGCGCGCTGTCGCGCACGTCGGTGAGCACCTCGATGCCGTGCTGGACAACGACACCCTCGCGCGGCATGCCGCCTTGTCGCCGTACCACTTTCACCGCCTGTTTCGCGCCCACTTTGGGACCACCGTGGCCGGCTATGTCACCTGGCGGCGCCTGCAGCGAGCGTGCGAGTTGCTGGCCCGCCCCGATACCGCGGTGCTGGACGTGGCGCTGTCCGTGGGATACGAGTCAGCGCAAGCGCTGGCCAAGGCCATGCGCCGCGAACTGGACACCACGCCCACTGCCGTGCGCGCCGGCTCGACGCCGCAATGGCAGCGCCTGTTCGAGCGCCGCGCCGGCGGCGCTCCGCTGGCTGGCGACTCGTCGACGCCCTCACAGGCGGTTCTGAAGCCTCGGCTCATCGAGCTGTCCGAGCGTCAGGTGCTCACTGCCACCGGGCACGGCATGCATCGCGGCCGCATGGCGCGTGCAGCACGAGAAGCCGCCGCCGAACTGTGGGCCGCGCTCGAACAGGCGGGGCTCGCGCAGCGGGTGATGCGCAGCATCGGCATCCTCCCGGACGAGCCGGAGCATCCAGAAGATCCGCACGCGCGCATCCTTGTCGGCGTGGACTTCGACGATGAGCTCGCACCGTCGATCGCGCTCCACGGCAGTCTGGCATGGCGGCCCCTGGCGGGAGGCCGCTACGCGGTTTTCACGCATATCGGTCCCTACGACGATCTACACCGTGCCTGGGGCTCAGCCTACGGTCAGTGGCTGCCGGCGACCGGCTACGCCTTGCGCGATGTGCCGCCCTTCGAGCACTACGTGAACGACCCACGCGCTCTGCCGCCTGAGCAGTGGCGCACCGACCTCCACCTGCCCTTGATGTGAAGGAGCCAGGATCATGGCTGAATCGAACGCCCTCGACCTCGCCGAGGCAGGCGCAAGTGAGCTCGCGCAGGCGCTCGCTGCGCGCTGCGTGAGCGCGCTGGAGGTCTGCGACGCGGCCATCGCGCGCATCGAGGCTGGTGACGCCGCGATCAACGCGATAGTCGTGCGCGACTTCGAGCGGGCTCGGGATCAGGCGCGCGTCGCGGATGCTGCGCTCGCGCGCGGCGAGCGACGGCCGCTGCTTGGCGTGCCGATGACAGTGAAGGAGTCGTTCGACGTCGCCGGGTTGCCCACAACTTGGGGTTTCGACTTCGCGCTCAAGCTACCCGTCACCGAAGACGCCGTGGCCGTGTCGCGGCTGAAGGCCGCGGGGGCGGTGATCCTCGGCAAGACCAACTGCGCGTTCGCGCTGTCCGATTGGCAGACCAGCAACCCCATCTACGGCCGCACCGTGAACCCACTGGCCTCGTCGCGCACGCCCGGTGGTTCCTCGGGCGGCTCCGCCGCGGCGCTAGCCGCCGGTTTCGTGCCGCTGGAACTGGGCACGGATCTCGCCGGCTCGATCCGCATCCCCGCGCATTGCTGCGGACTCTTCGGCCATAAGCCCAGCCACGGCGTGCTTGCGCGCCGCGGCATGCGCTTTCCAGGCCACGACGGGGCGCATGAGGATCCACTCGGGGTGATCGGGCCGATGGCGCGCAATGCGTCCGACCTGTCGCTGGCGCTCGATGTGCTGCTGGGTCCCGACCCCGCCCAGGCCGTGGGCTGGCGCGTGGCGTTGCCTTCGCCGCGGCATGCGCGAATGGCAGACCTTCGAGTGCTGGTGGCGGCCGAGCACCCTGCGGCGCTGGCATCGAATGACGTACGCGCCGCGGTGCAGGACGTCGCCGATGCGCTGGCGCGCGCCGGAGCCGAGGTGCACTCGGCAAGCCCGCTGCTGCCTGACTTGATGGCGCTCACCCGCGCCTTCGGCAGCATGGTGTCGGCCTTCGTGACGCAGGGCCAGCCCGGGCCAGTGATCTCGGCGCACGAGTGGCTGGCTTTGCTCGACGAGCAGGCACGCGTGCGTGCCCGATGCGAGAGGCTCTTCGAGGCGTTCGATGTGGTGTTGATGCCGGTGTTCGGCACTGTGGCGTTCCCACACTTCGACGAGACGGATTTCACGCGGCGCACCTTGCCTGTCGACGGCATCGCCACGCTTTACTCGGCGCAAGGGGCGTGGTCGGCCCTTGCGTCATTCGCCGGCTTGCCGGCCACCGTGGTTCCCGTAGCGGGCGATTCCGAGGGCCTGCCGATCGGCGTGCAGATCGTCGGGCCTTATCTGCACGATCGCACCACGCTTGCGGTGGCCACGTGGCTGGAGGCGCAGGGCTACTCGCGCTGGCAGCGTTGCCGCTCGCGCGACATCGAGGGTGAGCACCACGCGACGGTGTCATAGTGACGACGGATCGATCTTGCTCGGCAGTGCTGTTCGTGGCCGCAAGCTGTGACGGACGCGAGTCGCCAGTACCAGTCCTTCGCCAGCGACCGGTTTCGGAGTCCACCGAGCTGCAGCGCCCCACTTCTCCCTTGTCCCGCGGGAACACCGCCTGCAACGGAGCAAAAGCCAGCGTACGGCCTGGTCGTAACCGTCGGGCACCCTTTCCAAGAGCAAGGGATTGACCGTTCGGCGTCCGAGACGAATGCTGCCAATCCTCATTCATCCGCGGTTGTCGCGAATCGGCCGTCGTGCACGCCCGTGGCGCTCAAGCCGGGTCAAATTGCCAAGGAAAATTCATGGAAATTGGCGTATTCCTCGTGCAGCTCTGTGTTTCTTTGGAAGACAGGATCCTCGCCTTGATATCGCAACAAGCCGAGTGGGAAATTCCACTTCATGCATTGCTTTTCGAAGAGCTGAAAGCTCGTGGGCACAAGCCCAGGCGGGAGAAAGGCTACCCAGGCTCGGGAGAGACCCTGGACCTTTTCATCACTTACGACGCGAAGGAATACGCGATTGAGGTCAAGGTGGAAAGTGCCAGCCGGCCCGGACAAATCGCGGAAGCATCGTTCATGACGAGAAGCAAGGATTTCGGGGCCGCCCTCACCGAGAAGGTGGGCGGCGATGTCGCCAAGGTCCAGCGTTTCCATCCGTACGGATCAGGTGACTCGGAGTTGAGGAACCTCGTCCTCCTGCTGGCCTATACGGCCAAGGCGCAGTCCTTGATGATCGACCTGTCGAATGACACACCTCCGAGCCAGTTCGGGCAAGGCTCGAAGACATTTGATCATTCAGGCCCAGACGGGCAAGGCGTCCAGAATGGGAAAGGCTCGAAGCTGACCGTAGGTCTCTACTACGCCGACTACTATTGAACGATGGGCTACTACATGGGCGGGCAACCGCCTGCTTGGGCCGAATCGATGGACGCCAGTCCCAACCTGCGGGATGCACGCTTTGGCAACGCTGGTTCCACCCGAAAGAAGGTCGGACCGCCGAAAGTGCGCAAGGAAGTGGTCGACTGCCTGCGCGAGACGCCTGCTTGATGGCGAAAAGGCCGCGAGGGCAACTCATTGCCGTCGAGGGCTCTTGTCGGCCACTTGCGGCCGTGCGTCAACGACCGCTGGCCGGCATGCTTTTCTCGAATGGCTCGTAGCGGGTCAGCCCGAAGTGCCGGCAGCCGGGGAAGGTTTGACGGGCACCGCGCAATTTGTGCGTTCTTCGGCCCAGTAAACCGCGTCTCCGACCACGACGATTGAGCCAGAAACGACGGCACTCGCGGCAGCTACGACCCCGAGCGATGCGAGCAGCGCGGCACAGCGGTAGTCGCTGGTGCCGTTGCCGCAAGTTTGGAATGCGCCGACCTGCGTCGCCTTCAGCTCCATGTGATGCGTCATGACTTGGCAGCCGGCGTCATAGCTCGCGACCGTCACCGGCACAATGACGCAAGAGGTGGCCAGCACGCTGGCGGCGAGGACAGTAGCTATCGAGCGGAGCGGCATAGTGGCTTGCAGTATCGCAGCACCGCGCGTCCTTGAGCACAAGTGGAGATCGCCCGCTTTGGGTTGACCTCGACTGACCATCGATCGAGGTCGAACGGCGGGTACCAGATCGAGAAGTGGCCAAAGAAGCCTTGGCGGCAAATGACACATCCAGCGGATAGCGAGACGGCGTGCGCAGTGACCATTGGGCC
Organism: Betaproteobacteria bacterium; assembly: GCA_013289985.1. GTDB lineage: Bacteria > Pseudomonadota > Gammaproteobacteria > Burkholderiales > Burkholderiaceae_C > Scleromatobacter. The sequence continues at coordinate 13,224 of JABCYW010000066.1, read as the reverse complement.
GTAGTCGGCCATGAGGAGCCGTTCGTGACCGACCGGTTTCAGGCGGGCCGATGAGATTTGGGCACATTCGCATCGACGATTTTGCGAATGGCCCGGGCCACCCGCGATGCCTCGAGGGCGATCTCGCGCAGCGCGCCGGTCGGCGGATTCTTGAATCCGACAAAGTACAAGCCGGCGATGCCGGTTTCCTCTCCGAATCGATGTGGTCTGCCGCGTGCATCGGCGATCGTCTCGAAGCCTTCAATCACGCTGCCCAGGCTCGGTGTATATCCGGTCGCAAAAATGATGGCCTCAAACGGATGCACTGCACCGCCCGTGAAACGCACCCCGTCGGGAAGCATTTCCTGGGCTGCCGGCAGTACGCGTATCTTCCCCTGCTTGACCATGGCGATGGTGCCCAGGTCCAGAATGGGAACACGCCCAGACTCTTCAATCATTCGATTGGGACCCACTGCCGGCCGCACGATGCCCCAGCGCGACAGGTCCCCCACCACGAGACCGACGGTCCGCACGGCGATGGCGTCGCGCAGCCCCAGCGGCAGGTGCGAAAGCAATACATTGGTGTGCTGGGTGGGCTGACCGAACATGTCCCGCGGGACCACATGCACTGGACCGCGCACAACCATGGCTACATCCACCTCCTGCTCCGCCAGATCGAGCGCGATCTCCGCGCCTGAGTTGCCGCAACCCACGACCAGCGTGCGCTTGCCCTGGTAGGGGTTGGCGTTCTTGTATTCAGCGGCATGGATGGCCGTGCCTCGGAAGCTCTCCATCCCGGGGAGCGAGGGCAGATTCGGCACGCCGTTGTAACTCGTGGCCATGACGACAAAGCGTGGTGTCATTGCACCGGCGCTCGTCTCCACCGTGAAGCGCTCCCCGGCGCGCTTCACAGCATGCACGGTCGTGCCCAGGCGGGGAGTGATTCGGTGCTCTGCGGCGTATGCCTGCAGGTACTGCACCATCTCTTCGCGTGACGGGTAGCGCGGAGCGGACTTCGGCCACGGCGTCATGGGGAGGCCGGAGTAGGTCTTGCTGGTATGCAGATGCAGCCGGTCGTAGTGCCTGCGCCAAGCTGAGCCAATATTTCTCTCGCGCTCGAGCACCACATGTTCCAGCCCTTCTTTGCGCAAACAGGCCGAGGCCGCGAGGCCTGCCGGTCCGGCCCCGATGACTAGGACATCTTCGGATTGCATGAGCTCAGCTTGATCTTGAAAGGCCGCAAGCATGTCAGGCCTTGTGCACGGCCGTACTTCGGCTAAACCCGCAATTGGTGGGCAATGGCTCTAAAGGCATTGCGTGCCGATGCGACGAAGGGGAAGTTGCCGAAAGGTTGGTGATTTGGAAACCCCGGATCTTTCACGGACGCTTGAGGGCGAGGCGTGCGCGGCGGGCGCGGGCGGAGTCGCCGATCAGCGACACGCTGCTGCAATCGCTTGCCGGAATGTTGCTGCGCTTTACGCGCGACCATGACAACTGTGCGCAACCTGAACGCGTTGAGAAGAAGCCTCTCGCAATAACTGGAGTTTCAAATGAAACGCACCCTGATCGCCGCCGCCGGATTCGCCCTCTTCGCCGCCACCGGGCTGGCGAACGCCGCGTCCTGGTCCGTGGTCGTTCAACCCGGCGTGTATGGGCGCGTGGAGATCGGCGGCTACGTCGAGGCGCCGCAGGTCTACTCCAACCAGCCCGTCATGGCCGTGGACAACGGCGACGGCGACGTCGTCGAGGAGTATGTCGACCCCGCCTATGCCACGGCGCAGCCCCCGGTATACCTGTGGGTGCCCGAATACCAGCGCACGCACTGGGCCCAGTACTGCCGCGAGTACGGCGCGTACGGCGTTCCGGTCTATTTCGTCGACGACGGCTGGTATCGCGCCAACGTGATGCGCCGCAACTGGACGATGGAGCAGCGCTCGTGGAACCAGGTGCAGTGGATCGAGGCCGACCGCATCGCGCGCGACCGCTTCGAACGCCAGCGCTTCGAGCAGCAGCGCCGGAACAACGAGGGCGCGTGGCACGATCCGCAGCGCGACCAGGACGGTCGCTGGGAGCAGGCGCATTGGGATCACGACCGCGCCGACCGTGACGGCCAGGATCGCATGCGCTGGGGCTCGGCACGCGGCCGTGTGCCCCAGGCAGAGCAACCGGGCAATGGCTGGCAGCAACCGGGCCAGGGCTGGCAGGGTCATGGGGGCCAGCAGTCGGGCGGCCAGCAGACCGGCTGGCAGCAGGGCAGCCATGGCAATCAAGGCCAGGTCCAGGCGCCGCAGCAAGCGCCGCAAGCTCAGCAGCTGCAGTGGCCCGTGCGCGGCAACGCGCGTGGTGCGCCGGTGCAAGTGCCGATCCAGAACGTCGTCGATCGCCGCGACGACAGCCGCGGCGCCGATCAACGCCAGTCGCGTGGCCAGGCCGACGGCCGCGGCCAGTTCGAGCACGGCCGCGACGCAAACCGCGACCGCTGATCGAGTCCTCCAAGGGCGCGCGCCTCGCGCCTCCTGAGCGGTCGTTCGGAAGGCTGGCCGAGAACGCCCTAGCTCGGCCAATAGCTGCCGAGCGCGAACGACAGCTTACCGGCGAGCAAATCGGTTGCCGTTGACGGCGAGCCGGTTAGGATACCGACGCTAGACGAGCATCATGAAAGGGAGACATCGTATGTCCAAAGTCAAGGTGGCCAGCTTCGGAGTGTCTGTCGACGGCTTCGGCGCTGGCCCACGGCAAAGCCTTGACAACCCGTTGGGCGTAGGCGGCCCGTCGTTGATGCAATGGTTCTTCCCGACCCGAACCTTCCAGCAGATGCATGGAGGCGGCGGCGGAGACATCGGTATCGACGAAGACTTCGCGGCGCGAAGCTTTGTCAACGTGGGCGCGTGGATCCTGGGACGCAACATGTTCGGCCCCGTGCGCGGGCCCTGGCCCGATGAGTCTTGGAAGGGCTGGTGGGGTGATGAGCCGCCGTATCACGTGCCGGTATTCGTACTCACGCACCATGCGCGCAATCCCGTCGAGATGCAGGGTGGTACGACGTTCCACTTCGTGACCGATGGCATCTATGCTGCTCTGGACGCTGCGAAGAAGGTCGCCGGTGATCGCGACGTACGCATCGGCGGTGGCGTGAATACCGTTCGCCAATACCTGCAGGCAGGGCTGGTTGACGAGGTGCACCTGGCGCTGTCTCCCACGTTACTCGGGGAGGGCGAGACGTTGCTGTCAGGCATCGATCTGGTGGCACTCGGGTTCAAGTGCACTGAGCACGCCGTCTCGCCCCACGCGATGCACGTCGTGCTGTCAAAATAAAGCAACGTGAGCAGGGGAGTGGACGACGGTACCCGGCCACTACCAGTCGGTCGAGACGGTCTGGTTTCGGGCAGCACGGCCACTGGCTGTCAGTCCTGGCGGCAGGTCTGAAAGGGAGCATGCAATGGAGCAGTCAGAGGTCTTGGAGTTCAAGCGCAGGTATGTGCGGAAGGGCCAACTGTGGTGGGGGGTGCCAATGGCCGCTGCAAGTCCCCTGATTCTCTTTGTCTGCTGGTCTCGGCCGATGGACTCCGCGCAGATCTTGGGTTGGCTGGCTATCTCCGCGCTGACTTCGCTTACCGCGTTCTATATGGGAGCAGTGTGGGCGGAGGGCATGTGGTTGATCTTCAAAGACAAGCTCCTAAGAGCAGCCGAAACGCGCCCTGAGAGGTAGCTGGGTCAACGGCTTGGCGAGGCCACTGCCTGCGCTGAATGACGGGTATGCTGTCAACAGCAGACAGTCGTCGCGGATCGATCGTCGATAGCGCCTCATCCAACCTGGTCGGCGGCGTTGTGAGGCTCTTGTCGGCCAGAAGTGGCCGTCCACAAGCGGCGGCTTTGCGGTGGCTGGGTGATCACCACCATCAATACGTGGAACCGTATGGCGATCGGCCTGCGCGCACCGGCGGTGGGAAGGCTCTTGGAGCGACACGCCCCTAGGCTGGCTGTGGACGGCTGCCCCGCGCTCGGAAACAATGTGGCCCAGCCGGGCGTGGCGTCCCGCCCGTCCGGCTCACTACAACAAGCCGAGGAATGCACGATGATCACTATGCCCGCACACGTCACGGCGGCCCAGGGTGAGGGCCACACTTGGGACGGGAACGACATCGAGACGGGCCACGCCAACAAGCAGACCACCATGGACTGGGCCGAGCACCAGCGCATCGTCTGCGAGGCCCGCAGCCTGGTACAGGGCGAGCCGCCGGCGACCTACAACAGCGAGGTGAAGAAGGTCTTCAACACGCTCAAGAGCGCCTACAACGACAGCGACAACCGCATCACCGTGGGCGTGACCAAGGGCATCCACCAGCCCACCGTCAACCCGCACCTGCAGTTGCGCGTGAGCATGAACTACGGCGGCGGCAACGTCAGCTCCTACAAATTCCACCTGGACGTCACCGCGGAGTCCGTCGCGTCGCCGGGCCTCGAGGACGACCGCTACCAGTGGAAGGGTGTTCAGTTCAGCTTCGAGCACCCGACCCAAGGCGTCTGCAAGTGGCCGCTGGTGGCGCCGGCGGTGACGAAGAAGGGCGCGCTCAAGCGCCGCCTGAGCATCAGCGCGGTCGGCCTGCAGGCGCACATGGACGAGCAGCTCCGGCTGGAGCGCGAGGCCCAGATCGCGGCCGAGAAGAAGGCGTTCGACGACGCACTGACCGCCTTCATCGCGACCTACGGCAACAAATCCGGCAACATCACGCACAACGCCGCGAACGCCGGCGATTTCCCGACGGCGAATTTCCGCAAGGGCAACGTCAACGCCAAGGTGAGCGGCGGCGGCAACCTGCAGTCCAAGATGGTCTACTACAACAAGACGAAGAAGGAAATCGTCATCGGCCAGGCCCCGCGCGGCTGAGCCCGGGGGCCAAAGGCCCGGTCGGCGGCACCGGCTTCGCGCCGGTGGTGAAGTGAGAGTGCCCTCACATCCGCTCGCCGCCGTCCTCGACGCCTGCTGACCCCGCCCCCGTGCTGCCAGTCGCCTTGTGCCTCGTGCCGATGGCGGCAACCGCCGTCTAGCTCGAACCGAATCACGTGCAGTGGAACAAACTACTGGAGCGGCAATGCCGAACACTCAGACTGGTTTCGGCTCCCCAGAGCAGGTGCACATTGAAAATGAATGGTACGACGGGCCACGCAACGCAATTGCTGACATTGGTGGCCGACTGCATCGATTTGTCTCTCAGTGGGACGAAAGTGAGGGCGAATATCTCGGCACCTGTCTCGTCTGGCCTGTCGCACCCGACGAACTTGTCCTGGGGCGCGAGCAATGGCTGATCTTCGTCGCATGGAATGACGAGTACGAAGCCGGACGTGTCGGCTGCAATACCCACCCTGGACAGCCAAGTTCCAATGCCCGCTGGCATGAGATCGATGGCTCGCTGAAGAGTCTCAGGGAGACCGTGCCATTGGGCGCGCGACCGGCCAAGGCCCAGGCGGTAGACATTGAGAGGGATCGCCGGTATGCGCCAGATGGGCCGCAATACCGGCTCGCCTGGCGATTCCTGTGAGGGCCGCAAGCTCGGTAAATTGCGGTACAGCGAAAGGCCGCATTGCGGCGTTCAATTCCCCCAGCGAATATCGGCCGCGTCCGCTAGCTTGCGACCCGAGACGCGCCACCAGGCACATAACCCACGGAACTGAAAATGGTTGACGTCGAGTCCAGACAACGAGCTCAGTCCATCGCACAACGGCGAGGTCTAGGTGGACTGGCAAACGACACGAAGTGGAGTGAGTTCTTCGCAGAGATCGTCTCCGCTCGCGTTCCCGTTGAGATCAAGCTCATCGACATCGCGAGACGTTTGGGTGCGGCATTGTCTGGTCGCCGGTTGCCGGCCACGTAGAAGGCGCTGGCCACATGGGGCCCGTTCTTTACGTCTTCATCGAATGGGTTCGTGAAGACTGCTTCGTGCCGCAGGGCTCGAATGCGAAGTGAATGCTGAAACGGCCACCGTCTACAGTTATCGGTAGGCAAGCACCGGGCCATTGGTCTCCTCCTATGGAGGTTCGCTTTTGGGCGTCGAGATCGCGAAGTCGAAGTACCGCAACGGGTCGTTTGCGGGTCGCCCCATCACCGAATTCAACCCACCTTGTCCGCCACCACCCTGCCCACCGTCGCCGCCAGCCCCGTGGCGAAGCAGCCCCAGGCCGTGTCGATGAACGACAGCCCCAGTGGCCAGCCGCGCAGCGTGGCCAGGTTGGTCAGGTCGTAGGTCATGTAGGTCATGAAGCCGAAGAGGGCGCCCCAGGCCGCGGCCATCCGCCAGTCGCCGGCGGGGCGCGGCAGCACGACGAAGGCCATCAGGCCGGCCGCGAACAGCAGGTAGAAGGCGACGGCCGCCACGAAGTTGGGCCGTTCGGCCATCAGGTGGCCGATGCCGCGGTTGTAGAGCGGGCGCGCGATGCCGCCGATCCAGGCCAGGTCCAGCGCCATCATCGTGGCGACGATCGCGAGGTAGGGCGGCAGCAGCTTGCTCATGGAGGCTCCGGGGGAAATCTCGACCTCGGCAGGGCACACGCCCGCCGTGGCGCGCATCGTCTCACGACGGCGCGCAAGCGCGCATTCAGCTTGCCGAGGGGGTGTTCGCCGCACGCCGGACAATGCGGCCGATGCGCCCTTCGGCGCGACATCTGCCAGGGCCCACCATGACTCCACCGCTGAAGCGCTTCGTCCACGTGTTCAAGGTGCGCCCGCGCCTGTTCATCGTCGCCGTGCTGGGCGTGCTGGCCGGGCTGCTGCTGCCGACGACCATCGCCTCGCAAGCCGTCACGCGCTGGCTGCTCGCGTGGAACCTGGCCGCGTGGCTGTACATCGCGCTGGCCGCGGTGATGATGATCCGCTCGTCCCAGGGCCACATGCGGCATCGGGCGCAACTGCAGGACGACGGCAAGTACGCGATCCTGGGCCTGACCGTGATCGCCGCCATCGCGAGCCTGGTGGCGATCGCGTTCGAGCTGGCCGTCGTCAAGGACCTGCACGGCTGGCTCAAGGGCGCGCACGTCGCGCTGGCCGGGATCACGGTGATCGCCTCGTGGGGCTTCATCCAGGTGATGTTCACGCTGCACTACGCGCACGACTACTACATGGCCGCCTGCCACGGCCACAAGCCGGGCCTCGATTTTCCCGACGATCCCGATCCGGACTACGGCGACTTCTTCTACTTCTCCGCCGTGATCGGCACCTCGGGCCAGACCGCCGACGTGTCCTTCGTCACCAAGCCGATGCGCCGCATCGGCTCGCTGCACTGCATCCTGGCCTACCTGTTCAACACCACGGTGCTGGCGCTGCTGATCAACATCGGGGCCAGCCTGTTCTGAGACTGTCCGCGATGCGTGTCCGCGAGTGTCCGCGGACAGCCGATGCGGCGCCGGCTCCGATCGCAAGTCCTTGATTCGAAAGGACTGCCGCCTCCGCCATGCGGTGGCACGCTCGTTGCAAACATGAAGCCGGACAGCGCACCCCGCGCGCCGCCCGGACCGCCTTCATGATTCGTGACACCTCCTCGCAAGACACCGTGATCGCCAGGCCGCCGCGCCGCCGGCGCCTCATGGTCGTGGCGGCCGCGGTGGCCGTCCTCGCGCTCGGCGCGTGGAGCCTGCCGCACGCGCGCCAGATGCTGGGCACCGGCGGCTCGGTGAGCGCCGAGCGCCTGGGCCTGGACGATGTCGGCCGCGGCCCGTTCGTGCGCGACATCCAGGCGGAGGGCCGCGTGGTCGCCGCGTTCAGCCCCACGCTGTTCGCGCCCGCCGCCGGCGCCGTCACGCTGCAGGTGCATGCGGGCGACAGCGTGACGAAGGGCCAGGTGCTGGCCACCATCGCCAGCCCAGAGCTGAGCGCGAAGCTGGCGCAGGAACAGTCCACCGCCGACACGCTGCAGACCGACACGCTGCGCGGCCGCGTCGAGGCCGGCGAGCAGCGCGCCGCGTTGCAGGGCGCGCGCGAGAACGCGGCCATCGACGTGAAGGCCGCCGAGACCGACCTCGCGCGCCAGCAGAAGGCGTTCGACGCGGGCGCGGCGGCCGGCATGCAGGTCGACCACGCGCGCGACGCGCTCGAGAAGGCGCGCATCGCGCTGAGCCACGCCGAGGCGGGCCTGCATTCGAAGGACGACAGCCTGAAGTTCGACGTGCAGGCCAGGGAGCAGGCCCACGCCCGCCAGGTGCTGCTGGTGGACGACCTGAAGCGCCAGGTGGCCGAACTCACGGTGCGCTCGCCGGTGGACGGCCAGGTGGGCCAGCTGTTCGTGGCCGAGCGCGCGAGCGTCGCCAAGGACGCGCAGCTCCTCACGGTGATAGCCCTGTCGCAGCTGGAGGTGCAGATGCAGGTGGCCGAGAGCTTCGCGCGCGACCTCGCGGTGGGCATGCCCGGCGAGATCGCGGGCAACGGCAGGACCTGGAAGGCGCGCGTGAGCGGCATCTCGCCGGAGGTGGTGGCCAACCAGGTCGCCGCGCGTCTTCGCTTCGAAGGTGACATGCCCGAGCAACTGCGCCAGAACCAGCGCCTTTCCGTGCGCGTTCTGCTGGATCAGCGCCCCGACGTGCTGAGCGTGCGCGCCGGCAGCTTCATCGACGAGTCGGGCGGCCAGTACGCCTACGTCGTGCGCGACGGCGTGGCCGTGAAGACGCCGGTGCGCCTGGGCGCGCGCAGCGTCGATCGCGTCGAGATCCTGTCCGGCCTGAAGCCGGGCGACCGCGTCGTCGTCAGCGGCGCCGAGAACTTCCATGCCGAGCCCAGCGTCGGCCTGGCCCATTGAAACGTCCCTGCCCAACGAGGAGTCCCATGCTGAAGATGACCGGCCTGTCCAAGGCCTATCGCACCGAGGTGGTCGAGACCTACGCGCTGCGCCAGTTCGACCTCTCGGTCGCCCAGGGCGAGTTCGTCGCCGTCACCGGCCCGTCGGGCTCGGGCAAGACGACCTTCCTGACCATCGCCGGCCTGCTGGAGGCGCCCACCGCGGGCCGCTACGAGCTGGACGGCGTGGACGTGAGCAGGCTGGGCGACGACGCGCGCTCGCAGATCCGCAACCAGAAGATCGGCTTCATCTTCCAGGGCTTCAACCTCATCGCCGACCTGAACGTGTTCGACAACGTGGACGTGCCGCTGCGCTACCGCGGCATGAAGGCCGACGAGCGGCGCCGCCGCGTGCGCGCCGCGCTGGAGCGCGTGGGCCTGGCGGCGCGCGAGAAGCACTATCCGGCCGAGCTCTCCGGCGGCCAGCAGCAGCGGGTGGCCATCGCGCGGGCGCTGGCGGGCGAGCCGCGCCTGCTGCTCGCCGACGAGCCCACCGGCAACCTCGACAGCCAGATGGCGCGCAGCGTGATGGACCTGCTGGAGGAACTCAACCGCGACGGCGCCACCATCGTGATGGTCACCCACGACCCGCAGCTGGCCGCCCGCGCGCAGCGCAACGTGCACGTGATCGACGGCCAGGTGGTGGACGTGTCCGAGGACGTGCGCCTGGCCGGCCGCCGCCCCGCGCAGGACGAGGCGCCCGCCCATGCGTGACGCACCGCGCCGGCGCGCGCTGGTGCTCGCGATCGCGCTGGGCGCGGCCGCGCCCGCGTTCGCCGACGACCTGCTGGACGTCTGGCGCCTCGCCCGCGCCAACGACCCGGTGCTGGCCGCCGCCGACGCCACGCGCGCCGGCACGCACGATCTCGCCGACCAGGCGCGCGCCGCGCTGCTGCCGCAGGCCTCGGCCACCGCCGCCGTCGGGCGCGAGCGCGACAGCGGCGCCGCGCGGCCGGTGGCCAGCGCGCACACCAGCGACGTCACCCTCGGCGTGAGCCAGGTGGTGTTCGACGCCGGACTGTGGTCGCAGCTGAAGGCCGCGCGCCTGAACGCCGACGCGCAGGACGCGACGCTGCAGGCCGCGCAACAGGCGCTGTACCTGCGCGTGGCCACGGCCTATTTCGACGCGCTGCTGGCCGCCGACCTGCTGGCCAGCGTGCAGGCCAACGAGGATGCCTACGCGCAGCAGGTGGCGCAGTCGCAGCAGCGCTGGAAGGCCGGGCTCGACGCGCAGGTGGACGTCGACCAGTCGCGCGTGTACCAGCTGCTGGCCCACGGCAACACCATCGCGGCGCGCCAGGCACTGGTCGACGCGCTGTCCGCCGTCGCGGAGATCACCGGCCGGGCGCCCGGCACGTTGAAGGCCTTGCGCGACGACCTGCCGCTGCTGCCCCCGTCGCCGGCCGACCCGCAGGACTGGGCCGACGCGGCCGCGCGCGCGAATCCGGCCGTGTGGGCCGCGCGGAGGAGCGTGGACGCGGCCGAAGCTGGCATAGCCGCGGCGCGCGCCGGCCACCTGCCGTCGCTGAGCGCCGGCCTCAACCTGGGCCGGCCCACCGGCACGCCCTCCGGCGACGCGAGCGCGCGCCTGACCAACACCGTGGCGCTGACGCTCAACGTGCCGCTGTTCGCCGGCGGCGCCACGCAGGCGCGCGTGAGCCAGGCGACACACCAGCGCGACGGCGCGCGCGACGGCCTCGAGATCCAGCGCCGCGCCGCCGAACGCGCCGCCAGGGCCGCCTACGGCAGCGTGGTGGCCGGCATCGGCCAGGTGCTGGCCACGCGCGAGTCGGTGGCCGCGGCGCAGGCCTCGCTGGCGGCCACGCGCGTCGGCCGCGAGGTGGGCAACCGCACCATGACCGACCTGCTCAACGCGATCCAGACGCTGGCGCAGGCGCAGGCCGCGTACGCGCAGGCGCGCCACCAGTTCATCCTCGGCCGGCTGCAGCTGCAGCAGGCGGCCGGCGCGCTGACCGAGGCCGACCTGGCCAACGTCAACGCACTCCTCCAATAAGGAAACCCGATGTTCCTCTACTACATCGATCTCGCGCTGCGCAGCTTCCGCTCCGCGCGCGGCCTCACGGCGCTGATGGTGCTGACGATCGCGATGGGCATCGGCGCCAGCATGACCACGCTCACCACGTTCCGCGCGCTGTCCGGCGATCCGCTGCCGGACCACAGCGCCGACGTGCTGCGCGTGCAACTGGATGCCGGCCCCAAGGCCACCTTCACGCCCGGCAAGGATCCCGACACGCAGCTCACCCGCTTCGACGCCGAGGCGTTGCTGCGCGACAGGCGCGGCGTGCACCAGGCGATGATGTCCGGCGGCGGCGCGGAGGTGGAGCCCGCGGCCGACGCGCCCGGCGGCCTGAAGCCGTTCGAGGCCGAGGCGCGCTACACCACGGCCGACTTCTTCCCGATGTTCCGCACGCCGTTCCGCTACGGCCAGGGCTGGAGCGCCGCCGACGACGCGGCCAACGCGCCGGTGGTGGTGCTCGGCAAGGCGCTCAACGACAAGCTGTTCGGCGGCGCCGACAGCGTCGGCCGCAGCGTGCACGCCGACGGGGCCGACCTGCGCGTGGTGGGCGTGCTCGACGACTGGCAGCCCGTGCCGTACTTCTTCGACCTGAACGTGGGCCGCTACCGCAAGACCGAGGGCCTGTTCGTGCCGCTGGGCGCCGCGCTGGAACGCAAGATGGGCACCAACGGCAGCATGACCTGCTGGGGCGAATCCGCCACGCCGCATCCGCACGATCTCAACGCGCCGTGCAGCTGGCTCCAGTACTGGGTGGAGGTGGACACGCCGGCCGGCCGCGCGGCCTACCTCGACTACCTCACCCGGTATTCGGCGCAGCAGCACGCCGCCGGCCGGTTCCAGCGCGAGCCGAACCCGCGCCTGCGCAACGTCGTCGACTGGCTGTCGTCGCAGCACGTGGTGCCCGAGGACGTGCGGCTGCAGGTGTGGCTCGCGTTCGGCTTCCTGGCCGTCTGCCTGGTCAACACCGTGGGACTGCTGCTGGCCAAGTGCCTGCGGCGCTCGCCCGAGATCGGCGTGCGGCGCGCGCTCGGCGCCCCGAAGCGGCAGATCTTCGCGCAGTTCCTCGTGGAGGCCGGCACCATCGGCCTGGCCGGCGGCGCGCTGGGCCTGGCGCTGGCCGCCGGCGGCGTGTGGCTCGTTCGCGCCGGCACCACGCGCGGCGCCCAGTTCGTGCACCTGGACGCCGCCATGCTGCTGACCACCCTCGTGCTGGCCATCGCCGCCAGCGTGCTGGCCGGGCTGCTGCCCGCCTGGAAGGCCTGCGAGGTCTCGCCGGCGTCCCAACTCAAGTCGTCCTGACAACCCGGGAGTGATGCGCATGCTTCAACTTCGTCCCATCCTGTCCACGCTGCGCCGCCATCGCACGGCGGCCCTGCTGATCGTGTTCGAGATCGCGCTCACCTGCGCCATCGTCTGCAACGCGGTGTTCCTCATCGCCAACCGCGTCGAGCGCCTGCACTTCGGCACGGGCATGGCCGACGACGAGCTGGTGGTGCTGGGCATGCGCAGCATCGGCCGCAACGACAACGCCGCGGCCGGCACGCGCGAGGACCTGGCCGCGCTGCGCGCGCTGCCGGGCGTGCGCAGCGCGGCCATCGTGTCGGGCATCCCGTTCGGCGACTCGATGAGCAAGTCCGGCATCAACCTGAAGCCGGGGCAGGAGACGCCGACGCTCACGGCCGCCATGTTCAACGCCGACGTGGGCCTGCCGGAGGCGCTGGGCCTGAAGCTCGTGGCCGGCCGCGACTTCAACGCCGACGAGATCCTCGACGAGGCGGACGCGGAGAAGAACGACTACAAGCTGGCCGGCATCCTCGTCACGCGGGCGATGGCCGAACGCCTGTTCCCGGGCGGCGACGCGCTCGGCAAGGCCCTCTACATCTTCGGCGACGAGCCGAGCCGCATCGTGGGCATCGTCGACCGCCTGATCGTGTCGCGCCCGGATCACGCCGACGAGTCCGACATGTACTCGATGATCCTGCCGATCCGCAACACCTTCGACTCGGGCGACTACGTGCTGCGCACCGATCCGGCCCGGCGCGACGCCGTGCTCAAGGCCGCGGTCGCCGCGCTGGAGCGCGTGAACCCGCACCGGGTCGCGCAACCGCACAAGCGCTTCGAGGACATGCGCGGCGCGTTCTACCAGGCCGACGTCTCGATGGTGTGGCTGCTGGCGGGCGTGTGCGTGGCGCTGCTGGTGGTGACCGCCTTCGGCATCGTCGGCCTGGCCAGCTTCTGGGTGCAGCAGCGCACCCGCATGATCGGCACGCGGCGCGCGCTGGGCGCCACGCGCGGGCAGATCCTGCGCTACTTCCAGACCGAGAACCTGCTGCTGACCAGCGCGGGCATCGCGCTGGGCATGCTGGGCGCGTTCGATCAACCAGTG
>JABCYW010000065.1 GCA_013289985.1 Betaproteobacteria bacterium | reverse complement strand
GTCCACGACACGTTCTGGGTCAGCGTGTTGGCGCCGGCCTGGGCGACCAGGCCCAGCAGCAGGGCGGGAAGCAAGGCGCGAAGCGCGCGGAAGCGAGGGGAGGGGTCTCGGCGGGTCATCTGTGTCTCCTGGGCTTTTGTCGTGTGTGTGCTTGAGGAACGCAGCGCCGGACGCGCGCAGTGCTTCGTGGGCGAGGGGCCGGCGTGGACGCGAGACTAGACACCCGCCGCACATGACAAACGAGGGGGAACCCTCGCCGCGAGACCCGGCCGGAACGCAAAGCCAAGCTGTTGGCTCGCCGGGTCAGGCGGCTTGCAAATTACGACCAGTCTGACGCTGCCGGACGATACGGCATGGGGTAGCCGGCCATCAGCCCAGCCAGGCCTGCACGGCGGCGTTGATGGCGCCGCCGCCCACGACCAGCCAGGCGAACAGCGTGGCGCCGAGCGCGAGCGGCGCGAACCCGGCCGACCGCATCGCAGACAGCCGCGTCGTGAGGCCCAGCGCCGCCATCGCCACCGCCAGCACCGCGACGTCCACGCTGTTCGCGGCGGCCACCGCGGACGCGGGCAGCACGTCCAGCGAGCGCAGCCCGGCCAGCGCGACGAAGCCCAGCGCGAACCACGGAATCGTGATCGGCGGGCGCGCCTGCGCGGGCGTCCCGCGCGAGCGCGCGCTCCACGCCGACAGGGCCACGAGAAAGGGCGCCAGCATCATCACCCGCACCATCTTCGCGATGACGGCGGTGTCGGCCGCGGCGTCGCTGACGGCGTGACCGGCGGCCACCACCTGGGCGACCTCGTGGATCGTCGAGCCCGCCCACAGGCCGTACGCGGTGGACGACAGCGGATGCACGGCCGCGACCAGGTGATACAGCGCGGGGTACAGCACGATGGCGACGCTGCCGAAGCCCACCACCGTGGCCACCGCGACGGCCACTTCCTCGGGCCGGCCGCGCACCACCGGCTCGGTGGCCATCACGGCGGCCGCGCCGCAGATGGAGCTGCCCGCGCCGATCAGGATCGCGGTGGTGCGCGGCAGGCCGAACACGCGCGTGCCCAGCACGCACGCGAGGCCGAAGGTGCTGCACAGCACGGCCGCGTCGATGGCCACGCCGGCGAGGCCCACGTGGGCGATGTCCTGGAAGGTCAGGCGCAGGCCGTACAGCACGATGCCGGCGCGCAGCAGCCGCTGCTTGGCCAGGTTCAGGCCCTCCGCCGAGATGGCCAGCGCGGAGGCGGGCAGCAGGTTGCCGGCGACCAGGCCGATGACGATGGCCAGCGTCAGCGCGGACATGCCGTGCGCCTGGAGCCAGCCGATGCGGCCGGCGGCGGTGGCGGCGCAGGCCACGGCGGCGGCCAGCAGCAGGCCCGGGGCGAGGCGCAGCGCCGCGGCGGGGGCGGGGATGGTGAACGAGCGGGTGGCGGAGGTCATGGCGGGCTTGGACGGCTGGGACGATGACCCGGACTTTGAGCCGCCTTGACGTATCTGTAAAACGGATTGATTTGGTTGAATCAACCTTGAAAACAGGTAGAGTGAGCGTCCATGCGGATCACCTTGCGCCAGTTGGGCATCTTCACGGCGGTGGCCGACGCCGGCAGCACCACCGCGGCCGCCGACCGCGTCGCCCTGTCGCAGTCGGCCACCAGCGCCGCCCTCAACGAACTGGAGGCCGTGCTCGGAGCGCGGCTGTTCGACCGCGTGGGCACGCGCCTGGTGCTCAACGACACCGGCCGCGGCCTGCTGCCCCAGGCGCGGGCCGTGCTCGACGGCGCCGCCGGCATCGAGCGCGAGTTCGGCCTGGGCGGGGCGGCGGGCGAGGCGCCCGCGCTGCTGCGCGTGGGCGCCAGCACCACGATCGGCAACTACCTGCTGCCCAGCCTGGTGGCGGCGTGGCGGCGCGCGCAGCCCGGCGCGCACGTGGACGTGGCGATCGCCAACACCGGGGCCATCGCGGCGGCCGTCGCGCGCATGGAGGTGGACGTGGGCCTGGTCGAGGGGCCGTGCCACGAGCCGGACGTCGTCGCGCAGGCCTGGCGCGAGGAGGAGCTGGCGATCGTCTGCGCGCCGTCGCACGCGTTGCTGCGCGGCGATCCGGCGCGCCGCCTGAACGTGGCCGCGCTGCGCCAGGCGTCGTGGCTGCTGCGCGAGCCGGGCTCGGGCACGCGCGAGGCGGTGGAGCAGGCCCTGCAGCCGCACCTGCACCAGCTCGACGAGGGGCTGCGCTTCGGCGGCACCGAGGCCATCAAGCAGGCGGCGGTGGAGGGGCTGGGCTTCACCTGCCTGTCGCTGTTCGCGGTGCAGGACCTGGTCACGCTGGGACGGCTCGTGCGCGTGCAGACCACGCTGCCGCGCCTCGCGCGCCGGTTCTGGCTGCTGCACCACCGGCGCAAGCAGTTCTCGAAGAGCCTCGCCGGCTTCGTGGACTTCTGCCTGCGGGACGACGGCCGCTCGGGTATCGTCCGCGCATGACCGAACCTGACCGCTTCGAACTGTTCTCGTACTGGCGCTCGTCCGCCACCTACCGCGTGCGCGTGGCCTTCAACCTCAAGGGCGTGCCGCGGCGCGAGACCGACGTCGACATCGACGCCGGCGAGCAGCACGGCGAGGCGTTCCGCCGGGTCAATCCGCTGGGCGGCATCCCGGCGCTGGTCGACCACGGACCGGGCGGGTCGGCGCTGCCGATGACGCAGTCGCTGGCCATCCTCGAGTTCCTCGACGAGACCTATCCGCGGCCGCCGCTGCTGCCCGCCGACGCGCCGGGCCGCGCCCGCGTGCGCGGGGTCGCACAGATGCTCGCGGCCGACACGCATCCCCTGATCACGCCGCGCGTGCGCAAATACCTGGCCACCACGGCCGGTTTCGACGCCGACGCATGGCGCACATGGCAGATCCAGTGGTTCGGCGCCGGCCTGCGCGCCGTCGAGGCCCGCCTGGCCGGCGAGGCCGCTACCGGACGCTTCTGCCACGGCGACCAGCCCACGCTGGCCGACATCTGCCTGGCCAGCCTGTTCACCGTGATGCGCGTGTTCAAGGTCGACTTCGACGACATCCCCACCTGCAAGCGCATCATGGCCGAGTGCGAGAAGCTGGAGGCGTTCGCCGCCGCCGATCCGATGCGCCAGGCCGGCGCGCCCCGCTGAAGGAGCCTGCACGCATGGACAACGGCACACTGAGCGCTTCCACCTACGACGCGTTCCGCGCGCACCCGCTGCTGCGCGGCGCCGACGAGGTGCTGGAGCGGCACTGGGCGCCCGGCCAGGTGGTCGAGGAGCACACGCATCCGTTCGATGCCGACGCCGTGGTCAGCGCGGGCGAGATGTGGCTCACGCGCGCGGGCGTCACCGAGCACCTGCGCGCCGGCGATACCTTCCGCGTGCCGGCCGGCACGCCGCATTCGGAGCGCTACGGACCGCAGGGGGCGACGTATTGGGTGGCGCGACGCAAGCCGCGCTGAACGGTCATCCTGCGCGCGGATCCACGTTGGGCGGGGTCGTCCCCGGCAGGGAGTCAGCCCGCGGCGCTTGCGCTGGCGCGTCGCGGCTTGCGAAGCGATGGGTGGGCGCGGGTGAGCGGGAACGTCGGGCACGCGAATAGGACGCTTGGGCTTCATTCGGGTACCGGGCCGACTTGGGCGACCGATGTGCAGAAGAAGGGTCGACCCACAGCCGGCTTTCGACCCACCAGACTGGTCGCCGCAAAGCTGCCATTGAGCAGGGAGTTCTAGAATCTGCCGCCCCAACAGCGGAAATGATTTTGAATGAGCCGACGACCGTGGACGGAAGTACAAAAGCAAAGGGCGAGAGCAAAGGAACTCGCACACGACCCCGAACGTCGCTTGTGCCTGGATTGCCGCTCAGACACCTATGCCAGCGAGGAGTACTACATGCTGCGCTTTGGCCTTTGGCGCTCCATCAATGCTCGCAAGGATGGAATGCTCTGCTTGGCTTGCGCTGAATGGCGCTTGCGCCGAGGGCTGATGCGCCGCGACTTCATCGACGCGCCCGTAAATCGAAAGCAAGCCTTGAAGTGTCCGCGATTGGCTCAACGCCTCGAAAAAATCGTGCCGCGCAAGAGGCGCTTCGTCGGGGTGCGGTGATCGGGCGTTTCGTCGCCCTGAAGAAGACGTTTGCGATCGACAGGTCATGGCCGTCAGCCGTGATTGGTCAACCCATTGTTGCGCGCCGGACTTCGCTGAACGTGGCGCGGCGCAAATTCCCTTGTGACTCAAGCTCGCCGCGAGCAACCATGTTGCACAGCCTGCTCCAGTAGAACCGGCGCGCGTCAATGTGCCCGGTGCCAGGTATCGCCTGGCAATCCACCGACGGCGCAATCACTTCCACCGAACGATGGTGAAGTTGCCTGGCAAGACCTGGCACCGTACCCATGATCGCAGACGCTGTGGCGAGTGGCGTGAGGTCACTACTCCATTCGCTGCCGCACGCTGATGCGACGGGATGCGTACGAAGGTGCGCTGAATAACCTCGCTCGAGCCGCGCTGGCCAAGGCCGTCGAGCTCGGCAAGCAGTCGGTGTACCACTCATAGCCATTGAAGGTCTATCAAAATGCCGACCATCAGCGAACAAGCATTGACCGTCGCGATCTCTGCACTCGCTGCGCGGATTCGAGACTTGAAGCTGCAGCTTCGAGCCAACGACAACAAGTCTGAGGACGACCTGTCTGAGGACGAGATCGACGCCCATGTGGAACTGCAGGACACCGTGAAGCAGTACGGAAGCATCCTGGCGCAGTTGCGCGACGAATATGAGGCTGTCCTGGCAGAGGGAAGAGTCGGTGGGTTGCCGAGCTACGAAGAGCTCACGAAGCCATTTCGACTCGATCCTGCTTGAGCCTGCAGTCGTCGGGCGTCTATCCGAAACCGGTCACTCGCGAATAGCCGCTTGTGGCCGGACCCGGGGTTTGATCCCGCGGTTCACCAGCGCGATTCTTCAGTCTCCAAGCCGCGTCAGCTCCACTGTATCGATGCGCGAGCCAGAGGTTGCCGACACGCGCCGGACATGGCGCACAGTGAGTGGCCACGCCGTCGCGGTGTCGACGATGAAATCGCCTCGGTCATCGAAGTCCAGTGTCGCCATGGCGCCGGCAACCGTGGACTCCGCGGCGGGTCTCGCTGGTTCGTCTGCAGGCATTGGTCGGGCGGACTCGACGCGGCGAACGACATCCAGCATCTCCGCGCCAAGAACGCGCGCGGCGCTCGCACGGTCGATCACCATCAGCCAGCCGATGTCCGCGCGCGCGTCGCGCGAGGAGATGCCGCGCACCTGGAAGCGCCCGAGAATCGGGATCTCGCCGCTGCCCATCGGCGAGGGGATGCGCGTGCGAACCTCCAGGGGCTCGCCAACGCGGTAGTCGCGGCCCATCGCGCCCAGAAGTATGCCGGGCTCCTTCAGCAGGCTTTGCGCGAGGATCCCGCCGTCATCGAGCGTCGGTTGCATCGCGGCCCGGAGCACACCCGCCATCGGCGCGCGCGCAGGATCGGCCGCAAGCATTTCCACGAGGCGATCGAGCGACTCCTCGCCAAGTGCCCGTACGGCGGCCGGGTCGGCCAGGCCGGCCACGTGGCCGCCTTCGTCCAGAACGAGGTCGATCGCGACGCCCTCCCAGATCGCTTGCAGTACCTCCAGCATCGGACGCACGCGAGGATCCGCTTCGAGGAGCTCGCCGCCCGAAGATGTCCAGCGCGCCAGCCAACCGCCGGCAATGCGTTCACGGATCTCGATCGTCACCGTCGAGCGGGTGCGGTGTCCGACCACCCCGTTGCGCACCACGTGCGATTCCTGCCGATACCGGAGCACCTGGCCCTGATCGAGTCGGGGTACGAGTGTGAAGGTCTCGGGCGGACCGCTTCGCGCGGCGCGGAATACGGAGAGGCCGCCGATCAGGGTCAGCAGCGTTCGCCGGGTGGTCTTGAAGACGGTCATGAGGTGCAGGCGCCCTTGCAACAAAGGAGCCACATCTTGGCATCGACGGCATGCCCACTGCCTTGTCCATCGGCCGATTGATGCCCAGCGCGGCTGACAACGCATCCGGCGGGACGACGACGCGGTCGCCTACCGCCGCCCACCCTTCTGCTGCCACAACGGCTTCTTGCCCTTGAGATGCCGCTCGATGCCCTCGTTGAGCCGCTCGCGCAGGTCGATTACCGCGTCGAGGTGGCCGTAGATGCCCGGGAAGCGCAGGTCCAGCCACAGCCACAGCGTGCACGAGCGCAGCGCCTTCTCCATGTTGTCGAGCCGGCTGTGCTCGTCCACCTCGTCGAGGAACCAGGGGGTGCCGGCCTTGCCCACCAGGGCGTGCTGGTGCGTCCAGTCGAGGAAGGCCTGCACCTGGGCCTCGGTGCGGGTGTCCACGGGGGCCTGGGCGTAGATGAATCGCTGCTTGAGCGACAGCTTGCCGGCGGTGCGATCGAGCTCCTCGGCCAGCTCCAGCATCTGGTCGAGCTCGGCGACGGCGAAGTGGGCGTTGTCCAGCTTCAACTGGTCGACGAACACGTCGAGCACGGCGCGCAGCTTCGCCAGGCTCAGCCGCGTGGCGATGGTGTCGACGTGCCACCAGTTGGGCGCCACCGTGGCCTTGAAGTCGCGCGGCGCGCGCGGCGGCTTGGGCAGCAGCTCCTTCAAGGTGCGCAGCGCGGTGGGCTCGGCCTCGCGCAGCACGCCCGTGAAGCCTTCCTCGTGCATGCCGTAGCGGCCGGCGCGGCCGGCGATCTGGTGCACCTCGGACTCGTTGAGCAGCCGGTCGCCCACGCCGTCGAACTTCTTCAGCGTGGAGAACAGCACGCGGCGGATCGGCAGGTTCAGGCCCATGCCGATCGCGTCGGTGGCCACGAGGATGTGCGCGTGGCCATGGGCGAAACGCTCGGCCTCGCGCCGACGCACCTCGGGCGGCAGCGCGCCGTAGATCACCGACACCGGGTGGCCGTTGGCGGCCACCTGGTCGCGCAGCATCAGCACCTCGCGGCGGCTGAACGCGACGACGGCGTCGCCCTTCTTCAGCGCGGCGATGGGCACCGGCCCGGGCATCAGCTCCACGTGCTGCTTGCGCTCGAACGTGAGCACCTTGCAGTTCTCGCCGCACAGCTTGAGCAGGTTCTCGATGGCCTCGGCGGCGTAGGCCGAGCAGATGATGATGACCTCGTTGGCCGGCACGCCCACGATGGCCTGCGTCCAGGCCCAGCCGCGCGAGGTGTCGAACAGCATCTGCGCCTCGTCGATGACGGCCACGTCGATCGGCCTCGACGTGTTGACCATCTCGATGGTGCTGGAGACCACGCGCGCGTCGGGCGCCGGATCGTTCTCCTCGCCGGTGAGCAGCGAGCACGCGACGCCGCGGCCCACGAGGCGGTCGCGGCCCTCCAGCGCCAGCAGGCGCAACGGCGCGAGGTAGCAGCCGTCGTGCGCGGCCGCCAGCTTCTCGAACGCGGCGTAGGTCTTGCCGCTGTTGGGCGGCCCCACGTAGAGCGTCACGCTGCGCTGCAGGCGGCGCGCCAGCTCGAAGGTGTCGGGATAGCCCTGGAATGCCAGCTCGTCGTTGAGGCCGGCCAGCGCGTTGAGCTCGGCGACGTGGCGTTCCCAGCGATCCTGGGCGCGCACCAGCGAGGCCTTCAGGTCGGCGAACGGCTGCGGTCGCGCGGTCTCGGCCTGCAGGCGCTGGATCAGCGAGCCCACGTGTTCGGAGTGGCCGGACTCGGCTCGGGCGATCAGCTGCTCGACGACCGAGACCAGCTCGGCCGCGTCGGCGTAGGGCGGGGCGTCGCCGAGGACGGCCCTGAACGCGGCCAGGTCGCCGTTGCGGTAGAACTCCCACACCGGGGCGTCGGGCACCGGCACGCGGTAGGCCACGCGCAGCTGCACGCCGCTGGCGGGCAGCTGCAAGGCCTGCGTGAGGAAGCGGTCGAAGTCGCCGGCCTCGCGCGTGACGCCCAGGGTCTCCAGCTCCAGCGTGCGCGCCTGCATCAGCGCGCGTACGTTGGGGCCGTTGCCCACGGTGTCGAGGTGGCGCAGCGCATGGGCCAGGCGGGCCGGGTCTATCCAGCGGCTGGGGCGGGCGCCGGCCACGGCCTTCTGCAGGAGGATGAAGCCCAGGCCGTCCAGGTGCTGCTCGAAGTGCGGCGCGTGCTCGTCGATGTAGTCGGCCGGCTTGACCACCTGGGGCAGCTGGTACGCCGCCTGCTGGATGCGGGCGACGTCGGCGGGGGCCATCGTGGAAGGCACGCGGCTGGCGTGGCGTGCGTTGGGCAGCTTGAACTGGCGCGGCGCGGGCGCGGCGGCGTCGGGGGTCGGAAGGATCGCGGGGTCGGAGCTCATGCAGGTGCACGCGCGCGTCTCGCGCGGGTGCGTCGTTCGAGGAAAGACACGGAGTATGACGGTCCGCACGCCCGCGCAGGGCACACTCCCCCGAATGAACCCTGCTGACAGGCCCTCGCCCCCGGCCGCGGACGCCCGCGCCATCGCGCTGGCGCGCATGAAGTGGGTGGCCGCGGGCCTGCTGGTCGCCGCGCTGGCCGGGCTCGCGCTGGCCGTCTCCCAGGGCGGCAAGGGCGGCTGGGGCTGGCTGCAGGCGTTCTGCGAGGCCTCGGCCGTGGGCGCGGTGGCCGACTGGTTCGCGGTGGTGGCGCTGTTCCGCCGCCCGCTGGGCCTGCCGTTGCCGCACACGGCCATCCTGCCGCGCAGCAAGGCGCGCGTCGCCGACGGCCTGGCGCATTTCGTGCGCGACCATTTCCTCGACCCACAGGCGCTGGTGGCTCGCCTGGGCGTGTTCGACCCGGCGCGCCGGCTGGGCGAGTGGCTGGCCGATCCGGCCCGCGTCGACGACTGGGTCGCCGAAGGCCGGCGCTGGGCGCTGAAGGCGGTGGGCCTGTTCGACGACGGCCGCATGCGTCGCGCGACGCTGGAGCTGGTGATCGCGCAGGCGCGCCGCTGGAACAGCGCGGCCACGGCGGCCGAGGTGCTGGCGCTGCTTACCCAGGGCGGGCGCCATCACGAGCTGCTCGACGCCGGCCTGGAGAAGATCGGTGGCTTCCTGGCCGAGGACGAGGTGAAGGCGCGCGTGTCGGCGCTGATGGTGCGCCACGCGCGCAAGGAGTGGCCCAAGGTGATCGGCATGGTCGAGCTGGTGACGCCGGTGGCGCGCATGGCCGACGGCCTGGCCGACCGGCTCAGCGCCTCGGTGCTGGGCGAACTGCGCGAGGTGCTGGCCCAGCCCGACCACCCGGTGCGCCAGCGCTACGACCGCTGGCTGGCCGAGTTCGTGGAGCGCCTGCGCCACGACGAGGGCCTGGTCGCCGCGTTCGAGCGCGTGAAGGCGCGCGCCGTCGACGACCCGGCGGTGCTGGAGTACGCCGGGCAGGTATGGAACGACATCAAGGGCCTGCTCCAGGCCGACCTCGCCGGCGAGCATTCCGCGCTCGCCGAACATGTCGCGCAGGCGCTGCGCGACGTCGGCGGCCGGTTGCGCGACGACGAGAGCCTGCGCGCCTCGCTCAACGAGCACCTGATGTCCGCCGCCGCGCAGCTGGCGGCGAACCTGCGCGCGGGCGTCACCGCGCACATCGCGCAGACGATCAAGGACTGGGACGATCGCCAGCTCGTCGACGAACTCGAGCTGAGCGTCGGGCGCGACCTGCAGTTCATCCGCATCAACGGCACCGTGGTGGGCGGCCTGGTCGGGCTGGCGCTGCACGCGTTGCGCCTGGCGTTCCGCTGAGTCGGGCAGGGGCCCTTGCGCAGCCGGGGTTGTTTCCCGACTCAAGTCGCGCCGCTGCCCAGCCGATAAGGGTATACGAAGGTGCGTCCGGCGTCAGCGCCCACGGCCTTGCGTCCCACCCCGCAGTCCCCTTTCGCGCCCGGCACCGCCCGGCGCCCCGGTGAGACGTAGTTCCAAGGCAGCACCCACCATGAATCTCAGACTCAAGCTCCCGCTCACGATAGTCGGCATCCTCGCAACGTTGATGGGCGCAGCCCTGATCGGCATCCACAGCCTGAACCAGTCGGTGGCGCTCTACGAGACCGAGGTGACCACGCAGCACGCCCATGAACGCGCGGTCGCCGACCTGCTGGTCACGTTCAAGACGCAGGTGCAGGAATGGAAGGACACCCTGCTGCGCGGCAAGGATCCGGCCAAGCTTGACAAGCACTGGGGCGCGTTCGCCAAGCGCGAGGCCGACGTCGACGACAAGGCCAAGGCGCTGCTGGCGGCGCTGGCGCCGGGCGAAAGCCGCACGCTGGTCGAACAGTTCGCCGCGGCGCACACGCAGATGGGCATCGACTACCGCAAGGGCTTCGACGCCTTCAAGGCCGCCGAGTTCGACTCGACCGCCGGCGACGTCGCCGTCGCCGGCATGGACCGCGAGCCGGCCCGCCTGCTGGCCGAGTCGGGCAAGAAGATCGCGGCCGACAGCGCCGCCACCTCCGCCGATGCGGCCGCCCGGGCCGACCGCGCCACGCTGGTCAGCATCGTGCTGATGCTGGTGGTGGGCGCGGCCGGCGCCGCGGCGGGCGTCGTCCTGAGCCGCCGCATCACGCGGCCGGTGGACGACGCGCTGGGCTTGGCGCGAGCCATCGCCGGCGGCGACCTCACCTCGCACGTGCGCGTGGTGGGCAGCGACGAGATCGCGCAGCTGCTCAAGGCGCTGTCGGTGATGCAGGGCAGCCTCTCGGGCGTGGTGGGCAACGTGCGCGCCAATTCCGAGAGCGTGTCCACCGCGGCCGTCCAGATCTCCCAAGGCGCCAACGACCTGAGCCAGCGCACCGAGGAACAGGCCTCGGCGCTGCAGGAGGCCGCCTCGTCGATGGAGCAGCTCGGCGCCACCGTGCGCCAGAACGCCGAGAACGCGCTGTCGGCCAACCAGCTCGCGCTGGGCGCCAGCAGCGTCGCGCGCAAGGGTGGCGAGGTGGTGGGCGAGGTCGTCGAGACGATGAAGGGCATCAACGACAGTTCCAAGCGCGTCGTCGACATCATCGGCGTGATCGACGGCATCGCGTTCCAGACCAACATCCTCGCCCTGAACGCCGCGGTGGAAGCCGCGCGTGCCGGCGAGCAGGGCCGCGGCTTCGCGGTGGTGGCCAGCGAGGTGCGTTCGCTCGCGCAGCGCAGCGCCGACGCCGCCAAGGAGATCAAGACGCTGATCTCGGCCAGCGTCGAACGCGTGGAGCACGGCACAGCGCTGGTGGATCGCGCCGGCGTGACGATGACCGAGATCGTGACCTCGATCTCGCGCGTCACCGACATCATGGGCGAGATCAGCGCCGCCAGCAGCGAGCAGAGCTCGGGCATGGGCCAGATCGGCCAGGCGATCGCGCAGATGGACCAGGCCACGCAGCAGAACGCCGCGCTGGTGGAGGAAAGCGCCGCGGCCGCCGAGAGCCTGCGCGACCAGGCCCATCAGCTGGTGCAGGTGGTGGCGCAGTTCAAGCTCGAGGCGACGGCCGCCGTCGCGCCCGCGCGCGCCGCGACCCCCGCGCCCAAGGCCGCCGCCGTGCCCAAGGCCGTCGCCGCGCCCAAGGCCAGGCCCGTCCCGGCCCGCAAGCCGGCACCGGTCGCGCGCGCCCAGGCGGCGGCGCCGTCCGCGGCACCGGTCGCCGCGGGTGCCGACGATTGGGAGTCGTTCTGATTCCGCGCTGAAGTAAAGTGTCCGCTCGACAAGGAGCGGACGCGATGCGCAAGGCCACGGCAGGAATCCTCACGGCCGCGCTCGCGGCGGTCTGCAGCGGCGCTGCGCTGGCCGGTACCACGGTCGTCACCGCCGATCGCATGCTCGACGTGCTGGCCGGCCGCATGGTGGACAGGCCCGCGGTGGTGGTCGTCGACGGCCGCATCCAGGCCGTCCTCGCGCAGGGCGCCGCCGCGATCCCCAAGGACGCGACCCGCATCGACCTGCCAGGCCAGACCCTGTTGCCGGGCCTGATCGACATGCACGTCCACCTGACCGGCGAGCCCACGATAGCCGGCAACCGCGCGCTCGACTACACCGACAGCTTCTGGGTGGCCGTGGGCGTGGCCAACACCCGGGCCATGCTGATGGCCGGCTTCACCACCGTGCGCGACGTCGGGGTCGACGGCTACGCCGACGTCGGGCTCAAGCAGGCCGTCGAGGGCGGCTACATTCCCGGGCCGCGCATCGTGCCGGCCACCTACGCGCTGGGCGCCACCGGCGGCCATTGCGATTCGACCGAAGGCCTGCCGCCCGGCTTCGCAAGCGTGGCCACGCCGTCGGTGGCCGACGGCCCCGAGGCCTTTCGCAAGCTGGTGCGCACGGTGCACAAGTACGGCGCCGAGGTGATCAAGATCTGCGCCACCGGCGGCGTGCTCTCGCGTACCGACGCGGCCGGCGCGCAGCAGATGAGCTTCGAGGAGATCAAGGCCGTCGTCGACGAGGCGCACCGGCTGGGCCTGAAGGTGGCCGCGCACGCGCACGGCACCTCGGGCATCAACGACTGCCTGCGCGCCGGCTGCGACACCATCGAGCACGCGAGCCTGGCCGACGCGGAGTCGTTCCGGCTGGCCAGGGAGCACGGCGCCTGGTTCTCGATGGACATCTACGACGACGACTACATCCTGGCCGAAGGCGAGAAGAACGGCATGTACGAGGAGTCGCTGGCCAAGGAGCGCGCGCTCGGATTGAAGCAGCGCCAGACCTTCCGTGCGGCGTACAACGCGGGCGTGAAGATGATCTTCGGCACCGACAACGGCGGCGTGTTCCCGGCCGGCCAGAACGCGCTGCAGTTCGCCAAGATGGTGGAGTGGGGCATGCCGCCGCTGGAGGCCATCCGCGCGGCCACGCGCAACGCGGCGCAGGCGCTGGGCCGCGAGGCCGACGTCGGCGCGATCGAGGCGGGCCGCTACGGCGACTTCGTGGCCGTCATGGGCGATCCGCTGCGCGACATCCGCCTGCTGGAGCATCCGACCGCGGTGATCAAGGGCGGCGAACGCGTGCGGTGATTCAGGGGCGCGCGGCTTCCGCCAGCCGCGTGAGCAGCCCGGAGTGGCGCTCGGTCGGCGTGGCGATGGCCTGTTCCAGCACCGCGGCGTCGGTCACCAGCGTCACGCGCCGGCGCGCGCGCGTGACGGCGGTGTACAGCAGCTCGCGCGTGAGCACGCGGCTGCGCTGCTCGGGCAGCATCACCAGCACGCCGTCGAACTCGGAGCCCTGCGACTTGTGCACGGTCATCGCGAACGCGGTCTCGTGGCGCGGCAGGCGCACCGGCGCGACGGCGCGGAAGCCGGCGGGGGCGTCGGCATCGGGGAAATGCACCAGCAGCTGGCCCTCGGCGCCGGGCAGGGCGATGCCCACGTCGCCGTTGTACAGGCGCAGCACGGGATCGTTGTTCAGCACCAGCACGGGCCGGCCGGGGAACCACGGCGACGCGCCCGGGCCTTCGGCTAGGCCGGGCAGGCGCAGCGCGGCGCGCAGGCGGCGCGTCAGCGCGGCGTTCAGCGCGGTGACGCCGCGCGGGCCGTCGCGCAGCGCGCACAGCACGCGGAAGCGGCCGAACGCCTCGGTGATGTCGGCGATGCCGCGCTTGTCCGCTACGGCCTGGGCGTAGGCCGCGTAGCCGGCGTCCATCTCGCGCAGCGCGGCGTCCAGGCTCGCGTGCGGCGGCGTGTCGAGCCAGGCCACGCCGGGGTCGGTGCCGGCGCGCAGCCAGGCGGTGGCCTCGGCCGCGCGGCCGGTGTTGATGTCGTGCGCGAGGCGGCCGATGCCGGAGTCGCGCGCGAAGCGGTAGGTCTGCGTGAACCAGACGGCGCAGTCCTTCAGCGCGCTGGGCGTGGCGGGCGGCGGCGGCGCGATGGCGGAGGCGGGCGTGCCGGTGAGCGCGGCCAGGTCCCGCACGCAGGCGGCGGTGAGCGTGGGATCGACGCTGAGCTCGGCGAACACGGCGCCCGATTCGACGGCGGCGAGCTGGTCCTTGTCGCCCAGCAGGATGATGCGCGCCGCGGGCGGCACGGCCTCCAGCAGGCGCGTGGCCAGCGCCAGGTCCAGCATCGAGGCCTCGTCGACCACCAGCGCGTCGATGGGCAACGGGTTCGCGGCGTCGTGCGCGAAGCCGGCGCGCGTCACGCCCAGCAGGCGGTGGACGGTGGACGAGTCGCGCGGCATCTTCTCGCGCAAGGCCTCGGGCAGGTGTTGCGCGCGCTGGCGGATGGCGTCGGTCATGCGCGCCGCGGCCTTGCCGGTGGGCGCGGCCAGCGCGATGCGGCAGCCGGGATCCAGCGCGACGAGGCAGGCGAGCAGGTTGACCACGGTGGTGGTCTTGCCGGTGCCGGGGCCGCCGCTGATCACCGTGAGCCGGCCGCGCAGCGCGAGCGCGGCGGCGAGCTGCTGCCAGTCGGCCGCGCCGTCCAGGCGCGCCGCGTTGGCGGCGAACAGCTCGCGCAGTTGCGCGCGCAGCGCGGGTGACGCGCTGGCCGCGCTCGCGTCAGCGCCCGCGAGGCGGGCCTGCGTGAGGCGGCGCGCGAGCCGGCGTTCGTAGTCGAAATACCGGTGCAGGTACAGCCGATCGTCGGCATCGAGGATCAGCGGCAGCGCGCCCGGCGCGTCGGGCGTTCCCACGATGCGCGAGGCCAGCAGCGCGGCGCGGCGGCTCGCCATGTCGGCGTCGTCGGCGAGCGCGGACAGCAGCAGGCACACGTGCCCCTCGCTGACGGCCAGGCTCAGCGCGGCGGCGGCGCGGGCCACCGCGGCGACGCTGGCGGCGGGCGCGCCCTCGGCCGTCGCCCACGCCGACGCATGGCGCGCGAAGCCCTCGGCCAGCAGCTGGTCGTCGCGTTCGTTCATGCCGGCACTCCGGTCTCGTCGAACAGCGCCGACAGCCGCGCGATCGCGGCCGCATCCGGCCGGTCGAAGAACACGCCCGCCGGCGTGCCATCGGCCTGCTGCCAGCCGGGGCGCACGCCGCGCACGAACAGGTAGACGGCGCCGCCCAGGTGGCGCGCGGGGTCGTAGCCGGCGAGGCGGTGGCGCAGGTAGCGATCGAGCGCCACCAGGTACAGCAGGTACTGCAGGTGGTAGCCCTGGTCGCGCATCGCGGCGGCCATGGCCTGCTGGCCGTAGCGGGCCGGCGTGTCGCCGAGGTGGTTGGACTTCCAGTCGAGGACGAAGAAGCGCCCCTCGTGCTCGAACACGAGGTCGATGAAGCCCTTGAGGAAGCCGCGCAGCGTGGTGAAGGACAGCCGCGGCATCGCATAGCCGAGGTCGGCCAGCGTGGCGTTGAGCGCGTCGGCGTCGAAGTGGTGCGAGGGCAGGTGGAACTCCAGCTCCACGAGGCGGCGCGCCTTCGGCAGGTCCGCCAGGCGCAGCGGCTGCGCCGTCGCTAGCGGCAACGCCACCTCGAGCGTGCCCTCCAGCAGGCGCGCCAGCATCCGCGCGCGCAGCTCGCCGCCGGCGTCGCCGGGCGCGTCGTCCACGCCCATCGTGCGCAGCTTGTGCAGGGCGGCGACGATGCCGGCGCGCCAGCTGGTGCGATCGGTGAAGTCGACCTGCTCGAAGGCCAGGTGGATCGCCTCGCCGGCGGCGGGGCCGCGCGGGAACAGCAGCGGGTCGTCCTCGGCGGGCAGCCAGCGCGCGGCATCGTCGAGTGCCGCGGAGGCGGCGTCGACGGCGCGCAGGTCGTGGTCGACGCCGGAGCGGTCGTGCGCCGCGCCGTGCGCGATCGCGCTGAAGCTGCCGATGCGCCAGCCGGCCGGCAGCGTCTTCGGCGGCGCCAGCGCCGCCAGCGTCCCGGGCGCGGGGCGCGACGGCCGCAGCGTGGCGGCCTCGCCGACGGGTAGCGGCTCGACGCCGATGGCGCCCCCGGAGGCCTCGGCCAGCGCCTGCCATTTCGCCATCACGGGCGCGGCGCCCAGCTTGTGCTCGAACCATTGCCCCGGCGTCATGCCGTCGCCTGCCACCAGCCAGTTGAGCAGGCTGCGCGTGCTGGCGGTGGCGCTGGGGTAGCGGCCGGCCGTGCGGTAGCAGCCGGCCACGATCACGCAGCGGTGCACGGCGCGCGTGAGCGCCACGTAGGCCAGGCGCAGCGACTCGGCCGAGTCCTCCAGGCGCAGGCGCGCCTTGATGTCGTCCTTGCGCGCGTCGGCCAGGAACTCGTGGCCGTAGTCGATCACCGCGTGGCCATCGTCGTCGTGGTACGCGACGCCGGTGAGGCCGTCGCCGCGGCCGCCGCGCGGCGCGCTCCACAGGAACGGGCAGAACACGATCGGGTACTCGAGGCCCTTGGACTTGTGGATGGTGACGATCTGCACCAGGTTCTGGTCGGACTCCAGGCGCAGCTGCGTGGCGTCGTCGGCATCGGGCGACACGCGCTGCGACTGGAACCAGCGCAGCAGCGTGTCGGGCGAGGCATGGCGCTCGCCGGCCTCGTGCAGGCATTCGACGAGGTGCAGCAGGTTGGTGAGGCGGCGCTCGCCGTCGGGACGCGACAGCAGCCGCCCCGCCACGCGGTCGGCGGCCAGCCACTGGCGCAGCATGAAGCCCACGCCGCGCTGCACCCACACGTCGCGCCAGCCGGCGAAGCGCTGCACGGCGTCCAGCAGCGCCGGCTCGTCGTCGGCCAGCGCCGCGACGGCGGAGGCGTCGAGCCCCATCAGCTCGGTGGACAGCGCGGCCTTGAGCGTGCGCTCGCGCGCCGGTTCGAGCACGGCCGTGAGCACGCGATCGAGCTCCTCGGCGTCGGCGCTGCGGAACACGCTGGCCTGCGACAGCTCCACGCTGCCCACGCCGCGCGCCGTGAGCGCCTGGCGGATCAGCGTGCCCTGGGCGTTGCTGCGCACCAGCACCGCGATGTCGCCGGCGGCCAGCTTGCGCTCCTCGGGCGCCTTGCCCAGGCGCACCTCGCCGCGCTCGGCGGCGGCCAGCAGGCGGGCGATCTCGGCGGCCGTGGCGGCCACCACCGAGGCCTGCGCGTCGCGCTGGAACATCGGCTCGCCGTCGTCGGCCGGCGGCAGCGTCCACACCTGCAGCGGCGCGCGCGGCGCGCTGGTGTCCACGAAGGGCGGGCGCGGCTTCTTGCCGAAGGCCACGGCCTGGTAGGCCAGCCCGTCCAGCATGAAGGCGCGCGCGTTGGCGCCGAACAGCCCGTTGAGCGCGCGGATCAGCGGCTCCGACGAGCGCTGGTTCTCGGCCAGCGAGTAGCGCGCGACGGCGTGCCGGCCGGCCTCCAGGTAGGTGTGCAGGTCGGCGTTGCGGAAGCTGTAGATGGCCTGCTTGGGATCGCCCACGAAGAACAGCGGCGCGTCCGACAGCGCGTCGGGCGTGGGCGTGGTGTAGATGGTCTTGAAGACGGCGAACTGCAGCGGGTCGGTGTCCTGGAACTCGTCGATCAGCGCCGCGGGGAAGCGCTTCTTCAGCTCGCCGGCCAGCCACGGCGAGTCGCCGCGCACGAGCCGGTCGTGCAGGTTGAACAGCATGTCGTCGAACGCGATCACGCGCTGGCGGCGCTTGGCCTCGCGCTGGGCGCGGGCGCCTTCGGCCAGCAGCTGTCGCAGCAGCGCGAGGCGGGCGTAGGCCAGTGCCCGGGTGGCCTGCGCGCGCAGGTCCACGACGGCCTGCGCGAGATCGAAGAACTCGTGGGGCGGCACGCCCTTCTTCGCCTTCTGCGTCTTGAAGACACGCTCGCTGCCCAGCAGGTCCAGCTTCTCGCCTTCGGCCGAGAGCGCGCTCATGCCGTCGTCATGCGCGAGCACCTCGTCCCACGACTTGAACGCGGTGGCCAGTGCTTCTTCCTTGTAGCTGCGGCCGTCGAGCGACGCGAGGGCGCCGTGCAGCAACTCGCGGATCGTCTCGCGCTGCGCGCCCCACAGCGTGCGTGCCGCCGAGTGCGCGAGGGCGATCGCCTCGGCGTCGATGGCGCGTGCGCCGTCGAGGTCGTCCGGCCACGCGGCCCGCGCGAGCGGCTTGGCGAGGTGGCGCTTGAGCAGCGCGGCAAAGCCCTCGGGCGAGTCCTTGCTCGCCACCAGGTGGGCCGCGAGGCCCGCGTCGAGGTCGTCGGCCGCGATGCGGCGGCGCCAGAAGTCGTTGGCGGCCTCGGCCACGCGGTCGGCATCGTCGCGCACCAACTCCATGGCCAACGGCATCTGCGCGGTGAAGGGCGTGTCGGCCAGGGCGCGCTGGCAGAAGCCGTGGATCGTGAAGATGGACGCCTCGTCGAAGGTGGCCAGCGCCGCCTCGAGGCGCTCGATCATCTCGCCGTCCTGCCTGCCGTGATGCTCGCGCAACGTGCGCAGCAGGCGCTCGACGAACTCGTCGCCGCCGGGCGGCGGCTCGCCGGCCTGTCCGGCGTGCAGCCACGCCAGCGTGTCGGCGATGCGCTGGCGGATGCGTTCGCGCAGTTCGGCCGTGGCGGCGTTGGTGAAGGTGACCACGAGGATGCGTTGCACCTCCAGCCGCGACTCCAGCAGCAGGCGCAGGTAGAGGCCGCAGATGTTCCAGGTCTTGCCGGTGCCGGCCGAGGCCTCGATCTGGCGGATGCCGGCGAGTTCGCAGGTGAAGACGTCGAGCAGCGCGGTCATTCGAAACCCAAACAGGCTTGCAGTGGCCCGAACACGGCCTCGGCGCTGGCATAGAACGCGCCGACGACCTCGGGCGCGAACGGATCCGGCCGGCCGCGCAGCGCGAGCCGGTAGGCGGGGTCGTTGCCTTCCGCGAACTCGTTGAAGCCACCCGGCCGGAACGCGGCGATGGCCTTGGACGGCCCCTCGCGGCCGCCCTCGATCCAGGCCCACGCCGCGCGCGGGAAGAACGCCAGCGGCTCGCGCAGGCCTTGCGCGTAGAGGCGCAGCAAGGCCTCGAGCACCTGCGCCGGGTCGTCGCACTCGGTGAGGAAGAAGCGCCCGTCGCGCGCGATGCCCGTGGTCACCGGCAGCACGCCGGCCGGGGCGCCGACGCACATCAGCAGGTGGGGGATCCAGGCGTCGAGGTAGTCCTGCGGCGTCATCCTGGCGTAGCGATGGCGCAGCAGGCCGCGCGGGCGCAGGTCGGCGAACGCGCCGTGCAGGCGCCACGTCTCGCCCTCGATCTCGAACGTGAGCTCGGCGGCGTGCGGCGGCAGCGCGGCCTGGCGGGTGTGCTCGCGCACCTGCTCGGCGAAGGACTGCATGCCCTGCAGCTCGCGTTCCAGGAAGCGCTGCCCGAAGCCGCCGGTGGGCACGGCGGTGCCGGCCAGCGCCAGCGTGCGCGCGGCCTCCACGGACAGGCCGTCCAGCAGGGCCGGCAGCACCAGTTGCACGAGCGGAGCGTGGCCGCGGTTGTCGGGCACGAAGGGCTCGTCGTCCTGCAACTCGTCGTCGGGCCGGCGCAGCGCGAGCCCCAGGCGCTCCTCCAGCAGGAAGCGGCACGGGTTGCGGAAGAAGCGCGCGAGGCGCGCGACGGGCACGTCGCGCCATGCCGCGTCAGGCGCCGGCAGCGGGTGCGAGAAGAACGGGGCGGCGTCGGCCGGCGCGGCCGCGTCGTCGTCCGCCTCCCAGTCGTCGTCGCCGGCCTGCGACGCCACGGGGACGGCGCTGGCGGCGAGGCTCTGGTGCAAGGCCGCGGCGTAGTCGGCCTGGAAGCTGCGCAGGCGCGGGTCGGCCGCGACGTCGAAGGCCTTCAGCGCGAAGGGCTGCAGCGGGTGCTCGATCACCAGCGCGTCGCGGGCCCGCGCGCGTGACGCGGCGTCCGCGGGCGCGTCGGCGAGCGCGGGCAGCAACGTGTCCAGCAGCTCGGCCACCAGCACCGAGGCCGGCCGCACCGAGTTGTCGCGCACGCTGCGGCCGGCGTAGCTCAGGTGCACGCGGTCGCGCGCGGCGAGCAGCAGGTCGAGGAACAGGTTGCGCTCGTCGTGGCGGCGCTGGCGATCGCCGCGGCGCGGCGCCATGTCCAGCAGGTCGAACTCCGCCGGCCGCGCGACGGTGGGGAACGCGCCGTCGTCCAGGCCGATCGCGCAGACGACGCGGAACGGCACATTGCGCAGGCTGGCCATCGCGGCGAAGGTGATCATGCCGGTGGGCACGCCGCCGCGCGCCGGATCGTCCAGGCCCGCCTCGAGCGCGGCGCGCACGACGTCCAGCGCCAGCGGCCGGGCCAGCTGGCTGCGGCGCCACTGGTCGGCGAGCGCGGCGATGGCCTCGTCGACCTCGCGCAGGTCTTCCAGCTCGGCGTCGGCGGGAGCGACGAATTCGCGCAGCGCGTCGGCCAGCACGGCGGGCCACTCTGCCGGGGCGAGCGGCGCGGCGACGCGCGCGCGCAGCGACTTGAGCGCGTCGACGAAGCGCCAGAACGCGCCCAGCGTGCGCGCGTCGGAGCCCTCGGCGTTGCCGGCCGGCAGCCGGCCCTGGAACGGCGTCTGCAGGTGCTCGGGCAGGGCATAGCCCAGGAACAGGCGGTCCAGGCCGTCGGCGAAGCTGTGGCGCGGCTGCGCGGGCACGTCGAAGCCGCCGCGATGTTCGGCGTCGAGCGCCCAGTGGATGCCGGCCTGCACCAGCCACTCGCGGACCTGGTCCAGGTCGTCTTCCGCCAGGCCGAATCGGCGCGCCACCGCCGGCTGCTGCAGCAGGCCGAACACGTCGCTGATCGCGAAACGCGAGGCGACGAGCGCGAGCGCGTCCAGCAGCGCGCGGGCCGGCGCGTTGACCTGGGCCCGCGCGCGTCCGCTGATGGCGTAGGGCAGGTGACGCTCGCGCGGTGCGGTGCCGAAGACGGCGTCGACGAGTGGCGCGGCCGCGTCGAGGTCGGGCGTGACCACCAGGATGTCGCCCGGCTGCGGCGCGTCGGGGCCGGCCATCAGCGCCAGCAGCCGGTCGTGCAGCACCTCCAGCTCGCGGGTGAGCGAATGGCAGACGTGCACCTCGACGCTGCGGTCGCCCGCCAGCGGGGCGAGCGATCCGGGCGCCAGTTCGCGCAGCTCGAGCACCGCGTCCTGCAGCGCGCCCAGCACGCTGGCTGCGCCGGCGGGCACGAATCGCGCGTCCTCCACGAGTCCGTCGGAGGCCGCGTCCACCAGCAGGCCCAGCGCCGACTTCGCCTGCTGTCCCCAGGCGGCCAGCAGGCGGTTGCCGGTGTCGACGTGCTGGGCCTGGCCGCGCGCGGCGAGCCAGGCCAGGCGGCGCGCGTCGGCCACGTCGAACCAGTATTCCTGGCATGGGTTGAGCATGTACAGGTGCAGGTCGACGTGGGCGCCCAGCCGCTGCAGCAGCTCCAGGTGCACCGGCGGCATCGTGGGCAGGCAGAACACGTGGGCGCTGGCCGGCAGCCGCCCCGTGCCGGCCAGGCCGATGCCGCGCGCGGCCAGCAGCTCGAGCAGCGCGAGGATGGGATGGCGGCCGTCGCTGGCCGTCTCGGCGGCCAGGCGGCGCCACAGCGCGGCCTGCCATTGCTGGTCGAGGACGGCGCCGTCGTCCGCGCCGGGGAGCGAGATCGCCTCCCCGCGGAACCAGGCCTCCAGCCATTCGGGCCGGTAGGTGAGGTACTGCTCGAACAGGCCCGCCACGCGCGTGGCGAGCTCGTGGCGCATCACCGGGTCGGCCTGCGCCAGCCAGGCCGACAGCCGCGGCTGCCCGCCGCTCCACGCGGTGTCCTCGAACGCGGCCAGGATGCGCCAGGCGAAGACGTCGGCATCGAAGCGCGCCGATTCGGGCAGCTCGGGCAGCAGGTGGGCGGTGTGCTGCCACAGCCAGCGCGCCAGGTAGGAGAAGCGCACGTTGGCGCAGATGCCGTGGGCGCGCGACAGGTCGATGATGAGGCGCCGCGTGATGGCCGCGCTCGGCACGATCACCTCGTCGGCCTCGAACGCCGAACGGCCCGGCGCCCGGTGGCCCAGGCGGCGGACGAGCTGGTCGGCGAGGGTCTCGAAGCGGTTCGAGAAGTGGAGGTTGAGCATGCGGGCGGGGCGGGGCGGTCAGGGGGATTGTGCCGGGCCGCAGGCTCAGGGGGTGAGCCTTGCCGCCTGCACGACATCGTGCGCATGGCGGGGCATGACTTCGCGGCCGCCGGGAGTCGCCGATGCCACGTTCCTGCAGCGGCCACGCGGCCGGCCTCGCCATGCGGGTGACCGATCGCAATGCTCGCTTGCTGGAGCTTGGACAGGCTGTCTCGCGTCCGTCGACTTCATGCCGGCTGGGCCGCGGCACGAGGAACGGCTGCCCGGTGCCCGCGCCGGCCCTGTGTGGCGGTCGAGCCTGCGGCCCGACTTCGCTGCGCTCCTCGGGCCGTCCAGCGGGACGGGCAGGTCGCGTACCGACTCACAGAAGGCGCCCGAAGATGAGATCGACCTACCCGAAAACGGTCATTCGGCGAGCGCTGGCGAAGGGCAGTTGTCGCTGGCGTTTGCAGCCGTGCCCCACAAGGAGCTTTTCGACCGTTTGAGATCGCCCAGCAGTCATACGCTCAGATTGGGGAGCTTTCCAGAACGGAGCTCAAAGGCACGAAGGCGTTGCTGCAATCGACGGCGGTCGACGTTCCCGGCGAGCCGGTCACGGTGACGTCGCTCGATGTCGAGGTCGAGATCGCCGAAGCGAAACTGACGGCACCGGGCCCGAAGGTGAAGTGCGTATTCGCGGGCAGCGTGCTGGGCCCTCCGTTGTGGCCGGCGTCGAACGTCGGTTGCTTGCCGTCAAAGACGACGTTGTCGAGCGCGATCGTCAGGGGATTGTTCTGCCCGTGGAGCGCATAGCCCGCGAACGAGATCAGGCCGCCCCCGTATTTCGAGCTGCCGAGGGAGTGGACGCCACTCAGCTTGATGGCGTTGAAGTTCGGATAGAGCGTCCCCGTGGCGCTGCTGTAGAAGGGATCGAATACCAGCGGTCGGCGCAGGTTGCGCAAGCAGATCTGGCTGTAGCTCACGTTCTGCACGTTACCGCCCCGCGACGAGTCTGACTTGATGCGCAGCCCGTTGCCGTTCGGGCTGTCGTTGCCGTCGATGGAGAGGTCTGTCACGACCATGTCGCTCAGGCCGGCGTCTGTCTCGCTGCCGATCGACATGCCGTGGCCGTAGTAGAAGTGGTTGTGCGCGAAAGTCAATTGAGTCGACGACGGGCCGCCGCCCGCTTTGACTGCGACGTCGTCGTCGCCCGTGCTGATGTACGAAAAGGCGAGCAGTACCTTGCTGGAGGTCCCGGGATCGAAGCCGTCGGTGTTCTTCACGGTGTCCGGCGTGAAGCAGGTGGCCGGCGTCAACACGTCCGGAGTCGTTCCGGAGGTGCAGGCATAACCGGATTTCGTATAGACCGAACTCGGCGACAGGATCTTGATTCCCCACGCAATGACGCCCGATACGCCGCTGGTCACGACGTGGAAGTTGGGCGAGTTCAGGATCGTGATGCCGTGGAGTGTGAAATTGCTTCCCTTGTTCACCTGGATCAGCCGAGGGTTCTGCTGGCTCAACCCGCTCTTGCTCTGATAGGCGACGTCCCACCAGGAGCGCTTGCCGGCATTGGGGCCGCTGGTCAGCAGACTCCCCCCGCGTCCGTCGATGGCGCCCGCGCCGACGATGCCGCTGTTGGCGGTGCCACTCGCGAGGATGAACGGATTGCAGGCGTTCGGGTCCGACGACGTGGCCGTGCCGCAAGTGCCCGGCCCGTTGTCGAAGTCGGCCGGGTTACGCGATGCAAACAGCGTGACGCCCGTGTCGATCCAGAGCTGGACGCCTGACTTCAGGGTGAGTGGCCCGCTCAGGAATCCGCTTTCCCCGGAGGCGCCGGCAACGAGCTTGACGGCCTGGCCGGCGGGGCACGCCGTGATCGCCTGCTGGATTCTGGCCGTGTCGGGTTGCGAACCGGACGAACTGCCGTCGGTGCCGTCCAGTGACCCGCCGACCGGAATGAGCGTCGCACCGAGGGTCGCGCATAGCGTGGATGGAAGCGGCGGCTCGGTGACCGTACCCCATTGCGTGGCGACTGACTGGTTCGGCGACGGCGAGGGTGCCGGAGTGGGCGTAGGAGCCGGCGATGGCGATGGCAATGGCGACGGTGTTGGCGTTGGCGTTGGCGTTGGCGTTGGCGAAGATGATGGGCTTTCACCGACCGTGTTCGAACTGGAGCCTCCGCCGCCGCACGCGGCAACCGCCAGACAAAGTGCCGAGACCACCAGGAGACGGCCCTCCAGCGAACTGCGAATCGGAAACGTCGCGCGAACATCGCCGGCAGGACAAGGGAGCGTCATGAAGTTCTCAGCTTTCACATTCTCAATGGTGCTGGAGATGGACGTTAGCAATCCGACAACTGAAAGGCATGACGAATCGGTGACGAATGGTGGTCAAGTGATTCAACTGATGGCTTCGCGTAACCAACTTCAGATCCTTGAAAGATCCCGATGTGGATGCGCCAAGGGGGTGCGTCCGCACAAGTCAGGTGCGTGCTGAACGCGGCTTGCCGACAACACGGCGTGCTTTGCTGTTCGCATCGAACGCGCGCACCATGGAGCGAAGATTGGAGACCAATATCTCCGACCTGGCGGATTCGCTTTCGACCATGCGAGCCAGCGTCACTGCGCCAACGCATTGGGCGAGCAGCGTCCAGGACATCTCGCCGTCGCCTCCCACGCATGCACGCCAGTTCTGCTGGAGGTTCGTCAGGCCGCGCTCGGCCATCGTTCGAACCGGTGGGGCCGCACGGGCGATTTCGGCGGCAAGCGACGTCAGGGCGCACCCGTCTTCCGGGTGCAGCGCATGCGTCGAACTGAGGTAGGCGCGTACGCGCTGTTCGAAGTCGGCACCTGAAGAGTCACCGCGAACAGCGAGCATTTCCCAGCTGTTCTTGAGCTCACGCTCCATGAGAACGGCGAACAGCGCTTCCTTCGATTTGAAGTGGCTGTAGAACGTGCCACCCGCCATGCCGATCGCGCCCATGAACCCGTCGACGCCGGTGGTCTCGAAGCCACTCTTCTTGGCAATCGAACTGCTGCTGCGCAGAAGCGCATCGCGAGTCTCCTGCTTTCGATCGTGGCGGCGACGCGTAGGGAGATCCTTCATGGACCGACTCGTCCAGTGAAGGGTTGGGACGCCATACGACACGCTTCCATCACGGCCGGGAGCGTCGCAAGTTCAATTGGCCAGGAGCCAGTCGACAACGACACGTGTGTCGTCGTCCGAGAGCTTCGTGTCGGGCTTCATCACCATGACGCCCCATTTCCCTCGGCTCCCGCCCTTGATGCTTTGGAAAAGTACCGTCGGTGCGTCGGCCTTGCCCTTGTAGCGCGCGGCGATCTTCGCGAACGACGGCCCGACCATGGGTTCTCCTGGTGAATGGCATGCCATGCAACCGTTCTCGGTTGCGATCGCCTTGCCATCGCCCGCCGTCGCGACAGTCGTCGCCGCAATGGCCGCGACAAGGAGGGGCAGAAATTTGGCTTTCATCTCTAGTCCTTTGGTCAGATGTGTATCAGTCATGTGCTTGCCTCTGGATGCGGACGACCTGCGCCGCGAGCGGGAATGCTGAAGTTCAGGCAGCAGGTTCAGTTCGCGAGAAAGGCCAAGGCCTTGGGAACGAAGTCTTCTTCGTACTGGAAGACGCCGCCGTGGCCAGCATCGGGGTAGATGACCAGTTGGCTGTTCGGCAGGCGCTTTGCAAGGTCGTACGAATTGACGGTCGGCACCATCCGGTCAGCATCGCCGTTGACCACCAGGACGGGTTGCTTGACGACGGAAAGGTCCGCCGGCGTCTTCTGCCCCCATGCGCTGAGCGCCTGGAGCTGCGCGATGTACGCGCCGATCGCGATTTCCGCGTCGCGGTTGTCCGAGCGCTCCTGCAGGCGCTTCAGGAAGGCCTTTCCGGCCTCGATGCCGTTGGGCGTGCGCGTGAAGAACAAGTACTGCTTCGGATCCTGGCCGGTGAGCTTCGCGCGCATCAGGTCGTAGTTCGCCACCCCCGCGACCGTGCTGATGCCTTCGCCACCGGCCGGACCCGTACCCGCCAGGATCATCCTGCGGACTAACTGCGGCTCCTTCAGCACGATCTCCTGCGAGATCATCCCGCCCATCGAGAATCCGAACAGGTCGACTTGCTTGAATCCCTTGGCCTTGATGAAGGTGATGGCGTCGTCGGCCATCTGTTCCATCGCGTTGGCGGGTCGACCGCTGGACGATCCGATGCCGCGATTGTCGAAGGCGATCACGTGACGTTTAGCGGCCAGTCCATCGACCACGCGGGGATCCCAGTTGTCCATCACACCGGCCAGGTGAACGAGCATCACCAAGGGGACACCGCTGTTCTGTCGACCCAGCTCCCGGTACGCGAAATCGACGCCGCCCGCGGAAACGACCTGCGTCGGCACATCCTTCCAGGTCAACGGCTGTCTTGCGGCGGTCGTCGACGGCGCGGTGACTGCTGCCCCAGCGTCACTGCCCTCGGCGTACGGCGAGACAAGCGCGGCGCAAAGCGCCAGGGCGTAGAGACTGGATCTCAGAAGAGGGGAGGTCATGACAAGGCACCAGGGTCGGCAAGAGGGAGACGGTCAGGCCTGCGGGCGATAGCGTTCGGCCACCTGCGCCTGCCGAATGTCCGAGAGCAATCCTTGGCGCGCGGACTCCAGCGCTTCCCAGCGGCCGGCGACTTGCAGCGGGGGGATCGTGACCAGTTCGCGGCTATCGAACCCGACGAGGGCCGCATCGACCAGCTCGCCCACGTCCATCACCTCAGGAAGCGAATTGACGTCGATGCCTGCTCGCTCCCAAATCTCCGTACGGGTCGCCGCCGGCAGAACCGCTTGCACGTACACGCCCTTGGGCGACAACTCCAGGCTCAGGCCTTGCGACAGGAAGAGGACGAACGCCTTGGTCGCACCGTAGATGGACATGCCGAATTCAGGTGCGAGGCCCACGACCGAGCCAATGTTGACGATCGCGCCGGTGCCGGATTGCGCGAAGCGCGGGGCGACGGCGGCGGTGAGTCGCGTCAACGCGGTGGTGTTGAGGGCGATGAGGCGGTCAATGCTCTCTGAGCTCTGCTGCAGGAACCCACCTGACAGAGCCATGCCGGCGTTGTTGATGAGGATGCCGATTCCGGCGTCGTCGCGCAGGCGAGCTTCCACGGCTGCGAGGTCAGCCTGATCCGTCAAGTCGGCCGGCAGCAGGTCGACTGCGATGTTGTGCTGGGCGCGGAGGCGGGCAGCGAGTGCCTCCAGCCGTGAGTTGTCGCGGGCAACCAGCACGAGGTCGTGGCCGCGCTGTGCGAATCGCTCGGCATAGGTCGCGCCGATCCCGGATGAGGCGCCTGTGATGAGGGTGGTGGGACGTGCTGACATGTCAATTCCTGCTGGTGTGGGGGTTGAAAGGCACCGGAACGAATTTCAGGCCACTTGCTTTCGTGTGCCGTGTCAGTCGTCCAGGTAAAGTGAAGATTCGAGTAGTTAACGTGTTGCCACGTTCGCAGGCAGTGGCGGAGGCGCATGCGAGTTCCGATCACCGAGCTGCTGATTGCGGCTCAAGCCGTGCTTCGCGCCGGCAGCGCGAATCGCGGCTTGCCAAGTACGTGTGTCGCAATTCGCGATGCGAGCCGCCGCGTCACGAAGCGCACGCTGAAGCACGACAGCCAATGCCGCTGGATGCGCCGGTCACCAGCGCCCGCTTGCCAAACTTGGTGGCGGTTTGTGTATTCATGTCGTTCTCCTGTGTTGCGAGCGTTCATTCCCAAGGCCTGGGCCTGGGCCTGGTCGGGGACCGCGTTTGGCTCAGGCGTGCGCCCGCGCGCACTGACGGCGCGGCTGCATGCGCCTACCTCACCTTGATGACAACCTTGCCCTTCGCCCGGCCGGCTTCGACGTAGGCCATGGCTTCGTTGGTCTGTTCGAACGGGACGACCCTGTCCAGTACCGGTCGCACGACCCCAGCCTCGAAGAGGCGGGTGATCTCGCGCAGCTGACTCCCGTTCGCTTTCATGAAGAGGAACGAATAGAGAACGTTGCGAGCCTTGGCCCGGCGCCGGATGCCTGAGCTGAGCAGTCGCAGCACCAGCCTGATGAAGCCCGGCGCGCCGATCTCGTTGCCGAACGCCGGCGTCGGCGGGCCCGAGATGGAAATCAGCTTTCCGCCGGCCTTCAGGACGCGGAGGGACTTCTCGAGCGTCTTGCCGTCCTGGCTGTTCAGCACGACGTCGTAGTCGCGCAAGACCTGCTCGAAGTCCTGCGTCTTGTAGTCGATGACGACGTCCGCGCCGAGACCCTTCACCAGTTCGAGGTTGCCCGCGCTCGTGGTCGTCGCAACCGTGGCCCCCAGATGCTTGGCCAACTGGATCGCGAACGTTCCCACGCCGCCGGAGCCCGCCTGGATGAAGACCTTCTGGCCCTTCTTCAAGTTCGCGCTCTCGACGAGGGCTTGCCAGGCCGTCAACGCCACCAGCGGGACAGAGGCCGCCTCTTCCATCGCGAGGTTCTTCGGCTTCAGCGCCAGCGACGCCTCCTTGACGGGCACGAATTCCGCGAAGGTGCCGATACGGAAGTCGTCCACCCGAGCGTAGACCTCGTCGCCCGGCTTGAACTTGCGGACGCGGGGTCCGACCTTCGCCACCACGCCGGCCACGTCGTGGCCCAGCACGAGCGGGAACTTGTAGGGCAGGATGAGCTTGAACTCGCCGTCGCGAATCTTGGAGTCGATCAAGTTGACGCCCGCGGCGTGAACC
This sequence comes from Betaproteobacteria bacterium, assembly GCA_013289985.1. Taxonomy (GTDB): domain Bacteria; phylum Pseudomonadota; class Gammaproteobacteria; order Burkholderiales; family Burkholderiaceae_C; genus Scleromatobacter. The sequence continues at coordinate 2,155 of JABCYW010000065.1, read as the reverse complement.
TCCACCAGGACCTCGTCCTCGCGCAGCTCCGGCGTCGGCACATCCGCGAGCTTCAGCGCGCGCTCCTTGCCATAGCGCTCGAGTACAAATGCTTCCATGATCTTCCTTGTTGCTGGGGTGTCCAGGCTCGCTGTCGGCCCGGCCTCATGCGGCCGGGTGCGGGAAACCGTTGTTCTGCGATCCGCCGGTTCGAGCCGGTCTGCAGGGCTGTCCTGCGCGAGGCAGCGACGGACCGGTCAATCGGATGTGCAAGCCCGGCTGCATGCTGCAATGTCGCATGATGATCGTCATGTGTTGAGGCAAAAAAAGGGCCTGCCGCCAGCGCCTTACGCTTCCGCGGGGACCAATTGCCTCAACGCGGCGGCGCACAAGCGCTGCGACAACGCAGGCTCGTCAACCGCTCGCGCCAAGAAAAGCGCGCCCACCATCGTCGAGACGGTCACGAGTGCTTGTTCATGGGAACTCGGCTGCCCCCAGTCCGGAAGTTGGCGCGCCACGAGATCGATCATCTGCTTGAAATGGCTCGTCAGTGCGCGCCGCACCTCGGGCACCTGGCGAGGCGTTTCGGAACCCAGGGCCGCCAGAGGGCACCCGACTTCAATCGCGGCGAGATGCTCCGGCGATAGATAGGTGCGGAGCATGGCCTCCAACGCCTTGCCGGGGGGCACGTTGGCGACGACATCTGCTGCCACTGCCGCCGACTCCGCGCATGCACGACCTGCCGCTTCAGCCAACATGGCCTCACGCGAGGAGAAGTGGGAATAGAAGGCGCCGTGCGTCAGGCCCGCCTCCTTCATGATGTCGGCGACGCCGGTGCCGTCGTAGCCGCTGCGGCGGATCGCTCGCGCCGCCGCCGACACGATGCGCTCGTGCGATGCGTCCTTGGCGGCTGCTCTGGCGGTGGTCTTCTCTGTTCGCATGATTGTCATCATACGGAAGTTGAAAGCCATATGCAAAGGATGGGAATACGCTTGCCCCGCTTCAGGCGGCCGCCGTGGTGGCGACCCGATCAGGCAATGACCCTGAGGCGTTGCCCGGCAGGATCCGGAACCAGATGGAGTACATGGCAGGCAGAAACACCAAGGTCAAGATCGTTCCGGCGAAGGTGCCGCCGATCAGCGTGTACGCAAGCGTTCCCCAGAAGACCGAATGCGTCAGCGGGATGAAGGCCAGGATTGCCGCCAAGGCAGTCAGGATCACGGGTCGTGAACGCTGCACCGTGGCCTCGACCACCGCGCGGAAAGGATCCAGTCCGTCCCGCTCGTTGTGACGAATCTGGCCGATCAATATCAGCGTGTTGCGCATCACGATACCCGACAAGGCGATCAAGCCAACGAGCGCGTTGATGCCGAATGGCTTCTGGAACAGAAGCAGTGTCGGCACCACGCCGATCAGTCCCAACGGACTGGTCAGGAAGACCATCACCATGGCGGATATCGAGCGCACCTGCAGGATGATGATCAGCAGCGTGACGGCCAACATGATGGGAAAGATCGGCAGCATGGCGACCGTCGCCTTGCCGGATTCCTCGATGGATCCGGCCTGCTCGATGCGGTAGCCGCTGGGCAGCTTGTCCATGATGGGCTTGAGCTGCCGGGTGATGGCGACCGACACGTCCGGCGGCTGCAAGCCGTCGGCGATGTCGCCTCGCACGGTGATCGCCGGCACTCGATCGCGCCGGCGAATGACCGGATCTTCCATGCGCACGTCGACTTGACCCACCTGCGAGAGCGGGATGCGCTGACCATTCGCGCCCGCGAGCGTGAAGTCGCCCAGCCTGCCCGGGTCGAGCCGGACATCGCCGCTCGAACGCGCGACGACCTGCACCGTACGGATGTCCTCGCGCACGGCGGTGACGGGTATGCCGCTCAGCAGGAACTGCAGTTGTTGGGCCACCGAGCTGGAAGTGAGTCCGACAGCCTGCAGGCGGTCCTGCTGCAGGGTGAAGTGCAGCGTGGGCGTGAGCGTGCCCCAGTCGGTGTTGACCGTGCGCATCATCGGGCTGGCGTCCATGACCTTCTGCACCTCGGCCGCGATGTCGCGCAGCCTGATCGGATCGGGCCCGGTGACCCGGTATGCAACCGGGAACGGGGAGTACGGGCCGAACACGAGTTGGGTGACACGCAGGCGAGCTTCCGGCGCGAGGCCATCGGAG
>JABCYW010000064.1 GCA_013289985.1 Betaproteobacteria bacterium | reverse complement strand
GCCGCAGGGCCGCGCTCGGCACTTCGGACACGCGCCTCAATGCCCTCGACGACCCGGTTTCTCGGCTCACCAAGTACACGCCCACCGCGCCGCCGGTACGGCCTGGCGGTTGGGACAAATACAGGCTCTGCATTTTTAGAAAGTAAGCTGCCATCGTCGGGCCATCGAGGCCGCGACGATGCCCGCGGCCGGCCGTGACCCACGCCGTTGGGCTTGACGCGAACTTCGGGCCTGCGCGCCGGCGCTGCGACTCGAGACTGACGAGGTCAGCGTCTGCGACGCTGCCTGCCTTGACAAGACTTCACCATCGCGAGCAAAGCGCTTGCAGGCCAAGGGCGCTGCTGTCGCGAATGTGGAGTTCAAGCAGGGAGAGCCGAGCCGCTCCCTTTGTCGGTCTCGAGTCGGAGCGCCGGCGCGCAGGTCCGAGGTTCGCGTCAAGCCCCGTGACCTGCACGGGTGATGGCCGCGGGCATCGTCGCGGCCTCGATGGCGCGACGATGCCAACTCATCTTTAAAGGATCGCAGCATGTATTTGTCCCAACCGCCAGGCCGTACCGGCGGCGCGGTGGGCGTGTACTTGGTGAGCCGAGAAACCGGGTCGTCGAGGGCATTGAGGCGCGTGTCCGAAGTGCCGAGCGCGGCCCTGCGGCATGCGCGGACGAACTTTCACCGAACGCCCTCGGAAGCCGGCCGTCCAGGCCGGATTCAGGCGCCCGTTTCGAGGCGAGCCAAGTGCGCGCCCACCGCGTCGCAGCGCGGGCAGCCGGAATGCGCGAAGCGAACCACGCACCCCGCCAGCGCCAAGAGAAACGACCGTTGGCGCATTCAAGTCATCTCAAGAATCGAACACCATAGCGCTTGAAGAGCAACACGCGCCAGCGCGTGTCGGTGGACGGCGTCGCGATGTCGTCGCTTTCCGTCAGCGCGAATCCCAGCGCGTCCATCAGAGCCTGCACGCGCTCGGGCGGATGGTTGGCGAACAGCCGTCCCTCGGGATCGTGGCCGTCGACGAGCAAGTCGTGCTGCATCTCCGGCAGTGCCATCAACACGCGTCCGCGGCGCGCCAGCACGCCGCCCAGCGCCGCCAGCGAGCCGGGCAGGGCCTCGGGCGCCACGTGCATCAGCACCGCGCTGCAGACCACCGCGTCGAAGCCGCCGCCGAACGGCTGCCCGAGCGCGGGCAGCGACGCCGCGGCGATGCGTGCGGCCGTGCGCGGGTCGCGCGCGAGCGCCTGCGCCCGCATGGCGTCGTTCGGCTCGACGCCGAAGGCCTCGAAGCCCATGTCCAGCAACGCGACGACGTCGCGTCCCTTGCCGCAGCCGACGTCCAGCACTCGCGCGCCGGGCGCGAACGCGGTCTCGAAACGGCGCGACATCGCGCTGCGCGGTGCCTCCTCGCCGTTTGCGGCCCAGTCGTCGTAGAACGCCTGCGTGCCGCGCCGCGAGGCATTGGAGGGAGGCGGGGGCGTGGCGGTCATCGGTGGCCGTGAGCTTACCTGCAGTGCCGCGCAGTGGCATCGGGCCGGGGTCCGGCAAGACGGGTGGGAACCCGACAGAATGCGGGCATGCGTTTCCGCTCCCTCCTCCTGTCGGCGCTCGCCGCGGCATCGCTCGGCGCGTTCGCGGCCGATGCCGGACCCGCCTCGCCGGTCATCGATCCCGACGACTTCGTGTCCGACCATCCGCAAGCCGAGTGGGCCGAGGCCTACCTGCAATGGGTCGGCGCCTTCCCGCGCGGCAACAGCCCGGTCACCGACACCACCGGCGCGCTGTGCGGCGCCAGGCAGGACGGCGACGTGTGGTTTCTTGCGGCCTCCGACGGCACGGAGGCCGTCGAACGCCATTGCAGCGTGCCGCAGGGCAAGACGCTGTTCGTGCCCATCGCGGTCACGGTGGAACGATCGGGCAACAAGGATCCGGACTGCGCGGCGTTGCTGCGCATCGCCGGGGAGCACCTCACGCGCGTGGGCGGGCTGTCGATGACGATCGACGGGCAACCCGTCTACGGCGTGGAGAACCACCGCCAGGCCACCGGCGCCTGCTTCGCGCCGGGGCTGCGCCAGGTGCCGCGCTCCAGCGCGAAGACCGCGGTGGCCGACGGCTGGTACGTGATGCTGCAGCCGCTGCCGGCCGGGCCGCACACGATCGCGGTCGGGGCCCGCTTCGATGCGACCGTGTTCTCCACGACCTATCGCCTCGACGTCCGCTAAAGATTCAGCCGAGATCCTTGCGGTTCTGGATGATGCGCGAGATCAGGCCGTACTCGATGGCCTCCTCGGGGCCCATCCAGTTGTCGCGCTCGATGTCGACCAGCACCTTCTCCAGCTTCTGGCCGGTCTCGCGCGCGATGACCTGGGCGATGCGCTCGCGCGCCTTGATGATCTCGCGCGCCATGATCGCGATGTCGGTGGCCTGGCCGCCGGCGCCGCCGCTGGGCTGGTGGATCAGGAAGCGCGTCTGCGGCAAGCAGAAGCGGCGTTCCTTGGGCACGGACAGGAACAGGTGGGTGGCGGCGCTGCCGACCCAGCCCGTGCCGATCATGCGCACCGGCGCGGAGATGAAGCGGATGACGTCGTGCACCGTGTCGCCGGACTCGAGGTGGCCGCCCGGCGAGGACACCAGCATGTCGATCGGCTCCGTGGGCGAGTCGGCGTCGAGCGCGATGAGGCGGCGCACGGTGTCGGCCGCGGACTGGTCGTTGATGGTGCCGAACACCAGCACCGTGCGCGACTTGAACGCCTTTTCCTCGAGGAACGAGCTGCGCGGCTCTGCGGCGGATGGCGACGGCGGCGGGGATTCCATGTGCATTTGAAGAGCTCCGGGGTTTGTCTCAGGTGCTAGGTTACAGCGAACGGCCAGCACGACCGCGGCGTGGGTGTAAAACGGTGGCCGCGCCATGCCGCCTCACTCGACAGGATCCCTGCCATGACCTCTTCCACCATCACCCTCACCGCCGCCGACGGCTTCCGGTGCGCCGCCTACGTGTCCGAGCCGCCGCACGCGCCCAAGGGGGCGGTGGTGGTGCTGCAGGAGATCTTCGGCGTCAACTCGCACATCCGCGGCGTGGCCGACCGCTTCGCCCTGGCGGGCTACCTCGCGATCGCGCCGGCCACCTTCGACCGCGTCGAGCCCGGCGTGCAACTGGGCTACGCGCCGGAGGACCAGAAGCGCGGCGCCGCGCTGAAGGCCGCGGTGCAGGCGCTGCCCGCGCCGGGCGTGCTGCAGGACATCCAGGCGGCCGTCGACTTCGCGGCGCGCGCCGGCAAGGTGGGCATCGTCGGCTACTGCTGGGGCGGCCTGCTCGTATGGCGCTCGGCCGAGCAGCTGAAGGGCCTGGCGGCCGCCGTGGCGTACTACGGCGGCGGCATGACGGTGGGCGACGAGCCCGCGCGCAAGCCCAAGGTGCCGACGATGGCGCACTTCGGCGACCTGGACGCCCACATCACGGTCGATAGCGTGAAGGCCTTCGAGCAGGCGCACCCCGAGGTGGAGGTGCACCTGTACGCGGCCAACCACGGCTTCAACTGCGACCAGCGCGGCGCCTGGAATCCGGGCGCCGCGGCGGCCGCGCTGGAACGCACGCTGTTCCACTTCGGCAAGCACGTCGGCTAGCCGGACGCGCGGCGCGCGACGCCTACTGCAGCAGCTGCGTGATCAGCGCCGGCTTCGGGCTGCCCCAGCCGGTGACCAGGTCGAACGCGGTGCCAGCCGAATAGCTGCCCGACGTCCCGCTGGTGATGTCGTGGAAGCCGGTGGCGTAGCTCGACGTCACGTTCTGCGCGTAGATCTTCGGGTTGAAGAAGCCCACCGAGGCCTTGCCCTGGCTGGCCGCCTGCTGGTTGGCCAGCGCCACCAGCCCGGCCCACATCGGCGCGGCGAAGCTGGTGCCGCCGTACTGGTTGGCCAGGCAGGTGGTCTGGTTGTCGCAGGTGTAGAACGTGAAGTTCGCGTTGGCGGCCACGTCGGGGCCGTTGCGCAGCGTGGTCGAGCCCTTGTTGGCGGTGGTGATCACGCCCGAGATCTTCTGCCAGCTCGGGATCGCGACCCTGTCGGGCGAGATGCCGCCGCCCGAGTCCACCCAGGCCGTCTCCGACTTCCACGCGCCGCCCGCGCTGGCGGTGACGAGGTCGGTGCCGCCCACCGAGATGATGTGCGCATCGTCGCCCGGCCAGGCCTCGGCCGCGCCCGTCTTCTTCCACGTGGAGTTGTCGCCGGAGGCCACGAAGAAGCTCTGGCCCTGCACGGCCATCTTCTCGAAGTACGGGTCGAGCGTGCTCGCGTCGGCGGGCGTCCAGCCCCACGAGCAGCCGATGGCCAGCGCCAGCGGGCTGTGCGTGGTCATCGCGCTGATGATGGCGGTGTCGGTGGAGCCCACGTACATCTCCAGGCCGGCGAGGCCCGGCGCCATGCCCAGCGCCTGCGTGATGTCCAGCTCCTGCTCGCCGTCGTCGCAATTGGCCGCGGCCGTGCACGACGTGCTGGTGCCGTCGGTGGAGATCAGCGTCACCGGCACCGTGTTGGTCTGGCCGATGTTCTTGTAGTAGGTGGCGAGGTCGGCGAGGTCGGTGCCGTAGTACTCGAACAGCGCCACGTGCTGGCCGGCGCCGGTCAGCGCGGTGCCGCCGTAGTACGCGGCGCGCATGTCGCTGCCCAGGAACGAGGCCGACGGGCCCGAGCCGGTGGTGGCGTGCGTGACGAGCGCGTCGGGCGAGATGCCGCGCGCGGCGGCCACGTCGCTGCGCTTGACGTACTTCGGGTGCGGGATGGAGAAGTTGTCCATGCCCGACACGTGCCACAGCTTGACCGCCATGTCGGTGGTGGGCTCGCGGTCGGGCGAGAAGAACACGCGGTTCTCGGTGGGATGCCTGTAGTTGCGCATCGTCACGTGGAAGGCCTGCTCCACCTTGTCGACGGTGCCCCGCACCTGCACCTCCATGCCGTCGCGCGAGCCGCCGACGACCTTGAGGCCGCGTTCTTCCATGTAGCTCACGACCGTGGCGTAGTCCTCCTGGGTCGGGCCGAAGCGCTCGGTGAACTGGGCCGGCGTCATGTAGTGGCGGAAGTATGGGTTCTGCGGATCGGACACGCTCGCCGCCAGCGTCTTCAGGGCCTCGCGATCGCGCACGGGCAGCACGATGTCGAGGTTCATCACCTGGCTCGCCACCGGGCTGCCCACCATCTGCGCTTCACCGCCCTTGACGGCGGCGTGCACGTGTTGCGTGCCCACCGTCTCGGCACTCGCCTGGCCGGTGGCGGCCAGGGTGCCGGCGAAGGCCGCCATCAGCGCCGCGGCGAGTTTGCGGCGCGCACCAGGATGAGTTCCCGAATTCCCCATTTTGGACATATGAAACCCCAATAAAGGACATGGTTGAGAGGATTCGTGATCCCCGGGCAGAGAATATAAGCGCCGATTTTGATTTGTTGATTTACTCGATAACGAGCATGGCGTTTACCCGCGCGGCGCCGGTGTTGCCAGAAACCAAAGCGGAGGTGGCCGCTGCCGCCACCGATACCCGGGCCGCGGGATCGGGCGATTGACATTTTCAGGGGGAGTTGCCCCGGTATCGGGCCGTCGACGTGGTTTCCAAAGGCAATCCGGGCACTGCCGGAAACAACTCGATCGCGCAATTGCAAACAGGGTGCAATTTCAATTGGCGGTTCGTCGGAAAATCAAATCACGAAGCTTGCAATACCCGGATTCGGGGATGGTTCCCGAGCCTTTCAACGACCTGTATCGAGGCTGAATATTGCAAGCTGGAGGTGGCCAGGAAATCCCCTGGAGCTCTCTCGGGGAATATCGAACGCTGGCCGTCAATCCTCCAGCGCGATCAGCTCGGCCACCGTCTGCCGACGCCGGATCACGCGCGCGGTGGCGCCGTCCACCAGCACCTCGGCCGCCAGCGGCCGGGTGTTGTAGTTGGAGCTCATGGACGCGCCGTACGCGCCGGCGTCGTGGAACACCAGCAGGTCGCCCACCTCGGCCGGGGCCAGCGCGCGCGCCTCCACCACGCCGCCGGCGTCCTGCGTGAACACGTCGCCCGACTCGCACAGCGGGCCGGCCACCACCGTCGGGCGGCGCTCGCCGGCCAGGCCGAGGTCGCCGCGCACGGCCGCGTTGGCGCGCGGCAGCACGCTGATCGCGTGGTGGCCGCCGTACATCGCGGGGCGCACCAGGTCGTTGAAGCCGGCGTCGCACAGCACGAAGTGGTTGCCGCCCATGTCCTTGACGGCGCGCACCTCGGCCAGCAGCGCGCCGGCTTCGGCCACCAGGAAGCGGCCCGGCTCGATCTCCAGGTGCACCGGATGGCCCAGTTCGGCGGCCAGGCGGCGGCGGGCGGCGTCCCACAGGCTGAAGTAGTGCGCGGTATCCACCGTGGCGTCGCCCGCGCGGTAGGGAATCGACAGGCCGCCGCCGGCCGAGATGGCCGCCACGTCGTGGCCCAGCGCCACGACCTCGCGCACGTGCCTGACCATCGCGTCGCACACGTTCTCGAGGTGGCCGTAGTCCACGCCCGAGCCGATGTGCATGTGCAGGCCCACCAGGCGCAGGCCGTGGCGGGCGATGGCCTCCAGCGCGGCGGGCACGTCGGACGGCCAGATGCCGTGCTTGCTGTGCTCGCCGCCGGTGTTGGTCTTGCGACTGTGGCCGTGGCCGAAGCCGGGGTTGATGCGCAGCCACACGCGATGGCCGCGCGCGCCGTCGCCGAGGTGGCGGCCGAGCTGGTCCAGCATGTCCACCGAGCCGGCGTTGACGGGGATGCCGTGCTCGGCCACCAGCGCCAGCGTGGCGGCGTCGATCTCGTCGGCGGTGAACACGATGCCGCTGTGCTCCGCGCGCGCGTCGTAGCCCGCGTGCAGCGCGCGCTGGATCTCGCCGGCCGACACCGCGTCCACCTGCACGCCCAGGCCGCGCAGCAGGCGCAGCACGTGGGTGTTGGAGCAGGCCTTCTGGGCGAAGCGCACGGCGTCGAACTGGCGCAGGCGCTCGACGCGGGCGCGGATGGTGTCGGCGTCGTAGACCCACAGCGGCGTGGCGTGGGCGGCGGCCAGCGCCTGCAGGCGGTCGGCGGCGAAGGCGGCGGGGGCGGGGTGCTGGAGCGTGGTCATGGCGGCATGATGGCCCTGCAATGCATATCAGTCCAATGCTTTGGTTTGTGAATCACTTTCATATTTGATATGGTCGGCGGATGCCAGACCTCACCCACCGCCACGTCGAGGTGTTCCGCGCCGTGATGACCACCGGCAGCGTCACCGGCGCCGCGGAGGCGCTGTCCACCTCGCAGCCCACGATCAGCCGCGAGCTCTCGCGCATGGAGTCGCTGCTGCGCCTGGCCTTGTTCGAGCGCGTGCGCGGCCGGCTGCAGCCCACCGCGCAGGCGTACGCCCTGTTCGAGGAGGTGCAACGCTCGTACGCCGGCCTGGAGCGCGTGGCCGACACCGCGCTGCGCCTGCGCCAGTTCACCGAGGGCCAGTTGTCGCTCGCCTGCCTGCCCGCGTTCTCGCACGCGCTGCTGCCCGGCGCCTGCGCGCGCTTCCAGGCGGCGCATCGGGGCGTCAGCGTGTCGGTGAATCCGTACGAATCGCCGCTGCTGGAGGAGCGCCTGGCCGCGCAGGCCCACGACCTGGGGCTGACCGAGCACGACGGCGCGCTGGCGGGCGCCGACGCCCGGCTGCTGCTGGAGCTCGACGAGGTGGCGGTGCTGCCGGCCGGGCACCCGTTGCTGGCTCGCCCCCGGCTCGCGCCGGCCGACTTCGCGGGCCAGGCCTTCGTGAGCTTCCACCCGCGCGACCGCTACCGACAGATCGTCGACAAGGCCTTCGCCGACGCCGGCGTCGATCGCCAGCTGGCGGTGGAGACCGACAGCGCGGTGGCCGTGTGCGCGATGGTGCAGCACGGCCTGGGCCTGGCGATCGTCAACCCGTTGACGGCGCTGGCGCTGTCCGGTGCCGGCGCGGGCATCGCCGTGCGGCCGCTCACGTTCTCCATCCCGTTCCGGGTGTTCGCGGTGCGGCCGGCGCACCGGCCGGGCAACCCGCTGGTGGCGCGCTTCGAGGCGGCGTTGCAGGCCGAGTGCGAGGCCTTGCGCGCCGCGGTGGCGCGCGCGTGGAAGCGGCCGCGCGCGCGCTGATTTCGCCGCGGGCGAAGCGGCCGTTGGCCACCGGAGAACCCGCGACGCGGCGAGGGCCGGCGCGAGGCCCTAGAGTGGCTTCTCCGATTCCCGAAAGGCCGCCCATGACCGCCAAGCTCGATCCCGCCCTGTTGCCGGGGCTGTTGTCCCAGCTTCCGGCCTGGTCGCTGGATCCGGCCGCCTCGGCCATCTCGCGCCACCTGGAGTTCGCCGACTTCAACGAGGCCTTCGCGTTCATGACGCGCGTGGCGCTGGTGGCCGAGCGGCGCGACCATCACCCCGACTGGTCGAACTCGTACAACGTGGTGGACGTGACGCTGAGCACGCACGCCGCGCGCGGGCTGACGATGAAGGACATCGAGCTGGCGCGCTTCATCGACCGCGCCGCCGCGGGCGTGTAGAGCAGGTTCTTCAGTCGCGCTGGCGCGCGGTGCCCGTGATGATGTCGACCATGCTCACCTCGGGCGCGCCGCCCAGCAGCGCCAGGCCGGTCATGCCCAGCGCGCGCGGGATCTGGCCGGTGAGGTGGGCGAAGCGGGCGCCGTTGTCGGCGAACACGGCGAAGGTGCCGAAGTGGCTCTCGCCGTACTGGTTCGCGAACCAGGCCAGCGTGCCGGCCTCCTTGTCCACCAGCGGCTGGCAGTCGCGCATCATCTGGGCCACCTCGGCCTCCTTGCCGGGCTTGGCCTTGAAGCGCAGCACCAGGCCCTTGGCGACGCCCTCGAGCACCCTGGGCAGCTTGCTGCCCAGGATCTCGATCCGGGTGGTGACGGGCGTGGAGGTCATCAGGCGTTGCTGGGCGCCGAAGAACGAGGCGGCGGCGGTGCCGCCCATGTGCGCCTCGCGGCCGGCCTCATCGTCGAAGCACGAATACACGCCGAACTCGCCGCGCATGTAGCGGATGCCGAACCACGCCTGCGTGGTCTTCTCCCAGGAGACTTCCGTGGCGAGATCCTCGAGGAACGTGTCCATCGTGTCTTCGTCGGTCTGCGACTCGAAGCGGAACAGCAGGGCTTTGGTGATCATCAGGGTCCTTTCAGGTGTCTCCGGATGCCGCCTCCGGGCGGATCCGCACGTGCTTGCTTGATGCCTATCCTACCCATGAACGGAGCGTGCCGCGCTGGTGTTGTCCCTTTGCGGCCACAGGCCCGTCAGCCGAGGCGCAATGCGTGGACGCCGAGGATGCCGATCAGGCCGACGGCGATCAGGTAGAACGCGATGATGTAGTTCAGCAGCTTGGGCATCACGAGGATGAGGATGCCGGCGATGAGCGAGATGAGGGGCGTCAGCCCGAGATGAATGTTCACGAGGAGTCCTTGGGGTCTTGGGCGCGGCCGCGAGGGGCCGCGCGTCTTCAGGCGGCGATGGTAGCCGCCCGCGCCGGCGCTACCTGCTCAGGAAATCGAAACTGTCGGTGACTCCGCCGCCTCGATCAGGTCGGCGATGGGCGCCGGCTCGTGAAGCAGGTAGCCCTGGGCGAAGTCCACGCCCATCGCGCGCAGGCGCTCGAGCACGGCGGGCTTGTCGACGAACTCGGCCACGGTGGTCAGGCCCATCACCTTGGCCACGTCGGCGAAGCAGCGCACGGCCGCCTCGTCCAGCGGGTCGTCCACCAGGTCGCGCACGAACTGGCCGTCGATCTTGAGCGTGTCCACGCGCAGCGTCTTCAGGTAGCCGAACGAGGCCGCGCCGGCGCCGAAATCGTCCAGCGCCACCTTGACGCCGAGGGCGCGCACCTGGTCGATGAACACCGACGCGTCGGCGATGTTGGTGACGGCGGCGGTCTCGGTGATCTCCAGGCACAGGGCGCCGCACAGCGACGGTCCGGCGTTGGCGAGCAGGTCGAGCGCCCAGCGGTGGAACGACCTGTCGCCCACCGACCGTCCCGACAGGTTCACGCCCAGCAGGCCGATGCGGGCCGGGTCGCCGAGCGCGGCCATCCAGGCCACGACGTGGCGCAGCACCCAACGGTCGATGCGCGAGGCCAGATGGAAGCGCTCGGCGGCGGGCAGGAACGCGCCGGGCGCCACCAGCGGGCCGCCGGCCTGGCGCATGCGCAGCAGCACCTCGGCGTGCACGCCGCACGACGCGCCGGGACTGGCCTTCAGCGGCGTCAGGCGCTGCGCGTACAGCTCGAAGCCGTCCTCGTCCAGCGCGTGCTCGATGCGCGTCACCCACTGCATCTCGAACTGCCGCTCGCGCAGTGCCACGTCGGTGTCGAACCAGGTGTGCACGCGGTTGCGGCCGGCCTCCTTGGCGGCGTAGCACGCGGTGTCGGCCGCCTGCTGCAGCGCCGCGGTGGTCTGCCAGCGGCCATCCAGCGGCACCAGGCCGATGCTCATGCCGATGCGGAAGCGCCGGTCCTCGTGCACGAAGCGGAAGTCGTCCATGCGGTCGCACAGCTTCTGCGCCACGCGCTGCGCCTGCGGGGTGGCGCAGCGCTCCATCAGGACCGCGAACTCGTCTCCGCCCAGGCGCGCCACCGTGTCGCGGGCGCGCACGCTGTCGGTGAGCATGCGCGCCATCTGCTGCAGCAACTGGTCGCCCACCGCGTGGCCGCAGGCATCGTTGACCAGCTTGAACTGGTCCAGGTCGATGTAGAGGAGGGCGTGGTCGCCGCCGGAGTCCTGCGTCGCCTGCAGCAGGCGGCCGAGCCGCGTCTCGAACTCGGCGCGATTGACCAGGCCCGTGAGCACGTCGTGCGTCGCGCGCCAGTGCATCTCGCCGCTGAGTCGGCGCTGCTCGCTCACGTCGTGGAACACGAGCACCGTGCCCAGCACGGTGCCGTCCTCGCGCCGGATCGGGGCGATGGACTCGCGGATGCCGAACTCCTCGCCGTTGCGCGACAGCAGCAGCGTGCTGTTGCTGCCCGCCACGCGGCGGCCCTGGTCGAGGCAGTCCTCGACCGGATCGGGCGAAGGCTCGCGGGTGCGCTCGTCGACGATGTGGAACACCTGCGTCAGCGTGCGCCCGATCGCCTCCGGCGAGGTCCAGCCCGTCAGGCGTTCGGCCACCGGGTTCAGCCAGGTGATCTGGCCGCGTGCATCGGTGGTGATGACGGCGTCGCCGATGGACTCCAGCGTCACGCTCAGCAGCGAGCGATCCTCGGCCAGGCGGGCGGCCAACTCGCGCAGCTCGGTGATGTCCCAGGTGGCGCCGATCAGGCGCACCGGCTCGTCGTCGCCGTCGCGCATCGCGCGCGCGGTGCCGCGCAGGTGGCGGATGCGGCCGTCGTCCAGCACGATGCGGTAGTCGCGATCGAGCAGCCGGCCGCCCTGCGCGGTCTCGCGGAACGCCTCCCGCAGGCCCGGCAGGTCGTCCGGGTGCACGCGCTGGTTCCACACCAGCGCCGGCGCGGCGCGGCCGCCGCTGGCGTCGCCGAACAGCTGGTACATGCGCGCGTCCCAGATCAGCTCGCCGGAGTCGATGTCGAGTTCCCAGATGCCGATGCCGCCGCTCTCGGTGGCCAGCGCCACGCGGTCGTTGACTTCCTTGAGGGCCTGGCGTTGCGCGATCTTGTCGCTGATGTCCTGGAATGCACCCACCAGCCTGACCGGCACGCCGCTCGCGAACTCCGCCGAGCCCACCGCGCGCACCCAAAGCCGGCGCCCGTCGGCGCGGGTGAACGGCAGCTCGAGATCCCACGGCGTGCCCTCGGCCATCGCGCGCTGGATCGCCTGCTCGATCGTCGCCCGCGCCGCTCCGGCATAGAACAGGATGGCGGTGTGGAGCTCGGGCACGTAGTCGGCGTCGACGCCGTGGATGCGCCGCGTCTCCTCCGACCAGACCACCTTGCCGCTGACGAGATCCACCTCCCAGCCGCCGATGCCCGCCATGCGCCCGGTGCGATCGAGGAACAGCTCGCTCTTGCGCAGGGCCTCCTCCTGCAGCTTGCGCTCGGTGATGTCGAAGGACACCGACAGGTAGCCCACGATGCGGCCCTGGGCGTCGACGTCGGGGATGATGCTCTGCTGCACCCAATGCTGATGGCCGTTGACGCGCGCGGGCACCTCGAAGCGCCGCAGCTCGCCCTGCAGCGCCGCGTCGACGTGCGGCCCGATGACCGCCCATTCCTCCTCGCCGCGGAAGGCGCGGTGCGACATGCCCAGCAGCAGCGACGGGTCGATCCCGTAGAGACGGCGCATGTGCTCGTTGGCGTAGGTGCACACCCCTTGCGTGTCCATGCGCACGATCGTGGCCGGCAGGTTGTCGGTGATCGTGCGCAGGCGCCGCTCGCTGTTGGCCAGCTCGAGCTCCGCCTTCTTGCGCGCGGTGATGTCCAGCGACATCACGTAGTAGCCGTCGACGCCGCCGCTGGCGTTGACGTCGGGCACGTAGCTGACCATGAACGTGGCGTCGGCCTGCAGCGCCATGCCCCGGCGCTCGAAGTGCATGGTGTGGCCGGCCAGCGCGCCTTCCACGTAGGGCGCGAGCTCGTCGCGCGTGCGCCGGCCCATCATCTCCGCCGTCGTGCGGCCGATGAAGGCCTCGCTCGGCACGCCGAACAGCGAGGTGAACGCCGCGTTGGTGAAGCGGTAGGTCTCCGTCTTGTCGACGTAGGCGATGCAGGCCGGCATGTTGTCGGCGATCGCGCGCAGCCGGCGCTCGCCGAGCTCCAGGAGGCTGCGGCTGTCCATCAGCGCGCCGGTCATCGCGGCGCGCAGCCGCAGCTCGCGCAGGATGAAGACGGCCACGGCGGCCATCATCGCCGCCAGCAGCGTCAGCGTGGTGCCGGCCCAGGCCTCGGCGGCCTGGCGCGCGCTCCGGCTGGCCGCGATGCGTTCGTCGAAGAGGCGGCCCTCGGTGGCGCTCATCGCGGCGGCGGTGTCCTCGATCTCGCGGCTCAGCTCCGCGCGCTGGCCGTCGAGCAGGAGGGCGCGGGCCTGGTCCGGATGGTCCGCCGCCAGGGCGACGGCCCGGTCGAGCCGCTTGAAGTGGGCCTCGACGGCAGAGCGCAGCCGCGCCAGCGCTGCCACCTGGGCGGGGTCGTCGCGCATGGCCTGCGCCAGCAGGTCGAGGTTGCGCCGCGCGGCGGCCTCGGCCGCCCGGTAGCGGGGCAGGCCGCTGGGCGAGCCCAGCAGGTGGCCGCGCTGGGCCGATTCGGCGTCGAGCGCGGCCAGCGGCACCGCCTGCACGGCGGCCACGCTGGCGCGCGTGCGATCGGCCCAGCCGGCGGTCTCGTCGAGGCGGACGGATTGCTCATGGGTCGTCCAGGCGATTCCGCCCAGGACGACCACCCCGATGCCGACGACGAGTGCAAGCGCGCGCCGCAAGCGCGCGGAAGATCGGTTCATGCTCGCAGCAGCCTGGAAGTGCCCGAGCCGGTCTCCGCCGGACTGCGTGCAACATGCCGCCCCTGGCCCCAGTCTAAGTCGGCGCGGCGCCCCTGGCGTACGGTTCGACCCCTGGTTGACCCGCGGTGGCCGGGCCGACCTGGCAGGCGGCCATCGCTTTTGACGTGCCCGCGCCACGGACGGTCGGCCCGATGCGCCTGCCCTACACTTGGAAATGCCCGTCTTCGAGATCAAGCCCGTCTTCATCGACGGCACCGACGCCGCCGCCGAGTGGGTGGACAACGAACATTCCGCCTGGAACGAACCGCTGCTGCGCACCACGGCGCCGCTGGCCGAGCGCTGGGCGCCGCCGTCGCTGGAGCTCTACCGTTCCGAGAGCATCGCCACGGCGGTGCTGTTCCACCCCACGGCGCACGTCGTGTCGCAGGGCGTGCGCGACGAGCTGTCGCACTTCCCGGAGCTGGAGTTCCTGCCGGTCGACGTGGCCGGCTACGGGCAGTTCTACGCGATCCACGTGCTCACCAGCTGCGAGCTGCCGCCCGGCAGCCAGGCCGACCGGGGCCCGGGCACCGACATCGCGCTGATCCACGCGTTCCCGAAGTCGTTCGAGGCACCGGCGCCGTTCTTCCGCATCCGCCATCCGGGCACGCTGACGGCCGGCGGCGCGGCGGTGTGCGTGCCCGACATCTACGCGAGCGAGGCCGCCGCCACGGCGGTGATGCGCGTCGCGGGCAGGTTCCTGCGGGCGGTGCGGGTGCCCACCACGCGGGACCCCGACCGGTGATCGCGGGACGCAGTGTGCTCCCGCCGCCGAAGGCTCAGGTCCGGTAGCTGGCGTCCATCCGGTCCAGCTTGCGCAGCAGCGCCGGCCACACGAACGCGCCGCCCTGGCTGGCGGTCTGCACGCGCATGGATTCGGCCACGCCGGCCACGATCTCCGGGTGCACCTGCGTCAGCGGGCCGCCGGCCTGCGCCGCGAGCTGGATCTGGCAGGTGGTCTCGAACATGTACATCGCCAGGAACGCATCGGCGATGGACCGGCCCACGGTCAGCAGGCCGTGGTTGCGCAGCATCAGGTAGTTGGCCTTGCCGAGGTCGGCCTGCAGGCGCGGCTTCTCCTCGTCGCGCAGGGCCACGCCCTCGTAGTCGTGGTACGCCAGCGAGGCCAGCACGAACGTGGATTGCTGCGAGATCGGCAGCACGCCCGCGGCCTGCGCGCTGACGGCCACGCCGGCGCGCGTGTGGGTGTGCAGCACGCAGTGCGCGTCGTCGCGCACCGCGTGGATGGAACTGTGGATCACGAAGCCGGCGCGGTTGACCGGGAAGGCCGAGTCGCCGCGCTTGTTGCCTTCCTGGTCGATCAGCACCAGCGACGACGCGGTGATCTCGTCGAACATCAGGCCGTACGGATTGATCAGGAAGCTGTGGTCGTCGCCCGGCACGCGCGCGCTGATGTGCGTGAACACCAGGTCGCTCCAGCCGTAGGCGGCCACGAGACGGTAGCAGGCGGCGAGGTCGCAGCGCAGCTGCCATTCCTCGGCGCTGACCTTGTCCTTCAGGGACGGGATGTGCATGGCGGTCTCCTTCTTGCCGGCCGGCGCCGGGGACCGCAGCATAGACCCGAACGGCGTGCCAGGTCGACGCCGGCGGGACAGTCCGGGCGAAGGGCCTGACCCTCAGCCCGGCCGCTGGTCGGTGGACGGCTTCTGCCAGAGGTTGATGCCGCCATCGACCGCGTGCTGGTCGATGGCCGCCAGTTCCTCGTGCGTGAAATCGAGCCGCGCCATCGCGCCGGCCAGGTCGACGATCTGCTCGGGCCGGCTCGCGCCGATCAGCGCGGAGGTGACGCGCGCGTCGCGCAGCACCCACGCCGTGGCCATCTGCGCCAGCGTCTGGCCGCGCGACCGCGCGATGTCGTTCAGCGCCCGCACGCGCGCCAGATTCGCGGCGTTGAGGTGCTCGGGCTTCAGGGAGCCGCCGCCGGGCCGGTTGATGCGCGCGTCGTCGGGCACGCCCGCGAGGTACTTGTCGGTGAGCAGCCCCTGCGCCAGCGCGCTGAAGGCGATGCAGCCGGCGCCGGTGTCGTCCAGCGCGTCCAGCAGGTCGTGCTCGATCCAGCGATTGAGCAGACTGTAGGACGGCTGGTGGATCAGCAGCGGCACGCCCAGCGACTGCAGGATGGCCGCGGCCTCGCGCGTCTTGGCCGCCGAGTGGCTGCTGATGCCCACGTGGAGCGCCTTGCCCTGGCGCACGGCGGAAGCGAGCGCGCCCATGGTCTCCTCCAGCGGCGTGTCGGGGTCGAAGCGGTGCGAGTAGAAGATGTCGACGTAGTCCAGGCCCATGCGCTTCAGGCTCTGGTCCAGGCTGGCCAGCACGTGCTTGCGCGAGCCGCCGCCCTGGCCGTAGGGGCCGGGCCACATGTCCCAGCCGGCCTTGCTGGAGATCAGCAACTCGTCGCGATGCGGCCGGAAGTCGCGCCGCAGGTGCTCGCCGAAATTGGTCTCGGCGCTGCCGTAGGGCGGTCCGTAGTTGTTGGCGAGGTCGAAGTGCGTGATGCCCAGGTCGAAGGCCGTGCGCAGCATGCTCCGCTGCGTCTCCAGCGGCGTCGCGTCGCCGAAGTTGTGCCACAGGCCCAGCGAGATGGCGGGCAGCTTCAGGCCGCTGCGGCCGCAGCTCCGGTAGGGCATGCGGCCGTCGTAGCGCAGGGGTTCGGCGGAGTAGGTCATCGCGGACAGGTTCTGTGGAGACAGCCGCGATTCTCGTGCTATCCGGAGGCCGGCAGGGCTCGAGAATCGAGCGCCTGCCATGCCGGAACGGTTATCAGTCGTCGATGCGCGTGACCTTGGTACCCTGCAGCGTCGCGCCCGCCATGATGCCGGCGTTGGTCATGACGAAGGCTACGACGGGTGCCTGTGCCGCGTTGGCGTCGATCGCGCCGTTGGCGCCCACCGTCAGCAGGGCCACGGAGGCGTCGACGCCGCCCGACCAGCCATGGCTGTCGCGGAAGCGTTGCAGCGCGTCCTCGGTCAGGAACAGGAAGACCAGCGCACGCGACTGCGCGCCGATCTGCCAGCCCAGCGAGCCGGTGGTGGTGCGGTAGTAGCCCTCGACGCGGCCGTGCTCGCGCAACTGGCCTTCGCCGTACGCGCCGCCCACCACGAGGCCGGCCGAGATCACGCGCGGGAACACGAGCACGCCGCGCGCCTTGGCCACCAGCTCGCGCGAGCCGGCGTTGCTGGCGTACAGGCGGTCGAGCGTCTCCTGGTAGCTCGCGTCCACGGCGTGGCGCGACTCGGCGGTGCTGGGTCCGCCCCCTTCGGAGGGCTTGGTGACGCTGGCGGTTGCCGAGCAGCCGGCGAGGGCGGCGGCGGCGATGAGCGCGGCGAGCGGGAAGAGGCGAGGGGTCTTCATGATGGGCGAGTCCTGGTGGGGTGGGGCGGCCGGTCGACGACCGGCGCGCTCGAGCTGACGAATCCCGAGGGCAATCGCGATGCCAGGTGGTGGACGCGTTCCGGCCGGGCCCGGATCGCGCGGCACCACGGCTTCTTCCGAAAGCTCAATGGGGAAGGACAGCCTGGCTTGACCTCAGCATCTGCAGGGAGGCACGCTGGTTCGCCGCGCGCAGCGCCTCGCCGAGCGGCGAACGCGCCCCGGCGTGGTCGCCATCTCGCAGCGCGGTGCCCAGCGCGGTCAGGCTGGCGGTGAGTCGCCAGGGGATCACCAGCAGCGCGAAGAAGGTTTCGCGACGCTGGTCGAACTCGGCGGCGAAGGCCCGGCTGAACCGGATGGGTGCACCCGGCTTGCTGCGGTCGATCGAACGCAGCGCGGCAGTCCAGCCGACGTTGTGCATCAGCCCCGCCAGGTAGCCTTCGAACGGATCGAGGCCGCGCATGCCGGCCTCCTGCTGGCACGCCGTTGCCTGGGCATCGGAGTGGTCCCACAGGCGTTGCGCGCAACGTGCCGACAAGGTGTCCGCCGTGCCGCCGAACATCGGCTTCAGGACGACGCGTGCGATCGCGCGGCGCAGTCCGTTGGTGCCGATCCGACCGATCGCCTGGGCGATGTCGACGATGGGCTCGGCGGCGGCCGCGTGCGCGCTGTTGGACAGGCGGATCACCTCGGCGACCAGGTGCGGGTCGCGCATCACGCGCTCGGCCAGCGCCGTGGCGGACTGGCCCTCGTCGCGCAGGCTGTTCAGCAACTGCGGGATGACCGCCGGCGCGCGCGGCAACAGGGCCGCTCGGGAGTCGTCGGACGCCAGCACGGCGTCGAGTTGCGCGAGCAGGCGCCGCTCGCCGTCCAGCAACACGTCGGATGGCGTCGAGACGGCGCCGAGCACCCAGTCGAAGAACGCGTGGCGCAAGTCGACCACGATGGCCGTCTCCTCGACGGCGGCAGGCTCGCCGGCCGCCAACACGGCCGCCGGCGATGCGCCGGGCCGCGACGCGACGCGCGACGCCATGTGCGCCGCGTCGGCCGGCGTGCCACGCGCCCCGAACAGCGCACCCAGGCGTTGCCTCAAACCGCTCATCATTGGCCTTTGAATTCCAACCGGTCCCGTTTTCGGCCGGCGGCGCGGGAACTGAAGTACACGGGGCTTCGGCGAACAGCGCCGCAAATGCGACCTTGCTCGCCGGACTGGCCGCGCGGCCAGCGTGCCATGCTTGCGACATGTTGGTGAGCGGCGTGCTCGCAGCTGCGAATTCTGGAGATGCGATCATGAAATGTCTTTCTTCCATGCTCTTTGTCCTGGCGACGGCTTGCGCGTTGTCGAGCAAGCCGGCGCTGGCGATGAACGTGCCGTCGGGGCCCGGACTGATGCGCTGCACCGTCGTGGTCAGCCGCCTGTCGAGCCCGGAACTCGTCGACCGCATGCCGCTCCTGACGTGGGCCCAGGGATACCTTTCCGGCATCGCGGCGGTGGCGACCGCCCTCGACGGGACGTCCGACGTCGAGGTGCCGGCCTACGACGAGCTGCAGCCGCGCATCCTGGCGCTCTGCAAGGCGGAGCCGACGTCGGACCTGTTCCACGTCGCTCGCCGATTGTCGGCCGCGCGCACTCGAGGCCGGTGAGTCGACGGAAGGCTGTCGTTCGCGACCGGCGGCATGCCGGGGCAGGGCCTCAGTCGGTCGCCCTCGCGCCGCCGAGCCGTCGACGGAACTGAGCGGGCGTGCATCCAACCGTGCGGTGAAAGGCGCGGTGCAGGCTGGCCTCGCTGCCGAAGCCGAGGCGATCGGCAATGACCTTCACGGGCTCGCTGGAGGCGGCCAGCGCCTCGCCCACCTGCCGAAGCTTGACGCGGCGCAGCCAGTCGCCGGCAGCCAGTCCCGTGCCGGCCTGCACGTGGCGGGCGAAGCTGCGTGGCGCCATTCGCAGGTGCGTGCTCGCGGCGGCCAGGGTCAGCTCCTGGGCCGCGCAGCGCTGCGCGAAGACAAGCGCCCGGCGCAGGCGTGCATCCTCGATCGCGATGAGCTCGACGGGCCGGAACACCGGCAGCCATTCCCGCGGGCGCGGCAGCATCAACACGTCCTCGATATCGCGCAGCGCGTCGGGTGGGAGGCGCTCGCCGAGAGCGGAGGTCATCAGCGGCAGATACCCGCTCGGTCCGGCGGCCGTGCGCACGCCGCGATCCTCGACGAGAGGTTCGTCGAAGCGCCAATCCACCCGCCCGTGCCGGCGTGCCAGCGCGCCTCTCAGCCACCAGGCCGCCGTGGCCGCGTGCCTGTCCAGCCGTCCCGCGCTGGCCAGAAGCGCGACGCCCGTGCAGTAGCTCCACAGCGGCGTCGACGCGGGCAACTCACGCAGAGCGCGGACCACCGGCGCCAGGGAGGCGATGGCCCCTTCCAATCCGGCTTCCGACATCGCCCACAGGCCGGGTACGAGCCAGGCGTCGCAGGCCGCCTCCGCGAACGCACGCGAAGGCAGCAGCCGCGGACCGTCTTCGGCACCTGCAACCGGCGCGCCGTCGAGGCTCGCCCAGGTCACGCGGAAGAGCTCGCGTCCGGCTCGCAGATTTGCCGCGCGCGCCATGTCGGCCGCGGCGAACAGGCCCGAAGGCATGCAACCGTCGAACAGCAGGAATCCGAGGTCGAGACGAGGCAGGCGTGGCTTTGGCATGAATTGGAAGTATTTTGTCATTTCAGGCCATTGGCGTCACGGCCTCCGTCCGCGAAAGTGGCGTCGTCCCCACCAATCATTCGCCGCCATGAAGATCACGACCCTGCGAAATGCCACGCTGCTGCTGGAATGGCAGACAAGCTCCGAGCCCGTGGCGCTGCTCGTCGACCCGATGCTCGCCGCGCGTGGCGCCCTGCCGCGCCTTCGCCTCGCCGGCGGGGCGGGGCGGCGCAATCCGCTGGTCGAGCTGCCGCCGGCCGCCTCGAATCTCCTCGGACGCACCACGCACGCGCTGATCACGCACTGCCAGCGGGGGCACTTCGACCACCTGGACAGCGCGGGTCGCCGCTTCCTGCGCGAGCGTGCGACGCCGGTGTTCTGCACGCCGGGCGACGCCGCCTGGCTGGCGCAACACGGCCTGGCCTCGGTCGCCCTGTCCGCCGTCGACCGCCAACCCTTCTTCGACGGCTACATCACGCCGGTGCCCTGCGTGCACGGGCGCGGCTGGATCGGCCGCCTGATGGCGCATGGCGTCGGCTGGTACCTCGAGCTGCCGGGTGAACCCAGCGTCTACATCGCGGGCGATACCCTCCTGACCGACGACGTGGCGCGCTTGCTCTCCGACCAGCGGCCCGATGTCGCCATCCTCCCCGCCGGTGGTGCGCGCTTCGACCTCGGCTCCGAAATCCTGATGGATGCCGCCGACGTCTGCACCGCCGCCCGCCTGACGGACGGCCTCGTGATCGCGAACCATCTCGAGGCGCTCGACCACTGCCCGGGCACGCGCGAGTGCGTGCGCCAGTTGGCGGACGCCGCCGGCCTGGGGGCTCGCGTGCTGGTGCCGGAGGATGGCGAGACGGTGCGCTACGAGCTGCCGGTGCCGGCCTGATCGGTCCGATGCAGCCCCCTTGTTTGCCCGGTCCGGTTTGCGGCCATAGGGATAGGCGAGGTCCGACGCGAGGTTGAAGCTTTGCCCGGACTGCACTTGCTTCGACATGTCTCGGCAACGGTACTCGATGTGTCGTGTCGACGGCAGTGCGATGTCGCGTTCGAATTCTTCTCGACCCCGAAACCGAGGAAGGCACCATGACAAACGACCGATCGCGCGGACTGCCCGACGCCGCCAAGTACACGATCGCGGGCCAGTCGGCCGCGCGGCTGGCTTCCCTGATGGGCGTACCGAAGGAATCGCTGAGTGGCTTGACCATCGATCAGGTGAGGGAGCGCTTCCCGATCCAGCTCAATCCCCGCTGGTTCTGGTTCGAGCAGATCTGCGGAACCGTCGTCAAGACCGATCCCGGCACCGGCGTCGCGTACCCGGTACCGTATGCCACCGTCGACGTCGACGACACCGAGTGTTCGTTCCTCGGCTATTTCCCCGCCAGCTCGCCCTGGGCCTGGCATTTCCCCATTCGTTGCACGACGCATGTCATCGCGACGACCCGGACCGACGCCTGTGGCAAGTTCTGCGTCTGGGTGCCCCGCTGGGACATCGAATGGGTGCTGAGGTATCGCCTCGAGCGGCGGTGCTATCCGGTCATCCTGCAGCGCCCGACGCTCGGCGACATCATCCGGCAGCTGGTGCCGCAGGGCGACCCGGCCACCCTGGGCGACTACGAATTCGGGCGGCTGGTCGACGCCGTCGCCGAGAAGTTCGGGGGCGACGCGGCCGCGCAGGTCGCGGGCCTGCGATCCAGTGGCGGGTTCGGCGCGAGCACGTCGGCAGCCGGTGCCGTGCTCGGCGCCCCGGCGCGGCTGTCGCAGGTCCGTCCGCCCTTGCCAGCCGAACTGCGCGTGTCCGCGGCCGCGGGCGATCGCGTGCATCCCGGCGTCGCGACGCTGGCCGGCCGCCTGGGGGTCAAGGCCAAGGATCTCGCATCGGTGGATCCGCGCCGCTGGATGGGCCCTTTCATGCGCTGCCACGACGTGATCGTGCCCGAGTGGGTGCCGATCCTCGAGGTGCCCGACATCAGCATCACGGTGCTTCAGGACACCACCGGCACGGGCACTCCGGTGCCGATCTGCGGCCCCGTCAATTTCGGCGTCTCCTGGGAAACGACGCCGATCGGCCCGTTGACCCTGCAGGCGGGCCCCAACGCCTTGGCGGGCGTGCCGTGCGGCCCGACCTCGATACCTTGCGGCGACGAGCCGGCGATCGTGACGGCGGGGCTCCTGCCCGTCACGGGCGACCCGTCCGTCTATGACAGCGTCAATGGTTTCGCGGTGCGCACCAACCGGCCCCATCCGTCGGGGATGTTCACCGATCCGCTGCCCCTGCCGGCTGGGCAGGCACCGTGCTGCGGCGACCTGCTCCTCTATGGTTGCAACCAGACCGATCCGGGTGCCACGCAGTATCGGCTGGTCTATACCTACAGCAGCGACGGCGGCGCCACGTTCACGGCCCCGACGCCTTTCGTCGGTCTCACGTGGCTGCTCTATCGACTGAACGGCATGGGAACGGAGGAGTGGCATGCCGTCTCGGCCGACGCCCAGGGCTGGTATCCGATCGCCTTGCCGGCGGGGCCCAATCCCTGGCTGCCCGGGAGCCTTCTCCTGGACTGGGACACCACCGGTTTCGCCGACGGCCTGTATGTCGTCACGCTGGACCTGGGATCCGCGGGCGTGGTCTCGTCCAGTGCCGCGCCGGTCGCCTTCACGGTCAACAACAAGGCGCCCACCGGCACGTTCGCCGTCGCCACCGCCTCCTCGGCCGCAGGGCCGTTCACGCCGATCGACGCTGTCTGCCCCGTCGTGTCGCGCGGCGCGACCCCCACCGACGTCTACTTCCGGGTGACGCTGCCGGCGGCGGGCGCGCATCTCCGGTCGGTGTCCATGACGGCCTCGGGATGCGGCGCCGGAGATTTCGTCTTCATCTCCGGCACCGGCGGCTTCAACGAGCCGGCCGGCAGCACCACGTACGACTACTGGCATGCCGACGTCACGGTCGACGCCCAGGCGCTGACGGCCATCTACCTGCTGCCGGCAAGTGCGCAGGAGGGCACCTACATCTTCAGCGGGGTGGTCGCCAGCCGGGCATTCAACCCCGACGGCGGGGACGGCGGCCAGCATGCAACCCCGGCGTGGCAGTACGACCCGCAGGACGTCTACATCACGCCCATCAGCGCGTTCTCCGTCATCAACCGGTAGCGGCGCTCTCGTGCAAGGCTGGCTCGATCCGCTGCTCGCGGTCCTCGCGACCTGGCGGGTCAGCCACCTCGTCGCCCGCGAGGACGGCCCCTTCGACATCGTGGCCCGGTGCAGGATCGCGGCAGGCCCGGGTAGCCTGGGGCGCCTGATGGACTGCCCCTACTGCGTGAGCCTCTGGTTTGCCGTGCCGTTCGCGGCATGGCTGGCACGCGACTGGGCGCACGGCCTCACGCTCTGGCTTGCCATTTCCGGCGGCTCCTGCATCCTCGAACAGGTGTCGGCCCTGCTCGTCGCCCGGGCCGAGCCGGCGGTCGCGGAATTGCCGCCGCACGACAAACCACCAGGAGAGATCGAACCATGACTTGCTGCTCCGGCCGCCGCGCCGCCGTCGTCGCGCCCCTGTTGGCGGCCGCCGTTCCTCCTCCGGGTCGCGGCATGCCGGCCGCCGGTGCACTGCTCACCTACACGGGAGATGCCGCACTGGCCCTGCGCGGCCCCGCGAGCGGAAGGATCTATCGCGTCGCTCCGAACGGACGACCCTTCGAAGCCGACCTTCGCGACGTCGATGCGATGCTGCGATGCGGCCTTTTCACGGCGTCCGGCCGGACGCCGCCTGCCCATCGGACAGCGCCGACGCCTCCACAGTCGCCAGCTTCGCCGGCGTCCCCGCCGTCACCGTCGCCGTCGCGTCCAGCGTGACCGGCCGCGCGAGATCGGCCGGGTCCTCGTCCTGCCCGAGCGGCCGCGCGCGCACCAGCCAGTCGATCATCCAGGCGACCGTGGCCTGGTCGCGCTCGAGGTAGTGCGTGTGGGCGCCCAGGCCCAGGCACACCTCCACCTCGCGCGCCGCGTGCAGCCGGGCCTCTGCCGGCGGCGCCGGATTGAAGCCCGTGTACACGTCGACGCGTCCGAACGGGTCGTGGCCCACCGCGTTGGCCATCGGGTGCTGGAACACCGGCTGGTCCGCCGCGCTGCTCCACAGCCAGCGGCCCACGTAGTCGCCGCTGCAGAACGCGTTCATCCAGCGCTGCACGCCGATGTCGGTGGCGCGCGGGCCGAACACGTCTCCGTTCCTCGCGGTCGCCCAGCCGTACAGGCCCGGGAAGCGCGCGCCGTACAGCTGGCGCAGCGGGCATCCGAGCGTGAGCAGGCTCACCGGCGGCAGCGGCCGGCCATCGAGCAGCGGCTCGTCGTCCGGCGTGGGCGCGAGCTGCGCGCGGCTCGCGAGGAAGCGCAGCAGCTCGGAGCTGATCACCGTGCCCTGGCTGTGCGCCACCACCACCACGCGGTCGTAGTCCTGCGACCGCACGTGGCGCAGCAGAGCGGCGTAGCGCGAGAAGATGTGGGCGCGCGGGATGTTGGTGCGCGGGAACTCGCGGAAGTGGTTGTCGACATCCATGGCCACGTCCAGCGGCCCGCGCAACGAGGGGATGCGGCGCGACAGCTGCCCGCCCAGCAACGACAGCGTCGCGCCGACGCCGGCCGCGCTGAACACCAGCGCCTGCAGCGGATTGAACAGGGTCTGCGTGGCGCCGGCCACCACCGACTCGGTGGCGTCCAGCAGCGCCACGAGCGCGGTGAGGCCCATCTTGTCGAGGCGGCTCGTCACCATGCCCTGCTCGAAGACGGTGGCGAGGAACAGCAGCGCGATGCCCAGGCTCAGCGCGACGCCGAGGAAGCTGATGACCGCCACCACCAGGTCCAGCCAGCGGTAGCCCGCGGTGAGCCAGCGGCCCAGCGCACGCGCGTGCTGCGTTCGCTGGCGCAGCGTGGCGGCGGCGTGCTTCGGCCGCAGCCTGTCTAGCGCCTGCTGGTGCGCGTCGCGCCGCGAATCGGCGATCAGCTTCAGCTCGGCGGCCACGCTGGGCGTGAACATCGCCAGCAGCCAGGCCACCAGCACCAGCAGCAGCGTGGCCAGCAGCGAGAACGCGCTGGTGCTCCTGACGTAGCGGTCGTCCAGCACGGCATGCGCGCTGGGCAGCGCCTGCCGCGCGGCCGCCTGCCTGGCGTTCTGGCTGGCCCACATGCACACGTTGGTGCCGGCCGACGCCGCCGGCCTGGGGGCCGTGTCGGACGGCTCGAACGCGAAGATGCACGGGCGATACCCGGCGCCTTCCACCGAGGCGTCGAGCACGTTGTTGACCAGCGCCCAGATGGTCATGGCCACCGCCAGGAACATGCCCAGCGACACGGTGATGCCCAGGCGACCGGTGCCGATGCTCGCGCGCGAGGCATAGCCCGATTCGCGGCGCGCCACGACGCCGGCGAGGAACCACGCCACCAGCAGCGGCCCGGCCAGGATCCACCACCACTTGATCATCAGCAGCACCGCCTCGGTGGAGAACAGCGCCGCGTGCACCCACACGTCGCGCCAGGCCGGCGCGGCCAGCACCTGCGTCTCGTGGAAGGCGCTGCCCAGCATCAGCAGCGTGGCCGCGGCCCACATCCAGCGGCCCACCACGTGCACCAGCGGGAAGCGGTCGTCGGCGATGCGCAGTGCCACTTCGTTGGCCATCGTCAGCAGGGCCAGGAACGTGACCGCCGTGATCCATTGCAGCGCGCCGGGCACCAGGAACAGCGCGACCAGCGCCGCGGCGGCGAGCGCGGCCGGCAGCGTGGCCTGCAGCCATTTCCCGTCGCCCCAGCGATAGCCCAGGCGCAGCAGCGACAGCAGCACCAGCGCGCCGGCCACGCCGCGGTGCAGCCACAGCTCGCGTGCCGCCGCGGCGGCGGCCGCCGCGGGATCCGCCGCGACGTCCGGCGCCACGCCCGAGGTGAAGCCCAGGCACACCAGCAGGATGCCCAGCAGCGCGAGCTGCGTGAACAGCAGCGCCAGGCCGTTGACGAACAGCCAGTCGAGCCCGATCTGCAGCCAGGCCACCGTGCTCCACGCGCGCCGGAACACGCCCGCGCCGCGCGCCTTCGGATCGCGCGAGCGCGCGAGCTGGCCCCGCATCTCGTCGACGGTCTCGCGGCCCAGCTTGGACAGGCGGAAGACGAGCGTGAACAGCTCCGACACGATGCGCGGCATCGAGCCGGACAGGCGCGACAGGTCGGCCCAGTACATCTCGTAGACGTCGACGCGGGCGGTCGTGTCGTCGGCGTCGCCTTCGAGCTTGTCGGGGCCGACATCGTGGCGATCCAGCGTGATGCAGGTGGTCTCGTAGGTCTCCGGGCTCGCGCCGTTGCGCACGTGCTTGGACAGCAGGTAGTTGGTGACGGCGATGCCGCGATCCTCGTCGGCGCGCGGCGCGGGGATGGCGGCCGGGTCGATTGCGTGACGGGCGGCCACGGGAGCCGGCGCGGCCCATTGCTGGGTCTGGAAGTCGGAGCGCGTCGACTGCAGGAACGACTTCATCAGCGGCCGGTCCGCGCCGCTGGGCGTGGCCGGCGACGCGTGGGCGGCGCGCGGCTGCGCGTGGGGCTGCGGCTGCAGCGGCGGCACGCGAAGCGTCAGGTCCTCGGTGGCCGAGGACGTGTAGCAGGTGCCGTCCGGCGCCGACGACACCAGCAGGTCGACGACGGCGCGCGCGGTCTCGCCGGGTTGCTGGTCCGCCACGCCGTGGACGGCGATGACGGCGACGCGGGGGGTGGGCAAGGCGGGTCTCCTCGGCGCGATGCAACCGGGCGGCGACGCGGCCCGGGGCGCCGAGCCACCTTAGTGACCCACCGTGGTGGGCGTCAAGGCGACGCGCCCCCACGAGCAGGGGATCCTCAGGCCGCAGCGTTCGCGCCGAGGGCGCCCAGCTCGCCCGATTCGCGCGCCTTGCGGCCGTACACGAACTCGAACAGCGGGCTCGCCATCATCGTGGTGACGATGGCCATCAGCACCAGCATCGAGAACAGTGCCGGGCCGATGATGCCCTTCTGCAGGCCGATGTTGATGATGATCAGCTCCATCAGGCCGCGCGAGTTCATCAGCGCGCCGATGCCCAGCGCGGTGCGGTTGTCCTCGCCGGCCAGGCGCGCCGCCAGGTAGCAGGCGCCGCCCTTGGCCACCACGGAGGCCACCAGGATGCCCAGCGCGACCAGGATCAGCGAGCCCGAGTTGACCATGTCCATGCGCGTGTTCAGGCCGGAGTAGGTGAAGAACATGGGCAGCAGCAGGATCACCGCGACCGGTTCCACCTTCTTCTTCAGCTCCGCCGCGAACAGGCCGCGCGGCATCACGGCGCCCAGGATGAAGCCGCCGAAGATGGCGTGGATCCCGATGGCGTCCATCAGGAAGGCCGAGAAGCAGAACAGCGCCAGGGTGATGCCCAGCACGGTGAGGCTCATCTCGCCGTCGCGCTCGACGATGCGGCCCAGCGGCGCCAGCAGGCGGCGGCCGAACAGCGTGATGAACGCGGCGTAGACGACGGCGCCGCCGATCGCCAGCACCGCGACGCCCGGGCCGGCGCCGAACGTGGCCAGCACGATGGCCAGCACGCACCAGGAGCACGCGTCGTCGAACGCGCCGGCGGTGAGCGACAACGTGCCCAGCGAGGTGTTGGCGAGGCCGCGCTCGTTGATGATGCGCGCCAGCATCGGGAACGCGGTGAGCGCGATGCACGCGCCCATGAACAGCGTCGCGTTCGTCGGCGAGATGCCGGCGGCGAACAGGCCCGGCACGTTCAGCAGCAGCGGCGTGATCAGGAAGGCGATGAAGAACGGGGCGGCGATGCCGGCCATCGACACGCCCACCGCGCTGCGCGCCTTGGACTGGAAGTGGTTCAGCTGCAGCGTGGTGCCCACCAGGAACATGTACAGGCCCACGCCCAGCTGCGCGCCGGTGTAGAGCACGTTGCGGGTTTCCTTGGGGAAGATCGCGCCCTGGAGGTCGGGGAAGAACAGGCCCAGCAGCGACGGGCCGAGGAACACGCCGGCGATCATCTCGCCCACCACCTGCGGCTGCGCCAGGAACTTGCGGCCGAACCAGCCCACCACGCGGCAGGCCAGCAGGATCACGCCCAGCTGCAGGAAGAAGTGGACGCTGAAGTCGCCGGGCGAGTACGTCCTGGCCACCGCGGCGGCGGCGGGGCCGTGCTTGGCGAACACGTCGCCGGCGATGTCCGCCAGTCCGCCCAGCATGTCGTTTCCCATGTCATCTCCATCTGTAGTTCTGCAACAGGGTTTGTGCCCGTCGGGGCGGACTGTGCCATTGCCTATGGAGTTGTCGAGTCGGGGCGACCCACTTGAACCTACTTGCCGACATGCGGTTTGATAAGATGTAGGCAAGTAGGTACATCGGGAGGCCCCGGATGAAGCTGATCACCAGCCGCGAGTTCAACCGCGATGTGAGCCTGGCCAAGCGCGAGGCGCGCATCGAGCCGGTGCTGATCACCGACCGCGGCCAGCCCACGCACGTGCTGATGAGCATCGCCGACTTCCGCCGCTTCACCGGCGAGAGCGAGAACATCCTGGAGATCCTCGCGCTGCCCGAACCCGTGCCTCTCGACGAGGACGACCTGTCCGACGGCGCCTGGGACCACCGCGAAAGGATCGATTGATGTACCTCCTCGACACGGGCGTGGTGCTGGAACTGCGCAAGGCGAAGTCGGGCCAGTCCGACCCCGGGCTGGCCGCCTGGGCCGCCACCGTCGCTCGCCAGAAGCTGTTCATCTCGGCGCTGAACCTGCTCGAGATCGAGAACGCCGCGGCGCGGCTGGCGCGCAAGGATCGCTCGGCGGGCCTGGTGGTGCGCGAGTGGATCGACAACCACGTCGTCCCCGCGTTCGAGGGCCGCGTGCTGCCGGTGGACGTCGCCATCGTGCGCCGCCGCGCGCAGCTGCCCTACGCCAACACGCGCGACGGCCTGCTGGCCGCCACGGCGCTGGAGCACGGTCTGACCTTCGTCACCCGCAAGGTCACCGCGTTCCGCGCCGGCCGGGTGAAGCTGCTCAACCCGTCCGGCTACAGTGCCCAACCGGTTGCCGACGAGGACGAGGACTGGGGCCAGGGCACCCAGACCGGCCACCTGTGGCTGAAGAACCTGTACGTGAGAGCCTGATGCAGGACGCGACCCGCAAGCGCCGCATCCTGATCGTCGGCGGCGGCACCGCCGGCTGGCTCACGGCCGCCTACCTCGCCAAGCACCTGGCGCTGTCGGAGCGCAGCCACCTCGAGGTGACGGTGCTGGAGTCGCCCGACATCGGCGTCATCGGCGTCGGCGAAGGCACCTTCCCCACGATACGCACCACGCTGCAGTTCCTGGGCATCGACGAGCGCCGCTTCATCCGCGAGACCTCCGCCACCTTCAAGCAGGGCATCCGCTTCGTCGACTGGGCGCATGCGCCGGCGGCCGGGCGGCGCCACCAGTTCCTGCATCCGTTCGAGGCGCCGTTCTACACCGAGGGCACCAGCCTCGTGCCGTACTGGCTCTTGCAGGACGAGGCCACGCGCCCGCCGTTCGCGCAGGCGGTGACGCTGCAGCAGCGCGTGACCGAGGCCCGGCGCGCGCCCAAGCGCGCGCACGAGGCCCCGTACGCCGGCCCGCTGAACTACGCCTACCACTTCGACGCGGTGCGCCTGGCCAAGGTGCTGGCCGAGCGCGCGCGGGAGCTGGGCGTGCGGCACGTCGAGGCCACGCTCAGCGGCGTGGTGCGCGACGCCGCCGGCGCCATCGCCCACATCGAGACGCTGCAGCACGGCGCCTTCAAGGCCGACCTCTACGTCGACTGCTCCGGCTTCCGCGCCGAGATGATCGGCCAGGCCCCCGGCGCCGCGTTCAAGTCGGTGCGCCACCACCTGTTCACCGACCGCGCGCTCAGCTGCAAGCTGCCCTGCGACGACCCGGACGCGCCGATGGAGAGCTGCACCATCGCCACCGCCCACGAGGCCGGCTGGACCTGGGAGATCGGCCTCAACGGCGCGCGCGGCATCGGCTGCGTCTATTCGAGCGACCACATGTCGGACGAGCGCGCCGCCGAGATCCTGCGCGGCTACGTGGGCGCCGGCCACGACGACCTGGTGACGCGTCGCATCCCGTTCGCCGCCGGCTGGCGCGAGAAGCAGTGGGTGAAGAACTGCGTGGCGGTGGGGCTGTCGGCCGGCTTCCTCGAGCCGCTCGAGTCCACGGGCCTGGTGCTGATCGAGGCGGCCGTGGGCATGATCGCCGAGATGTTCCCGCACGGCGGCCCCGTCGAGGCGCCGGCGCGCCGCTTCAACGAGCTGATGAACGCGCGCTTCGAGAACATCGTCAACTTCCTCAAGCTGCACTACTGCGTGAGCCGGCGCGACGAGCCGTTCTGGTGCGACAACGCCGACCTGTCCTCGGTACCCGAGCGCCTGGCCGAGTTCCTCGAGCAGTGGAAGCACCGGCCGCCCGGGCGCTTCGACTTCATGCTCGACACCGAGACCTTCGCCTTCTTCAACTACCAGTACATCCTGTACGGCATGGGGTACCCCACCGACATGGGCGCCGCGCGCGCCGACTTCACGCAGGGGGCGGAGGCCGAGCGCATCTTCGCCAAGATCCGGCGCTTCGGCGACCGCGCGCTGGTGGACCTGCCCAGCCATCGGGCGTTGATCCAGCAGATCAACGCGCAGGCCGCGCGTGTCGCGGCCTGAGAACCTGTGAACGAATCCCACACACCCGAGCGGCGCGCGGGATTCATTCACAGGTTCTGACGCCGCCAGCGCTCAAGCCTCGACCGGCGCCGGCTCGAACGGCGTCAACGTGCCCGCCGCCAGCAAGGCCTGGCGGCGTTGCACCTCGAGGGCCATCAGCTGGACTTCCAGCCCGATGCGCTGCGCCTCGGCCTGCTCGCGCTCGAGCCGGATGCGATCGGCCAGTTCGAGCTCGGGATCCTGCGCGCAGCAGTGCGCCAGCTCCGGGTCGTAGACCACGCCGTCGGTGGGCACGGTGACCAGCGTGGCCAGCTGCGTCGCGTCGCCGGCCGGAGGCAGGCCCTTGAGGACGGCCTCGACCTCCTGCCGCAGCGCCGCCGGGATCTGCCCGATCTCTGCCGGCGTGAGGACGGGCGAGACGTAGTTGCCTTCGATCACCTGGAACGTGACGGCGACCACCCGCGTGGAGCTCTGGTAGACGTCGACCACCTTGCGCACGAAATAGGTCACCGCGTAGCAGCGGTTGTTGTTGACCAGCGTGCGCTGCGTGGTGGAGACCGTCTCGGAGTCCTCGTAGCTGCTGACGGTGATGGAGCGCTGCAGGTCGGTGTACTGCGACGCCTGCTGCGCCACCGACACGAACTGGCTCGCGCTGGTCTGCGTCGCGAGGCTGTGGAGGGAGCTCGAGCTCGACGAC
The DNA here is from genome assembly GCA_013289985.1 of Betaproteobacteria bacterium. Lineage (GTDB taxonomy): Bacteria > Pseudomonadota > Gammaproteobacteria > Burkholderiales > Burkholderiaceae_C > Scleromatobacter. The sequence goes on along the minus strand of JABCYW010000064.1, from coordinate 226 downwards.
GAGCTCGAGCCGCCGCTGCCGCCCAGGCTGAACAGCCCCAGGTTGATGCCGCCGCTCGCGCCGACGTTGGTGCTCGAGGTCTGGCTGTTGAGGACCTGCTGCAGCGCGCTGGAATCCTGGCTGTTCTGCTGCTGGTGGACGGCCGAGACGAACTGCGCGAAGGTGGTCTGCACCGAGAAGCGCTCCGTCTCCGACGTGGTGCGGCGATAGCGGTCGCTCTGGTACA
>JABCYW010000063.1 GCA_013289985.1 Betaproteobacteria bacterium | reverse complement strand
GTGGTCGATGCGCTGGCGCCGCCGCCCGCGTGGCTGGCCGCCTCGGTGGCGCTGGCCAGCGCCGCGTGCATGTTCAGGGCATGGTCGCGACGAGCTCCAGCAGGCGTTCCGGCTGCTCGATCTGCGGCATGTGGCCGCAGCGCTCGATGATCTCCAGGCGCGCGTTCGGGAACGACGCCGCCACGGCGCGGCCGTAGGCGGGCGTCACGACCCGGTCGCTGGCGCCCCACACCACGAGCACGGGCAAGCGCACGCTTGCCAGGCGCGCGCGAAGGGCCGGGTCGCCCATGTCGCGCGCACGCCCGTAGACGGCCAGCGTGCGCATGTTGGCGGCCATGCCGGCCTTCTGCACGTCCGTGAGCGTGGCCGGATCGATGCCGAAGCGCGCCGGGTCGTGGTAGCTCAGCGCGGAGAGTTGTTGCGGCGTGAGCGAGAAGACGTCGGCGCACGGCTCGCCGTCGACCATGACGCCGGCACCGTTGACCAGCACCAGCCCGCGCAGGCGATCGCCGGCGCGCAGCGCGAGTGCGTTGGCGATCCAGCCGCCGACGGAGAAGCCGACCACGAGCACGTCGTGGAGGTCGAGGCGCTCCAGCAGCGCGGCGTAGGCGTCGGCGATCTGCTCGACGCGGTCGAAGCGCTCCGGCCGTGGCGTGCCGGCGAACCCGGGATGGACGGGCGCGATCACGCGGGCGTGGGTGGACATCGCCTCGACGAATCGCGCCACTGTCAACGGGCCGCCGCCGCCGTGCAGCACGAGCACGGCGGGGCCGCTTCCGCGGTCGTCGAAGGTGAGGGCGAGGCCGTCGGCGAAGGTTTCCTGGCGCAGGGAGGAAGAAGGGTTGGTCATCGCGTGATCCTTTGTATAAATATGCTTATATAAGGATAATGATACGATGCTCGCCAATCGCCCGCAAGAGGACACAAGCCATGCCTTCCGACCTCCAGCCGCTGGGCCTCGCGATCAAGCGTGTCCAGCATCGCCACCACCGCACGCTCGACGCCGCGCTGATCGAGATCGGCACGACGCTGTCGCAGTGGGACGCGCTGCGCGCGATCGCGCGCCATCCCGGGTCGTCGTCGCACAAGCTGGCCGGGCTCACGTTCCAGACCGACCAGTCGTTCGGCACGCTCGCCAACCGCATGGTCGACCGCGGCCTGATCCGCCGCGTGGCAGGAGAGGGGCGCGCGATCCTGCATCACCTCACGCGCGACGGCGAGGCGATGCTGGAGGCCGGCAACGCGGTGGCCGACCGGCTGCTGGCGGCGTCGTTCGCGCCCTTGTCCAGGGCGGAGCGCCAGCAGCTGCAGGCACTGCTTGCCAAGCTGCTGGGCGACGACTCGGTGCGCGCCTGAAGGCTTTTGCTCAGGGCGCCGGCTTCGCCCTGGGCGTGAACGCGAGGCAGTGCCCGTGCGGGTTGATCGGGCCCTCGACGATCCTGCAGGTCGCCGCCTCGCGCGCGTTCGCCGGGGCGATGAAGTGCATGCAGTCGTCGCAGTCCTTGCCGGGCACGTCGCCCTTGTCGACGTACTTGACCGCGTCCTTGGCGAGCTTGCCCGTCTGCGCGTGCGCGGCCGGGGCCGCGAGCCAGAAGATGGCCGTGCCCACGCCGAACGCCGTCGTCCTGCGCAGCGCGGCGCGCCGCGAGATCGTGTTGCTGTCCATGCCTGTCCCCGGATGCCGGGCCCCGTCGGCCCTGCATGTCAGATCAGGCGACGGCCCGGAATATTCCCGTCAGCGCTGCACGTCGAACGATTTCTCGACGGTGAACGCGATCGTGCCCATCAGCACGCCGCCGCCGATCATCAGCGCCAGGATGACGCCCAGCACGGGCGCCCAGCCGGTGCGCACCATGCCCGGCGGGGGCGATTCCTCGTCCTCCTCGCGGGTGGCGCGCACCACCGGCTGCGCCGGGTCGCCGGCGTGCAGACGGGCCCACTTCGCGTCGGTGGTCAGGCCGATGACGATCGCGCACAGCATGCCCACCGAGATCGTCAGCCCCAGCCACGGGATCAGGGCCCACGACAGCCGGTCGTCGACGCCCAGCTCGCGCATGCGGATGACGCCGGCCAGGCCCGCCAGCGTCGGGATCGGGTAGAGCCAGCCCCAGGCATTGCGCCAGCCGCCGAGGTAGAAGTGGTGCAGGCCGATGCTGCCGCCGATCACGGCGATCCAGGTGGCCAGCGACTTCGACGGCACGTCGGCCGGGTCGCGCAGGGCAGGCGCCGGGGCCTGCGTCACGGCAGGTCCTTGCGCTCGATCGGCGCGGTGGCCGCGCCCGTGCCCAGGCGGCGCTGCATCGTCACCACGTCCAGCCAGCGCTCGAACTTCCAGCCGGCCGCGGTGAAGGTGCCTGTGGGCTCGAAGCCGCAGGCGCGGTGCACGGAGATGGAGCCGGTGTTGGCCGAATCGCCGATGACGGCCAGCATCTGGCGGATGCCCAGCCGCTCGCAGCGGGCGATCAGCTCGGCCAGCAGCAGCCTGCCGGCGCCCTGGCCGCGCGCGGCGGGCGCCAGGTAGATCGAGTCCTCGACGCAGAAGCGGTAGGCGCGGCGCGGGCGGAACTGGCTGGCGTAGGCGTAGCCCAGCACCTGGCCGTCGCGCTCGGCCACCAGCCAGGGCAGGCCCTGGGCCAGGATCGCGTCGCGGCGCCTGGCCATCTCGGCGTCGTCGGGCTCCTCCAGCTCGAAGGTGCCGGTGCCGTTGCGCACCGCCTCGCGGTAGATCTCGGCGCAGGCTGCGAGGTCGGCGGCGGTGCTGTCGCGCAGGACCAGCGGCTGGGGTGGGGTAGTCATGCTCATCGCAACAGTTTATAATGTTCGGTTTTCGGCGTTGGCTGGTGCCTTGCCAGGAGCTTGCGGACTGATCCTCCGCCGGGATTGACGTCCCGAGCTCCGCGTCCCTCTCGAGGGGCAGCGAATCACCGGCGTATCTAACGACGTCGAATGTAGCGCCGCTGCCGGCTCGTCGCCGGCCTCGGCAACCCCCGTTTGGCCTGCCCTTGCGTGTCTCCCTGGCGCGGCAAAACAAACCAAACATCACAGGAATTCATCATGGTCGTCATTCGACTTGCCCGCGGCGGTGCCAAGAAGCGCCCGTTCTACAACATCGTGGTCGCCGACTCGCGCGAACGCCGCGACGGCCGCTACCTCGAGCGCGTCGGTTTCTACAACCCGATGGCATCGGGCCAGGAAGAGCCGCTGCGCGTCGTGTTCGACCGCGTCACCTACTGGAAGAGCGTCGGCGCGCAAGCCTCGCCCACCGTCCAGCGCCTGCTCGACACGGCCGCCAAGAAGGCCGTCGGCACCCCGGCTCCCGCCGCTGCCTGATGTCGGCGTGTCTTCTTCGCTGCGCGGCTGACCGCGCCGTCTCGCGATGAGCGCACCCGAGCAGCAAGAAGACCTGTCCTGGCCCGAAGACGCGATCGAAGTCGGTCGCATCCTCGGCGCCTGGGGCATCAAGGGCGGCATCAAGGTGTTGCCCTTCTCGGCCGATGCGTCGGCCCTCGTTTCCGCAAGGCGCTGGTTCCTGAAGCCGGCCGAGGCCTCGAAGAAGCCTTCGGCTGCCGCCGTGACCAGGCCAGGGCAGGCCGCTCCCGCGCCTGCCCACAAGACGCCCGCCCAGAAGGCCGCGCTCGCCGCGCCGCTGCCGTTCGCGTTGAACGTGAAGGGCGTGCGCGACCAGGGCGACGGGATCGTCGCCACCGCGCCCGAGATCGCCGACCGCGACGCCGCCGAGGCGATGAAGGGCGTGCGCGTGTTCGTCTCGCGCACCACCTTCCCCAAGACCGACGACGGCGAGTTCTACTGGATCGACCTGATCGGCCTGTCGGTGTTCAACCGCGACGAGGTCGCGCTGGGCGACGTCGTCGGCCTCATCGACACCGGCCCGCATTGCGTGCTGCGCATCCAGCCGGCCGACCCGGCCGCCGAGGAGCGCCTCGTTCCGTTCGTCGAGGCCTTCGTGGACTCGGTGGACATGCCGGGGCGCCGAATCGTCGTCGATTGGGGCCTCGACTACTGACGCCGGAGCCTGAATGCGCTTCGACGTCATCACGCTTTTTCCCGACCTGTTCGCCCCGTTCCTGACGCAGGGCATCACGCGCCGCGCCTACGAGTCGGGCCAGGTCGACGTGCAACTGTGCAACCTGCGCGACCACGCCGAGGGCAGCTACCGCCGCGTCGACGACCGCCCGTTCGGCGGCGGCCCCGGCATGGTGATGCTGGCCGAGCCGCTGGAGCGCGCGCTGGCCGCCGTCGCGAGCGCGCGCGCGGCCGCGGGCGCGCCCGAGGGCCCGGTGGTGCTGTTCACGCCGACCGGGCGCCGCATCGACCAGGCGCTGGCCCGCGAATGGGCCGCCGGCTCCGGCGCGACGCTGCTGTGCGGGCGCTACGAAGGCCTCGACCAGCGCGTCATCGACCGCCACGTGGACGTGGAGCTGAGCCTGGGCGATTTCGTGCTGTCCGGCGGCGAGCTGCCGGCGCTGACGCTGCTGGACGCCATCGCCCGGCTGATGCCCGGCGTGCTGGGCGACGAGCAGTCGCACCTGCAGGACAGCTTCGAGCAGGGCCTGCTCGACTGCCCGCACTACAGCCGTCCCGAGATCCTGGCCACGCCCGACGGCGAGCTGCCGGTGCCGCCGGTGCTGCTGTCGGGCCATCACAAGGACATCGCCCGCTGGCGCCGCGAGCAGTCGCTCACGTTGACGGCCCGGCGCCGTCCCGACCTGATCGCCGCCGCCCGGGCCGCCGGGCGGCTCACGAAGGCGGATGAGAAGTTTCTGGCCAGCCTGGATCCGGGCACGCTATAATCGTGGGCTTACCGTTCCTCTGCCGGGCAGAAGTGGCTGGTCCAGGCCTCGCGCCTCGACCACCTGGAAGGACTCCAGTGCCGCATTCCAAGCAATAGTGCGCCGCCAAGAACGGGACTGACAAGGTATCCCCATGGATCTCATCGCTACCCTCGAGCAGGAAGAGATTGCCCGCCTCGGCAAGACCATTCCCGCGTTCGCCCCCGGCGACACCGTGATCGTCAACGTCAACGTCGTCGAAGGCACGCGCAAGCGCGTCCAGGCGTACGAAGGCGTCGTGATCGCCCGTCGCAACCGCGGCCTGAACTCCAACTTCATCGTTCGCAAGATCTCCAGCGGCGAAGGCGTGGAACGCACGTTCCAGCTGTACAGCCCGCTGATCGCGTCGATCGAACTGAAGCGCCGCGGCGACGTCCGTCGCGCCAAGCTGTACTACCTGCGCGAGCGTTCGGGCAAGTCGGCCCGGATCAAGGAAAAGCTGGCTTAAGGTCCCGACGTCCCCTGCGGACATCTCGACCCAGACAGAAGAGCCCGGCACTGCCGGGCTTTTTCGTTTCCGAAGGCGTCAGGAGCATGACCGCGGCCGATTACCATGGCCCGAGGGGGTGATGCCTGGCCCCGCGTGCAATACGCCATGCCCCATCCGACAATCACCGATAGTCCCCGCTTCCAACGCCTGCCGCATGTCCGATTCCGACGCCCCGTCCGCTCCCGCCGCGCCGCGCTCGCTGATCCGCGAGCCGCGCCTGGCGCCGGTCGTGGGCAGCGACGACCACCTGCCGGCCATTCCCGCCGATCGCCTCGAACCCGACGCCCTGCGCGCGCGTTTCGCGCCCACGCTGCGCGCGCTGGCGCACGCGGGCGAGGACGATGACGATGAGACCGCCTGGATGCCCGAGTTCACCGGCGACGGCCAGCGCCTGTCCGAGCGGCCGGTCCGGCGCGCCGCCGTGCTGGTGCCGCTGGTGCGCCGGCCCGACGGGTTGGCGGTGCTGCTGACGCGCCGCACCGACCACCTGAACGACCACGCCGGCCAAGTCAGCTTTCCCGGCGGCCGCACCGACCCGGAAGACGCCGATGCCATCGCCACCGCGCTGCGCGAGGCGCGCGAGGAGGTGGGGCTGCAGGCCGACGAGGTCGAGGTGATCGGCGTGCTGCCCACCTACACCACCGTCACCGCCTACGAGGTGACGCCGGTGGTCGCGCTGCTGGATCCGCCGCGCGTGCTGGCGCTCGACGCGTTCGAGGTTGCGGAGGTGTTCGAGGTGCCGCTCGCCTTCCTCATGGATCCCGCCAACCACCGCCGCCACGCGGTGGAGTTCCAGGGCATCGCGCGCCGCTTCCTGTCCATGCCCTGGGGCGCGGACGCCGCCGGCGAGTCGTACTTCATCTGGGGCGCGACGGCCGCGATGCTGCGCAACCTGTACAGCTTCCTGGCGCGCTGAATGCCCGTTGCGGCAGCGCCGCGCCGGGCGGCCCGCGGCCGCGCTGCGGCTATGATTCGAGGCAATGAGTTTCCTCGCCGTACTCTTCGCCTTGCTGCTCGAGCAGATCAAGCCGCTGCCGCGCAACAACGTCGTGCACTATTCGCTCGCGTCGTGGGTGGGCTGGACGGGCCGCAACTTCGACGCCGGCAAGCCGCAGCACGCCAAGATCGTCTGGCTCGTCACCGTGATCGCGCCGGCGCTGGCGGCCGCGCTGGTCTACATGGGCATCGCGCACTACAACGCCATCGCGGCGTTGCTGTTCGACGTGGCGATCCTGTACCTCACGCTGGGCTTTCGCCAGTTCAGCCACTATTTCACCGACATCCGCACCGCGCTCGAGGGCGGCGACGAGCCCGAGGCGCGCCGGCTGCTGGCCGAGTGGCGCCACCTCGACGCGTCCGAGCTGCCGCGCACCGAGCTGCTGCGCCACATGATCGAGCACTCGCTGCTGGCCGCGCACCGCCATGTGTTCGGGGTGTTCTTCTCCTTCGTCGTGTTCTCCACCATCGGCCTCGGCCCGGCCGGCGCGGTGCTGTACCGGATGGCGGAGTTCGCGTCGCGCTACTGGGCCTTCCGCAGCAAGTCGCTCGACACGCCGATCAACGAGAACCTGATGGCGCTGTCGCAGCGCCTGTTCAGCCTCATCGACCACATCCCTGCGCGCCTGACGGCGTTCGGCTTCGCGGTGGTGGGCAACTTCCAGGACGCGATCGACGGCTGGAAGCGCGACGCGGGCCTGTGGAAGCACGCCAACGAGGGCATCATCCTGGCCGCCGCGGCCGGCGCCGTGGGCGTGCAGCTGGGCGGCGGCACCGCGCCGGGCATCACGCCGGATCGCTCCAAGACGTTCAGCAGCGGCGAGGGCGCCGCGGCGTTCGAGTCCGGCGGCAGCACCACGCAAGGCCTGCCGCCGCAACTGGGCCACCTGGGCATCGTCGTGGGCCTCGTGTGGCGTTCGGTGGTGCTGTGGATGCTGCTGGTCTTCCTGCTCAAGCTCGCCAACCTGCTGCCTTGATCCGGCCCACGCGGTGACCCGCGCGTTCCACGCCCGCGACGGGTTGCGACGTCACGAGAACGAATCCGCCGTAGCGACGCCCGCCTGCGGGGTCAGAACCTGTGAATGGATCCCGCGCGCCCGAGCGGCGCGCCAAAACGTGTCCGATCAAGGCGCAAAGCGCAGACGTAGCTCGGGCTACGGCGAGCATTTGCAACGCAGAGCGGGCGCGTTTTGGCGGGACGAGCGGGTGTGTGGGATTCGTTCACAGGTTCTTTAGTGCTTGCGGCGTGACTCGATCAGCTCGAACAGGCCCATGCCCGCGAGCATCGCGGCAACGAAGATGAGGGCCTGCGGCACGCCCAGCCCCAGCGCCACCAACGCAGGCCCCGGGCAGAACCCGGCCAGGCCCCAGCCGGCGCCGAACATCAGGCTGCCCACCACGAGGCGGCGGTCGACGGCGGTGGCGGTCGGCAACCGCATGGCGTCGCCCAGCAGCGCCTTCGTGCGCCGGCGCGCGAGCGCGAACGCCAGCGCGCCCACGGCGATCGCGCCCGCCATCACGAACGCCAGCGACGGATCCCAGGCGCCGGCCAGGTCGAGGAAGCCCAGCACCTTGGCCGGGTCGGCCATGCCCGAGAGCAGCAGGCCGAGGCCGAACACGAGGCCGGCGAAGAAGGCGAGGACGATGCGCATCAGTGCTCCAGCAGGTGGCGGACGATGAACACCGTGACGAAGCCGGCGGCCATGAACGCGGCCGTGGCCACCAGCGAGCGCGACGATCCTCGCGAGAGCCCGCACACGCCGTGGCCGCTGGTGCAGCCCGAACCGTAGCGCGTGCCGATACCCACCAGCAGACCGGCCACGACCAGCGTGGGCGTGCCGGCCGCCACGTGCAGGCGCGGCAGCCCGGCGAACACGAGCCACGCCAGCGGGGCCATCACCAGTCCGGCGACGAAGGCCGCGCGCCAGGCGAGGTCGCCCCGCAGCGGCCTGAGCAGCCCGCCGACGATGCCGCTGATGCCCGCGATGCGGCCGTTGAACAGCACCAGCAGCGCCGTGGCGAGGCCGATCAGCAGGCCGCCGGCGAGGGCGGTCCAGGGCGTGAACGAGGGCCAGGCGATCGTCACGGAGTCAGTGCCGCGACGCGGCCCGTTCGAGCTCGCCCATCAGCTCTTCGTAGATGCGTTCGCGCGACGGCGAGATGTCGCCGCGGGCGATGGCCGCGCGCACGCCGCACGCGGGCTCGTGGCGGTGCGTGCAGTTGGCGAACTTGCAGTCGCCCAGGTACATGCCGTAGTCCAGCATCAGCGAACCGAGCTCGGCCGACTGGATGTGGTGGATGCCGAACTCCTGGAAGCCCGGCGAGTCGATCAGCGCGCTGCGGCGCGCGTCGTCGAGCCAGTACCAGGTGGTGGTGGTGGTGGTGTGCTTGCCCGACTTCAGCGCCTTGGAGATCTCGCCCACCTGCGCGTCGGCGTGCGGCACCAGCAGGTTCACCAGCGTGCTCTTGCCCATGCCGCTGGGGCCCAGCACCAGCGTGGTCTTGCCGTCCAGCAGGGGCTCCAGCAGCGCCTTGGTGCCGGCGGGATCGGTCTTGACCGCCACCTCCAGCACGTCGTAGCCCATCTTGCGGTAGGGCGCGAGGCGTTCGCGCGCGGCGGCGGCCTCGGGCAGGTCGATCTTGTTCAGCACGATCTTGACGGCGATGCGGCCATCCTCGGCGGCGATCAGCGCGCGCGTGAGCTGCGATTCGCTGTACGGCGGATCGGTGGCCACCATGATCAGCAGCAGGTCGATGTTGGCCGCGAAGTTCTTGCTGCGCCACTCGTCCTGGCGCTTGAGCAGGCTGGTGCGCGGCTCGAAGGATTCGATGACGGCCTCGTCGCCCGACACCTGCCAGCGCACCCGGTCGCCCACGATCACGTCGCTCTTCTTGCCGCGGCCGTGCGCCAGCATGCGCGTGCCGTCGGTGGTCTCGATGACGGAGTGCCGGCCGTGCACGCCCACGACGCGCGCCAGCGCCAGCGTGGAGGCCGCCGGCGCGCCGCGCGCGGCGGCGTTCATAAGGCTCCCCTCCGCCTATCGGCTGCGGTGCGAGCGCCTTCGGGCGGCCGGGCGGCGCTCAAGCGGCGGCTCCGGCCAGGCTCGCCGCATCCAGGCCGAGCGCGGCGATGCGCGACGACGCCGGCGGGTGCGAGTAGTAGAAGCGCACGTACACCGGGTCGGGCGTGAGCGTGGAGGCGTTGTCCTCGTAGAGCTTGAGCAGCGCGCGCACCAGGTCGGCCGCGTTGGCGTTGCTGGAGGCGTAGGCGTCGGCCTGGTACTCGTCGCGGCGCGACAGGCTGGCGAAGACGGGCGAGACGAAGAACATGAACGGCGGCAGGCCCATCATGAACAGCAGCAGCGCCAGCGCGTCGTTGCTCGTGAACGCGTTGGGCCGCACGCCCAGGCCCATGTAGAAACCCCACTGCGTGGCGAGCCAGCCCAGCAGCGCGAAGCCCGCGAGGCTGAACGCGAGCATCAGCACCATGCGCTTGACGATGTGGCGATGCGCGAAGTGGCCCAGTTCGTGCGCGAGCACGGCCTCCACCTCGTCGCCGCTGAGGCGCTTGAGCAGCGTGTCGAAGAACACGACGCGCTTGCCGGCGCCGAAGCCGGTGAAGTAGGCGTTGGCATGGGCCGAGCGGCGGCTGCCGTCCATCACGAAGAAGCCCTTGGCGCGGAAGCCGCAACGCTGCATCAGCGCCTGCACGCGAGCCACCAGCGCGGCGTCGGCGAGCGGCTCGAACTTGTTGAACAGCGGCGCGATGAGCGTGGGATAGACCACCATCGCCACCAGTTGGAAGGCCGTCAGCGCGCCCCAGGCCCACAGCCACCACAGCGAGCCGGTGGCGTGCATGATCCACAGCACGAGCGCCAGCAGCGGGCCGCCGATGGCGACGCCCAGCAGCGTGGACTTGGCCAGGTCGGCGAAGAACAGCCCGGGCGTCATCTTGTTGAAGCCGAAGCGCTGCTCCAGCCGGAAGGTGCGGTAGAACTCGAACGGCAGGTCGATGATCGCGCCGATGAGCACGAAGGCGCCCACCAGCGCCAGCTGGTACACCATCGCGCCCCAGCGCGGCTCCGCCCAGTCCAGCAGGAGCCGGTTGAGCGCGTCGAGCCCGCCCAGCAGCGTCCAGGCGATCAGCACGGCGCCGGAGAACGCATCGCCCACGATGCCCAGCCGCAGCTTGGCCACCGTGTAGTCGGCGGCCTTCTGGTGCGCCTCCAGCGGCACCGTGGCGGCGAATGCGGGCGGCACGGCGGCGCGATGGGCGGCCACGTGGCGCAACTGTCGCGTGGCCAGCCAGAACTTGACGAGCAGCGAGGCCAGGATCGCGGCCGAGAACGCCAGGGACAGGACAACAGGATTCATGGACGCAAGTGTAGGTGTTGGCGCGTCCCTTGCCCTGCGACGGGTGTCGCGCAAACCTGCCGAACGGCGCGCCGGAACCGCGTACTTGCGGTCGCGCCCGTGTTTTCGCAAGGGCCGCCGGTTGACACGTTGTTACCGCGACCGCGCCGGCGCCGACGATGCGCGGGCTAACATTCTTCAGGGACGGGGCGACGACGAGATGGAGATCCGCACGTGAGCAACCAGGATATCGACGGCAACGTCCCGGCCGGCGAGGCCCCGGCCGCGCCGCCCGGCACGCCGGAATATTTCGAGCAGCAGCTGAGCAAGGAGCGCGAGGCGCGCGCCCTGATGCGCGACCGCCTGCGCCACACCGAGGCGCTTGCCGCCGAGTCGCACGCGCTGCGGGCCCGCATGGCCGAGGAACTCGAACGCGTCACGGCCGAGCGCAACCGGCTGCGCACGGCCGCGGAGACGGCCACGCCGGCCACGCCGGCGACGCCGGACTTCCCCCCGCCATCGGCGCCCGCCGCGGCGCCGCCCATGACCCCGCACGCCGCCGACTGGCCTCTCAAGCCGCCGGCCCCGCCGCGTCGCAGTGGTCCCTGGCGCGCGCTGGCGATGCTGGGCGGTCTGGCCGCGGCCGTCGGCCTGGTGACCTGGCTCACCGGCACGGTGCCGGGCATGCCGGACGCGGGCCTCCGCACGGCGCGCGAGGCGCCGGCAGCCCCCGTCGCGCCACCCGCCGCATCGACCACCGTCGCGGCCGCGGCACCCGGGCCGGCCGCCATTCCCAGCGGCGCCGTCGCGTTGCCGCCGCTGACGCCCGAGGCCCAGCTGGCCGCCGCGCCCACCGCCGCGGGCCCCGCGTCGGCGCCCGCGGGCATGGCCGCGCGCCTGCGCAAGGCGCTGGACGGCGAGGACATCGGCGCCCCGGTGGAGATCGACGCGGCCACGGGCCACGTCATGGTGGCCGACCCGAAGGCCGATTCGGCGCTGCGCGACCGCACCGACATGCTGATCCGCGCGGTCTACGCCGGCGCCAGCATGCCCGAGCCGCAGATCGAACATCGCTGGCTGTCGCCGACGCACGCCGCGCTGGCCGCGCCTGCCACGCCCCCCGCCGCGGCCACCGAGACCGCGCCGCCCGCGCCCCTGACCGCGGCGCAGGCCTATGCCGCGCGCCACGCCGCCGATCACCATGGCAAGAAGGCCGGTGCGCCCGCGGTGGCGGATGGCGAGGAACTGCGGCCAGTGCTGCCGGAAGGCCGTGTCACGGCGAGCTGCCGGTCGGACCTGGCCGGCAGGACGCCGCATCGCGCGGACATGACGGCGTGCATGAAGACCAGCTGCTGCAGGGCCGGCGCCGGCCAGTCCGAGGAATGCCGGGCCTACCGGAAGGCCTATCCGTTCACCTGCGGCGCCGGCTGATTCGATCGCGCGTGCTCAACGCTCGTCCGGGTCGTCCGCCACATCGATGCGGGCCACGCGCGCGCCGTCGTCGCGGTCGACGAAGCGCACCACGAGGCGTACCGAATGGGCCTGGTCGTCGTCGGCGTTGCACGACAGGCCGTACACGACGCGGCGGATCTGGTGCCAGGTGCGCGGGGAAGCCGTGTCGGGCTGGACGTCGTACACGTGACGTCCCCGCACCTTGAAGTGCACCTCGACGGTGGACGGCACGCGCGCGTCGGCCCAGGCGGGGGCGAGGTCGTCGGCCAGGTCGGCGGTGTCCACGTCGGGGCAGGCCGCGCTCAGCGGCAACTGGCCCAGCACGTCGACGCGGGTCGCCTCGGCGTCGCGCGTGCCGGCGTGGGCGCAGACGCCGTGCACGGCGGCGGCCATCGCGGCGACGGCGGCGATGGCCTTGAAGGGGTGGCGAGGGCTGGCAATCGGGTTCATCGGGGTCTCCTGGGCGGTGCTGAGGGGCCGATGAACGATAGGCAGCCGCGAGGAGCGGCTCCAACGGAACGCGCCGAACTGCATCGGACGTGCGACGGAATGAAGCTGGGCCCGACGGACCGGGGCCCGGGGATGTCTGCCGGCCGCGACGGTCGGCCGGATCCGGGCCCCGGACGGGGCGGCGTCCTGGCGGCCTGCGCGAGAATGCGTCATCGGCGTCGCGCGACGCCCGCACCAACTCCCCGGGAAACCCGATGACCGACACGCCGCTGAAGAAGTCCGAGAACAACCTGATCTGGGTCGACATGGAGATGACGGGCCTGTTCCCCGACACCGACCGCATCATCGAGGTGGCCGTGGTCATCACCGACCCGCAGCTGACGGTGCGCGTCGAGGGCCCGGTCTTCGCCATCCACCAGAGCGACGCCACGCTGGACGGCATGGACGCGTGGAACAAGAACACCCACGGCCGCAGCGGCCTGGTCGACCGCGTGAAGGCGTCCACCGTCGACGAGGCGCAGGCCGAGGCCGCGCTGATCGAATGGATGAGCCAGTACGTGCCCAAGGGCAAGAGCCCGATGTGCGGCAACTCCATCTGCCAGGACCGCCGCTTCATGGCGCGCACCATGCCCAGGCTGGAGGAGTTCTTCCACTACCGCAACCTGGACGTGAGCACGCTCAAGGAGCTCGCCAAGCGCTGGAAGCCGTCGGCGCTCGAGGGCCTGAAGAAGGCGGGCAAGCACACCGCGCTCGCCGACATCCAGGAATCCATCGACGAGCTGGTGCACTACCGGGCGACGCTGCTCAACGTCTGACGGCCGACGCTTCAGGCGGGCGCCGCCGCGCCCATCCCGACCAGGCGCGACCCCATCTGCCGCCGCACGAGCACCAGGCTCACCACGGCCTGCAGGAACACGCTGGCCACCGACAGGCGCCACACGTCCACCAGCTGGAAGCCGGCGCGCTGGTGCAGCCACAACGCAGGCAGCGCGAAGGTGAGCAGGCGCGTCATCGAGCTGGCCAACGCGGGGAGCGTGTTGCCCATGGCCTGGAACATGCCCGAGCAGGCGAACACGATGCCCATGCCGAAGAAGTTCCACGACAGGATCTTCAGGATCGTGGCGCCGTCCTCCAGCGCCTGCGGGTCGCTGGTGAACCACGCGACGGGCACGTTGGCCCAGCGCTGGCACACCGCCACGATGACGGCCATGATCGCCAGCTCGAGCGCCAGCGACTGCTTCAGCGTCTCGACGACCCGTTCGGGCCGGCGGCCCCCGAAGTTCTGGCCCGCGACGGCGGGAATCGCGAACGAGATGGCCATCGCCGGCATCATCAGCGCCTGCATCACGCGCCCGGCGATGCCGAAGCCGGCCTGCGCGCTGGCGCCGAAGTCGCGGATCAGCGCGTAGATGGCCGAGTTCAGCAGCACCATGATCACGAACTCACCGCCCGCGGGCAGGCCGACGTTCAGCATGCTGCCCAGGATGCCGCGATCCGGCCGGGGCAGGCCGCGCGACAGGGTGACGACGCCGCCGATGCGCCGCACGTAGCCCAGCAGGATCAGCACGCCCGCGGCCACCGACAGGCTGGTGGCCAGCCCGGCGCCGGCCACGCCCAGCGGGTGGTGCGTGCCCCAGCCCGCGATGAGCACCGGCGCCAGCACGATGTTGAGCGCGACGGTGGCCAGCTGCACCACCATCCCCGGCTGGACGATGCCCGCGCCGCGCAGCACCGAGCCGGCCACCGCGAGCACGAACTGCAGCGCGAAGCCGGGCAGCGACCAGCGGATGAAGGTGACGCCCGCCTGCGCGATGGCCGCATCGGCCGACACCCCGCGCATGTAGGCCGGCGCGGCCGCGATGCCCAGCACGAGCGTGGCCGCCATGCAGGCCAGCCCCAGCAGCATCGCCTGCTCGAACACGCGGCTGGCGCGGGCCTTGTCCCTGGCGCCCAGCGCCCGGGCCACCAGCGAGACGGTGCCCACGCCCAGGACCTGCGTCAGCGCGATCACCAGCAGCGCGACGTTGCCCGCCGCGGCGACGCCGGCCACCGACTGCTTGCCGAGTCCGGACACGAAGTACAGGTCGACCATCAGGTACAGCGTCTGCACCAGCATGCCGATGGTGATGGGCAGCGCCATCGCGACAAGGTGCCCCCGGATCGAGCCTTGGGTGAGATCACGCATTCTTCGTGTCTCCCACCGTGCCCGCCACGGCCTTGGGCAGCACGCGCGGCGGGCGGTTGGGGCGCCTGGCCGATCGCTTGCGCGCGTCCGAGCGCAGCGCCTGAAGCAGCGCGCGCACCTCGTCGTCCGGCGCCAGCGGCAGCTTGCGGTATTCGCTGCAGTCGCTCTTGCGTACCAGCAGCTTGTGGTCGATGAGCTCGCGCCGCAGCGTCGCGTGGTCGCCGTAGAGGTGCCAGCCCTTCAGGATCTGGTTGACCTCGGCCTCGGCGTAGACGCGGCGCGCGTCGAAGCGCGTCCACAGCACCCACATGGCCAGGCGCTGCACCGACAGCTTCTGCGGCCAGCGCTCGAGGCGGCCGACGGGGTCGAAGTGCTCCAGCGCCTTCTTCGCGTGCGCGGACAGCACGGGCGCCGCCGGGGCCGGCTCGGCCGCGGGCTCGACGATGGCGGGCGCGTCGAACCAGGGATCGGCGGCGATCTCCGGCGCGGAGGACGCCGGGAGCGTCGCCGCCTGCAGCGTCTGCAGGTTGCGGTGCCCGGCGCCGCGCGCGAGCAGGTTCATCATCTCCACGTGGCCCGGCAGGCGGCCGTGGGTGACGAGGTGGTCGTCCAGCGCGCGCTCCAACAGGCGGGCGAGCGCGGACAGGTCGGGAGCCGAGAACGGCAGGGCGGTTCGAGTCATGGCAATGGCCTCACGTCAGGCGCGTGCTCGATGAAACCGCGGGGGACGCGGCGCCGGGGGTTGCCCTTGCCGGAATCGAGCTCACGCCAGGGTGAGTCAAGCCCGAACTGGAAAAGCGTCGTGGATCCGAAAGGATCGCGGGTGACGCGGCAGGTTTAGCGACGCTGGAGGTGCCAGCGCGGCAACGCCTGGGTGAACTGCCGACCGAGCGTCGATTATAGGCGGCCCGCAGCGGCGGCCTCCCCGGTGCGCCGTCATGCCGCGCGCGGGGACAATGACTTGCGCGAGCGTGGCGGCGGCCTGCCTGCATCATCCGAAGAGGAACGCAAGAATGAAGACAGTCTGGATCATCGACGGCGCGTACATGTTCAACGTGGGCAAGTCGCAACCGTTCGACTACCTCAAGCTCAAGGGCGAGCTCGTTCGCCTGAACGGCGCGACTATCCACGAGACCTACTTCCTCAACTCCACGCGGGATCCTTCGACGGATCAGCAGAGCGCCTTTCACACCTGGCTGAAGTCGGCGCCGCCGCGTGGCCCCAAGATGCGCGTCCAGCTCTACGCGCTCAAGGACATGCACTGCCTGTGTCCGAACTGCGGAGAGCATTTTCCCCGCGAGGTGCAGAAGGGCGTCGACGTCGCCATCGCGACGCTGGTGATCAAGCTCGCGGTGCAGGACGTGTACGACCGCCTCATCCTGTCCGCCGGCGACGGCGATTTCGAGGATGCCATTTCGTACGTGAAATCGGATCTCAAGAAGGAAGTCTGGATCAGCGGCCTTCAGGCCAACCTCTCCGCGGACCTGCAGTCCTACGCCGACAACGTCGTGTGGGTCGACGACCTGTACCCTGCGATCGCCAAGTAGCGTCTTACTTCGACGAGATCAGGTCCACCTCGAACACCAGCGTCGCGTTGGGCGGAATGACGCCGCCCGCGCCGCGCGCGCCGTAGCCCAGTTCCGCGGGGATGGTCAGCACGCGCGTGCCGCCGGCGGCCATGCCCTGCACGCCCTCGTCCCAGCCCTTGATGACCATGCCCTGGTCGAGGCCGAACACGAAGGGTTGGCCGCGGTCCTTGCTGGAGTCGAACTTCTTGCCGCGGCCGTTGGAGGCCGACGGGTCGGACAGCCAGCCGGTGTAGTGCACCGTGACGGACTGGCCGGATTTGGCGACGGGGCCGTCGCCGACCTTGGTGTCTTCGTATTGCAGGCCGGAGGGGGTGGTGGTCATGCTGGAATCGCTCTGGTTGAGGAGGGGAGATGACGCCGCGGGCGTCGCGAAGGAGGGCATCATGCCACCGACCGCGCGCAGCCGTTCGGCCCAGGCCGGCACGGCCCTGGCGAGCCAGCGGGCCGGGGTCTCGCACAGGTCGCTGCCGTCGTGCAGCGCGGCCGGCAGGCCCAGCACGCGGGCGGCGCGGCGCAGCGCGTGCACGGCCTCGACGTCGCTGCGCAGCGCCAGCGCCCGCGCGCCGGTCTGCTTGGACAGCTTCTGGCCGTCGTCCGCCAGCACCAATGGCGTGTGGAGGTAGCGCGGCGTGGGCAGGCCGAGGACGTGCTGCAGGTGGATCTGGCGCGCGGTGTTGTCGGCCAGGTCCGCGCCGCGCACGACGTCGGTGACGCCTTGCGCGGCGTCGTCCACCACCACGGCGAGCTGGTAGGCCCACAGGCCGTCGGCGCGCTTCAGGACGAAATCGCCGACGGTGGCCGTCACGTCCTGGCGCTGGTCGCCCAGCAGGCGGTCGTGCCAGGCGATGACGACGTCCCCGCCCGCGGGCGTGCGCGTGCGCAGGCGCCACGCCGGTGTCCGCTTGAACGGGATGT
Organism: Betaproteobacteria bacterium; assembly: GCA_013289985.1. GTDB lineage: Bacteria > Pseudomonadota > Gammaproteobacteria > Burkholderiales > Burkholderiaceae_C > Scleromatobacter. The sequence goes on along the minus strand of JABCYW010000063.1, from coordinate 14,997 downwards.
CAGGCTCGCCGTCGGTGGAGACGAACGTGGGCGGGCGGCAGGTGCCGGGATAGACCCGCTCCACGTGCGCGACGTGCGGGACGCCCGCGCGCGCGAGCGCGGCCGCGATGTCCGAGCGCGAGCAGGTGCACGGATAGGCCCAGCCGCTGCGCCTGAGCTGCGCCAGCGCGGCCTCGTAGCGGTCGCCACGGCGCGATTGCCAGGTGGGCGGCGCGTCGGGCACCAGGCCCAGCGCCTGCAGCTGCGCGAGGATGCCCGTGTCGGCGTCGGGCACGCAGCGCGGCGTGTCGACGTTCTCGATGCGCACCAGCCAGGTGCCGCCGTGGGCGCGCGCGTCGAGCCAGCTGGCCAGCGCGGCCACCAGCGAGCCGGCGTGCAGCAGGCCGGTGGGCGATGGCGCGAAACGCCCGACGTAGTTCATTTGCCGGCTGGCGGGCACGGGCCGCCGCGCAGCAGCAAGGCGGAGCGCGTGGTGGGACTCTCCAGCTGCTGCAGCCACCATTGCAGCGCCAGCCCCTGCGGCGCCTTCTGCGGCTGCGGCGCCGCGGCGCTGCGCCAGCCGTACGACAGCGGGGCCGTCATGCGCTGGCGGGCCACCCGCTTGACGACGAGGCGGCCGGCGGCCACGTGCTCGCGCACCAGCACCTCGGGCAGGAAGCCCACGCCCAGGCCCATCATCTGCGCCTCGAGCTTGGCCTGCATGCTGCTGACGGTGAGCACGTCCTGGCCGGGCTGGATGTTGACGGTGATGGGCGACAGGCGCTGCGCGGAGTCGGCCACGGCCACGCCACGGTGCTGCTTCATCACGGCATCGGTGAGCGGCTCCTCCGCGCCGGCCAGCGGGTGATGCGGCGCCACGACGTAGACGAACGGCGCCTCGCCGAGCGGGTGGATCTCGATGCCCGCGGGCGCCAGGGTGTCGGCGGGCAGGCCGATGGCGAGGTCGGCCGTGCCCAGCATCAGCGCCTCCACGGTGCCGGCCAGCACCTCGGTGCGCAGGCGCAGCCGCGTGCCCGGGCCGGCGCCGTCGCGCAGCTCGGGCGGGCGCAGCGCATAGAACGCCTCGCACAGCTCGAACAGCGTCTGGCGCGACACGACGGCGTCGGCGGCGATGGTCAGCTGCGTCTCCCAGCCGGTGGACACGCGGTGCACGCGGTTGGCGACGGCGTCCATCTCGGCCAGCAGCCGGCGGCCCTCGTTGAGCAGCTCGGTGCCGGCCGCGGTGAGCCGGGCCTGGCGCGAGCTGCGGTCGAACAGCAGCACGTCCAGCGCGTCCTCCAGCTGGCGCACGCTGTAGGTGAGGGCGGACGGCACCTTGCCGAGCTCGCGCGCGGCCGCGGCGAAGCTGCCGGTGCGCGCGATCGTGTCCATCATCGTGAGCGCCTCGGGGGTGAGGGCGAAGCGGCGGTCGAGGGTCATGGGGGCGATTGTCGGGCTTTCGGGGTGTGCGGTCTGGCGGCGTCCGCGACGCCGCGCCGGCGGGATCAGCGCGCGGCGGCCGACGTGGCCACCGGCGCGTCCAGCCCGAGGAACGCGCGCACCGGCGCCACGCTCGCCTGCGCGTCCTCTTCCTGCGGCACGTGGCCGAGTCCGGGGAACACCACCAGCTGGCTGCCGGCGATGTCGGCGTGGAAGCGCTGCGCGTTGGCCGGCGGCACCAGGCGATCCTGGGCGCCCCACAGGATCAGCGTGGGCAGCCCGAGCGTGCGGATGCGCTCGGGCGCGAGGTCGGTGGCCATCTGCCGCAGGCGCAGGTTCAGCGCGCGCCGGTTGCCCTCGCGCGTGAGCATCTCGAAGTAGCGGTCGACCAGCGCGCCCGTGACGCGCGACGGGTCGCCGTAGACGTCCCTGACGCTGTCCTCCACCACGCTGCGCGGGGTGAGGAACTCGCTGACGCGGTTGATCACGGGGATGCGCGCCACCTGGAAGCCCAGAGGGATGTGCTCGGGCACGAAGGCGTAGCCGGTGGCGTCGACGAGGATCAGGCTGACCACGCGCGCCGGCACCATCGCGGCCACGCGCCAGGCCACCTCGCCGCCCAGCGAGTTGCCGCCGATGGAAAAGCGCTGCACGTGCAGCGCGTCGAGGAAGTCGAGCGTGAAGCGGGCGAGGTTGTCGGCGCGGTAGTCGTCGCGCGGGTACTCGCCCGTGAACGGGCCCGTGAGGCCGAAGCCGGGCAGGTCGAAGGTGATCACGCGCTTGCGGGCGTGCAGGTCGCCGGCCCAGCCCTGCCAGGTGTGCAGGCTGGCGGCGGTGCCATGGATCAGCACCAGCGGGGTCGGGTCGGTCTTCGGGCCCTCGTCGCGGAAGTGCACGAACTGCCCCTTCACGTACATGAAGTCGGACGGCGGCGGCGCCCAGCGGGTGACGAGGCTGTCCACCGTGCGGTCGGGCGCGTGCGTGAGCGTGACGACCAGCGCCGTCAGCATCAGCAGGATCCCGAACGCGCGAACCAGGGCCTGCATGTCAGCGCGGCTCCGTGACGGCGACGGGGCGCTCGCACGGCGGCAGGTCGCCCGGCGCCAGGTCGGCGGCGACGGTGCGGCGCTCGTCGAACACGAAGCACTCGCCGCGCCAGCCTGGCGCCGCGCCCCGTGTGGCCTCGAAGTAGCCGAGGATGCCGCCCTCGAGCTGCAGCACGCCGGGCAGGCCGCGCTCGCGCATGTACAGCGCCGCCTTCTCGCAACGGATGCCGCCGGTGCAGAAGCTGACCACGGTCTTGCCCTCGAGCTCGGCGCGGTGGGCGTCGAAGGCGGCGGGGAAGTCGGAGAACTTCGCGATGCGCCAGTCGTGCGTGCCCGCGAAGGTGCCGGCATCCACCTCGAAGTCGTTGCGGGTGTCCAGCAGCGCCACCTCGCGGCCGGCGTCGTCGTGGCCCTGCGCGAGCCACCGAGCCAGCGTGGCGGGATCCACCGCGTCGGCGCGGCCCTGCTGCGGCTGGATCGTGGGGTGGTTCATGCGGATCAGCTCGTTCTTGATCTTCACCTTCAGGCGCCTGAACGGCATCGTGTCGCTGAAGCTGTCCTTGGTGGGCAGGCCGGCCAGCGGCGGCTCGGCGCGCAGCGCGTGCTCGACCCAGCCGCGCAGCGCGGCCTCGTCGCCCGCCATGAACAGGTTGATGCCCTCGTGGGCGAGCAGGATCGTGCCCTTCAGGGCGGCGGGCTCGGCGCTGGCCTCGAGGCGGTCGCGCAGCGCGGGCAGGTCGTCTAGGGCGACGAAGCGGTAGGTGGAGATGTTGAGGAAAGGCATCGGAACAGGAAGACGGAGGACGTGGCGGCCGGCGCACAGTCGCGTATTTTGAGGCCTGGCCGGATCCGGGGTGCGGGCGGGTCGCCTGCGCCGCGGCGAGGCCAGAAAACCTCGGGATGAACCCTTCGCCTCCAGGATTCGATAGTCGGGTATCTTCGGCACTTGTCCGGGTGGTCGGCCCGGACCCCGGCTGACCTGTCTCGATGGTTTGAAGATGCCTCTGTTGCGTGAACGTCTGAAGGCCTTCGGGGAGCGGCTTGCCGAACGCCGCGGCGACATCCTGGTCAACTGGACGGCGCGGGTGACGGCCGATCCTCGGCTGCTCACGGGCGCGTCGCTGCCGCTCGCGCAGTTGCACGATCACCTCACCGCGTTGCTGCAGGATTTCGAGGCCCGGCTGTGCGTCGCCGGCACCGTGCAGCGGGAGGCGGCCGAGGACGTCCAGGCCGGCGACGCGGCCGCGCACGGCCTGCACCGATGGCAACAGGGCTTCGACCTGGCGGAAGTCGTGCGCGAGCTCGGCCGGCTCAACCAGACCGTGGTGGCCGAGATCGATCGCTGCGCCGCCGAGCCGGGCCTCGAGGGCCAGGACCTGTCGAGCGAGGTGCACCGCCGCTGGGCGGCGCTCTACGGCGTGGCCACGAGCTCCAGCGTCGAGCAGTTCTTCAAGCTGCAGCAGCTCGAATCGGCCGGCCACATCCATGAACTGGAACACGCGCTCGAATCGTTGCAGGCGCTCGAGTCGCAACGCGCGGCGCTGTGGCAGCAGGCCGCGCACGACCTGCGCGGCAACCTGAGCGTCGTCAGCCTGGTCACGCAGGGCCTGACGGCGCCGGCGGGCATGGCCGACCAGCGGGAGCGGTTCCTGGCTTCGCTGGAGCGCAACGTGCGGGCGCTGCACAACCTGCTCGAGGACGTGACGAGCCTGGCGCGCCTGCAGGGCGGGCAGGAGGTCCGCGCCGTCGCGCCCTTCGACGTCGGCCGGCTGATGCACGACCTGGCTGCCGCGATGGAGAGCCTGGCGCAGGATCGCGGCCTGTACCTGAAGCTGGACGGGCCCGGCGAGTTCCCGGTCGAGGGCGACGCCACGAAGGTGCGGCGCATCGTGGCCAACCTGTTGCTCAATGCGCTGCGCTACACGCACCAGGGCGGCGTGACCCTGCGATGGGGACACGACCCGCGGCCGGACGCGCCGCGCTGGTTCCTCGACGTGGAGGACAGCGGCCCGGGTCTGCGGCTCGGCCCGGCCACCCCCATCGCGGGCGCGCTCAGCGCCGCCTCGGTGCAGGCGAGCGACGTGGCGCAGGCGGACCGCGACGGCGAGGTGATCCACGTCGCCCAGGCCGACGCCCCGATCGCGCCGTCCGAGAGCGGCGCGGGACGGCGGACCGGTGGCGAAGGCATCGGCCTGTCGATCGTCAAGCGCCTGTGCACCTTGCTCGACGCGACGATGGAGATCGACACGCAGCGCGGTCGCGGAACGCGATTCACGATCCTGCTGCCGCTGCGCTACGAGACCTGAGGCCCTAGCACATCGGGTCGCCGAAAACCTCACCTTCCGCGCCGGGCGGCCGGGAGCAGGCTCCCTACAATCGAGGCATGGCTTTCGTTCACCTGCGCACCCACACCGAGTTCTCCGTCGTCGACGGCACCCTTCGCATCGACGACGTGGCGCCGGCGGCCAAGGCCGACGGGCAGGTGGCGCTGGGCATCACCGACCTGTCCAACCTGTTCGGGGCCATCAAGTTCTACAAGGCCTGCCGCGGCAAGGGCGTCAAGCCCATCATCGGCGTCGACGTGTGGATGGATCCGCTGCCCGACGCGGCCGACCGCGTGCCCACGCGCCTGGCGCTGCTGGTGCAGGACAAGCAGGGCTACCTGAACCTGTCCGAGCTGCTGGGCCGCAGCTGGACGAAGAACGTGCAGCGTGCCCAGGCCTGGGTGCGCTGGGACTGGCTGGAAGAGCTGGGCGGCGGGCTGGTCGCGCTGTCCGGCGCCGACCTCGGCGCGGTGGGGCAGGCCCTGCTGGGCGGCGACACCGCGCGCGCCGAGGCCGCGGCGCGCGAGCTGGCGCGCATCTTCCCGGGCCGCTTCTATCTCGAGCTCCAGCGCGCGGGCCTGGCCACGCACGAGGCGCACGTGCGCGCCACGGTGCCGCTGGCGGCCCGGCTGCAGTTGCCCGTCGTGGCCACGCACCCGGTGCAGTTCCTCGAGCCGGACGACTTCGACGCCCACGAGGCCCGCGTGTGCATCGCCGAGGGCGAGACGCTGTCCAACCCCCGCCGCGTCAAGCGCTTCACGCGCGAGCAGTACTTCAAGACCCAGGCCCAGATGGAGGCGCTGTTCGCCGACATCCCGTCGGCCATCGCCAATTCGGTGGAGATCGCGCGCCGCTGCAACCTCACGCTGGCCATGGGCAAGAACTACCTGCCCGACTTCCCCACGCCCGTGCTGGAAGACGGCAGCGCCATGCCCATGGGCGACTACTTCCGCCAGCTCTCGTTCGAAGGGCTGGAGGAACGCCTGCTGCACCTGTTCCCCGATGCGGCCAGGCGCGACGCGAAGCGCCCCGAGTACGTGGAGCGCCTCGAGTTCGAGATCAACACGATCCTGAACATGGGCTTCCCCGGCTACTTCCTGATCGTGTCCGACTTCATCCGCTGGGCCAAGAACAACGGCTGCCCCGTGGGCCCGGGCCGCGGCTCCGGCGCCGGTTCGTTGGTGGCCTACGCGCTCAAGATCACCGACCTCGACCCGCTCGAATACAAGCTGCTGTTCGAACGCTTCCTGAACCCGGAACGCGTCTCGATGCCCGACTTCGACATCGACTTCTGCCAGGGCAACCGCGACCGCGTCATCGAGTACGTGAAGGACAAGTACGGCCGCGCGGCCGTCAGCCAGATCGCCACCTTCGGCACGATGGCGGCCAAGGCGGCGTTGCGCGACATCGGCCGCGTGCTGGGCATGGGCTACGGCCATGTCGATTCCATCGCCAAGCTCATCGTGGCGCCGCCGGGCAAGACGGTGACGCTGGCCAAGGTGCCCGCGGATCCCGATCCGGGCATCGTCTACGCACGCAAGGAGGCGCCCGAGATCGACCAGCGCGAGGCCGCCGAGGAAGAGGTGGCCGAGCTGCTGGCGCTGGCCACGCGCGTGGAAGGCATCGTGCGCAACATCGGCATGCACGCCGGCGGCGTGCTCATCGCGCCGGGCAAGATCACCGACTTCTGCCCGCTGTACCAGCAGCCCGGCAGCGACTCCGCGGTCAGCCAGTTCGACAAGGACGACGTGGAGGCCATCGGCCTGGTGAAGTTCGACTTCCTGGGCCTGGCCACGCTCACCATCCTCGAGCTCGCGAAGGACTTCATCCTCGCGCGCCGGCCCGAGCGCGCCGGCTTCAACTACGAGGCGCTGCCGCTCGACGACCCGAAGGTCTACCGCCTGTTCTCCGACGGCCTCACCGAGTCGGTGTTCCAGTTCGAATCGCGCGGCATGCAGGGCATGCTGCGCGACGCCAAGCCCAGCCGCTTCGGCGACCTCATCGCGCTGGTGGCCCTGTACCGTCCGGGCCCGATGGACCTGATCCCCACCTTCGTCGCGCGCAAGCACGGCAAGGAGACCGTGGAGTACCCGCATCCGCTGGTGGAGCCGGTGCTGTCCGAGACCTACGGCATCATGGTCTACCAGGAGCAGGTGATGCAGACCGCCCAGGTGCTGGGCGGCTACTCGCTGGGCGGCGCCGACATGCTGCGCCGCGCGATGGGCAAGAAGAAGGCCGAGGAGATGGCCAAGCACCGCGAGATCTTCCGCGAGGGTGCCGCCGCCAACAAGATCGGGCCCGCCGAGGCCGACGAGATCTTCGACCTGATGGAGAAGTTCGCGGGCTACGGCTTCAACAAGTCGCACGCCGCCGCCTACGCGCTGCTGTCCTACCACACGGCCTGGCTGAAGGCGCATTGCCCGGCGGAGTTCTACGCCGCCAACATGACCATCGAAATGGGCGACAGCGAGAAGCTGAAGGTGCTGCTCGCCGATGCCAGGCAGTTCGGCATCACGTTCACGCCGCCCGACGTCAACGTCTGCGTGCACCGCTTCGAGCCGGCGCCGGGCAGGGCGGGCGACAAGCTGATCCACTACGGCCTGGGCGCCGTCAAGGGCACCGGGCAGGGCGCGGTGGAGGCCATCGTCGCGGCACGGGAGGGGCGCACCGAGCAGAGCGACACGGCGCGGCCGTTCGCCAGCCTTTTCGACTTCGCCAAGCGGGTCGACCGCTCGCGCGTCAACAAGCGCGTGGTCGACGCGCTGGTCAAGGCCGGCAGCTTCGACCAGCTGCATCCCGACCGCGCCTGCACGCTGGCCAGCGTGGGCCTGGCCTTCGAGTGGGCCGATGCCCAGGCCGCGCACGCACAGCAGTCGGGCCTGTTCGACTTCGGCGGCGCCGACGAGCACGGCGCGTCCACGCAGGAGCCGGCGCTGGTGCAGGTGGAGCCCTGGAGCATCCGCGAGCGGCTCACGCTGGAGAAGACCGCCATCGGCTTCTACCTGTCGGGCCACATGTTCGACCAGTACGAGCCCGAGGTCCGCAAGTTCTGCAAGCGCCGCATCGCCGACCTGATCGATTCTCGCGAGCCGCAGATCCTGTGCGGCATCGTGAGCGACCTGCGCGTCATCAACGGCCAGCGGGGCCGCGTTGCCATCTTCAAGGTGGACGACCGCTCCGAGGCCATCGAGGCGGTGGCCAACGAGAGCATCCTCGACGCCAACCGCGACGCGTTGCGCGACGACGAATTCGTGGTCGTGCAGGGCAAGGTGCAACCCGACCGTTTCAGCGGCGGCCTGCGCCTGAACGTCACCCAGGTGTGGGACCTGGCGGCCGCGCGTGCGCGCTTCGGCCGCTACCTGTCGGTGCAGGTCAACGGCGACATCGTGCCCTTGACCGAGCTGGTCAGGCAATGGCCGGCCCGGCGGACCAGCGACGAGCACGGCGACTCCATCCACGGCCTGGGCGTGCGCATCAAGGTGCGCACCGAGGGCGCGGCGGCGGAGCTCGATCTGGGCGACCAGGGCCGCTTCTGGCCCAGCGACGACGCGCTGGCGCGCTGGAAGCAGATCATGCCGGCTCAGACGCCCCAGGTCGTCTACGACTGAAGCCTGTCCATGGGCGGAGTGAAGCCTCGCGTTGCGGTTTGTAGCCCGATTGTTGCCGCGCTTTACGCATTGCCCTGACAACTTTCCCCAAACTGAACGCGTTGAACCAGTGCCCCCATCTACCATGGAGCCTGTGATGAAACGCCCCCTGATCGCCGCCGTCGTGCTCGCGCTTGCCACCGCCTCCGGCGTGGCTGGCGCGGCGTCGTGGTCGGTGATCGTGCAGCCGGGCGTGTACGGCCGCGTCGCCATCGGTGGCTATGCCGAGGCGCCGCTGGTCTATGCGCCGCAACCCGTCGTCGCCATCGACAACGGCTACGGCGAGGTGGTGGAGGAGACCGTCGATCCGGCCTACGCCACCGACCAGACGCCGGTCTACCTGTGGGTGCCCGAATACCAGCGCCTGCACTGGGCCCAGTACTGCCGGGAATACGGTGCGTACGGCGTGCCGGTCTATTTCGTCGACGACGGCTGGTACCGTGCCAACGTGTTGCGCCGCAACTGGACGCCCGAGCAGCGTTCGTGGACCCCGCAGCAATGGATGGAACAGGATCGCGTCGCGCGTGATCGCGTCGAGCGCCAGCGCTTCGAACAGCAGCGCTACGAGCAGCAGCAGCGCTGGAACCAGCAGCGCGCCTGGCAGGACCAGCAGCGGTCGCGCTCCGACCGCGACCGTGCCGAGGCGGATGCCCAGGCCCGCATGGGCTGGGGCTCGGCCCGCGGCGGGCTTGCGCAACCGGCCCAAGGCAACGGCGTGCAGCGCCAGCAGCCGGGTGGCCAGTGGCAACAGGCCGGCAACGGCGGCGGCCGCCCGGCGGGCGGTCAAGCCGGCAACGCCGGTGCGGGTGGCGCGGGCGGCATGGCCTGGAGCGGCGGCAACGCCGGCCAGCAGGCCCAGCCGCCGGCAGCCTCGCAGCCGCGCGGCGGCCAGGAACGCGTCGAACGCCATGGCCAGGGCGAAGCCCGCGGCGGCTTCGAGCGCGGCCGCGAAGGCCGTCGCGACCGCTGAGAGGGCGCGCGCGACGCGCCCACGCTTGCGTCTCGCCCGCACGCGCGTTGCGAGCGTGCCAATCCCCGGGAGTCCTCCGTAGGCGAGTCGCCCGACCTCGCCGATACTGCGCGCCATGCACGCTGCATCCACCACCGGCTTGATCCTCACGGGCGGCGGCGCCCGCGCCGCCTACCAGGTGGGCGTGCTGAGCGCCGTGCACCGCATCCGCCGCGAGGCCGGCGCGCCCCCGGGCAATCCATACCCGGTGCTGGCCGGCACCTCCGCCGGCGCGCTCAACGCGGCGGCGCTGGCCACCGACGCCGATGACCCGGACGCCGGCATCGCCAAGCTGGTCCGCGTGTGGGAGAACATGCACGTGGAGCAGGTCTACCGCACCGACTCCTTCGGCGTGATCCGCAGCGGCGCCCGGTGGCTCACGATGATGTCCATGGGCTGGGCCATCGCCCGCCTGCGGCGCCAGCGGCCGCGTTCGTTGCTGGACAACTCGCCGCTGCACAAGCTGTTGGGCGAGATGATCGACCTCGACCGCATCGACCGCCTGATCGCCGATGGCCACCTGAAGGCGCTGGCGGTCAGCACGTCCAGCTACACCTCGGGCAGCCACGTCACCTTCTTCCAGTCGGACTCCGCGCCCGCGCCGTGGATCCGCTCCAACCGGGTCGCCGTGCAGGAACCCCTGACGATGGCGCACCTGCTCGCCTCGGCCGCGATCCCGTTCATGTTCCCGGCCGTCACGCTGCCGCTGCAGGGGGCCTACGAATGGTTCGGCGACGGCTCCATGCGCCAGACCGCGCCGATCTCGCCGGCCATCCACCTGGGCGCCGACCGTATCCTCGTGATCGGCGCCGGCCGCATGCGCGAACCCGCCGGGCCGCGTACGCTGGCGCCCACGGCCTATCCGTCGATCGCCCAGATCGGCGGCCACGCGCTGTCCAGCATCTTCCTCGACGCGCTGGCGGTCGACGCCGAGCGGCTCCAGCGCATCAACGCCACGCTGGCGCTGATCCCGGAGGAGATCCGGGCGCAGGCCACGCTCAAGCCGGTGCGCCTGCTGCTGATCTCGCCGTCCGAGCGCCTCGACGACATCGCGGCGCGCCACCTCGGCGCGCTGCCCCATTCGATCCGGGCGCTGCTGGGCGGCATCGGCGTGTCCGGCGGCGGCCCCGGCAGCAACGGCGCGGCGCTGGCCAGCTACCTGCTGTTCGAGGCCGACTACACACGTGAGCTGATGGCGCTCGGCGAGAAGGACACCGAGGCGCGGCGCACCGAGGTGCTGCAGTTCTTCGACCTGACGGCGTCTTAGGGGCCTGCCGGGCTCCGAGGGGCCAGGCCCCTACGACGGCGGCACGTGCTTGTCCACGTCCCGAAGGACAACGCCCCGCGCGGGGCGGGGCGTTCGAGCGGATCGCGCGGGCACCAGGCCCGCGGCGACTCACTTCTTCTTCGCGGCCGAGGCGGCCGATGCGGCGGCGGCGGCCTTGTCGGCCTTCTTCTGCGCGGCGGCCGAGGCCTTGTCGGCCTTGGCCTGGGCGGCGGCGGCCTTCTTCAGTTCCTTGGCGGTGCTGGCGGGCGCGGCGGCCGGAGCGGCGGCGGTGGCCGGCTTGGCGGTGGCGGCCGGCGCAGGCGCGGGCGTCGGAGCGGGCGCCGGCGTGGCGGCCTTGGCGGGCACAGCGGCCGGGGTCGCGGGCTTGGCGGGCGCTGCCGGGGCGGCGGCGGGCGCGCCGCTCATCGGTGCGCCGTTGACGGTCAGGCCGGCGGTGGAAAGCTTGACGGCGCTCTTGTCGCCGATGCCCTTGACGCGGGCGATCAGGTCCGGCCAGTCCTTGAAGTTGCCGTTCTTGCGCTCGTCGATGATCTTGGCGGAGATGGCCGGGCCGATGCCCTTGACCGCTTCGAGCTCGGCCTGCGTGGCGTTGTTGGCGTCGGCGGCGTAGACCGCGAAGGCGAAGAAGGCGAGGAGGATGGCGAGAAGGCGTTTGATCATGTTGGCGTCCTTGGGAGTCCGGCGTTTTGCCGCGCTTGGTGGGGCGCTGCGACCCGTGGCGGCGCCGGAATCGCGCGCCGCCTGCAGTGTCAACGCGCGCCGTGACGGCCGGTTGACCCTCTCTTCACGATTCGCACACACGCCGTGAACATTGGCTCAGGCCTGTTGTACGTCCGCCAGTATGCGTGTGACCAATGTCTCGCACCAGTAAGCGTTGGTGAAACGCCGCGCCTCGGGGCTCGCGAGGAACTCGCGGATGCCCTGCTGGTACATCGCGAAGTGGCCGGCGTCGATGTGGGCGATGAACTCCAGCATCTCCTGGGGCGTCCCGAACTGGTCGCCGTCGATGAAGCAGTCCTCGGGAATCGGCGGGCGCGAATGCGTGGTGCCGATGTAGATGGGCACGCAACCGCTGGTCAGGCAGTCGAAGATCTTCTCGCTGAGGTAGCCGGGGCTGCCGCGCGAGTTCTCGTAGCAGATCGAGAACCGCGCACGGTCCAGCACCTCGTGCTTGCGGGCGATGGTGCCGCGCCAGCTCGCGAACGCGGGCGGCGCGTCCGGGTTGAGCTTGCGCTTCCACTCGTTCAGGCGCTTGACGATGCGCCCGAGGTGGCCGGGCTCGACGGCCGGGATGTTCCAGCCGTGGCCGAACAGCGCGAAGCGGTCGGGCGCGTTTTCCTCGAAGAAGCGGATCGCCTCCACGCGGCGATGGTGCAGGTTGCGCGGGTGCGGATGCAGCAGTGCCTTGTTGGAGGCGATGAGCACGCAGAAGAGGTCGCGCGCCTTGAAGTCGGGCACCTCGCGCGGCGTGAGGTCGTTCGGGTAGGGCAGGTCGATGACGTGCTCGCCGTCGATCAGCTCCTCGTTGCTGGTGAACAGCTTGCGGTAGCGCGCCAGCTCCACGATGTTGCCGTTGATCGGCCGCACGATCGGGTCTTCGTAGAGGTAGGCGTAGCTGAGCGGGTGCTCGACGCGGCGCTGGGCGTTCAGGTGCAGCTCGAATTCCACCGCGCGTCCGGCGTTGACGTCGCGCGTGTTCAGCTCCACGCCCTCGGTGGCGAAGCGCTCGCGCAGCTGGCGCCAGGGCAGGAAGAAGTCGCCGCCGTTGGGGCCGGCTCCGGGGCGGAACGGCTCGTTGGCGCGCAGCCGGTTGACCACCAGTGTCGCGTAGCGCATGGGCGCGAGGATGACCGTCTCGGGGCCGTCCTTGGCGGCCTCAGTCGTGCGGACTCCGGGGTGGGCGCCCGCCGGCGGCCGGGTGTCGCTCACGCCGTGGCCGCCTCGCAGGCCTTCAGCAGCCCGGCGTAGAGGGATGTCGGCGCGGGCCGCGTCTTCCAGTTGTTGTGCCAGTGGATCGCCAGGTGGCGTTCGGTGGCCAGCGCGTGGAGGTCCAGCGCGAGGTTCTCGCGCGGCTCGAAGAACTTGGCGGGGTCGCCGTACAGCAGCGACGTGGGATCCCACAGCGGGTCGAACAGGCGCGTGGGATGCACCACCACGCCCAGCTCGTTGCAGACGTGATCGGTGAACAGGATCCAGGGCAGGAAGTTCTCGAGCTCGTTGCCCTTGCGCGTGAGCGCCAGGCTCCAGGTGCGGTTGGGTAGGTACAGGATCGCCGAGTTGGCGAACGGGAAGGTCTCCCAGCGGTACGCCCAGGCCTTGTCGCCGCACTGCGCGGTGAGGTCGCTGGTGAAGGCCACGTCGAGGTCGACGTAGAGGCACGCATCGGGGTAGTGTTCCAGCGCGATCAGGCAGCGCGCGAGGTCGCCGCGGTAGGCCTTGTTGCGCGTGAAGCCGCCGAACAGCATCGACGAGTGCTTGTACGTGAGCCCGAACAGCGGGTGCTCCCACGCGTTGCGGCGCGCCCATTGCGGCGCGATCTTGCGGTGCACGGCGCTGGCGACCTTGCGCAGCCCGGGGTGGCGGTCGTAGTGCGACACGGGCTTCGCGCTGACGTGCTTCTCGATCAGCCGGTCGAGCGAGAACATGCGCACCGCGATGCGCGGATGCGTCTTGAGCCATTCCAGCTGCGGCGCCTTGATGGCGCTGTAGTCGTCCTCGTCCAGCCACAGCTCGTAGCGCGAGGCGGGATGGTGGCGCAGGAAGCTGCGGAAATGCAGCTCGGTGACGGCCGGCAGCTGGCCCGACCAGTAGCCGAAGAACGTGACGGGAGCGGTGTTGGACGCCATCAGTGAACCAGGTCGAAGGTCTTCATCAGGATGCGCTCCGTCCACGTCGCCTTGCGGATCGCGGGCGACTCGCTGCCCTCGATGGCCGCGCGCACGTCGGCGTAGAACCGGTCCCAGCGGTAGTGGGTGTCGATGGCCTCCTGCCCGAGGCGCTGCGTCTCCAGCAGCTCGGCGTCGGTCCGCGCCTGCAGCTTCTTGAAGACGAGCTCGGCGGCGGCGGCGTCGTTCAGCGGCACGTTGACGATGCCGGCGCGGTTCTCGTAGCCGCTCTGCATCGTCACCGTGGGGATCAGGCCCCAGGCCATCGACTCGAGGATGGTGGTGGGGTTGGCGTCCATCGCGCCCACGGTGATCATGAAGTCGAACCCGGCCACCTTGGCGCGCGCCTCGGGCTGCGAAAAGTCCATGAAGCCCAGCACGTGCACGCCCGGGATCTTCTTGCGGCCGCGGCCGGCCCAGCTGATGTCGACGCTGTCGCACTCGCGCTGCAGCTGCGACAGGTAGCCGACGTTCTTGTTGTGCGCGGTGTGGCCGATGTAGAGGAACTTGCGCTCGCCGGGCGGGTTGAACCGCGTCTTCACGAACGGGAAGAACGCGCGGTTCACGGCGAGGTCCATATGCCGCATCTTGGGCTTCCAGCGCCGGATCGGCGACGCCTCGATGCGGTCGAACCAGTAGTTGCCGGTGATGGCCAGGAACAGGTCGCACTGCTCCATGTGGCGGTCGTAGTAGGCCACCTGGCGCAGGTCGTCGGCGTACGGCGCCATCAGGATGCGGCGCGCCCAGCCGGGCCGGTTCACGGAGCGGTCGAACACCGAGTCGCGGCGCCAGTGCGGGTGGCCCAGCAGGATGTCGCCGGGCTTCGGCTCTATCGTCACCTGGTCGCGCCAGCCGTAGAAGCGCACGTCGTAGTCGCGCGCGAGCCGGTCGCCCACCTCGTTGCCGATGCAGAAAGGGGACGAGTTGCGCGTGGCGTCTCGCGGATAGACGAAATGGACAGTGGTCATGGCGGCGTTGCGCGGGCGCGGCGAGCCGCGGCGCAAACTCATTCCTTCCAGTGATCGGAGATCCAGGGCGAGGCCTTCGCATGGCGCCAGTTGCCGTTGCTGCGGCCCTCCAGGGCGTCGGGCGGGTTCATCACGCCGTGGAAGACGATGATGCGCGCGCCCTTGGGAATCGACGGGGCGAGGAAATAGTTGAGCGGGAAGCGCGCGATGCTGTGGTACTTGAAGCTGGCGCACCAGTCGGCGGGCCAATATTGCAGCTTGCCCTGCTCGTGCAGCTCGCCCGACAGGTAGGCCTGCTCGTTGCGGTACCTGGCGCGCATCGCCTCGGACTCGGCGCGGAACTTGGCCAGCACGTCGGCGTGGGCGCCCAGCTGGAACCGGTAGACCGACGAGTTGCCCGTGACGCGCCAC
>JABCYW010000062.1 GCA_013289985.1 Betaproteobacteria bacterium | reverse complement strand
CCAGGCCCGGCTTGCCGCGGCGGGCCTGGTGGTCGCATGATCGCGCGATGAACGCCATCCAGGAAGAGGTCGCCACCACCGCCGATCGCGCGGTCGCGTCGCTGCAGTCCCGCGCCGGCGGCCGGCTCGACTTCTCGGTGGCGAGCCTGGCGGCCGTCGACGAGATGCTGGTCGAGGCGTCGGCCTACGTCGCCGACCTCGACGAGTCCGTGGTCACGGGCCTCGTGCAGCAACTCGGCTGCTACGTGCTGGAGGTGGGCCGGCGCGCGTTCGGCGGCGAGTACTTCTGGCACGAGGAGGGCGAGCAGCCCATCCTCGTCGTGGGCGAGCCTGCGGCGCATGTGGCGCTGATGACCTGGAGCAAGGTCGTCGGCCGCCTCACGGGCGACGAAGGCGACGACATCGTGTTCTTCTTCGACGGCTTCGCCGCGAAGGCCGCGGCGCCGGAGCCGGGCACGAAGGTGCTGTTCCTCTAGTCCTGCTGGCCGGCGAGCGCCCGGTAGATCATCAGCGAGGCATGCGCGTCGTTGGCCGCGTACTGCAGTTGCTGCGGGCTCAGGTGGGGGCTTGCCCAGTTGGAGGTCGTCGCCTTCCTCGATTTGGGAAGGCGCTGGCCCAGGACGACCGCCACGGCCGTCTTGAGGCCCACCGCCTGCTTGAAGCCGAGGCGCCGGACCATGAACGACAGGTCGATCGCCTTGCCCAGCCGCAGGCCCAGCTTGCGATGCAACTGCGGCCGATCCGAGTCCAGCCCGAAGCCGACCCGGACGATGTCGTCGGACTCGATCATGGCGCGCAGGAATTCCGCCGTGCCCGGGGTGGCGGGCTGCACGATGAAGGCGTCGTCGGACGTGGCGAACTGGATCACGTCGGGGCCGGTCTGCGGCGCGCCCGCGGTGAACACGGGCTTGCTCTCGGTGTCGAAGCCCACGTGCACCGCCGCGCGCAGCTGGCGTTCGGCGAACTCCAGCTGCGCGCCCGTCCTCAGCACGTGGATGCGGGCGGGCGGCAGCGCCTCGTAGGCCGGCAAGGCGGCGATCTGATCGCTGGTGGGCCTCTCGAGCGCTCGGGGTCTGTCCATGGGATCGAGTATGCCCCGCGGGACCGCTCATGGGCCGATGGTCAGGCCTCCGGCCGGTGGCAGACCGCCTCGATGTTGTGCCCGTCGGGCCCGATCACGAACGCCGCGTAGTAGTTCGCGTGGTAGCGCGGCCGCAGTCCCGGCGGCCCGTTGTCCCGGCCGCCGGCCTGCAGCGCGGCGCGGTGGAATGCGTCGACCTCCGCGCGCGTCGCGGCCGTGAACGCGATGTGCAGGGGCGCCGGCTTCTCGTCGGCCTGGAACAGGCACAGCGAGGCGTCGGCCCTTCCGGCGAGCTCGATGCCGTAGGCCGGCACGCCCTCGGCGCCGGCCGTGACGCCCAGCGGCGCGAGCGCCGCGAGGAAGAACGCCTTGCTCGCGGCGTAGTCGCTGGCTCCGAATTTCACGTGGTCGAACATCGGTTCTCCTGGTGGGCGTGGCTGCTGCCCGGCGCGCGCGACGTGAGCGTTCGCCGGCCTGGATGCGGGATTTTGTCCTACGCCTCGAACTGGCCTGGGCCGACACCACGCGGCCCCGGCCGGTGGCAAAGTAGCACCATGCCGAACGACATCGGACACAGAACTCGAACAACATCCGGTGTCGACCTCCCAGTTTCACGCAGGAGCGCGCCCCAGTGCGGCGCGAGGCTCTCGAGCCCGGTTCGCGCGATCGATTCGTCGGTCGCATCCACTCCAAGACGGACGCCGGCGCCCGGACATCCAGTGCATGTCCGGGCGCTGTCGTTTCCGCACGTTGCTAGACGTGAATGAAGCGGCCGCCGCCGAACGACCAGTTCTCCCAGGCCGTCTCCTTGAAGACCAGCATCACGTCGTCGGGGGCCAGGCCGGGCGACTGGCGCAGCGCGTCGATGAGATCGACCGCGATCTTGCGCTTGACCTTCACGCTGCGCCCCACCGACAGCAACACCTCGATCAGCACGAAGTCGTCCGTGCGCGGCGTGGGCAGGTCGGGGTAGCTCGCGTCGTAGCGGAAATCCTCCGCCGACAGCTCGAGCACGCGGTGGAAGCGGTCGGCGGGCGGCACGCCCGAGGCCACCAGCGCGTTGTGCACGCCGCTGAGAACGGCCGACTTGAACGCGGCGTCCTTGCCGCGCCGCACGGTGAGCGTGACCAGGGGCATGGCGCGGGCTCCGTCAGAGATGGTCGGAGGATTCCAGGCCCACGGGCCGCGGATCGTAGCCGGCGTCCGCCAGCGCCTGTTGCAGCACGAAGCGGTCCAGATCGGAGCGCACGCGGACGCGCTGGGTGCCGAGATCGACGTCCACGCCGGCGGCCGGGTCGAGGGCGTGGATCGCGATGGTGACCGCATTGACGCATTGCGCGCAGCTCATTCCTTCGACATGGAATTCGGGCATGGTGCTCTCCTGCAGGGACGATACGACAGTGTCGCTCGCCTGGATGATGCCGGCCGGCCGGCGCTCGGGCGGCCCCTGGTGGCGCGCGGGTTTGATCGGGTACGACTCACCTCGCGCTTTGCGCGGAGCCTCTCCAATCCGCGCAGATCGTTGCAGGCGGACGGTCGCGATCGCGCGCGCCGCCTGAGCCGCGCTACTGGCGCGTCGCGGCCTCGGCCTGCGTGAAGAACTGGTAGATCCCGTCCTCGCTCATGCTGCGCGCGTCGGCCAGTTCGCCGGCCTTGGTCATGAACAGGATCCTGTTGTCGGGCGACACGATCACGGCCGACGGGATGCCCTTCTTCGTCGCGTTGCCGTAGGCGGTGCTGACGTCGACGTTGTGGTCGAAGCGGCCCACGTCCACCTTCACCACCTTGAACTTCTTCATCAGCTCCGCGTTGCGGCCGGTCTTGAGCGCCGTGTCGAGCGCGCGGCAGTCGGGACACCAGTTCGCGCCGAAGATCAGCAGCACCGGTTCCCTGGCCGCGGCGGCGTCGTGCAGCGCGACGGCGATCTGCGCCTTCGCGTCGGCGGCCTCGTCGTAGGGGCGGTCCGCGGCGGCGGCGAGGGTCGCGCTCAGTGCCAGCGCGAGGGGCAGCAGGATCTTTTTCATGCGGGGATGATGCCATCGTCACCTGAAGCGACGGCGTCGGAATGAAAAAAGCCCCACCGGAGCGGGGCTTGCAAGGAGCGGTGATCGTTCAGGCCGTGGCGCGGTGCCCGACCACCGTGACGTGCTGCACCGCGACGTGCGTCTGGCCGTAGGGCGCCATGGCCAGGGCATCCGCCGCCGCGTACTGGCTCGTCGCGAGGCCGTTCACGCCGGCGACGACGGCCAGGGTCATGAGGGCGGACAGGGCGAGGGCGGCGAACTGGGCGGTGGTCTGGGTCATGGTGGGCTCCTGGTGTCTGGTGGGTGGTTCGGATCCGTTTCGTGATCCGATGAGTGAACTCTAGGAGCCCGGGACCGCGCCGCAAACCGGCTTGCGACGAGCCGCATCGCGCCCGGCGCCAGGTGCAATTCCGGCCGACGGACCGTCAGCCGGCGCGCCCCTGCGGCGTGAACGCACGCGCCGCGCTGGCGCGGATCACCTCCAGGAAACGCCGCAGCCGCGCGGGATGGAAGCGCGCCTGCGGGTAGACCAGGTACACCGGCAGCGGCGCGGCGCGCCAGCGGGGCGCCAGGTGCACCAGCCGGCCCTGCGCGATGTCGTCGGCCACCAGCCAGGCCGAGGCGATCGCCGCGCCGACGCCGCTGACGGCCGCGGTGCGCAGCGCGTAGAGGCTGTCGGTGCTCATGCGCGGGACGACGGCCACGCGCGCCTCGCGGCCGTCGTCCAGCGAGGTGAGCGCGAGCTCGGTGCGGTAGTACGGCCGCAGCGCGAGCCACGGGATGTCGGCGAGGTGCTCGGGCCGCAGCGCCGCCGGCAGCCGGGCCGCGAGCGCCGGGGTGGCCACCACGATGCGCGGCACCTCCGCCAGCTTGACGGCGACCACGCCCTGGTCGTCGACCTGGCCCACCTGGATCGCGCAGTCGATGCCTTCCGCGATGAAGTCGGGCCGCCGGTCGTGCAGCAGCCATTCGACGTTGACGCGCGGGAAGCGTGCCAGGTACTCGGCCAGCGGCGCCACGAGCTGCTGCTGGCCGAACGCGTGCGGCGCGATCACGCGCAACGTGCCCTCGGGCTCGTCGCCGGCGCCGCGCAGGTCGGCCTCGAACGCGTGCCACTGCGCGAGCAGCTCGCGGGCGCGCTCCAGGCAGCGCGCGCCGTCCTCCGTGAGCGTCATCGAGTGCGTGGAACGGCGCAGCAGGCGCACGCCCAGCGAGCGTTCCAGCGCCTGCAGGCGGCGGCTGATCGTGGGCTGGGTGGTGCCCAGCTGCGCGGCGGCGGCCGACAGGTTGCCGGCCTCGACGATGCGCACGAAGGTCTCCATCAGCTCGAAGCGGTCGGCGGAAGTGGCGGACTTGGTCATGCGCCAAGCGTATAGCAATTGTTCTCCCCGCGGGCCTACTCACCCGTGCCGCGCCTCGCGAGAATGCAGGCAATCCCCCGAGACTTCAGGCAACTCCCATGTCCACCATTCACACCGCGCATACCCAGGCCGCTCCGGCGACGCATTCGCTGACGCTGCCGCTGGTCGGCCTGCTGGCCGCCGGCGCCGGCCTGTCGGTGGCCGCGCTGTACTACAGCCAGCCGATGCTGGGCGAGCTGGGCGCCGACATCGGCGCCTCGGCGCGCCAGGTCGGCCTCGTGCCGACGCTGACCCAGCTCGGCTACGCGGCCGGCATCTTCTTCCTGGCGCCGCTGGGCGACCGCTTCGACCGCCGCCGCATCATCCTGGCCAAGGCCGCCGCGCTGGTGGTGGCATTGCTGGCCGCGGGCGCATCGTCGGCCATCGGCCTGCTGTTGGTCGCCAGCCTCGCCGTGGGCCTGGCCGCGACGATGGCGCAGGACATCGTGCCGGCCGCCGCCACGCTGGCCCCCGAGGCGCAGCGCGGCAAGATCGTCGGCACCGTGATGACGGGCCTGCTGCTGGGCATCCTGCTGTCGCGCGTGGTGAGCGGCTTCGTCGCCGCGCACTTCGGCTGGCGCGCGATGTTCGTCGCCGCGGCCGTGAGCATCGCGGCCTTCGCCGCGGTCGCGGCGCGCGCGCTGCCGCGCTTCAGGCCGACGACGCACCTGCGCTACGCCGCGCTGCTGGCCTCGTCGGCGCAGCTGTGGAAGCGCCATGGCGCGCTGCGCCGCGCGGCGCTCGCGCAAGGCCTGCTGGCCGTGGGCTTCAGCGCGTTCTGGTCGACGCTGGCGGTGATGCTGCATTCGTCCGCCTGGCACCTGGGCAGCGCCGCCGCCGGCGCGTTCGGCCTGGCCGGCGCGGCGGGCGCGCTGGCGGCGCCCGTGGCCGGCAAGCTGGCCGACACCCGCGGCCCGGAGCTCGTCACGCGCCTGGGCACCAGCCTGGCCGCCGTCTCGTTCCTCGCGATGGCCGCCGGCGGCCTGCTGCCCATCGAGTGGCAGCTGTGGGTGATCGGCGTGGGCGCGGTGGGCTTCGACCTCGGCGTGCAGGCCACGCTCGTCTCGCACCAGACCATCGTCTACGGCATCGAGCCGGGCGCGCGCAGCCGCCTGAACGCGCTGCTGTTCACGGGCATGTTCATCGGCATGTCCAGCGGCGCGGCGCTCGGCAGCCTGGCGCTGGCGCGATGGGGCTGGCCCGGCGTGATGCTGCTGGCGGCAGGCGGCGCGATCTCGGCGCTGATCGTGCGGTTGTGGCCGTCGCGCAAGCCGGCCTGAGGGCGCGCCGTCAGAAGCCTTCCAGCACGACCTTGCCCTGCGCCTTGCCACTCTCGACGAAGGCGTGCGCGCGCAGCAGGTTGGCCGCGTTGATGGCGCCGAAATGCGCGCCGGCGGTCGTGCGGAGGCGGCCGGCGTCGACGAGCGCCGCCACCTCCGCCAGCAGCCTGCCCTGTTCGGCCATGTCCGGCGTGCCGAACATCGAGCGCGTGAACATCAGCTCCCAGTGCAGCGAGATCGCCTTCTGCTTGAGCTTCATCGCGTCGAGCACGGGCATGTCGTCGATGATGCCCAGCGCGCCCTGCGGCTTCAGGCTCTCGATGATCTGCGCGTAGTGCTGGCCCGTCTGCGTCAGCGCGGCCACGTAGTCGACCTCGCCGTGGCCGCCGTCCTTCAGCGCCTGGGCGAGCGGCTGCGAGTGGTCGATCACCGCGTGCGCGCCGAGTTCGAGGCACCATGCCCGCGTCTCGGGCCGCGATGCGGTGGCGATCACCTTCAGCTGCGTCAGCTGGCGCGCGAGCTGGATCAGGATCGAGCCGACGCCGCCGGCCCCGCCGACCACCAGCAGCGACTGGCCCGCGCCGCCGCCGTGCGGCACGCGCAGGCGGTCGAACAGCAGTTCCCAGGCGGTGATCGCCGTCAGCGGCAGCGCCGCGGCCTGCGCGTCCTCGAGCGACGTCGGCGCGCGCGCGACGATGCGTTCGTCGACCGCGTGCAGCTCGCTGTTGGCGCCGGGCCGGGTGATCGAGCCCGCGTACCAGACCCGGTCGCCCGGCTGGAAGGCGGTCACGTCGCTGCCGATGCCTTCGACGATGCCCACGGCGTCCCAGCCCAGCACCTGCGGCTGGTCCGGCGCGGCCGCGCGGTTGCGGCGCACCTTGGTGTCCACCGGGTTCACGGACACGGCCCTCACCCGCACGAGCAGGTCGCGCGGGCCGGGCTGCGGCGCGGGCAACTCGAGATCCTCGAGGGCGCGGGGTTGATCCACGGGCAGGTTCTGGCGGTATCCGATGGCTTTCATGGCGAATTCCTGTAGTCGATCAGCGCATCGTAAGAACACAATCGCCAATTGATAAGTGGGTTTGAAAAGCCATCAGTTTCAAATGAAGATTGAGAATATCGGTGACCTGAAGGTGCTGGTGTGCACCGCGCGCGGCGGCTCGCTGACGGCGGCGGCGCGCGCGCTGGGCATCACGCCCGCGGCGGCCAGCGCCACCTTGAAGCGGCTGGAGTCGCAACTGGGCACGCGGCTCTTCGAACGCTCCACGCGGGCGATGCGCCTCACGCCGCAGGGCCAGATCCTGCTCGACTACGCGGTGCGTGCGTTCGAACTGCTGGACGAGGGCGAGTCCCAGGTCGATGCCGACCGCGCCACGCTGGTGGGCACGGTGCGAGTGGCCGCGCCGTCCGACCTGACGCGCAGCGTGCTGCTGCCGCTGTTCGACGAGTTCCTGGCCGCGCATCCCGGCCTGCAGTTGCGGCTGTCGGTGGCCGACCGCGTTCTGGATGTGCTCAAGGACGAGGTGGACGTGGCGATCCGCTACGGCGCGCTGGCCGACTCGCGCCTGGTCGCGCGCACGCTGGCGTTCGCGCGGCCGGTCTGCAGCGCGTCGCCCGAGTACCTGCGGCGCCACCCGGCACCGCGTATCCCGCAAGACCTGGCCGGCCACAACTGCATCACGTTCGACCGCGGCGGCCGCCGCCATCGCGCGTGGCGCTTCTGCCGCGACGGCCAGTGGACGGAGGTGCGCGTGGACGGCGACCGCAGCGTCGATGACGCGTCGCTGGCGCGCGAGTGGGCGCTCGCGGGCTTCGGCGTGCTGCTGAAGTCCGAGATCGACCAGCGCCGCGACCTGGCCAGCGGCGCGCTGGTGCCGCTGCTCACCGACTGGCAGACCGAGCCGTACCCCTTGCACGCGCTGTTGCCCAGCGGCCGCTTCGTGCCGAACAGGGTGCGCGCGCTGGTGGACTTTCTCGCGGCGCGTTTCAGCGCAGACCCAGCCGCGTCAGCTTCTTGATGAGCCCGACGCGCGACACGCCCAGTCGTCGCGCCGCCTCCGACTGGTTGCCGCCGGCCGCGGTCATCGCGTCGCGCACCAGTCGCAGCTCCAGCTCGTTGAGCGCGGCGTCGAGTGGGCCGGCCGACGGGTCGACGCGGCCCGCTGCGGGCGCGGTCTCGTCGCCCATGTCGCCGCTGGCCAGGCGCAGCAGCTCGGCATCGACCTCGTGCTGGTCGGACAGGATCAGCGCGCCCGCTGATTCGACGACGGCCTTCAGCTCGCGTACGTTGCCGGGCCACTCGCGCGACGTGAGCCATGCGAGAGCGCCTGCCGTGAAGCCGGCCCGCGGTGCCACGCGGTGCAGGAAGCGCGACGCGAGCAGCGGGACGTCGGCGGGTCGCTCTGCAAGCGCCGGCGTGCGCAGCACGACGCCCTTGAGGCGATAGAACAGGTCCTCGCGGAACGTGCCCTCGCGCACCATGGCCTCGAGGTCTCGATGGGTGGCCGCGACCACGCGCGCTTCCGCACGCTTCTGCACGCGCCCGCCAACGGGAACGAAGCTGCCCTCCTGCAGGAAACGCAGCAGCTTGACCTGCATCGCCGCGGGCATCTCGCCCACCTCGTCGAGGAACAGGGTGCCGCCGTGCGCGGCCTCCACCAGGCCGGGCTGGTCGCGGTAGGCGCCGGTGAAGCTGCCCTTCATGTGACCGAACAGCTCGCTCTCCAGCAGCTCCGCCGACAGCGCGCCGCAGTGGATCGCCACGAACGGGCCGGCGCTGCGCATGCTGCCGCCGTGCAGGGCGCGCGCCACCAGTTCCTTGCCGGTGCCCGTGGGCCCGAGTACCAGCACGCTGACCGAGGTCTGCGCCACGCGCCGCACCATGGCGCGCAACTGCGTCATGGCAGGCGCCTGGCCGACCAGGCCCAGGTCGTCCGTGGCTGTGGCTGCGCGCAGTGTTGCCACCTCCGCGTCCAGGCGCGCCTTGCGCAGCGCACGTGCGACCACGAAGCGCAGCATGTCGGGATCGATCGGCTTGGTGAGGAAGTCCCACGCGCCCAGCTCGGTGGCGCGCAGCGCGAGTTCATGCTCGCCATGGCCCGTGAGGACGATCACCGGAACGCCGGGAAAGCGCGGGATCAGCTCGAGACCGATCTCGGGGTCCATGTGCGGCGGCATCGCCAGATCGAGCAGCACCAGCTCGGGCCGCTGGCGCTCGAACGACGCCAGGGCTTGCTCGCCGTCGCCGGCCGTCGTCACGGTGTGGCCCTGGTCGCGCAGGAACGAGCCGCCCAGGCGTTGGAAGGCCGGCTCGTCGTCGACGAGCAGCACGCGGCCGGTTTCGGGGGAGTCGTTCATGACGCAGCGGGGAAGGTGAGGGTGAAACAGGTGCGCCACGGCGCGCGCTCGGTCAGCGCCACCGAGCCGCCGTGCGCCGCCATGATGCGGGCGACGATGGCCAGGCCCAGGCCGGTGCCGCCGGGGCTCCGCGAGGCGAAGGGCTCGAACAGGCGCGAGCGGATCTCCTCGGGCACGCCCGGCCCGTTGTCGCAGACGTGGATGCGCAACTCGCCTGGCAGGGACTCCGCATCCACATGCACCTGGCCGGCGGCGGCCGCCACGCGCGCGTTCTCGAAGAGATTGGTCAGTGCCTGCTCGACGCGGCGCGCGTCGGCATCGACAAGCAGCTCGTGCGCCAGCCCGTCGCCCAGGCTCACGTCGGGCAGGCGCAGCGTCGCGCGGCGCACCTGGGCCGCGAGGTCGATGCGGGCGGGTGCGAGTTTCCAGGGCTTGGCATAGTCCAGCAGGTCCTTGGTGAGGTTGGAGATGCGCGCCACCTGGTCGGCCACCTCGCGCCGCGTGTCCGCGGGCGCGCCCGCGACGGCCATCGCGATGATGTTGAGTGGGTTGCGGATGTCGTGCGCCACCGTCGCGGCCAGCGAGCCGAGTTCGGCCAGGCGCGCCTGCAACTGGCGTTCGCGCTCGCGTGCGGCGATCTGCTGCGTCTGCTCCACGCGTGCCGCGGCCTCCGCCACCACGGAGCCGAACAGCTCCGCCACGTGGCGCGGGCCGGGCGGCGCGGCGTCCCAGCCGGCCAGCCCGGTCGTCCAGGCTTCGGGGCCGCGCACGGTCTCCAGGCGCGGGACGGCGGTGTCGACGGCGGCAGCGGCGCCAACGACGACGTCCACGCGCATGCCGATGCGGCGGCTCAGAACGGCCGATGCCTGCGCGGCGAGCGCCTGGGCCGTCTCGGCCGATTGCAGCGCATTGCGCCACGCGTGCAGGTCGCCCGCGGTCACCGTGCCGCCCGGATAGATGAGGCGTTCCGCCATGCGCCGGATCGGGCCGTTCAGCGCGAGGCAACTGGCGGCGACCACCAGCCCGCCCAGCCAGCGCGACTCGAATGGCAGCAGCGGCGTCAGCGCGACCACCGCGGCGCCGAGCGCCAGCAGCAGCGTCCACACCAGCGCCCGCCGTGCCCACGCGTTGGCGACGAACACGCCGTAGCGCAGGATGCCGTACACCAGGATCACCGGATACAGCGGCAGGCCCAGCAGCGGGAACGGATAGACCGGCAGGTCCAGCACGGCCATGCCGTAGCCGGTGAGGCACATGAAGCCCCACAGGCACGACGCGGCCACCGCCGCGATCTGGCTGAACGCCGGCCGCTGCGCGCGCAGCAGCGACGTCAGCAGCACGGCGATGCCGGCTGCGCCGAGGATCACCCACGCGGTGCTGGCGATCCACCCGGCTGCGTAGGGCAGCGCGATCCAGCCGATGTAGCGGTTATGCGCGAGGTAGGCCGGCAGCAGGAACTCCGACGCCAGCGTCGACACGAGGCCCAGCGCGTAGCCTCCCAAGATGACGGGACGGCCCACGCGCACGCCGCAGAACACCACCGCGAAGTGGAAGAAGAACGACGACGTGAGCGGCGCGGTGGCCAGCAGCGCCATCGACGCGTGCTCCATGCCGTGCCCGAACCAGTTGGGCAGTTCGTTGCCGACGATCCAGACCGCGATGCCGGCGAGGAAAGCGGCCAGCGGGCGCGCGCCGGCCACGCGGTCGGCCCATGCGAGCAGCACACCGGCGAGCACCAGCGTCTCGAACAGGGCAAACGCGAGAGTCAGGTGAATCAGCATGCGGCCTGTATACCGGGTTGACGATGCGGGGTTCCGGGACTGTATCCCAAGTATGCAGTTCAAAGCGCGGATATCAATTGAATCAATGACTTGCGAGCTCGTGTCGAGCTGGCCCGGTTTTCGCGATAGAGGCTCATCCGACAACGACCCGAGAACCACGATGACCCGTTCGCTCACCCCCGCCCTGGCGCTCGCCGATGCGCCGTCGCCTGCCCTGGACCTGGCCGCGCTGGTCGGCTCGGCCGGCTGGTCGCGCCTGCCGCCTGCCGTGCGCCGGCGCTTCGGCCCCGGCCACGCGGCCGCCGTCTACACCGGCCGCATGGAACTGCGCTGTTCGCCGGTGGGCCGCGTCTTCGCCTGGCTGGCGCGCCCGTTCGGCAGCCCGCTGTCGGGCGTCTCGGACGCCGCCGTGCCGGCGGCGGTGCGCGCGTTCGACGACGGCGTCGGCGGCATGGTGTGGGAGCGCCATTTCGACACCCACGTCGTGCGCTCGACCAAGCAGATGGGCGCCGACGGCGGGCTTCTGGAGCGCACCGACGGCGGCCTCGGCATGGGCCTGTGCGTGTTCGAGGAACACGGGACGCTGGTCTTCGAGAGCCAGCGCTTCCTGCTGATGCTGGGCCGCCTGCGCGTGCGCGTGCCGGGGCTGCTGTCGCCTGGCACCTGCCGCGTCCGGCACACTGATCTGGGCGACGGCCTGTTCCGCTTCGACCTCGACATGGTGCATCCGCTGTGGGGCCACACCTTCCATCAATCGGGTGTGTTCGCCGACCCGGTCGCCGACGCCGACGGGAGCGCGCAATGAACGCCGTCTTCGTCATCCTGGCCGTACAGGCCGCGCTGGGCGGCTTCGATAACCTGTGGCACCACGAGTTGCACGCCAGGCTGCCCCAACGCGCCTCGGCGCGCCACGAACTGGCGCTGCACGCGGCGCGCGAGGGGCTCTACGGTATCGTCTTCCTCGGCCTGGCCTGGGCCGAATGGCACGGCGCCCTGGCCCTCTTGCTGGGCGGCCTGCTCGCCGCGGAAGTGGTGATCACGCTGGCCGACTTCCTGGAGGAGGATCGCAGCCGCCGGCTGCCGCCGTTCGAGCGCGTGCTGCACACGGTGCTGGCCATCACCTACGGGTTGTTCCTGGCCACGCTGGCGCCGCACCTGTGGGTCTGGGGTGCGCAATCCACCGGCTTCGCGTGGACGCCGCACGGGCTTGTGTCCTGGGCGTTCACCGCCTGCGCCGCGGGCCTGTTCGCCTGGAGTGCTCGCAACGCGATCGCCGTGCGGGCGCTGGGCCGCGCGGCGACGGAGGCCGACGCTGCGCCAGCGATGCGCCACCGCGACGCCCGCATCCTGCCCGCGGTGCTGGTCACCGGTGCCACGGGCTTCGTCGGCTCGGCGCTCGTCGCGCAGTTGCGGCGCGACGGGCAGCGGGTGATCGTCCTCGCGCGCGATCTCATGCAGGCGCGTGCGGGCTTGGGCCCCGACGTGTGGGTGGTGGACACGCTGGACGCGATCCCGTCCGAGACGCTGATCGACGCGGTGGTGAACCTTGCCGGCGCGCGGGTGCTGGGCCTGCCGTGGACGGCTGCGCGGCGCCGCGTGCTGCTGGCCAGCCGCACCGGCGTGACGGCCGCGGTGGTCGACCTGATGCGCCGGTTGCAACAACGTCCCCGCGTGCTCGTGAGCGCCTCGGCGGTGGGCTTCTATGGCGCATCGCCAGAGGATTCGCTCGAGCCCTGCGACGAGCGCGGTCCCGCGCGTCCGGGCCAGTTCCAGTCCGACCTGTGCGCCGCCATCGAGCACGAGGCACGGCGCGCCGAGGCACTGGGCGTGCGCGTGGTGCGCCTGCGCTTCGGTGTCGTGCTGGGCCGCGGTGACGGCGCATACCCGATGCTTGCGTTTTCCTCGCGCCTGGGCCTGGGCGCGGTGCTGGGCTCGGGTCGGCAGGCGGCGCCGTGGATCCACCTGGACGATGCCGTGGCGCTGATCCGTTTCGCGGTGGCCGACGCTGGACTCGCCGGCCCGGTCAACGCCGTCGCGCCGCAGGCGCCGACCCAGGCGGCCTTCGCGCAGGCGCTGGCCGCTTCTTTCGGGCGCCGTGTCTGGCTGCGCATGCCGCATGCGCCGATGCGGCGGGCCCTCGGCGAGATGGCCGAGTTGCTGCTGGGCGGCCAGAACGTCGTGCCCGCGGCGGCGCTGGCGGCCGGCTACCGGTTCCGTCATCCGATGCTGGAGGGCGCCCTGGCTGCGCTGTCCGGCCAGGGCAAGCCCGAGCCCGAGCCCGAAGTGCGCGAGCCCGGCTGAGCCGCCGTAGCCCGCGGCTATCAGGGTCTTCAACCCAGGAATGCCGCGGCGCAACACGCATTCCCGCGGAGATAGGCACAATGCCGCCTCGCGCCGCGTCGGCGTCCTGGGGAACGGGGCGCCGGGCGGCCACCCGTTTCACAGGAACTCGCCATGAGCGCCCATTCCAGCCCTTCCGCCTCCCCCGCCCGCGCCGCCGTCACCCTGCCCAAGCTGCGCGAGATGCGCGCCCGCGGCGAGAAGATCGCCATGCTCACCTGCTACGACGCCACGTTCGCGCAGGTGCTGGACGAGGCCGGCGTCGACACGCTGCTGGTGGGCGATTCGCTGGGCAACGTGCTGCAGGGCCGCACCAGCACGCTGCCGGTGACGCTGGCCGACATGGCGTACCACACCGAGTGCGTCGCCCGCGTGCAGCCGGCCGCGTGGCTGATCACCGACATGCCCTTCGGCAGCTACGAGAACGGCAAGGGCGCGGCGCTCGATTCGGCGGTCGCGCTGATGCGTGCCGGCGCCCGCATGGTCAAGATCGAGGGCGGCGGCTGGACGGCCGAGATCGTGGCCCACCTCGTGGCGCGCGGCATCCCCGTCTGCGCGCACCTGGGCCTGACGCCGCAGCGCGTGCATGCGCTGGGCGGCTACCGCGTGCAGGGCCGCGACGGCGACAGCGGCGCGGTGCTGCGCCGCGAGGCGCGCGAACTGTCCGAGGCGGGTGCCGCGATGATGGTGCTCGAGATGGTGCCGGCCGCGCTGGCCACCGAAGTCACCCAGGACAACCCCGAGCTGATGACCATCGGCATCGGCGCGGGCGCCGGCACGTCCGGCCAGGTGCTGGTGCTGCACGACATGCTGGGCCTGGGCTCCGGCCGCAAGCCGCGCTTCGTGCGCAACTTCATGGCCGAGGGCGGCTCCATCGCGTCGGCCGTCGGGCGCTACGTAGCCGCGGTCAAGGACGGCTCGTTTCCTCAAGCCGACGTCCACACGTACTGACATGCGTATGCAAGTGATCCACACCATCGCCGACCTGCGCGCCGTGCTCGCCGGCTCCACGAAGACGGCGCTCGTGCCCACCATGGGCAACCTGCACGAGGGCCACCTGGCGCTGGTGCGCGAGGCCGCGCTGCACGGCTTCCCGGTGGTCGCGACGATCTTCGTCAACCGCCTGCAGTTCCTGCCGCACGAGGACTTCGACCAGTACCCGCGCACGCTGGAGCGCGACTGCCAGTTGCTGGAGGCGGCCGGCTGCGACATCGTGTTCGCGCCGAACGAGGCCGAGCTCTACCCCGAGCCGCAGGCCTACAAGGTGACGCCGCCCGCGGCCATCGGCGACCTGCTCGAAGGCGAGTTCCGCCCCGGCTTCTTCACCGGCGTGTGCACCGTGGTGATGAAGCTGTTCCAGTGCGTGCAGCCCGCGGTGGCCGTGTTCGGCCAGAAGGACTACCAGCAGCTGATGGTGATCAAGGGCATGGCGCGCCAGCTCGCGCTGCCCGTCGAGGTGATTGGCGCCCCGACGATCCGCGCCACCGACGGGCTGGCTCTGTCGTCGCGCAACGGCTACCTCAGCGCCGACGAGCGCGCCGAGGCCACGGCGCTCGCGCGCGCGCTGCGCGCGATCGCGGCCGCGCTGCGCGAGGGTGCGCGCGACGTGGGCGCCGTCGAGCGCGAGCAGGCGGCCGCGCTCGAGGCGCGCGGCTGGAAGACCGACTACCTCACCGTGCGCCGCCGCGCCGACCTGCTGCCGCCCACGGCCGACGACCTGGCCGCGAGGGCGCCGCTGGTTGCGCTGGCCGCGTCGCGCCTGGGCAAGACGCGCCTCATCGACAACCTGGAAATCGACCTCTAGAAGGACGTCTCCAGCTCGTCGACCAACGAGCCGACGTACGCCACGGCATCGTGGATGGGCCGTGGCGACGACATGTCGAGCCCAGCCAGCTGCATCAGCTCCAGCGGCTTGCGCGTGCCGCCGGCGCGCAGCACCTGCAGCCAGCGCTGCACGGCCGGCGCGCCTTCCTCGGCGACCCGGACGCCCATCGCGGTGGCCGTGACCAGGCCCACCGAATACGTGTACGGGTACAGCCCCATGTAGTAGTGCGGCTGGCGCATCCAGGTCATGCGCGCGCCGTCGTCGATCTCCACGGCGTCGCCCCAGAACTCCTGCAGCACCTCGCCCTTGGTGCGGTTCAGAAGCGTGGCCGTGACGGCCTGCCCTGCCTCGGCCATCGCGTAGACCCGGTGCTGCAGCTCGGCCTCCAGCAGGTGGGTGACGAAGTTGTGGTGGTAGGTGCCCAGCAGCTGCATGATGACGCTGCGGCGGGTGCGCGTGTCGTCGCTGCCGGCCAGGATGTGCCGCGCCAGCAGCATCTCGTGCAAGATGGACGGCGCCTCGATGAACGGCATGGACGGCCGCATGTTGACGTAGCGCTGGTGCTTCATCGCCAGCCCGAAGTGCGCGGCGTGGCCCAGCTCGTGCGCCAGCGTGAACACGCTGCGCGTGGTACCGGCCCAGGTGATCAGGATGTAGGGATGCACGTCGTAGGGCGACGAGCAGAACGCGCCGGTGGACTTGCCCACGTTGTCGGCGCGATCGACCCAGCGCCGCGTCAGCGCCGTGCGCACGAACTCGACGTACTCGGGGCCCATCGGCTCCATCGAGGCCAGCAGCGTCTCGCAGGCCTGTTCGTACGAGATGGGCGGCTCGAAGCCGGCGTCCAGCGGCGCGCGCAGGTCGCAGTGCAGGACCTTGTCCAGGCCCAGCACGCGGCCGCGCAGCCGCTGGTAGCGCTGCATGTGCGGGGCGAGTTCCTTGCGGATGATCTGCAGGATGTCGGCGTACAGCGTGCGCGGCACCTGGTGCGACTGCAGCAGGTAATCCTCGGTGCTGGCGTAGCCGCGCAGGCGGGCGATGGCCACGCTCTTCTTGACCTCGGTGGCCAGCGTGGCGGCATACGTGTTGTTGTAGGCCTTGAGCCCGGCGCTGAACGAGGCCCAGGCGGCGCGGCGCACGCCCGCGTCGGGATGCGACTCGTAGCTCGTCTCGTAGAGGCTGAACGAGTTCGGATGCTGCGTGCCCTGCGCGTCGAGGAACGGCGCGAACTGGATGTCGCTCGCCTTCGAGCGCGTGTAGATCATGTAGGGCGAGCCCAGCACCTCGCCGAGCGCCGCCAGCACGCCCTCGGTCTCGGCGCCCAGTCGGTGCGGCTTCGTCTCCAGCAGGCGCTCGAGCGGCACGCGGTGCGCCGCCAGGCCGTCGTGCTCGGCGAGGAAGCGTTCGATGGTGCCGTCGGGCAGGGCCAGCGTCTCCGAGTCGACGAAGGCCAGGCTGGCGCCGAGGCGCGCCGCGAGTGCGCCGATGCGGGCCATGGCCGCCTGGTAGTCCGGGTTCGTGCCGTCCTGGGCGTTGCGAAGGTAGGCGAAGGTGCTCAGCCGCATGAAGCGGGCCTGCAACTGCTCGGCGGCGTCGAGGCAGCGCGAGAGCGTGGCGGCGGAGTCGCCCAGCCGGCCCTGGAACGGCTCGATGCCGGCGAGCGCGGCGTCCAGTGCCTCGAATTCGGCCTCCCAGTGCGCCGGGCTCGCGAACAACTCGCCCAGGTCCCAGGTCATTTCCACGGGCACGTCGGCGCGCGCGAGACGGTTCTGCATGTCGGTCTTCCTGTCTTCGATCTGGCTCGCGAATGACGTTATCACGCGTCCCGGCGCGCGTCATGGCGCTGCGGAAACTGACGTAACGGAACCCGACCGTGGCGTGCGGTCAATCGGGTAGGGCAAAATTCACGGATGAACGCACCTGTCCATGCCATCCACATCCAGCGCCGCGACGCGACGCCGGTCGACACGTCCTGCGGCCACGCGCACACCGAGCGCTGGAGCGTCGACGCGATCGAAGCCTTGTTCGACCTTCCGTTCAACGACCTGATCCTGCGGGCGCAGGCCGTGCACCGCGAGCACTTCGCGCCGAACCAGGTGGAACTGGCCACGCTGCTGTCGATCAAGACCGGCGGCTGCCCCGAGGACTGCGGCTACTGCCCGCAGTCGGTGCACTACGACACCGGCGTCGACGCCACCAAGCTGATGGACGTCGAGGCCGTCGCGGCCGCGGCCCGCACGGCCAAGGAACACGGCGCCACGCGCTTCTGCATGGGCGCCGCCTGGCGCGCGCCCAAGGATCGCGACATCGAGGCCGTGTCGGCCATCGTGCGCGAGGTGAAGTCGCTGGGCCTGGAGGCGTGCTGCACCCTCGGCATGCTCAGCGAGCCGCAGGCCAAGTCGCTCAAGGAAGCGGGCCTCGACTACTACAACCACAACCTCGACACCGCCCCCGAGGCCTACGGCCGCATCATCTCCACGCGCGACTACCAGGATCGCCTGAACACGCTGGGCCACGTGCGCGAGGCCGGCATCAGCGTGTGCAGCGGCGGCATCGTGGGCATGGGCGAGACGCGCCGCGAGCGCGCCGGCCTGGTGGCGCAGCTGGCCAACCTCGAGCCGTACCCGGAGTCGGTGCCCATCAACGAGCTGGTGCGCGTGGAAGGCACGCCGCTGGCCGACGAGAAGCCGCTGGACCCGCTGGAATTCGTGCGCACCATCGCGGTGGCGCGCATCACGATGCCGCTGGCGCGCGTGCGCCTGTCGGCCGGCCGTCAGCAGATGAGCGAGGCCGTGCAGGCGCTGTGCTTCCTGGCCGGCGCGAACTCGGTGTTCTACGGCGAGAAGCTGCTCACCACGGGCAACCCGGACGTCGAGAAGGACAGGCAGCTGTTCGAGAAGCTGGGCGTCACGACCGCGGCTTCGCAGCACATCGGCTGATTCTCTTTTCCGCATTGAAGGCCGTTCGCATCGCAAGGTGCGGCGGCCTTTTGCTTTCTCGCGTGCTTGTTGTTTGCGAGACTCTTGTTTCGCGCGAAGACACGGCGACAGCCACGTGCATCACGTCTTCATGACCTACGGACGCTCCGCTCACTTGCTCGAGGCAAACGTCGAAGGCGGCGCACGCTACTACGTGCTGTTGCGCTCCGATGGCAAGAGCGAGCTCACACCGTTGCCGATGCGCACGAGCGAGGACGCCCAAATCTCGAATCGGAGCGCAGAGTCCGGACAGTGGATCGTGTCGTCGCAGATGGTGGAGAAGACTTCGGCGGCCGACATGTGGTTCGCCGCGAAATCTGCCCGGGTTGATGCGGCGCAGGCCGCCGCGCTGTCGGCCTGGCAGGGCAAGACGACCCAGGAGCGCGCAGCACTGACGTTGCAAAGAGACGACGCCGTCCTGCGTTGAAGAGCTCGTCGGCTTCGATACGCTCGCGTACCGCCGCCATGCGCGCCAATCGTGCAGCCATCGAGGCCTGGGCCAAGGCCGCGGCCACCGGGGGGCGGCCGTTCACCGTGACTTACCAGGCTGCGACGTCGGTTGGCGAGGGCGTGGTGCGGTCCACCGGTCGGATGACGCGGCTGGTCGTCGTCCTGCGCCGCGTGCAGCAGCAAAATCGGTTCTTCTTCATCCGCACTTCCTACCCCGTTCCCTGACCATGCCCATCATCATCTCCAAAGGACAGGAACTTTTCCCCGAACTGGCCTCGTTCATGAGCGGCTGGTTCCACCAGGACTTCGACATCCACGGCGACACGCTGGAGGAGGTCGTGGCCGCCTTCAAGGCCGAGAGCGGCGAGGAACTCGTCGCGCCGCTGGTGGCGGACATCGACGCCTTCCTCGCGACCGGCGACGACGGCATGGAGGAGCGATTCCAGGAGTGGTTCAGGCCGGACGTCATCCCCTCCGGTTTCCGCCCCACCACGCGCGCATTTCTCGAGGCCATCCGCGAGGAACTGCTTGCGGCTCGCGGGTAATCATTCGGCGGTACAAACAAAAATGCGCTCACGAGGGGCGCATTCCTGCTGAAGCTTTGGCATGGGAAATCTCTGCAGCCTGCTGGCGGCACGCCGACCTTAAGTCACCCAAAGTGGGCCGGCATCGTGAGGTCTGCAACGGCTCACGACGCTGGAAGCCCGGCCGGATCCTCGGCAGCGCCCATGTCCGGTTCCGGGGGCCAATCTGACCTGGCGACTGGCTGCTGCAGCTCATGGGAGCGGGCGCCCGTCGATGCGCCGCGTCTTTGAGTCTTAAAGCGGCCCACTGCGGACGGTTGCAGAGGTCAGCTTTCGGCTAGGCTGCCTGAGTCGGGGCCTCGATTGAATCGCTGCCATCACCAGCCGTAGGTGGCCGACAACGACGCGAAGCTTGCGTGTCCGCCCAGGTCGCTCGACCCGCGTCCCACCCCAGGCGCGACGCGCCAGCCCGGCGCCACGTCAACGTCGGCTTTCAGTTCGACGCTGCGCATCGCGCCGCCGCTGTCGTGCACCTGGCCCGTGGTGTATTCGCCGGACACCGCCACCTTGCCCCAGCGGTAGCTCGCGCCGGCCATCGCGCT
Source organism: Betaproteobacteria bacterium (assembly GCA_013289985.1). Classification (GTDB taxonomy): domain Bacteria; phylum Pseudomonadota; class Gammaproteobacteria; order Burkholderiales; family Burkholderiaceae_C; genus Scleromatobacter. The sequence goes on along the minus strand of JABCYW010000062.1, from coordinate 12,798 downwards.
GTGGTCGAGGGCCACTTCGTCGCGGTTCACGACGGAGGTGCCTCCCAGGAGGGCGCGCGCAAGCACCGGGTTGAGCCCCAGCAGTCCGCCCGGAGCGGCGGGGTCGCTCTGCTGCGTCGTGCTCTTGTAGTGGTTGCGCGCGACGGCGCCGTAGACGCTCACGTGCTCGGTGGCCTGGAGCGTTCCATGCACGCCGACGCCGTTGCCCGAGATCCGCGCCAGCGCGGGGACGTTGGTCGAACCGCCTTGTCCGTTGGCTACGGCGACCGTGCCGGAGGCGTGCGAATTGCGATGGGTCATGTCGAGGCCGACGACGTTGCCGTCGTGGCGCCAGTCCAGCGACGAGCCCACGTCCGTCTGCCGGTACTTGCTGCCGTCAGCGCGATGGCTCGCGTTGACCGTCAGCTGCATCGCGTGCCCGGCGGCGCCCACGCCGCCCGTGAGGATGCCCGGCTTGCGGCCGCCGGCGGCCTGGCCGCTGCGCGACTCCCCGACGCCGGCCTGTACCCAAGCCTGTTGGCCCAACGGCAGGCTCAGCGTCGACAACACCTGTTGGTCATGCTGGTTGTCGGCCTGCCCGCCGACGCCAACGTAGCGATGGCCGTCGTTTGGTGGCGGCGTGTCGGCGCGCGCGGCTGTGGGGGCGAGCGCCAGCAAGACGATCGTGGCGGCGGTTTGAGCGAGGAGGAGATGCGTGTCCATGGTGTGAGTTCTTCGAGATCGTCGCGGCGCGTGGCCGCTGGTTGGCCGTCGAACCGACGAGCCTGGCCTCATGCGGCCAATCGGCGGTTCATACTGGGCACAACGATCCGAGATGCTGCTTTCTTCCCGCGGTTGCAAAAAATTTTGAGCTTGAGGCGCGCAGTGACGGAACTGCAAAGTGGGCTGCACACCTGCTTGAGGCTCAAAATTGAGCCGCTCTGGCGATGTCTCTGGTCGGCCAGTAGCGGGTGCTGGCGAGCGACAGGTATCGGGTGGCTCCGCAGAGGTCACGACTCATGCCGCTCAGTGACGCCAAACCGTCGTTCGAACCGATCGAGGGCCGCGCGCCTTCATCAGCTTCGCCGCGGCCGCTAGCATCGGTACCTCGTAGGCCGTTGGTAGCCGTTGCCAAACTTGGAGAGACCATGATGACTCGACCTCTCGTCGCATGCTTGCTCGGCGTGATGCTGCTGCCAGCGACCGGTGCCCTGGCAGGGGCGCGTCAGGACGCTCGGGTCATCATGGCCGCAGATCCAGCCGAACTGAAGTTCCAGGAGGATTGGGGATACGCCAGCGCGCTGGTCAGCGGGGACACGGTGACTCTGTCTGGCGTTGTTGCCGGGTTACGCCCTGGCGAGACGGACTTGCGCGCTGGGTACACCCGCGCCTTTGAGCGCATCGGGCTCATCCTGCGCAGCGCTGGCGTGTCATGGGACGATGTCGTCGACATCACCAGCTTTCACACTGACCTGACGACGCAGATGTCTGCGATCGTGGCGGTGAAGAATCTCTACATCAAGCCGCCGTACCCCACCTGGACGGCCGTGCAGGTCTCGCGCCTGATTCCGGATAGCGGCATCACCGAAATCAAGATCGTAGCCAAGAAGGCCAGGTGAAGGTCGCAGTCCGGCCAGGAGCTGACGGTTAGAGTGGTCGGCTTTCGGGCAAGACAGACGAACGCACGCATACGTCGCTTCATAATGACTGGATGGCGTATTTCAGAGACCTCGATCGGTGCACCTACTTCGACGCATACGCCGATCCGACCTTTGACCTTACCGCGGTCGGCTGGCTCGAGGCGTCACGTGGCTATGAGCGCGGCGCCGCATCCGCAGAGTTTGAGCGGCAACTATTTAAGCTCGTCGAGAACGCCTGGGACCCGATACGCTTCCGGGGCAGGCACGCCTGCGACCTGTGTAGTGAAGGTGCGGTGCAAATTGGGAGTCAGATGGGTGGCCCAATCGATGTCGGCGCGACCAACCTCTTTGTTCCCAAGGTAGGCGACACCGGATTGTTCGTGGCACCTTCGCTCATTCTTCACTACGTGATTGACCACGGCTACATGCCACCACCGGCCTTCCAGACGGCCGTGCTTGCGTGCCCTGAAGGCGATTCGTCGGCCTATTTTCGAGGTCTTGCGCAGCTCATACCGCCAACCGCCGAGTGGCGCGACGGCTCGTTCGGCTATTGGAACAGCATGGGCGCGGCCATTGCGGGCGAGGCCGGGTTGATCTCTCGAGCCCAATATGACTCTCTCTTCAGAGCTTTCCATAAGGGGCGCGCAAGCTTCTCTGCCAAAGACCTCGCTGCCGAGCCACAGCCGTGGTTTTCGACGATGCACCTCGAGCCTTTGGCAGTCTTGTTTGCCGGCCTTGAACGCCAAGGCTTGGCCAACGATGCGCGCGCCGTCGGTGAATGGATGAGTAGCGTCAGATTTTTGGGACGAAGCGCCCCAGCCGCGGGAGGCGCCGCCGATTGATTCATGCCGAGGTGTCGATCAGATATGGCCGAATCGAACGACGGCCGGCCATCGGCCAAGTGCAGACGTCGCGAGGGGCGGCGATGGAACGGTCTAACGTTCGCGATCGTGATAGTGACAATCAGCTGGGCTGACTGACCAAGGGATCACATGAAGGACATCCGCAAACGTCCGTACCGAGATGCGCCGGGTCTGATACCGGAGGACTTGCTCGGTATGACGGCTGCTTGCCCCGTGTGTGGCTTGGAGACGGAGATACCTTGGCTTGAGAAGATGAAGTTCCCCCAGCATCCCGTCAAGTCGGATCATGGGGTGGCGCACTGGGTGCCCGTCGGCATTCCCATGCATTGCTCCTCCGAGCAGTGCGCGCACGACTTCATCGTGAACGTCCCCATATTGCCGGACAAGAACCGTTGGAGCCTTTTCGGGGACGAGGCAGGACGTTACATTGCGGAACCACCCTCGCACCATGCCGAGCAACCACTCAGCTTCTTCTGCATCACGTTGGTCTCGCTGCATCAGCGCCGGCATGACCGTCTCAGGAAGCAGGTTTTCAACCTCAAGAAATCCATTCGACCTTCGGACGATCCGGACTCATGGGCGCATCACTTCACGGAGATATGGGACGACAAGGCCGAGGCGGGAGCGTATCGACTTCCGAACAAGGCCGCGAAGATTGGTCATGCCAAGAAGTTTGCACAGATCATTCGTGAGGCCCGGCCAGAGCTGTCTTCATTCAACGTGTCTGGATGCGTGTTTGTGCCCGCTGATCCAAAGGAGCGTAAGAAGGTCTTGAAGCAGCAGAAGGAACACGTCTTCGCCGAATCGATACTGACGACGCTAAAGGAGTTCAGAAGTCGAGAGAAGAGCGTGAACTGGACGTTCGACAACGTTCAAGACACGACGGCAGGAAGCAAGACCGAGGGCTGGGCATCAGAGTGCTTTCTTGGCTTGCAATACACCCGGCTTTTCACTTGGGTCTCTGCTGGAGCAACTGTTGTTGAACCAAAGTTCGCGATTCCGGGATCCAACTTTTTGTTGGAGGTCGCTGATTTCATCAGCTATTGCGTCGCGAGAGACTTCGAAAGAGCGATCGTCGGCCAGTGTCCCGAGTTTCCAAGCAGTCTTCTTGGGCAGGGCTTCTATCAAGGAACCCTTGGCAACGGAGATAGGGAAAACGTATGGAGCGTTGGCCTTCCGCTGAGGAAGTTCTACGGCATCGATTTCGCATAGTTGATCCAAGCGACTAGCTCATGCGCCGAACGACCGGTCTCGGGCGTTCCAATCGGCGAAGCGAACGACTGCTGCGGGTCGGAAGCCGAAGTCCGGCCTCTGAACCGCTCGCACCCCGCCAGCGAATGTTGAGCGCCGCCCCGCCGTGCCCACCCGGCAACTCGCGCTCGACGCCTACCCGTTCACCCGAGCAGCAGAAGCCGGCACGGAAACCCAGCGCCCCTTGAGCAGCCCGAAGGCCACCGCCGTCGCCGCCAGCACCCACACGATCACCGCGCCCGAGGGCAGATCGAGCAGCGCCGACAGCGCCAGCCCCAGCGCATAGCCGATCGCCCCGACCACGTAGCCGGCGACGTAGCGCGCGCGCCCCGCCATTCCGCGCGTGGCCAGCGCCGGCACGATCAGGCTCGTGAAGACGAGATAGACGCCCACCAGTTGCACCGATGCCGTCACCGCGATCGCGAACGTGCCGTAGAAGCCGAAGCGGCCCAGGCGCTCGACGAGACCGGTGGCCATGGCGATGCCCAGCACGGCCGTCACCAGCGCCAGCCAGCCGATCTGCGTCTTGCCGACCCACAGGATCTGGCCCACCAGCAGGTCCTTCAGGTGCTCGCCGCCGTGCGGGTTGTTGGACAGCATCAGGATGCCGGCGCACGACGCCAGCACGAACATCACGCCGATCAGCGCCTCCTGGGTCACGGGCCAGCGCTTCTCCGTCCACGTGAGCACCAGCGCGCCCAGCAGCGCCGCGGTGACCGCCGCGGCCTGCACCGCGACGCCGCCTTCGGGCAGCCCCAGCGCGTCGGCGCCGATCACGCCCAGGCCGGCGATCTGCGCGATGGCCAGGTCGATGAACACGATGCCCTTGTCGAGCACCCGGGCGCCGAGCGCGACGTGCGTCAGCAGCACCAGCAGGCCGGCGGCGAGGGCGGGGCCCAGGATGCCCCAGTCGAGCGCGCTCCAGTTCATGGGGCTCACTTCAGCGCACCGACGAGACGCGTGACCGTGTCGTCGAACAGGCCGGTGAGATCCCTGGCGCCATCGGTGCCGCCCACGGTGAAGGCCAGCTTCACGGCGGGGATGTGCGCGTGCTCGCTGAGCCACTCGTCGGGCTTGGGATCCTGGTAGGCCGAGTAGACGACCATCTTCGCGGGCCGCGTCTTCAGCGTCTCCAGCACTTCCTGGAGGTGCGACGCGCTGGGTTCGACGCCGGGCTTGGGCTCGAGCACGGCCACCTCGGTCAGGCCCAGCCAGTCTTCCATGTAGGCGTAGGCCTTGTGGTGCGCCGCGATGGCGACGCCCTTCAGCGGTGCCGCCTGCTTCGCCCAGCGCGCCATGTTGGCCTGCCACTTCTGCGAGAACGCGGCGGTGCGCTGCTGGTACTGCGCGGCGTGCGCCGGATCCACCAGCGCGAGCCGCGCGCCGAGCGCCGTGGCCACCAGCGCGATGTTGCGCGGGTCGGTCTGGATGTGCGGGTTGCCGTCGGGGTGCACGTCGCCCTGCGAGCGGTCGACCTGCTTGGGCACGTCGAGCTTGCGCACGAAGTCGGCCGCGGCGAAGTTGCCCGGCTGGCCCGGTTGCAGCCTCGGGTTGCCCGACTGCTGCAGCAGCACCGGCAGCCAGCCGATCTCCAGCTCGGCGCCGGTGCACACCACCATGTCGGCGTTGCGCGCGCGCGAGATCAGGCTGGGCTTGGCCTGCACCTGGTGGGGATCCTGCATCGCCGTGGTGGCGACGCCGACGTCGACGAGGTCGCCGCCCAGTTCCTGGGTGAGCGCGCCCCATTCGGGCTCGCAGGCGAGCACCTTGACGGTGGCGTGGGCGGGCAGCGCGAAGGCCGCGGACAGCGCGAGCGCGGCGAGCGCGCGGGTGTTGAAGGACGTGGTCATGGAGTCGTTCCTTGGGGGATCAGTAGGCGTGCGCGCCGTGCGCGCCGAGGGCGGTCTGGTATTGCAGCAGCCACTGGTTGTCGACGAAGCCCTGGCGCGTGCGGTCCTGGGCGTATTGCAGGCGGATGCGGGCGAATTCGCTCTCGCTGAAGTCCACCATCAGCGAGTTCTTGGTGGGGTGGAAGTTGTCGGAGAGGCCAGGGGCGAGTGCCCAGTTCGACGACCCCGGATCCAGCCGCTCGGTGCGCAGGCCCGCGCGCCACATCGGCATGAACTGCCAGACGCCCTGGACGTAGCCGCCCGATTGCACCTGGCGCAGCGCGAGCGGGCCGCCGGCGATCTCGGAGAGCGTGCCGCTGCGGCGGCTCTGCAGGAACTCGCCCTGCAGCTTGAAGTAGGTGTGCGTGGCGTTGCCGTTGGGGGCCCACTTCATCACGCCGTCGGCCACGATGACGCGCGTGCGGCCGTTGAACAGTGCCGTGGCGTCCAGCTGGCCGAACGCGTCCTCGGTGAGCGTCTGCGCGCTGGCCGAGGCCTGCAGCAGCGACAGGCCGCCGCGCCACGAGATGCTGTCGCCGATGTCGCCGCCGGTGTGGAACGTGAACGCGGTCATGCCCGCGGCGTTGCGGCTGGAGTTGTCGCCGGGGAAGCCGCGGCCGCGGCCCGCCTCCAGGCCGAACTCCATGTACTGGTCGGTGGGCGCCAGCCAGTGCAGCTGCACGCCGTCGTCGGCGTACTGCGTGCCCAGCATGGCCTGGTAGGCGATCGGGTTGTCGACGAAGTCCCAGGTGTGGCTGTGCTGGCTGTTGAGGTAGCCCACGCCGGAGAAGAAGCGGCCGGCCTTCAGCACGAAGCCGTCGGGCAGCGCCGTGGTGGTGATGAAGGCCTCCTCGGCGGAGATGGTGTCGTCGCCCGTGATGGACAGGTTGATGTTGCCGGCCAGCCAGGGGTCGATGTTGGCGGCCAGCGCCAGCTCCGACTCGGCCAGGCTGAAGCCGCGCGTGCCGGCGCCGATCGCGGCGCCCGGCGGCAGCGCGAAGCCGGTGATGCGGGCCTGGCCGGGATCCTGCGACGTGTGTGCGTAGGTGCCCGACAGGATCAGCGAGATCTGCGGGTTGAACGCGGTGGCGCCGCCGCTGGCCTCGCCGGTGGGCGCGACGGCGCCGGTGTCGACGGCGGCGACCGGCGCGGGTGCCGGGGCCTCGGCGACCACCGGCGCGGGCGCGGAGGCGGCCGCCACCGGCGGCGCGGCGTTCGCTGCCTGGGCCTTGGCGAGCTGGGCCTGGGTGTCGTGCAGCTGCGTCTCGAGGGCGCCGATGCGCTTGTCGTAGTCGGACTTCATCGCGGCGAGCGCCTTCTTCAGCTCGGCGATGTCGGTGGCGGGCGAGGCGAGCGCCACGCCCTGCAGGCCAAGCCCCAGGGTCAGCGCGGCGACCAGGCGCAGGGGACGGAACGGCGACGCCGCGGCGGTGCGAGTGGGCAACATGGAAATTCTCCCGACGCCGGCCCGCCCGCGTGCTTCGCGGGCGGGCATGGCGTCGTCGAGGCGCACGGGCCAGGGCTGGCACGCGCGCCGGGGCATTCAAGGGAACGCGGGAACCGGCGCGGCGCAAGGGCGGCGCGGGTTCGAGGCGCCGCGCGGCGCGCACGGGGCGGCTGCGGAACGGCGGGCGTCAGGCGGCGGAAACCGGCGGCGCGGGCGGCGCGCGCGACGCGTACGGGTGCGTGATGCGCGGGGTGAACGCGCGCTCGCTGCGCACCGCGACGGGCGCGTCGGCCCGCGGGGCGGCCAACGCGACGGCGGGCGATGCCGTCGCGGCGCCGCCCAGCGCGGCGGCCAGCAGGCAGGTGGGACAGTCGTGCTGGGCGTTCGCGTGCAGGTCGGCGCGCGCGGACGCGGCGGCGACGTGCGAGAACTCGTGCGCCGTGGCCGCCGCCTGCGCGCCGACCAGCGCCAACGCCAGGCCCAGCACCCATGCGAGAGGGTGCCGTGCGATCCGGCGGCGAAGGGCGTGCAGCGACATGGGCGAAGGGACGGGCTCGGCGCGCGCGATGAGGCGCGCGGGCAAACCGGAAGCTTAACGTATCGACGTCCCGGCCCCGCCGGCGCCCAGGGCCCGGCGTTCATGACCGCCGCCGGCGCTCGTTCGGATCAAGAAAGATTCAAGGGAGCGGCGGATCCGGCTCCGCCGGGCCGCTCGCGGCCGGCCCCTCGGGGGCAGGGAGCGCCAGCGACCGTGGGGCTCACATCTATTGCTCCACGAACGCGCGCTCGATGACGTAGTCGCCGGGCTTGGTCGTGTTGCCTTCGTTGAAGCCCTTGGCCTCCATCATGGCCTTCAGGTCGCGCAGCATCTCGGGGCTGCCGCAGATCATCACGCGGTCCTCGGCCGGATTCAGCGGCGGAAGGCCCAGGTCGGCGGCCAGCTTGCCGTTCTCCAGCAGCGTGGTGACGCGGCCGGTGTTGCGGAAGTCCTCGCGCGTGACCGTCGGGTAGTACAGCAGCTTGCCGCTGAGGATCTCGCCGAGGAACTCGTGCTTGGGCAGGTGTTCCTCGATGAAGTCGTGGTACGCCAGCTCGTTGACCTGGCGCGTGCCGTGCACCAGGATCACCTGCTCGAAGCGCTCGTAGGTCTCCGGGTCGCGGATGATGCTCAGGAACGGGGCGACGCCGGTGCCGGTGGACAGCAGGTACAGGCGCTTGGCCGGCAGCAGGTAGTCGATCAGCAGCGTGCCGGTGGGCTTGCGGCCGACGATGATGGTGTCGCCGACCTGGATGTGCTGCAGCCGCGACGTGAGCGGGCCGTCCTGCACCTTGATCGACAGGAACTCGAGGTGCTCCTCGTAGTTCGCGCTGGCGATCGAATACGCCCGCAGCAGCGGCTTGCCGTCTTCCTTGCGCAGCCCGATCATCGTGAAATGGCCGTTCGAGAACCGCAGCGAGGCGTCGCGCGTGGTGGTGAAACTGAACAGTCGGTCGGTCCAGTGATGCACGCTCAGCACGCGCTCTTCGTTGAAGGCACTCATGGTCGGGTTCGGCAGGTCGTTGAAACGGTCGCGGCCCGGGATGCCCCGGGGAAACCCGCTATTGTCGCAGAGCGGGCTTCCTCGCTATCCCGATAAGCTCAATCGCAAAAGGCATTAGGCCCCCGCCTCCGCCAGCAACCAGGTCGAGAACGCCTGCAGCGCCGGCAGCTCGGCCTTGTGCTCCGGGTAGATCAGCGAATAGGCGCGCTGGCCGCCGACCGGGCGCGGCGCGATGTCCACCAGCCGGCCCTGCGCCAGCTCCTCCTGCACGAAGAACGGCGGCGCCAGCGCGACGCCCATGCCGTGCACGGCCGCCTCGGTGAGCATCGAGAACAGCTCCAGCCGCGGGCCCGCCATGGCCTGCGGCACGACCAGGCCCAGGCCCTCGAAGAACTGGCGCCAGGCGTAGGGCCGGGTCGACTGCTGCAGCAGCGGCAGGCGCGCCCAGTCGGCGGCGGTGCGCGGGCGCCCGGCCGCCAGGGCGGGGCTGGCGACGGCGATCAGCGACTCGGTCATCAGGAAGCGCGTCTCGGTGCCGGGCCACGCCGCCGAGCCGGTTTCGCCGGCGTGGATCGCGGCGTCGAACGGGGTGTCGGAGAACAGGAACGGCCGCGTGCGCGAGCTCAGATGCACGACCACGTGCGGGTGCGCGCGCTGGAACGCGGGCAGGCGCGGGAGCAGCCAGCGCGTGCCGAAGGTGGGCACCACGGCCAGCTCCAGCGAGCTGCCGCGGCCGCCGCGGGCCATCAGCTCCAGCGTGTCGCGCTCCACCTCGTCCAGCCGGGCGCCGACGCTGCGGCTGTAGTCCAGCCCGGCCTCGGTCAACATCACGCCGCGGCGGGTGCGGCGGAACAGGCGCACGTCCAGGAACGACTCGAGCGCGCCGACCTGCCGGCAGACGGCGCTCTGCGTCACCGCCAACTCCTCGGCGGCCTTGGTGAAGCTCTGGTGGCGGGCGGCGGCCTCGAAGGCCTCGAGAGCGCCGGTGGAGGGCAGCTTGCGTCGCATGCGCTCATTCTACAAGTGCGAAAGACGCACAGGTCGGTGCGGATAAAGCGGTTGTTCCGGCTGATTTGGCGCTTTATAGTGATTGACCCATGCGAAAGATGCACGTCGTCATCGCCAACAGCCCCTCAACAGAAAGTCCGTCATGAGCTCCTCCCGCGCCAGTTTCCATTGGGACGACCCGCTGCTGCTGTCCGAACAGCTCACCGGCGACGAGCGCATGGTGGTGGACTCGGCGCGCGCCTACTGCCAGGACAAGCTCAAGCCGCGCGTGCTGGAGGCGTTCCGGCACGAGAAGACCGACGCCTCGATCTTCCCGGAGATGGGCGCGCTGGGCCTGCTGGGCCCCACCATTCCCGAGGAATACGGCGGCGCCGGCCTGAACTACGTCAGCTACGGCCTGATCGCCCGCGAGGTGGAGCGCGTGGACTCCGGCTACCGCTCGATGATGAGCGTGCAGAGCTCGCTGGTGATGGTGCCGATCAACGAGTTCGGCAACGAGGCGACGAAGCGCAAGTACCTGCCGAAGCTGGCCACCGGCGAGTGGATCGGCTGCTTCGGCCTGACCGAGCCCAACCACGGCTCCGACCCGGGCAGCATGGTCACGCGCGCCCGCAAGGTCGACGGCGGCTACGCGCTGACCGGCGCCAAGATGTGGATCACCAACTCGCCGATCGCCGACGTGTTCGTGGTGTGGGCCAAGGACGACGAGGGCGCGATCCGCGGCTTCGTGCTGGAGAAGGGCTGGAAGGGCCTCAGCGCGCCGGCGATCCACGGCAAGGTGGGCCTGCGCGCGTCCATCACCGGCGAGATCGTGCTCGACGAGGTGTTCTGCCCCGAGGAGAACGCGTTCCCCGACGTGCGCGGCTTGAAGGGCCCGTTCACCTGCCTGAACTCGGCGCGCTACGGCATCGCCTGGGGCGCGCTGGGCGCCGCGGAGGACTGCTGGCACACCGCGCGCCAGTACGTGCTCGATCGCAAGCAGTTCGGCAAGCCGCTCGCGGCCAACCAGCTGGTGCAGAAGAAGCTGGCCGACATGCAGACCGAGATCACGCTGGGCCTGCAGGGCTGCCTGCGCCTGGGCCGCATGAAGGACGAGGGCACGGCCGCCGTCGAGATCACGTCCATCATGAAGCGCAATTCCTGTGGCAAGTCGCTGGACATCGCCCGCGTGGCGCGCGACATGCTGGGCGGCAACGGCATCTCCGACGAGTTCGGCATCGCCCGCCACCTGGTCAACCTCGAGGTGGTCAACACCTACGAAGGCACGCACGACATCCACGCCCTCATCCTCGGTCGCGCAATGACCGGCATCGCCGCATTTTGAGCCTCCACGGCCGCTGGCGCTCCCTGCCCCCCGAGGGGGCCGGCCGCGAGCGGTCCGGCGGAGCCGGATCCGCCGCTCCCTTGAACTTCTCGTGAGTCGCGCGGGCTGCGGCGCCGGAGCCGGTGGCGCGCCGCCGTCGTCTCGTTGATCGGAGTCGAAACGAAGGTACCAGGTCTTGCCAGGCAAATGTTGCCTGGCAAGACCTGGCACCTTCGAATGGCATCTTCGAAATTGATTGGATCTCGCGCATGACAACTCGTCCTCGATCTCTGGCTGGCGTCAAGGTGCTGGACCTTTCTCGCGTGCTCGCGGGCCCGTGGTGCGGGCAGCTGCTGGCCGACCTCGGCGCGGACGTCGTGAAGGTGGAGCGCCCCGGCGCCGGCGATGACACGCGGTCGTGGGGCCCGCCGTGGCTGAAGGACGCCAGCGGCGAGCAGACCCGCGACGCCGCGTACTACTTCTGCGCCAACCGCAACAAGCGCTCGGTGACGATCGACATCGCGACGCCCGAGGGCCAGGCGCTGGTCAGGCGGCTGGCGATGGAAGCCGACGTGGTGCTGGAGAACTTCAAGGTCGGCGGCCTCGAGCAATACGGGCTCGACCACGCCAGCCTGCTCGAGCTCAAGCCCGCGCTGGTGTACTGCTCGATCACCGGCTTCGGCCAGACGGGCCCGTACGCGCAGCGCGCCGGCTACGACTTCCTGATCCAGGGCATGGGCGGCCTGATGAGCGTCACCGGACGCGCCGAGGGCGAGGAGGGCGCGGGCCCGCAGAAGGTGGGCGTGGCGCTCACCGACGTGCTCACCGGCCTGTACGCCACCGTGGGCGTTCTGGCCGCGCTCGCGCACCGCGACCGCACTGGCCAGGGCCAGCACATCGACCTGGCCCTGCTGGACGTGCAGGTCGCCTGCCTGGCCAACCAGACCGCCAACTACCTGATCGGCGGCGCGGTGCCGCGCCGCATGGGCAACGCGCACCCGAACATCGTGCCGTACCAGGACTTCCCCACGGCCGACGGCGACATGATCCTGGCGGTGGGCAACGACGGCCAGTTCGCGAAGTTCTGCGAGGTGGCGGGCAAGCCGGAATGGTCGCGCGACGAGCGCTTCGCGACCAATGCCGCGCGCGTGAAGCACCGCGCCGAGCTGATCCCGCTGCTGCGCCAGGCGACGGTGATGCGCACGACGCACGAGTGGATCGCCGCGCTGGAGACGGCTGGCGTGCCCTGCGGCCCGATCAACCGCCTCGACGAGGTGTTCGCCGACCCGCAGGTGCTGGCGCGCGGGCTGCGCATCGAGCTGCCGCACGCGGCGGCCGGCACGGTGCCGGGCGTGGCCAATCCGATCCGGATGTCGGCGTCGCCGGTGGCCTACGACCGTGGGCCGCCGGTGCTGGGCGAGCACACGGCGGAGGTGCTGGCCCAATGGCTCGGGGAGGGGTCTGGCTCCGCAGGTATCTGACCCCGATAGTGGGCCGCGATCTCGACGCGATCGGGGTCAGGCCCCTGCGGAGCCAGACCCCTCGGAGTCCTGTTCGTCGACCGGGTCGGGCGCCGCCGCCACGCGGTAGGCCTCGTTGGCCCAGGCGCCGAAATCGCCGTTGCGGCAGCGCATGCTGCAGAACGGCCGCGCCTCGTTCGACGGGCCGTACTTGCAGGGCTTGCGGCAGGCCGGGCAGGTGATGTCGCGCTCGGGGCCTTGCAGGCCCGGCGGAATGGCGGACGCACTCATGTCTTCGTCTCTTGCAGGGGGGGTCTCAGGCGCAGAGCGCCAGCTCGAAGGCGCAGTCCTCGGCCAGCGGGCGCAGCCGGCCTTCGCCGTCGATCTTCATCAGGCGGATGGATACCATCAGTCGGT
>JABCYW010000061.1 GCA_013289985.1 Betaproteobacteria bacterium | reverse complement strand
CGACTGCTCCACCCAGCATTGCTGCTGCGGCGCGGCGTAGACCACGTGCACCGATTCCACCGGCACGGACTCGAGGAATTCCTGCGGCCGGCGGCGCCAGTCGTACATGGGCTGCGGCGGCGGGGCATAGCGGTCGTCGTCGAAGCTCGCGTCGCGGCGCACGCGGCGCACCGACGAGATCATGTCGTCCATGCCCATCGCGCGCAGGTCGGGGTAGCGGCCCGGGCGCAGGATCATGCAGCGGCCGTAGAAGCCGGGGTGCTCGCAGACCTCCCAGCGGCCTTCGAACACGATCACCGACGACGCGCGGTCGTTGAAGCCGACCTGCTGGAAGTCGTCGATCTGGCCGCCCACGTTCAGGTCGCGGCCGTGGAAGCCGGGGTGCTCGAAGAACACGATGTCGCCGTCGGGCGGCGGCGCCACCGGCGGGGGCGGCGGCGGTTCGCGGCGCGCGGGACGCGCGGACGACAGCAGGTCGCCCAGGCCCACGGCGGCGAGGTCGGGGTAGCTGCCCGGCACGAGGATGGCGCAGCGGCTGCGGAAGCCCACGTCCTGGCAGACCTCCCAGGGCTCGCCGTCGACGATCGCCGACGACGCGCGGTCGTTGAAGTTGAAGTCGCGGAAGTCGGGCGCGGGCTGGGTCAGCGTGACGCGCGGGCCGTGGAAGTTGTCGTGGCCGAACAGCGTGATGGCGGCGGACGCGTGGCCCGCGGCGGCGGCGAGCGCGGCGGCGGCGAGCGTGCGGGAAAGGATGGAGGTCATTTGTCTCCTGGACTGTACAGGGGCCGGCGACGCGACGCTGCGCATCGCCCTGTCCCTCCAACGCGCGAGCCCGCCGTTCGCGGGACAGGGTTGCCCGTAACCGCGCGTTTCCGTCCGGGAGACGTCGCCGTCAATCCGCGACTGCGCGCGGCTTGACGGATCGCTCAGAACGATTCCCAGTCGGCGCCTTCGGCCACCGTGGCCGGCTGGGCCGCGCGCGGCGCGGGTGCCGGCGTGCTGGCGGCAACGGCGGCCTTCGGGGCGCTGGCCGCCGCCCTGGGCCTGGCGGGGGCCGCGGCCGGGCGATGCAGCCCGGGCTCGACCATGGGGACGGTCCGGCGCGCCGGCGCGGCGGCCACGGGCACCTGGGCCGCCGCGTCGTTCGCGTTCAGCCGGAACACCGACACCACCTGGGCGAGCTGGGCCGCCTGCACCTTCAGGCTCTCCGCGGCGGCGGCGCTCTCCTCCACCAGCGCGGCGTTCTGCTGAGTGACCTGGTCCAGCTGGTTGACCGCATCGCCGATCTGGCCGATGCCCGTGCTCTGCTCGGTGCTGGCGGAGCTGATCTCGCCGATCAGGTCGTTGACGCGGGTGACCTGCGTGACGATCTCGGCCATCGACTTGCCGGCCTCGTCGACGAGGTGCGAGCCGCTCTCGACCTTCTCCACGCTGGCGCCGATGAGCGACTTGATCTCCTTGGCCGCTTCGGCCGAGCGCTGGGCCAGGCTGCGCACTTCCGAGGCCACGACGGCGAAGCCGCGCCCCTGCTCGCCGGCGCGGGCCGCCTCGACGGCGGCGTTCAGCGCGAGGATGTTGGTCTGGAAGGCGATGCCGTCGATGACGCCGATGATGTCGACGATCTTGCGCGACGACGAGGTGATCTCCTCCATCGTCGACACCACCTGGCCGACCACGCGCCCGCCCTCGGCGGCGGCCGACGTCGCGCTGCTGGCGATCTGCGTGGCGGCGCGCGCCGTGTCGGCGTTCTGCTTGACCGTGGCGGTGAGTTCCTCCATCGACGCGGCGGTCTGCTGCAGGTTGCTGGCCTGTTCTTCGGTGCGCTGGCTCAGGTCCGTGTTGCCGGCGGCGATCTGGCTCGATCCGGTGGCGATGGAGTCCGAGCTGTTGCGCACGCGCGAGACGATGTTGACGAGGCTGTCGTTCATGCGGCGCAGCGCGCGCAGCAGCTGGCTGACCTCGTCGACGCCGGTGGCGACGATGGTGGAGGTCAGGTTGCCCTCGGCGACGGACTCGGCGACCTTCACGGCGCTGTCCAGCGGGCGCACGATCGAACGCGTGATGACGAAGGCCATCAGGGCGCCCACCAGCACGGCGGCGGCAAGCAGGCCGATGACGGCCAGGCGTGCGCTGGAGTAGGTGTCCTGCGAGGATTTGTAGGCGCCGTCCGCGCCCTTGGTCTGGAACTCGATGTCGCGACTGATCGCGTCGAAGAGCGCGTCGAACGACGCCTTCGACTCGCCCTCGTAGAAGGCGACGACCTTGTCGTGCGCGTCCGGCGCCGTGTAGTCCGTCGTGAAGGCCTTGTCGAGCGCCGCGTAGTAGCGGTCGCGGGCGGACTCGACGGCGCTTGCGAGCGCATGCTCCTCGGGCAGTTCGACGGTGCTCATGTAGACCTTCCACGCGTCGGCCGCCCTGGCCTTCGTGTCCGAGGCGCGCCGTGACTGGGCGGTGGCCTCGTCGGGCTTGCCGGAAATGATGGTCGACGCCTCCGCGCGGCGAAGAATGCTGGCTTGTGTCTTGAATTCGCTCAGCATCCGGGTGGCCAGGAGCCAGTTCGTCGCGAGGTCGCTGGTGTTCGCGTTGACCTGGGCCAGGCGGCTGATCGAGAAGACGCCGACGACGATCGCCAGCACGAGGACGCTCGCGAAGCCAGCGAGCAGGCGTTGGCCGATTTTGAGGCGGGCAAGGAAGTTCATGGGGTGTTCCGATTCGAAGACGTTGCAAGCGTAGACGCGTGGCGACGAGGTGATTTCGGCATGAAATGAATAAAATGAACCCTTCTTTGACGACTACGGCGCGAAACCGTCGTTCGCGCTGGCGCCGCATCCGACAATTGCCGCCATGCCTCACGCCGTCTCCCTCCTGCGCGCCGCCCGCCTGGCCCGCAGCGCCAAGCCCTTCCTGGCGCGCGGAGGCTCGACGCGCCCGCGCTGCGAAGGCTGCCGGCTGATCCCCAGCCATTGCCTGTGCGCGCTGCGCCGCACGCTGCCCACCCGCGCGGGCGTGTGCCTGCTGATGGCCGACATCGAGCCGCTCAAGCCCACCAACACGGGCTGGCTGGTGGCCGACGTCGTGCCCGACACCTTCGCGTTCGGTTGGGCGCGCACGGAGGTCGATCCCGCGCTGCTCGCGTTGCTGGCCGATCCGCAATGGCAGCCGTTCGTGGTGTTTCCCGGAGAGTACGCGGCTCCGGGACGCGTGGTGCGGTCGGTGCCGGACGACGGCGAGCGGCGGCCGCTGTTCATCCTGCTGGACGCCACCTGGAACGAGGCGCGCAAGATGTTTCGCAAGAGCGCCTGCCTGGACCGGCTCCCGGTGCTGAGCCTGGCACCCGAGCAGGTGTCGCGCTACGTGTTGCGCCGATCGCGCCGCGACGACCATTTCTGCACCAGCGAGGTGGCGTCGCTGTGCCTGGAACTGGCGGGCGAGGCGCGGGCCGCGGGCGTGCTGGAGGCCTGGCTGGACGTCTTCACGCACCACTACGTCCAGGCGCGCCACCAGCTGCCGTTCGACCCCGAAGGCGACGCGCACCGCCGCCTGCGCGAGCTGCAGTCCCTCGAGGAAACGCCGCGCCGCCCCAAGGTGCCTTGACCCCGGCGGGGGGCGCTCAGTACGCGCCCATGTAGTCCTTCTTGCCGATCGCCACGCCGTTGTGGCGCAGGATCGCGTAGGCCGTCGTCACGTGGAAGAAGAACTGCGGCAGGCCGTAGCTGGACAGGTAGGCCTGGCCGCCGAGCTTGCGTTCCTTGGGGGTGCCCGGCCGCAGCACGATCTCGCGGCCTTCGCTGCCCTCGAACCTCGCGGCGTCGAGTCCGCCGATGAAGGCCAGCGTCGTCTCCAGCAGGGCGTCCAGGTCGGCGAAGCTCGTCTCGTTGCCGTCGTGCGCCGGCACGTCGACGCCGGCCAGGCGCGCCGGGATGCCGCGCGCGAAGTCGCAGGCGATCTGCACCTGCTTGAGGAGGGGGAACATGTCCGGGAACAGGCGCGCCTGCAGGAAGGCGTCGGGCTGCAGCGACTTCGCGGCGACCTCGGCGGCGGTCGTCTGCAGGATCGTCTTCAGGGCCGTCAGCAACTGCTTGAAGACGGGGACGGAGTTCGTGTACATCGCGCTGGTCATGGGGGCTCCTCGGGAAAGAAAAACGGCGCGGGCATGCAGGCGCCGCGCCGGATGGCCCCCATTGTCTCAGCGCGCGGTGGCCTGCCGCACCGCGTGCTCCCAGTCGGCCATCAGCCCGCCCGCCCGCTCGCGCGACATGGTCGGCAGGAAGCGGCGCTCCACCTGCCACTGCGCGGCCAGCTCGTCGACGTTGCCGTAGAGCCCGCACGACAGCCCGGCCAGGCAGGCCGCGCCCAGCGCCGTCGTCTCGATCACCTGCGGCCGCACCACCGGGATGCCCAGCAGGTCGGCCTGGAACTGCATCAGCAGGTCGTTGACGCACGCGCCGCCGTCCACGCGCAGCTCGGCCACCGGCATGCCGCCCGCGGCCACCGCGTCGCGGCTCATCGCCTGCAGCAGCGCGGCGCTCTGGAACGCGATGCTCTCGAGCGCCGCGCGCGCGATGTGCGCCACCGTGCTGCCGCGCGTGAGGCCCACGATGGCGCCGCGCGCGTCCGCGTCCCAGTAGGGCGCGCCCAGGCCGGTGAAGGCCGGCACGAACATCACGCCGCCCGAGCTGGGCACGCTCTCGGCCAGGCGCTGCACCTCGCCGCTGCCCTGGATCGCGCGCAGCCCGTCGCGCAGCCACTGCACGACGGCGCCGCCGATGAACACGCTGCCTTCCAGCGCGAACACGGGCGTGGCGTCCAGCTGCGCGGCGCTGGTGGTGATCAGGCCGTTGGTGGAGCTCTGGAACGTGGCGCCGGTGTGCATGAGCATGAAGCAGCCCGTGCCGTAGGTGTTCTTGGCCAGGCCGGGGCGGAAGCAGGCCTGGCCGAACAGCGCGCTCTGCTGGTCGCCGGCCACCCCGCCGATGGGAATGGCGGCGCCGAACAGCTCGGGCAACGTCGCGCCGTAGCAGTGGCTGGACGGATGCACGGCGGGCAGCAGTGCGCGCGGCACGTCGAGGATCGCGAGCAGCTCGTCGCTCCAGGTGTTGGCGTGCACGTCCAGCATCAGCGTGCGCGAGGCGTTGCTCACGTCGGTGGCGTGCACGCGGCCACCGGTGAGATGCCACATCAGCCAGGTGTCGACGGTGCCGAACGCGAGCTCGCCGCGCGTGGCGGCGGCGCGCGCGCCGTCCACGTTGTCGAGGATCCACTTCAGCTTGGTGCCCGAGAAGTAGGCGTCCACGATCAGCCCGGTCTGCGCGCGGAAGGTCGGCTCCAGGCCTTGTTCGCGCAGCGCCGCGCAGGTGGGCTCGGCGCGCCGGTCCTGCCACACGATCGCGTTGTGGATGGCCTCGCCGGTGGCGCGGTTCCACACCAGCGTGGTCTCGCGCTGGTTGGTGATGCCGATGGAGGCGATGTCCGCGGCCGTCAGCCCGGCCTTGGCCAGCGCCTCGCGCGCGGTGGCGAACTGCGACTCGAGGATCTCCTTCGGGTCGTGCTCCACCCAGCCCGGTTGCGGATAGATCTGGCGGAACTCGCGCTGCGCCATGGCCAGCATGCGGCCCTGCGCGTCGAAGACGATGCTGCGCGAGCTGGAGGTGCCCTGGTCGAGCGCGAGGAGGCATGTCGGGCGTTTGATCACGTGGCGTCCTGTCGGCTGGAAAAGGGGAGGGCGGGCGACGCCCGGATAATACGGAAAACACGCCTCGGTCGCCGGACATCGCCCCGGGCGCCGTCCTCCCGCCCCTCGCCGCGCCTTGCGCCTTCACGTGCCGGACATCCCCCGCCCCACCGAGACGAAAATCCCCACCGCCTGCGACGTGCTGGTCGTCGGCGGCGGCATCAACGGCGCCGGTATCGCCCGCGACCTTGCCGGGCGCGGGCTGAAGGTGGTGCTGTGCGAGAAGGACGACCTCGCACAGGCCACCTCGTCGTCCAGCACCAAGCTGATCCATGGCGGCCTGCGCTACCTCGAATACAACGAGTTCGCGCTGGTGCGCAAGGCGCTCGCCGAACGCGAGGTGCTGCTGCGCAGCGCGCCGCACATCATGTGGCCGCTGCGTTTCGTGATGCCGCACGATCCCGGCATGCGCCCGGTGTGGATGATCCGCATCGGCCTGTTCCTCTACGACCACCTGGCCCGGCGCGAGGTGCTGCCCGGCTCGCGCACCGTCGACCTGCGCCGCCACGCGTCGGGCGCGCCGCTTCAGCCGCGCTTCACCAAGGGCTTCGTCTATTCCGACGGCTGGGTGGACGATGCGCGCCTGGTGGTGCTCAACGCGATCGACGCGCGCGAACGCGGCGCGACGGTGCTCACGCGCTGGCGCTGCCGCGACGCGCAGCGGGCGGCCGACGGCTGGCAGGCGACGCTGGACCACGCGGACGGCTCGTTCCACACGCTGCGGGCACGCGCGCTCGTCAACGCCGCGGGCCCCTGGGCCGCGCAGTTCCTGTCCGAGCACGCGCACCTGAGCCACGGCAAGGCCCTGCGCCTGGTCAAGGGCAGCCACATCGTCGTGCCCAGGCTGTTCGACCACGACCACGCCTACATCTTCCAGAACCCCGACAAGCGCATCATCTTCGCGATCCCCTACGAGCACGATTTCACGCTGATCGGCACCACCGACGTCGAGCACCACGGCCCGATCGGCGCCGCGAAGATCGACGAGTCGGAGATCCACTACCTGTGCGAGCAGGCGAGCCGCTACTTCGCCAAGGCCGTCGTGCCCGGCGATGTCGTGTGGACGTATTCGGGCGTGCGTCCGCTGCTGGACGACGAGTCGGGCGACCCGTCGGCCGTCACGCGCGACTACTCGCTGGAACTCGACACCGCCCAGGCGCCGCTGCTGACCGTGTGGGGCGGCAAGATCACCACGTTCCGGCGGCTGGCCGAAGATGCGGCCGACCTGCTGATGCAGCCGCTCGGCGTGGCGCCGGAACGCGGCGCCTGGACGCGCGGCGCGTTCCTGCCGGGCGGCGACCTGGCCAAGTGGATAGTCCCGGCACGCCGCCCCGACACCGACTTCGAGCGCTTCGAACAGGCCGTGCGCCGCCGCTACCCGCAGTTCGCGGCCGACGTGCTGCACCGGCTCGCGCGGGCGTACGGCGCGCGCCTGGACCGCGTCATCGGCGACGCCGGCCCCCCGGGCGCCGAGGTCGCGCCGGGACTGTTCGAATGCGAACTGCGCTACCTGCACGAGCACGAATGGGCGCGCGGTGCCGACGACGTCCTGTGGCGCCGCAGCAAGCTGGGACTTCACTTCGGGGCCGATGAGCGCGCGGCGGTCGCGGCCTGGTGCGCCGAGCATTGGGAGCCGGCGCGATCGCCGGCCTTGCTCGATCAGGGCGCTTCGAAATAGAGGATCGGCGCCACCCGCATGTCGCCCGCCAGCTCGAACTGGCGGCGCGCGAGGTCGGTGCTCATGCGGTCGCACCAGGCCAGGCGATCGGCCTCGGGCATGTCGCTGGAGGGGATCAGCTGCGCCAGGCGCGCGCGGGCGGTGGCGCGCAGCGTGTCGCGCTGCTCGCCGGTGAAGCGCGCGAAGGTGATGTGGTTGCTCTTCTCGAGGATCTCGGCGTTGCGGACGCGCCAGTTGAGCACGCCGACCTGGTAGCGCTCGATGGATGCCGGACGCAGGCGGCCGCAGGTCTCCAGGAGCGTCTGCACGAAGAACTGGTGCACGATGACATCGAGGACCGCGTCGGGCAGGCCCGGCGGGAAGGGCTTGCCGGTGATGTCCGCCGCGGGGGTGAGGCCGTCGTTGCCGGACGGGCGGGCGGTCGGGGGGAACGACGTGGCCGGGTGCAGGTCGAAGGGCTGCGTGGACGGCGTCAGCAGCGGGGCGGTCACCGTCTGGCCCAGCTCGCGCGTCTTCAGCTGCGGGTCGGTGGGCTTGCGATCGGAGAACGTCACCTTGCCGTCCGGGCCGACGATGCGGTAGGTGGGCCCGTCGCCCGCCGGCCCCGGCGCGGCCGCGCACGCCCCCGAGAGGGCGGCGAGCAACACGACGGGCAGCAGGTGGCGCAAGGGCTTCATCGAACGCGAGTATCCGAGAAATCGTGGGCGCATTGTCAGCCGGGACGACAGCAATTCGCAGGCCATCGTGTGAATCGAGTGCGACGAAGGTCACGGGTTGTCGCGGCCCGGCGGGAGCCGCGGCGGTCAGCCCCCCGCCTGCAGCGCCTCGATCTGCTCGTTGAGCTGCAGCCAGCGTTCCTCCAGCTTGGCCACTTCCGCGCCCACGTGGGCGAGCCGCCGGCCGGCGTCGGCGATCTCCGGGCCGCCCAGCTTGCCTGTGGCCATGGACGCCTCGAGCTCGGCCTTCTCGGCGGCGAGCTTCTCCATGCGCGCGTCGATCTGCTGCACCTCGACGCGCAGCGGGCGCGTCTGCGCGGCGACCTGCGAGCGCTGCTGGGAAGATTGCTTGCGGTCTTCGTTGCGGGCCGCGCCGGCACGGGTCTGCGGCGTGGGAGCCGGTACGGGCGCCGGCGTGGGCGCGGCGGCCTTGGCGGGCCTGGGCGCCAGCGACGAGGAACCGCCGGGCAGCAGCTCGTTGAGGTTGCCGGGCAACGGCGGCGCGGGCTGGCCGCGGGCGATGGCGCGCGAGGTCTCCAGCAGCCACTTCTGGTAGTCGTCCAGGTCGCCGTCGAACGGCAGCACGGCGCCGTGCGACACCAGCCAGAACTCGTCGCAGACCTCGCGCAGCAGCGCGCGGTCGTGGCTCACCAGCATCACGGTGCCCTCGAACTCGTTGAGCGCCATCGACAGCGCCTCGCGGGTGGTGAGGTCCAGGTGGTTGGTCGGCTCGTCCATCAGCAGGAGGTTCGGGCGCTGCCACACCAGCGAGGCCAACACCAGGCGCGCCTTCTCGCCGCCCGACAGCGTGCCGATGACCTGGTGCACCATGTCGCCGACGAAGCGGAACTGGCCCAGGAAGTCGCGCAGTTCCTGCTCGCGGCCTTCCGGCCCCACGGTCTTCGCGAGGCGCACCATGTGCTGCAGCGGCGTGTCGTCGGCGTGCACGACGTCCATTTCCTGCTGCGCGAAGTAGCCGATCGACAGGCCCTTGCCCTCGGTCATCTCGCCGCCGAGGATCGGCATGCTGCGCGAGATCGTCTTGACCAGCGTCGACTTGCCCTGGCCGTTGGCGCCCAGGATGCCGATGCGCTGGCCGGCGAGCACGCTCTTGTTGATGTTGCGCACGATCACCTTGCGCACGGGCTCGGTGTCGGGGTCGACGTCGTCCTGCACGAGGTAGCCGCACTCCATGTTGGACATGGCCAGCATCGGGTTGGGCAGGCTCTTCGGCTCCTTGAACTCGAACGAGAAGTCGGCGGAGGTGAGCACCGGGGCGATGCGCTCCATGCGCGCCAGCGCCTTCACGCGGCTCTGCGCCTGCTTGGCCTTGCTGGCCTTGGCCTTGAAGCGGTCGATGAAGCGCTGCAACTGCGCCACGCGCTCCTGCTGGCGGCCGTGCGCGGCGGCCTGCTGCGACATGCGCTCGGCGCGCATCTCCTCGAAGGTGGAGTAGTTGCCGCCGTAGCGCGTCAGCGTGCCTTCGTCCAGGTGGATGGTGACGTCGGTGATCGCGTCGAGGAACTCGCGGTCGTGGCTGATCATCACGATGGTGCCGGTGAAGCGCTGCAGCCAGGCCTCGAGCCAGACGAGCGCGTCCAGGTCCAGGTGGTTGGTGGGCTCGTCCAGCAGCAGCAGGTCGGCCGGGCACATCAGCGCGCGGGCCAGCTGCAGGCGCATGCGCCAGCCGCCCGAGAAGCTGTTGACGGGCGCCTCCACCTGCTCGGTCTTGAAGCCCAGACCCATCAGCAGGGCTTGCGCGCGCGAGCGCGCGTCGAAGCCGCCGACCTCGCCGATCTTCATGTGCGCCTCGGCCATCGCCGCGCCGTCGTCCGCCGCCTCGGCGGCGTCGAGCTCGCGCTGCGCCTCCATCAGCGGGATGTCGCCTTGCAGCACGAAGTCGGTGGCCGAGTCGTCGGTCTCGGGCATGTGCTGGGCCACCTCGCCGAGGCGCCAGCGCGCGGGGATCTCGAAGTCGCCCTGGTCGGCCTGGAGGCGGCCGGCCAGCAGCGCGAACAGGCTGGACTTGCCGGCGCCGTTGCGCCCGACCAGGCCCACCTTCTCGCCGGGATTGACGTTGACGTTGACGCCGTCGAGGACGATCTTGGCGCCGCGGCGCAGTTGCAGGTTACGGAGCGTGATCATGTTTCAGGGCGCTTTCGAAGCGGGCTTGAGCCCGTCTTCCAGCATGCGGCGGGTGACCAGGAGCACCGCGTCGTCATGCAATTGAGTGGGAAGCCAGACGACTTCGAGGTGGGGGAAGGCGGCTTCGAAGAACTCGCGTTCGTTGCCGATCTCCAGCACCAGCACGGCGTCGTTGGTCAGGTGTCGCGGCGCGCGGGCGAGCAGCGTGCGGATGAAGTCCATGCCGTCGGTGCCGCCCGCCAGCGCCATCTCGGGCTCGGCGCGGAACTCGGGCGGCAGCGCGCTCATCGCCGCGGCGTTGACGTAGGGCGGGTTGCACAGGATCAGGTCGTAGCGGCGGTCGGCCGGCACCGCGCGCAGGCCGTCGCCCTGGTGCAGCGTGACGCGCCTGGCCATCCCGTGGCGCTCGACGTTCAATGCGGCCACGGCGAGCGCGTCCTTCGACAGGTCGGCGGCGTCGACGACCACGTCGGGCCACGCCATCGCCGCGAAGATGGCCAGGCTGCCGTTGCCGGTGCACAGGTCCAGCACGCGCACGACCTTCGCGGGCAGCCACGGGTCGATGAGGCCTTCGGCGAGCACTTCGGCGATCAGCGAGCGCGGCACGATCACGCGCTCGTCGACGGTGAACGGCACGCCCTGCAGCCAGGCCTCGCCGGTGAGGTAGGCGGCCGGGCGGCGCGTGGCGATGCGTTCGCCGATGAAGGCGTCCAGCGTGGCGATCTCCGCGTCGGCGAGCGGACGCTCGGCCACGCCGTCGAGGTCGTCCAGCGGCAGTCCGAGGCGCCACAGCACCAGCCAGGCGGCCTCGTCGAACGCGTTGGTGGTGCCGTGCCCAAACGAAACGCCCGCCTCGTCGAGGCGGGCGCTTGCCCTGTTCACATAGTCGATGAGGTTCATGATTCGGTGGGTGCGAGCAGGTGGTCCATCGTGCGCCGGTAGATGTTCTTCAATCGCGGCACGGCGTCGACCGCCACGTGCTCGTCGATCTTGTGGATGGTGGCGTTGACCGGGCCGAACTCGACGACCTGCGGGCAGATGCGCGAGATGAAGCGGCCGTCGGACGTGCCGCCGGTGGTGGACAGCGCCGCCGCGACGCCGGTCTCCTCGCGGATCGCCTGCACGAGCGCGGCGCTGAGCGTGCCGGGCCGCGTGAGGAAGGGCGAGCCGCCCAGGGTCCACGCGACGCGGTGCTCGACGCCGTGGCGCTGCAGGATCTCGACCACGCGCGCCTTCAGCGACTCCGGCGTCGACTCGGTGGAAAAGCGGAAGTTGAGGTCGATCACGGCCTCGCCCGGGATGACGTTGGTGGCGCCCGTGCCGGAATGGAGGTTGGAGATCTGGAAGCTGGTGGGCGGGAAGTGATCGTTGCCCGTGTCCCACTGCGTGGCGGCCAGTTCGGCGATGGCCGGCGCGGCCACGTGGATCGGGTTGCGCGCCAGGTGCGGGTAGGCCACGTGGCCCTGCACGCCCACCACGGTCAGGCGCGCGGAGAGGCTGCCGCGGCGGCCGTTCTTGATCATGTCGCCCAGCGTGCCGACGCAGGTGGGCTCGCCCACGATGCAGCAATCGAGCTGTTCGCCGCGCGCCTGCAGCGCGTCGACCACGCGCACGGTGCCGTCCACCGACGGGCCTTCCTCGTCGCTGGTGAGCAGGAAGGCGAGGCGGCCCGCATGGTCCGGACGCGCGGCGACGAATTCCTCGGCGGCCACCACCATCGCGGCCAGCGAGGTCTTCATGTCCGCGGTGCCGCGGCCGTACAGCTTCCCGTCGCGGTAGGTGGGCACGAAGGGCGCGCTGCTCCACTGGTCCAGCGGGCCGGTGGGCACGACGTCGGTATGGCCGGCCAGCACCAGCGTCGGGCCGGGGCGCGCGCCGGCGCGCACCGCCCACAGGTTGGCTACGCGGCCGCCCTCCGAGCCGAACGGCAGGTGCTCGCAGGCGAAGCCCATTGCTTCCAGCCGTTGCGCGATCAGCGCCTGGCACCCGGCGTCGTCCGGCGTGACGGACGCGCGGGCGATCAGTTGTTCGAGGAGGACGAGCGTGGAATCCATCAGCCGTGTTTCGATCGGTGCAGGTGCTCCGTGCCGGCCAGGCGTTGGCGCGGGGCGGCGGGCGGGGCCTCGGGCAGCACGTCGAGCGTGATCTCGGTGAACGAGGGCGCGTCGGACTCGGCCTTGACGGCCTGCACGCGCGAGACCGGCGCCATGTCGTTCTGCAGGCGCCACAACAGGTTGGTGGGCGAATCGGCGCCCAGCAGGCCTTCTTCCTGCGTGACCAGGCCCAGACCGATGAGGCGGGCGATGTCGGCCTCGAACATCTGCGAGCCCTCGGCCAGCGACTTGTCCATGGCCTCGCGCACGCCCTGGATGTCGCCCTGCTCGATCAGCTCGGAGATGAAGCGGCTGTTCAGCAGCACCTCGACGGCCGGCACGCGGCCGCCGGCGGTGGAGCGCAGCAGGCGTTGCGAGACGATGGCCTTGAGCGCGGCGGCCAGGTCGCCCAGCAGCGCGGGGCGCGCTTCCGGCGTGTAGAACGACAGGATACGGCCCAGCGTATGCGAGCTGTTGTTGGCGTGCAGCGTGGCAAGCACCAGGTGGCCCGACAGCGCGTACGAGATGGCCATCGACATGGTCTCGCGATCGCGGATCTCGCCGATCATGATGCAGTCGGGCGCCTGGCGCAGCGCGTTCTTCAGCGCGATGTGCAGCGAGGCCGTGTCGCGGCCCACCTCGCGCTGGTTGATGATGGAGCGCTTGTTGGAGAACAGGAACTCGATCGGTTCCTCGATGGTGAGGATGTGGCCCGACAGCTGCGTGTTGCGCCATTCGATCATCGACGCCAGCGACGTGCTCTTGCCGTTGCCCGTGGCGCCCACCATCAGCACCAGGCCGCGGCGCTCGAGCGCCAGCGACGCCAGCACCGGCGGCAGGTTCAGCGTGTCCATCGACGGGATCTTGTGCGGGATGCAGCGGATGACCGCCGCGATCGACGCGCGTTGCTTGAACGCCGACAAGCGGAAGCTGCCCACCGCGCGGATGCCGATGCCCAGGTTCAGCTCGCCGGTCTGGTCGAGCTCCTCCAGCTGCACGGGCGTCAGCAGCTCGGCCAGCAGCGCGCGCGGCTGGCCCGGGGTGAGGATCTGGTCGGACACCGGCACCAGCTGGCCGTTGATCTTCAGCTGGATCGGCGAGTTGGCAGTCAGGTAGACATCCGAGGCCCCCTTGTCGGCCATCAGATGCAGCACGCGTTCCATGTTTCCGCCATCCATCGAGCGTCTCCTGGTGGCGCCTGTCGTGCAGGCGCGGGGTTCAAGTGCGTGCCGCGGGTCGCGGCGAGGGAACTGCCAAAGTCTCTATCGGCCTGCGCGGCCCTGGATCAAGCGCGCAGCAGGTCGTTGATGCTGGTCTTGGAGCGCGTCTGCGCGTCGACGCGCTTGACGATCACCGCGCAGTTCAGGCTGTACTTGCCGTCGGCCGACGGCAGCGAGCCGCTGACCACCACCGAGCCCGAGGGCACGCGGCCGTAGGTGACCTCGCCGGTGGCGCGGTCGTAGATCTTGGTGCTCTGGCCGATGAAGACGCCCATGGAGATGACCGAGTTCTCCTCGACGATGACGCCCTCGACGACCTCGGAGCGCGCGCCGATGAAACAGTTGTCCTCGATGATGGTCGGGTTGGCCTGCAGCGGCTCCAGCACGCCGCCGATGCCCACGCCGCCCGACAGGTGGACGTTCTTGCCGATCTGCGCGCACGAGCCGACGGTGGCCCAGGTGTCGACCATCGTGCCTTCGTCGACGTAGGCGCCGATGTTGACGTACGAGGGCATCAGGATGGCGTTGCGGGCGATGAAGCTGCCGTGGCGCGCGACGGCCGGCGGCACGATGCGCACGCCGGTGGCGCGCAGTTCGTCCTCGCTGAGGTGGGCGAACTTCGGCTCCACCTTGTCGAAGTACTGCAGGCCGCCGGCCTGGATGGCCTTGTTGTCGTTCAGGCGGAACGACAGCAGCACGGCCTTCTTCACCCACTGGTGCACCGTCCACTGGCCCACGCCCGTGCGCGAGGCCACGCGGATGCGGCCGGCGTTCAGGTCCTCGATGACCGAGGTGACGGCGGCGCGCACGTCTGCCGGCGCGTCGGAAGGCGAGAACTTGGCGCGGTCTTCCCACGCGGCGTCGATCAGGGCTTGCAGGCTGGAGGTCATTGGAGCTTTTCGATGTAGGCAAGGATGCGTTCGGCGGCCTCGACGCATTCGGCGGTCTCGGCCACCAGCGCGAGGCGGATCCGGCCGGCGCCGGGGTTGATGCCGCGGGATTCGCGGGCGAGCAGGCTGCCGGGCAATACCTGCACATTGTATTGAGCCAGCAGGCCCAAGGCGAACGCGACGTCGTCGCCACCGTGCAAATGCGGCGGAATGCCCGCCCAGAGGTAGAAACCGGCGTCCGGCAGGCGCACGTCGAGCCGGCCCGCCAGCATCGGCGTGACCTGGGCGAACTTGCGGCGGTAGATCTCGCGGTTCTCGCGCACGTGCGCCTCGTCGCGCCATGCCGCCTCGCTGGCCGCCTGCACCACCGGGCTCATCGCGCTGCCGTGGTAGGTGCGGTACAGCAGGAAGGCCTTGACCAGCGCCGCGTCGCCGGCCACGAAGCCCGAGCGCAGCCCGGGCACGTTGGAGCGCTTGGACAGCGAGGTGAAGACGAGCAGGTTGCGGAAATCGGTGCGCCCCAGCTGGCGCGCGGCGTCCAGCGCGCCCAGCGGCGGCTCGCCCTCGGGGCCGAAGTAGATCTCCGAGTAGCACTCGTCGCTGGCGATGACGAAGCCGTGGCGGTCGCTCAGCTCGAACAGCGTGCGCCATTCCTCCAGCGGCATCACGGCGCCGGTGGGGTTGCCCGGCGAGCACACGAACATCAGCTGCGTGCGGGCCCAGGTGGCGGGGGCTATGGCGCTCCAGTCGGCGGCGAAGTTGCGCGCCGGGTCGCTGTTGGCGAAGGCCGTCTCTGCGCCCGCCAGCAGGGCCGCGCCCTCGTAGATCTGGTAGAACGGGTTGGGGCACAGGACGATGGGGGGCTGCGCGCCCGGGCGCCCACGCCAGGTCGGGTCGACCACCACCTGCGCGAACGAGAACAGCGCCTCGCGCGAGCCGATCACCGGCAGCAGCTGCGTGGCCGGATCCAGCGCCACGCCGTAGCGGCCCTGCACCCACGCGGCCATGGCCTCGCGCAGGCGCGCGTCGCCCAGGGTGGACGGATAGACCGCCAGGCCGCCGAGATGGCCGGTGATGGCGTCCTTGACGAGCTGGGGCGTCGCGTGGCGCGGCTCGCCCAGGCCCAGGCTGATGGGGCGGTGGGCCGGGGAGGGGACGACGTCCCTGGCGAGCAGGCGCCAGCGTTCGAACGGATAGGGATGCAGCGTGCCGAGCAGCGGATTCATGTCCCGATTATCGAGCTTGGCGGACTCCCGAGGCTTGGGGACTCGGCAGGCCAGCCTTCGGGGGGCGACGGTCACGGTCGAGCAGGCCCTGGATGACACGCCCGAGGACAGGGGAGCCCATTCCCGGCAAAATGCCGGGTTCCTCCTGATGCGGCGTCGCCGCCGCGTTGCGCACCCCATGACTCATCCGTACTCCATCGCGATCCGCGTCGGCCTCTTCGTCCTCCTGATGGGATCGGCGGCCTTCGTGCACCTGCGCGGACGCGCGCGCTTCGGCCTGATGAAGGCGTTCACCGACTACACGGTGCTGCTCGCGCCGTACAACATGCTGATGGTGCTGTTCTCGCGCGTGAAGGCGCGCCCGTACGCGCCCGTGGCCGCCTTCCCCGAGCTGGCGCCGCTGCAGGCCCACTGGGAAGAGATCCGCGCCGAGGCGCTGAGCCTGAACGAGGCGGGCCGCATCGGCGTGGCCACCGGCTACAACGACATGGGCTTCAACTCGTTCTTCCGCTCGGGCTGGAAGCGCTTCTACCTGAAGTGGTACGGCGAGGAACTGGCTTCGGCGCGCTCCTCGTGCCCGCGCACGGTGGAGCTGCTCAACAAGATCCCGTCCATCAAGGGCGCGATGTTCGCGTCGCTGCCGCCCGAGGGCACGCTGGTGCGCCACCGCGACCCGTACGCGGGCTCGCTGCGCTACCACCTGGGCCTGGCCACGCCCAACTCGCCGGACTGCTACATCGAGGTGGACGGCCAGCGCTACTTCTGGAAGGACGGCGAGGCCGTGGTGTTCGACGAGACCTTCATCCACCACGCCGCGAACACCACCGACCAGCAGCGCGTGATCCTGTTCTGCGACATCGAGCGGCCCCTGCACGGCCGGCTGCTGGCCGCCGTCAACCGCTGGTTCGCCAACAACATCATGGCGGCGTCGGCCGCGCCCAACGAGGCGGGCGAGCGCGTGGGCGGCATCAACCGCTTCTTCCAGAACTTCTACAAGCTGCGGCTGCAGGCCAAGAAGCTCAAGGCCAGCCACCGGCGCGTGTACTACGTGTCGAAATGGGTGGCGATCCTGGGCGGCCTGTACCTGATCTTCTTCTCCTGGCTGCTCTGATCGCAAGGTGCGCGGCGGGTTGCGCGCTCACGCGCGCGAGGCCGTCACCAGCTGCTTGATCGCGTTGGCCAGGTTCATCGGCCGCACCGGCTTGTCCAGGGTGGAGAAGTTCCACTGCGCGGAGAGCGCCTGCAGGCGCTGCTCCATCTCCGAGTCGGCCATCAGCGCGCCCGTGACCACCACGATGGGGATGTGCGACCGGTGCTGGCGGATCGCCTCGACGACGGGGGCCGCCGTGCCGTCGGCCAGCAGCCAGTCGAGGACGTAGGCGTCGAAGCGCAGGTTCGCGATGGCCGTGCGCAGCGAGGCGCCGTCCACGAACGGCGTGGCCACGATGCCCAGCGGGCGGAACGCCTCCACCAGCGCCTCGGCGGCGCGCGTGTCGTCCTCCAGCAGCGCCACCTGCAGGTGCGGGTGGCTGCGCACGGTGAGGGCCTCGATGGCATGGCGGCGGGCGCCGAAGGGCTCTTCGCCGTTGACGTGGATCTCCCAGCCGGCGCCGACGCGGATGGCCACGAGATCGCTGGTGTCGCCCGCGCCCAGCTCGATCCCCGGCACCAGCAGGCCGGTGGGCGGCAAGTGCGCCACGCGGATCACGGCGGGTACCGCCTCCGGGCCCTGGTTTGCCATGCGCGCGAGGTCGTCCTGCGGGAGCAGGCGGTCGTCCGACGCGCCGAAGTGGCGGGCGATGGCACGCAGGTCGGTGTGGCTCCACGCCACGTCGCCCTTCAGCCGCCGATACGACTGCGAGCGGTCGACATTGATGATGCGGGCGATCTCCGAGGCGTGGTTGTGCTCCTTGACGCCGTGCGACATCAGGAAGCGGCGCACGTCCACGCTCAGCGCGGGTTCGGCCGGGCCATCGAGCTCGAGTGTCGTGCGCGCATGCGGGGTGTCGTTCATCTCGTCGCCAAGCTAGGGGATCGATCGAGCTTAACCTCAATCGCATCAAAAAGCCCACAAAAATCGGATTGATTGGCAGAAACTTGTGTGTCACATTCACATCAAGCCAACAAAAAAGCCATTAACAGCAAGGTTGATGCAAGCAGGATGGAAAATGGTGGGTTGGTGACCATCACTTGCACCATACAAGGCACAGAGAGGGCAAAGAGATGACGCAGACCGGCATGGCCAAGGGCCCCAGCGACCAGAAGACGCTCAACGAGGAACTGATCGAAGGTCTCGCGGAGGTGTCGCGGCGAAACCCGCAGCACGCCGTGGAACTGTTCGGCGTGCCGCTGGGCGTGGCGATGCGGCTGGCCGCGATGCCCGATGCCCAGCTCGACGATCTCGCCACCACGCCCGTGGCGCTGTGGCGGCCGGCGCTCACCGAGCGCCTGGTGCGGCGCCTGCCGGAGCACCGTCCCATGCTCACCCCCGACCACGAGATGTGGCGCCCGCTCGTCAAGCGCATCAACCGGCTGGCGCTGGCCACCTTCGTGCGCTACGCCGACGATCCGGCCAGCGCGGCGCTGGTGTGCGACATCACCGACCGGGAGGTCATCCGCGCGCTGCAGGAGCTGCCCGCCTTCGCGTTCCTGGAGTGGGGCGGCAACCCCGGCACGCTGCTGGCGGTGCCGCGCCTGAGCGACGCCATCATCGACCGCCTGCTGCGCGCCGACGATGACGGCGTCGAGTCGAGCCTGCGCGGCCTGCTGGCGCTCACCCAGTGCTGCGAGCAGGAATTCGCGCTGATCCGCCATGCCGTGCAGCAGGAAAGCGCCGCCTACCGCGTGGCCGAGCGCACGCCCGTCAGCAAGCGCTCCGGCCGGCCGCCCGCCAGTTTCCTGATGCCCGGCACGTCCAGCCTGATCCTGGCCATGCTGCGCCACCAGATGCGGCCCACCGAGGTGGAGGAACGCATGCTGGCCACCAGCGATGTGCGTGCGGCGCAGTTGCGCGGCATCGCCGAGACGCTCAATCCGAAGCCCAGGCGCGACAAGGGCGCGCCGCGCGACCGCACGCGCGACCACCGCGACCTGTGGGGCAGCGCGCATCGCCGCCTCAGCGCCACGGCCATCTTCTGCCTGCAGCGCCGCCTGGTGGACGCCGGCGTCGAGGCCTTCGAGGCCATGGTGTGGGCGTACGACTACTACGCCTGCACCTACGACGCCGACTGCGGCGTGTCGCTCAGCCGCATGCTGCGCGACGTGTTCACGCCCATGCGCGAAGGCGCCGACACCCACCTGGGCCACTGCGCCAGGTGCGGCGTGGTGCACCTGGCCCACGAAGAGAAGATCGGCATCATCGAATGCCCGGTGTGCGTGCTGGCGCGCGCGGGCAAGTTCGGGCAGCGGCGGGCGCGCATCGACAAGGGCGACAGGGTCGAGGCGGCGGCCATGCGCGAGTTCGGCGCCTGGCCGCAGCCAGGCACGTGGTCGCCGGCGCGCGTCGGCGGCGGCGGCGCCGGCTCGTCGTGAGACTTCAGGCGGCGGCCTGGCACGGCCGGGAGCTGCCGGGGCGACGACCCGCCGCCGCTCGACGAATCGACGTCAACGTGGCCAGACGAGGTCGACCAGCGTGTCGATGTCCGGCTTCGGATGCATGTCCTTGCTGGCGTCCTTCCACTCCTGCGGTGCCGGCGCATAGGCCTTGGGCGGCTTGTCGCTCCACAGGCTCACGCGCAGCGCGAACACGATCTCGCCGCTCTTGACGGGCATCGTGGGCGTCGCCTCCACGGCGTGTGCCAGCGCGGCCATCGTCCTGTCGGCCAGCGCGGGCCTGAAGTCGAACCACGTGTGCACCTGGTTGCCCGGCCGGATCGCGATGGCGATGAAGCCGGCCGCCGGGAGCTGCTGCGGATTGGCGCGCATCGTCTCGGTGAGCGCGTCGTCCAGCGTCTTCAGGTAGGCCGACATCGCGTCGGCTCCGCCGTCCACGCGCTGCTCGATGACCTCGCCCTTCTGCAGCAGCACCACGTCGTGCTGCACCACCGGCTGCACCGCGTGCGCGGCGGCGGAGACCGCCAGCGCGAAGGCGGCGGCGAGGGAGCGGAGCATCAACGGGAAGGCGGGGCGCGTCGTCGTCATCCCACGATTTTCACATCCCGTGCACGGGCTGGCCGCCGGCCCGGGGATGCGAAAATCGGGGCATGAAACCCGTGAATCCGAACGGCGGCCTGGTCTACTCGACCGAGACGGGCCGCATGTGTCCCGGCTGCCGCCTGCCGATCGCGCAGTGCGCCTGCAAGAAGGCCGTCGCGCCGGCCACCGATGGCGTCGTGCGCCTGTTCTTCGAGACCAAGGGCCGCGGCGGCAAGGGCGTGACCGTGGTGCGCGGGCTGGGGCTGGCCGAGCCTGAACTCGCCGCGCTGGGCAAGAAGCTCAAGGCGGCGTGCGGCGTGGGCGGCACGGCCAAGGACGGCGTCTTCGAGCTGCAGGGCGATCACCGCGATCGCGTGCTGGCGCTGCTGCAGGCGCAGGGCTTCAAGAGCGTCAAGAAGGCGGGTGGCTAGTCGGCCGCGTCCTCCGGCGCCTCGCGCAGCTGGATCATGTTGCCTTCCGGATCGCAGCCGTCGCACACGCGCAGGCCCTGGAACTCCCATTCCTTTTCCGGCGGGTTGAGCTCGCCGCCCGCGGCCTTCGCGGCCGCGCGCGCCTCGGCCAGGCTCGCGACCGCAAAGCTCAGCTTGAACGCCGTGTTCTCGCGCCGCGCGGGCGGCGAGGTGATGACGATGCGCGCGGCCGTGGCCGCGGGAATCGCCACGATCACCAGCTCGTGGGTCTCGGACTCGAGCACCACGTGGTCGTCCACCTCGTGCATCACCTCCAGGTCGGCGACCTCGGCGTAGAAGCGCGCGACGCGCTGGATGTCCTTGGCGTAGACGATGGCGCCGGCGGTGAAGGGATTGGCCACGACGGGGTTCCTCGGTTGGATGCGCCGCAGTATGCCAAGCCTGCCGGGCCGTCGCCTGAAGTTAGGGCCTGTTCACACTAAATGCGTGCCCGCGCCAGCTGCCTGCGAAGCCCCAGGCTAGGCGGACGCGACGCGGCGGGCTGGACGCCCGCAAGGAGCGGCCAACGACGCCTGGGGCTTCGCAGGCAGCTGGCCCTGCGGGTGATCCCCCAGAAAGCCTGCCTTCCGCGTTGCGAGCGCTTGCCGTGGGGCCACCACGTCGGCGCGCTCGCGCCTTGAAGGCAGGCTTTCTGGGGGTCACGCGGGCACGCATTTAGTGTGAACAGGCCCTAGACTCGCGGCAACCTCTTGCCGTGGAGCCGTTCATGCCCCGTTCCCTCTTCAACGTCGACCTCGAACTCGACCTGCTGCTCGAGCGCATCGTGCCCGTGCCGCGCCACCTGGTGTGGAAGGCGTGGACGCAGCCCGAGCACCTGGTCAAATGGTTCTGCCCGCTGCCCTGGAAGACCACGAACTGCCGGATCGACCTGCAGCCCGGCGGCATCTTCCAGACCACCATGCAGGGCCCTGAAGGCCAGGCCTTCACCAACACGGGCTGCTACCTGCAGGTGGAGGACAACGAATTGCTCGTGTGGACCGGCGTGCTGGGCCCGGGCTTCCGGCCGCAGGCCAAGGGGCCGCTCGCGGCGGTGCCGTTCATGATGACGGCCATCATCGCGCTGGAGGACGCCGAGGGCGGCACCAAGTACACCGCGCTCGCGCGCCAAGGCGACATCCCCTCGCGCGAGGCGCACGAGCAGATGGGCTTCCACGCGGGCTGGGGCAAGGCGCTCGATCAGCTCGTCGAACACGCGCAGGCAGGCCACTTCGGCCCGGCCGCTTGACCGGCATCGCGATCCGGCGCGTGGCGGCCGCCGACGCTGCCGAGCTTCTGCGCTTCGAGCTGGCCCATCGCGCGTACTTCGAGCACTGGGTCAACGCGCGCGACCCGGCGTTCTACAGCGAGCGGGGCGTGGCCGCCGCGATCGCCACGGCCGAAGCCGCGCGTGCCAACGACCAGGCCTTCCAGTACCTGGTACTCGAGGACGGCCGGCTCGTCGGACGCGTGAACCTCACGGCCGTGCGGCGCGCCCACTACCAATGCGCCGATCTCGGCTACCGCATCGGCGAGCACGACGGCGGCCGTGGCATCGCGTCGAAGGCGGTGGCGCTGTGCCTGGAACAGGCCTTCGGCGCGCACGGATTGCGACGCGTCGAGGCCGTGGCCCGGCCCGAGAACAAGGGCTCGGTGCGCGTGCTGGAGCGCAACGGCTTCGTGCAGTTCGGCCATTCGCGCAACAGCTTCGAGCTGGGCGGCCGGTGGTTCGACCGGCTGCTGTTCGAACGCCACCGCGACGTCAGCCCGCCTGGCGCACCCACTTGAGCACCGTCGCCGCCAGCGACTCGCGCGACAACGGCTTGGCCAGGTGATCGTTCATGCCGGCGGCCAGGCACAGGTCGCGGTCGGCGGCCATCGCGTTGGCGGTCACCGCGATGATGGGCATGCGGCGCGCGCCCTCGGCGCGGATGAGGCGGGCGGCCTCGTAGCCGTCCATGCCGGGCATCTGGCAATCGAGCAGCAGCGCATCGAAGTGGCCGCTGCGGCATTGCGCCACCGCCTGGGCGCCGTCGACGGCGCAGGCCACGCGCGCGCCCATGCCTTCCAGCATCGCGACGGCCACCTGCAGGTTGACCGGGTTGTCCTCGGCCACGAGCAGGTGTAGGCCGGCCAGGCGGCGATCGACGGCGTCGCTCGCGGGCGCGGGATCGCGCGCGGGCATGGGAGCGGGCACTGGCATGCGCGCGACGCCCAGCCCGAGGTCGACGCGGAACGTGGAGCCCGCGCCCGGCGTGCTGGCCACCGCCAGCGTGCCGCCCATCAGCGCCACCAGCTCCTTGGTGATCGCCAGGCCCAGGCCGGTGCCGCCGAAGCGGCGCGTGGTCGACTCGTCGGCCTGCGTGAACGGCTCGAACAGCCGCTGGCGCGCCGCCTCGCTGATGCCGATGCCGCTGTCGCGCACCTCGAACGACAGCGCGTGCGTCGCCGCGTCGCCGCCGTTGCGATGCGCGCGCAGCGCCACCTGGCCGCCGCGCCCGGTGAACTTGATCGCGTTGTTGAGCAGGTTGGTGAGGATCTGGCGCAGGCGCGTCGGGTCGCCGCTGGCGTGCTGGGGCAGCGCCGCGTCGAAGTCGCCGGACAGCGCGATGCCGGCGGCCGTCGCCGTCGCGCGGAACAGCGCCAGCAGGTCGGCCAGCAGCGCGCCGAGATCGAAGTCCACTCGTTCGAGCAGCATCTTGCCGGCCTCGATCTTGGAGACGTCCAGCACGTCGTTGAGCACGTGCAGCATGGTCTGGCCCGACGCGTGCGCCGCCGCGGCGAGCTCGCGCTGGCGCGGCTCCAGCGGCGTCTGCAGCAGCAGCTCGGTCATGCCCAGGATGCCGTTCATCGGGGTGCGGATCTCGTGGCTCATGTTGGCGAGGAACGAGGTCTTCGCCCGGCTCGCGCTGTCGGCGGCGATGAGCGCGCTCTTGAGCTGCTGCAGGATCTCGCGCCGGCGCCGCAGCAGGCGGGCGATCCACCACGCCAGCGCCACCAGCACCCCGTCGAAGCCGAGCGCCACGGCGACCAGCGCGAGCGTGGTGCGGCGCCAGTGCGCCAGGATCAGGTCCTCGGTCACGAGGATGGCGACGACGGTGGGATAGGCGCGAGACAGCGTCGGCGCCACCAGCCGGCGGCCCGTGTCCGCCGGGTCGACCACGCGCGGGCCGTCGACGAACACGGTGCGCGGCATCATGCCGCCCGCGCCATCGAGCAGCCTCAACACCGGCCCGGCCGCGAAGTTCTTGCCCACGAAGGTGTCGATGGGTGGCTGGCGCGCCAGCAGCAGGCCGTCGCGGCGCAGCAGCAGCACGGTGACGCCCTCGCGCGCCGAATCGATCGACTGGTAGAAACGCTGGAAGTACTCGCACTCGATGCCCACCAGCGCGATGCCCACCAGGCGGCCGTCCGTCGCCCGCAGCTTGCGCGCCAGGTAGAACGTCCAGCGTCCGTTGCCGCGGTTCTTCACCGGCGCCGAGACAAACACGGCCAGGGCGTCGTCGGCCAGGTGAGCCTTGAGGTAGTCGCGGTCGGAAAGGTCGACCACCGGGGTCGGAAAGCTGCGCGAGAAGTTGATCAGCTTGCCCGTGGTGGTGAGCAGCGACACCACGCCGACCTGCGGCAGGTCGCTCTGGCGCCGGCGCATCAGCTCGTACATCTCGCGCGTGCCGGCCTTGGCGACGAGGTCGGCGGCGTCGGCCGGCGCGGTCTTGTCGACGTCGTCGACCACGCGCTGCAGCACGCCGTCCGCGGCGGCCAGCGTCTGGTCGGCGTGCTGCGCGGCCATCTCCGACAGGTTGGCCAGGAAGAAGCGCCAGTCGTCGATGGCGTCCTCGCGCCCGCGCCAGCACGCGAAGGCCACGGCGATCCAGGTGAGCAGGATCACGGCCAGCATGACGAGCAGCAGCGTTGGCTCGCGCTGCGGGGGCAGCGCGACGGCAGTGGGCTGGACGTCGGCCATCGCCGGATTGTGATCGCGAACGGGCGCTGCGTTGTCCGGCCGGCGGGACGATCTTCGCGCGCCCTTGAATTCCGGCCGCCCGCCACCCACCTGCAAGCTCGAAGGAGAACGCCATGGGTGCCCACGATGCCTTTTTGCAGGATGCCTACTCGCGCACGCTCAGCGAGGTGGTGGAGCGCACCGGCCCGGCCGTGGCCGCGGTGCGGCTGCGCGGCGCGGGCGACTCGGGCGACGCGCTGGGCGGCGGCTCGGGCTTCCTGTTCACGCCCGACGGCTACGTGCTGACCAACTCGCACGTGGTGCGCGCCGGCAGGCCCGCGGCGACCGCGCGCCCGGAACTGCGCCACCAGGTGTCGCTGGCCGACGGCCGCGAGTTCGACGCGCGCTGGGTGGGCGACGACCCCGACACCGACCTCGCCGTGCTGAGCATCGACGGCCTGTCCAGGGGCTCGCTGGCGCACGCGCCGCTGGGCCGCTCGGCCGGCCTGAAGCGCGGCCAGATCGCCATCGCCATCGGCAATCCGCTGGGCTTCGAGCACACGGTCACGGCGGGCATCGTCAGCGCGCTGGGACGCAGCATGCGCACCAGCTCGGGCCGCATGATCCCCGACGTGATCCAGACCGACGCGGCGCTGAACCCGGGCAACTCCGGCGGCCCGCTGCTCGATTCGCGCGGCGAGGTGATCGGCATCAACACCGCCATCATCCGCGGCGCGCAGTCCATCTGCTTCGCGGTGGCGGTGGACATCGCCGGCTGGGTGATCCCGCAACTGCTGCAGCATGGCCGCGTGCGGCGCGGCTACCTGGGCGTGGCGGGCCAGACCCAGGACATGCACCGCCGCGTGGTGCTGGCCTACGAACTGCCTCAATCGAGCGGCGTGCGCGTGATGAGCGTCGAGCCCGACAGCCCCGCGGCGCGCGTGGGGGTGCGCGAGGGCGACGTCATCGTGGGGCTGGACGGCGTGGCCATCGCCAGCGTCGACGCGCTGCACCAGGCGCTCGACGCCAGCCGCGTCAACCGCGACTGCGTTCTCAAGGTGATCCGCGGCGTGCGCACGCCGGCGCCGATGTGCTTCACGGTGCGCCCGGCCGAGGTCCTGCGGACTTGAGGTAATATACGTTCCATATATAGATCGTATAAGGAACGACGCCATGGGCATCGTCAAGATTTCCGACCTCATGCACGACAACGTGCGCGACGCCAGCGACGCGCTGAGCCGCTCCATCAACGCGCAGGCCGAGCACTGGCTGCGCGTGGGCATGCTCTCCGAGCTGCATCCCGAGCTCACCTACGGCGACATCTGCCAGCTGATGCTGCGCAGCGCGCGCACCGGCGGCGCGGAGCTGTCGTTCGTCAAGCCCGAGGTGGCGGCCGCGGCGTCGGCCACGGCGCGCAAGGCCATCCGCAAGGCGGCGCGATGAGGCGCGGGCTCAACCCGATCAAGACGCCTGAACAGATCGCCATGGCGCGCGCCGCGGGCGCGCTGGCCGCCGATGTCCTGCACATGCTGGTGCCGCACGTGAAGCCGGGCGTCACCACCGACCACCTCGACCGCCTGTGCCACGACCACATCGTGAACGTGCAGAAGGCCATCCCCGCCAACGTAGGCTATCGCGGCTACCCGAAGACGGTGTGCGCGTCGGTCAACCACGTGGTGTGCCACGGCATCCCGGGCGACAAGGTGCTCAAGGACGGCGACATCGTCAACGTCGACGTGGCCGTCATCAAGGACGGCTGGTATGGCGACACCAGCCGCATGTACTACGTGGGCACGCCGGGCGTGCTGGCGAAGCGCCTCGTGGAGACCACCTACGAGGCGATGCGCGCCGGCATCCGCACGGTGCGCCCGGGCGCCACGCTGGGCGACGTGGGCGCGGCCATCCAGGCGGTGGCCGAGAAGGCGGGCTTCTCCATCGTGCGCGACTACTGCGGCCACGGCATCGGTCAGGTCTACCACGACGAGCCGGACGTGTGCCACTTCGGCCGCCGCGGCGACGGCCGGCGCCTGCAGGAGGGCATGGTGTTCACCATCGAGCCGATGGTCAACGTGGGCAAGCCCGGCACGCGCGAGCTCGCCGACGGCTGGACGGTGGTCACGCGCGACCATTCGCTGTCCGCGCAGTGGGAGCACATGGTAGCCGTCACGCACGACGGATTCGAGGTATTGACGCCGTGGCCGGAAGGCACGGGCAGCTACGCGGCGATCGCCTGACCGCGATGTTCGACATCGACGAAATCCTGTCCCTGGACCTGCTGACGCTGCGCGAGCACACGGTGCTTGCTGGCGACGTGCTCGACGCCGCGACGCAACGCCGCTTGCTCGAGCAATCGATCGGCACGGCGGAGGTCGTCACGGTGCGCCGCGGCGGCACGCTGGTGGCTTACGCGATGCTGCGGCCGCAGGAAGCCGGCCTGTGGTTCGTTCTCGGCTTCAACACCCATCCCGCGCACCGCGACGCGAGCGTGTTCCGCGAGCTGTTCGCGCAGATCGCCGCGCTGGCCGCGCGCCGGTCCATCACGGCCCTGCGCAGCAACGTCTATCGGAGCAACCGCTTGTCGATGGCCTTCCATCGCCGGCTCGGCTTCAGCGTCACCCGCGAGAACGCGAAGGGCGTCGAGTTCACGGCGAACCTGCGCGAGTTGATGGGCGCCACGCGTGCGCTGCGACCGCGAGGCGCCGTGCGCGCCTGAGCGCGCCGGCTCAGGCGCGGGTTCGCGCGCGTGTCGCGCGCACCGGCGCGCCCACGCGATCGATCGCCACGTCCCAGTAAGGCGTCTCGCCGATCGTCTCGCGCAGGTGCGCGATGAACAGCCGCGCCTTGGCCTCGTACGAGCGCCCGGGCATGCGCAGCGCGTGGATCGTCGGCAGCGCCGCGGGCTCGGGGCTGCGCGCGTCGGGAAACAGCGGCACCAGGCGCCCGGCGACGATGTCGTCGGCGACCACCCAGCTCGCCAGGTGCGCGATGCCGATGCCTGCGAGCGCGGCCTGCAGCGCGCAGTCCTTGTCGTCGGTGCGCAGCTTGCCGCTCACGGGCAGCGCGGCGCCGCGGCGGATGCCCGCGAAGCGCCAGGCCGGGCCGGCGAGCGCGGGCGTGACGACCGTGATGCAGTCGTGGTCGACCAGCGCCTCGGGCGTGGCGGGCCGGCCGCGGCGCAGGAGGTAGTCCGGGCTCGCGCACACGAGCGGGCGCAGCGTCGCCAGGCGCGTGGCGACGAGGTCGCTGTCCACCAGGCAGCCGATGCGGATGGCGACGTCCACGCGCTGCTCGGCGAGGTCCACCAGCGTGTCGCTGACGTGCAGGTCGACCTCGATCATCGGGTAGCGTTCCAGAAAGCTCGCCGTCGCCTGCGCGAGGTGGCGGCGCCCGAAGATGGTGGGCGCGGTGACCGTCATCACGCCGCGCGGGTCGTCGTTGATCGACGCGAGCGCGTCCTTGGCCTGCGCCAGCTCCGCGAGGATGTTGCGCGCGCGCGGCACGAACTGCTCGCCCGCATCGGTGAGCATCACGCGGCGCGAACTGCGATGGAACAGGCGCGCGCCGATCTCCGCCTCGAGCCAGTCGATCTTGCGCGTGACCGACGACACCGCGACGGCCTGCGTCTTGGCCACCTGCGAGAAGCTGCTGGACGAGGCGACGGCGAGGAAACTGTTGAGGGCGTCGATCATGGTGTTTTTCGTTGCGATGATTGCAACGATGCTTTGCGTCGGAGGTAATTGTTCTGTATTTTGCAAAACAACACAATCCACCCCATCGATCAACTCCGACGAAAAGAAGACCTGCCATGAACCGTTTCCAACGCCTGTTCCCGCTCGCCGCGCTGAGCGCGGCGCTCGTCCTCGGAGGCGCCGCGCTGCTCGTCGCGCCGACGGCCGCTTCGGCGGCGGCACAGCAGCAGCGCACCCAGGCGCCCGGCTTCTACCGCGCGATGCTGGGCGACTTCGAGATCACCGCGCTCAGCGACGGCACCGTGGACCTCGGCGTGGCCAAGCTGCTGGCCGAACCGGCCGCCCGGACGGACGCCGCGCTCGCCAAGGCCTTCGTCCACGACCCGCTCGAGACCTCGGTCAACGCCTTCCTCGTCAACACCGGCTCGAAGCTGGTGCTGATCGACGCCGGCGCCGGCACGCTGTTCGGCCCCACGCTGGGCAAGCTCGTGGCGAACCTGCGCGCGGCCGG
Source organism: Betaproteobacteria bacterium (assembly GCA_013289985.1). GTDB lineage: Bacteria > Pseudomonadota > Gammaproteobacteria > Burkholderiales > Burkholderiaceae_C > Scleromatobacter. The sequence continues at coordinate 4,057 of JABCYW010000061.1, read as the reverse complement.
CTACCAGCCCGAGCAGGTCGACGACATCTTCATCACGCACATGCATCCCGACCACGTGGGCGGCCTGTCCGCCGACGGCCAGCGCGTGTTCCCCAACGCCACGCTGCACGCCGACAAGCGCGAATCCGACTTCTGGCTGTCGCAGGACAGGCTGGCCGCGGCGCCCGAGGGCATGAAGGGCTTCTTCCAGGGCGCGATGGCCTCCGTCAACCCGTACGTGGCCGCCGGCAAGTACCAACCCTTCGAGGCCGACGGCGAGCCGGTGCCGGGCGTGCGCACGCTGGCCAGCCATGGCCACACGGCGGGACACACCTCCTACCTGGTCGAGAGCAAGGGCCAGCGCCTGCTGGTGATCGGCGACCTGATCCACGTGGCCGCGGTGCAGTTCGCCGATCCGGGCGTGACGATAGCGTTCGACAGCGACGCCAAGGCCGCCGAGCGCTCGCGCGAGGCGGTGTTCAAGCTGGCGGCCGGGGAGGGCGCGCTCGTGGGCGCGGCGCACCTGCAGTTCCCCGGCCTGGGCCACCTGCGCGCGGCCGGCAAGTCGTGGCAGTGGGTGCCGGCGAACTACAGCACCGAGCTGAAGTAGTCCGTCAGGGCGCGGACGCCGCCGACGCGGCGGCCGCGGCCACCGTGGGGCCCGGCGCCGTCAACGGCACGCCGGCGGCGCGCAGCTCGGCCACCGCGCCCTCGTACTCGTGGAAGTTCGGCGGGCATTCCTTCGCGGCCTGGCGGAACAGGCCGATCGCGTCGCCGCGCCGGCGCAGCAACGCGTCCTCGGCCATGTAGAAGCGGGCCTCGCACACCTGCGACAGGTCGCGCACGTCCTGCGACTTCTTCGCGAAGTCCAGCAAGGCCTCGGCGGATATCGTGCCGTGGAGGAAGTCGATCACCGGCACCGGCCACGCCACCGCCTGGCCGGGCGCGGTGCCCGGCCCGAGGGCGCCGCTGGCGCGCTCGACGCCGGTCAGGCGCGCCAGCGCCATGTAGCGCCACAGCGTCCAGTAGGTGCCGTCGGGCGCCGGCGGCGCGCGCCGGGCCATCGTCGCGGCCGCGTCGCCGTACTGGCGCAGCAGGAACTGCGTGGAGCCGATCACGAACGGATCATCGGGGTGCGGCGCCAGCGCGTGCGCCGCCTGGTAGTCGGCCAACGCGCCGGCATGGTCGCCCGCGTTGTTGCGCACGATGCCGCGCAGGCGCAGCGCGGCCGTCGACTTCGGCTCGAGCTTGAGCGCATGGCCGACGTCGCCGCGCGCGGCGTCGAAGTCGGGCTTGGCCACGTTGGCGGTGGCGCGCATCTCCCAGGCCATCGTGGCCTCGGGTCGCCTTGCGATCACGCGATCGAGGTCGGCCATGCTCGCGGCGTAGTCCTTCTTCGCGAGCGAGAGCTCGGCATGCAGCATGGCCACGCCGATGTCGTCGGGCGCGGCCTTGGCGGCGGCCTCGATGCCGGCCGGCGTCATCTGGTTGGCGGTCTTCAGCGACAGGTTGGCGCGCGCCATCAGGAAGCGCAGGTCGTTGGGCGCGAACTGGTCGGCGCGCGTGAACGCGGCGAGCGCGGCGTCGTTGCGCCCCGCCTTGGCTTCGCCCTCGGCGTGCCGGGCCAGGGCCACGGCGCAGGCGGTGTTGGCGCCGCGATCGGCGCCCGGGGCCGCGCACGGGGCGGGCGCGGTGGCCGGCGCTGACGTGCCGGAGGCGGGGACGGCGGGCGCGTCGACCGCCGCGGCGGACAGCGACCAGGCCGCCGTGACGAGGGCGCTGGCGCCCCGGAGGAGAAAATTCATGCGGATGGGATCGTCAACGGACATCGAAGTTCCGATGCGGCCGATCTTGCCATGCGCGTGTAACCGCGCGCCTCGGGTCGCGGGGCCGCCCCCGGCGAATTTTCTATAATCGGCGTTTCGCCACGCGGGCGACGAGCCGACCCTCCGCGGCCGTTGCCAGCCCGGCACCGTTGCCGGGCGCGTCCTGCCGCTTTCATCCCCTCCCGATGACCTCCACACCGACCGTGTTCGGCGCGCTCCTGCTCGCTTCGTTTTCCGCCTTCTCCACCGCTTCGCAAGCCGCCGCCGAGATCCACGGCGCGGGCGCCACCTTCCCGTCCGCCGTCTACAAGTCCTGGGCCGAGAGCTACGGCAAGTCGCACGACGCCAAGGTCACCTACCAGCCCACCGGCTCGGGCGACGGCGTGAAGCGCATCGGGGCGCGCGAGGTCGACTTCGGCGCGTCCGACTCCGCGGTGTCCGCGGCCGATCTCGACAGGCTGGGCCTGGTGCAGATCCCCACCGCCGTCGGCGGCATTGTGCCGGTGGTCAATCTGCGCGGCGTGGCCAACGAGCGCCTGCGCCTGACGGGCGACTTGCTGGCCGACATCATGCGCGGCGCCGTCACGCGCTGGAACGACAGGCGCATCGCCGCGCTGAACCCCGACGTCGACCTGCCGGCCGCGGCCATCGTGCGCATCGTGCGCGCCGAGAAGTCCGGCACCAGCGACGCCTACACGCGCTACCTGTCGCTGATGTCGGCTGACTGGAAGAGCCAGGTCGGCTTCGGCCAGCTGGTGAAGTGGCCCGGCGAGGTGACCGCCGTGGACGGCAACGACGGCGTCGCCAAGGGCGTGGCCGCCACGCCCAACTCGATCGGCTACGTGTCGTTCGACCGCGTGGCGCTGCACAAGCTTGCGGGCGTGCGCCTGCGCAATCGCGCGGGCGCCTGGATCGTGCCGTCGCCGGAGGCCTTCAAGTCCGCCGTGCAGGAGTCCGACCTGAACCGCAAGGGCGACGAGACGGCCACGCTGCTCGACCAGCCGGGCGTGCAGAGCTGGCCGCTGACCATCACCACCTACCTGCTGCTGGACGCCCGCCCGAAGACCGCCAGCGGCGCGCGCGACGCGGTGCAGTTCGTGTTCTGGTCGCTGCAGAACGGCGACGGCGAGGTGCGCAACAGCGGCCTCACGCCGCTGCCCGCGCAGATCCAGGCGCGGCTGGTGCAGCGCTTCGCGCGCATCAGGCCGCAGGACGGGCAGCCGCTGAACTTCTTCGCGAACTGACAAGGGGTCTGGCTCCGGCCAGAGGCGCTTCCACTTCGATCGGTTCGATCCTGGCCGGAGCCAGACCCCTTTGGCCTACTGCCCGTAGAAGTCCGGCACCATCATCTCCTCCGGCACCGCCTGCCGTGAGTAGTGCTCGTGGCGCAGGCGTTCCGGCAGGTGCACCGCCGGATGCTCCACCTCGGTGTAGTCGAACTGGCCCAGCAGGTGGTGGATGCAGTTCAGGCGCGCCAGCTTCTTGTCGACGGCCTGCACCACCCACCACGGCGACTCCGCGCTGTGGGTGCGCTCCAGCATCACCTCCTTGGCCTTGGTGTACTCCTCCCAGCGGCGGCGGCTCTCCAGGTCCATCGGGCTCAGCTTCCATTGCTTGAGTGGGTCGTGGATGCGGCCCAGGAAGCGCAGTTCCTGTTCGTCGTCGGTGATCGAGAACCAGTACTTGATCAGCTTGATGCCCGAGCGCTGCAGCATGCTCTCGAAGGCCGGCACGGAGCGGAAGAACTCCTCGTACTCGTCGTCGCTGCAGAAGCCCATCACGCGCTCGACGCCGGCGCGGTTGTACCAGCTGCGGTCGAACAGCACGATCTCGCCGGCGGCCGGCAGGTGGGCCGCGTAACGCTGGAAGTACCACTGGGTGCGTTCGCGGTCGTTGGGGGCGGGCAGGGCGACGGTGCGGCACACGCGCGGGTTCAGGCGCTGCGTGATGCGCTTGATCACGCCGCCCTTGCCGGCGGCGTCGCGGCCCTCGAACAGGATCACCACCTTCTGGCGCGTGCTGGCCACCCAGTCCTGCAGCTTCACGAGCTCGCCCTGCAGGCGGAACAGCTCGCGGAAGTAGCGCACCCGCCCGGCCGCGTCCTCGCCGCTGGCGTCCAGCGGGTCGGCCACGAGCCGGTCCTCCATCTCCATCTCGATCTCTTCGTCGTAGCCGTCCACGAGCTCGCGCTCGATGCGGCGGCGCATCGCGTCCTGGTCGAACAACGCATTCATGCTTCTCGCTCCGCTCAG
>JABCYW010000060.1 GCA_013289985.1 Betaproteobacteria bacterium | reverse complement strand
GAGCAGTTGGCCAACTGGACCGCGCATCGACAAAGGCAGAGCGAAGTCAATGCCGGACGCGCCGGCAGTCACCCGCTGTCACCGGCGCGAGGAGTACTCCGCCATCTCCGGCGCTGCCGCTCACCCGCGCAACCGAAGTTCAAGGGAGCGCTGGATCCGGCTCCGCCGGGCCAGCTGCGGCCAGCCCCCTCGGGGGGCAGCGAGCGCCAGCGAGCGTGGGGGCTAGATATCTATCTCGACAGCGTCCCCGCGCAGCTCCATCAGCTCGCGCCGCGCATGCGCCTCGCCCTTGCCCATGAGGCGCGTGAACGAGTCCTCGGTCTGGACGAGATCGAGCTGGCCCAGCGCGACGCGCAACAGCCGCCGGGTCTCGGGGTTGAGCGTGGTGTCCCACAGCTGCTCGGCGTTCATCTCGCCCAGGCCCTTGAAGCGGCTGATCGTCCACGAGTTCTCGCGCGCGCCCTCTTTGCGCAGCTTGTCGAGCGTGGCCTCGAGCTCGCCTTCATCGAGCGCATAGATCTTGGCCGCGGGCTTGCGGCCGCGCGCGGGCGCGTCGATGCGGTACAGCGGCGGCTTGGCGACGTACACGTGGCCGCGCGCCACCAGCTGAGGGAAGTGGCGGAAGAACAGCGTGAGCAGCAGCACCTGGATGTGCGAGCCGTCGACGTCGGCGTCCGACAGGATGCAGACCTTGCCGTAGCGCAGCCCCGAGAAATCGGGCGTGTCGTTCGGGCCGTGCGGATCGACGCCGATGGCCACCGCGATGTCGTGGATCTCGTTGTTGGCGAACAGACGGTCGCGCTCCACTTCCCAGGTGTTGAGCACCTTGCCGCGCAACGGCAGGATGGCCTGGGTCTCCTTGTCGCGACCCATCTTGGCCGAGCCGCCGGCGGAGTCGCCCTCGACGAGGAAGACTTCGTTGAGCGAGAGATCGCGGCTCTCGCAATCGGTGAGCTTGCCGGGCAGCACGGCCACGCCGGAGCCCTTGCGCTTCTCCACCTTCTGGCCCGCCTTCTGGCGCGCCTGCGCCTGGCGGATGACCAGCTCGGCCAGCTTGCGGCCGTACTCCACGTGCTGGTGCAGCCACAGCTCCAGCGCGGGCTTGGTGTAGGCGGAAACCAGCCGCAGCGCGTCGCGGCTGTTGAGGCGCTCCTTGATCTGCCCCTGGAACTGCGGATCGAGCACCTTGGCCGACAGCACGAAGCTGGCGCGCGAGAACACGTCCTCGGGCATCAGCTTGACGCCCTTGGGCATCAGGCCATGCAGCTCGATGAAGCTCTTGACCGCGGTGAACAGCCCGTCCTTGAGGCCGGACTCGTGCGTGCCACCCGCCACCGTGGGAATGAGGTTGACGTAGCTCTCGCGCACGGCCGCGCCGTCGTCGGTGAACGCGACGCACCAGGTGGCACCCTCGCCCTCGGCGAAGTTCTCGGACTCGTTGGATCCGGCGAAGCGCTCGCCCTCGAACAGCGGCACCACGGGCTCGGCGGTGAGCGTCTGCTGCAGGTAGTCGCGCAGGCCGCCCTGGTATGTCCACGTGAGCACCTCCGGTTCCTTGCCGGCCTTCTCGATGGCAAGCGACACGATGACGCCAGGCATCAGCACCGCCTTGCTGCGCAGCAGGTGCACCAGCTCGCCGCGGGGCAGTTCGGCGCTCTCGAAGTAGCGCGCATCGGGCCACACGCGAACGCGCGTGCCGTGCCGGCGCTCGCCGGACGTGAGCTTGCGCACCTCCAGCGGCACCGTGACGTCGCCGCCGGAGAACGTGAGCGAGGCGAGCTGGCCTTCGCGGAACACCGACACCTCGAGCTGCTTCGCGAGCGCGTTGGTGACGCTGACGCCCACGCCGTGCAGGCCGCCGGAGAAGCTGTAGGCCCCGCCGCTGCCCTTGTCGAACTTGCCGCCGGCGTGCAGTCGCGTGTAGACGATCTCGATGACCGGCACCTGCTCCTCGGGATGCAGCCCGAACGGGATGCCGCGGCCATCGTCGTCGACCGTGACCGAGCCGTCGGCGTGCAGCGTGACGGCGATGCGCTTGCCGAACCCGGCCAGGGCCTCGTCGGCCGCGTTGTCGATGACTTCCTGGACGATGTGCAGCGGGTTGTCGGTGCGCGTGTACATGCCCGGACGCTGCTTGACCGGCTCCAGCCCCTTCAGGACGCGGATGGAACCTTCGGCGTACTCGCCGGCTTGCTTGGATTTGGCGCCCGCGGCGCCCTTGTTCGTGGCCATGGCCTGATTCTAGGAGCGAAGTCGCGGATCACCGCGCGCCATTTCTGTATATAAACCCAGTATTTTCCACGGGCGCCCCGGCCTGGACCTCGTAGAGTGACGCCATGGATGCCTCCTCGACAACACCTCCCGCCATCGCGCCACCATCCGACTGGATCGTGCGCTGGACGCCCCTGCTGCCGCCCGGCGCGACGGTGCTGGACGTCGCCTGCGGCCACGGCCGTCACGTGCACTGGTTCGCGCGCGCGGGCCACCCGGTCACGGCGCTCGACCGCGACCCCGCCCTCCTCGCGCCGCTGGCCGGCATCGCCGACACCCTGGTGGCCGACCTGGAGGCGGCGCCCTGGCCGCTGCCGGGCCGCCGCTTCGACGCCGTCGTCGTCACCAACTATCTCTGGCGCGCGCTCTTTCCGGCCCTCAAGGCCGCCGTGGCGCCCGGCGGCTTGCTGATTTACGAAACCTTTGCACAAGCGCACGCGGCGCTCGGGCGGCCACGGCGACCGGAATTCCTGCTGCGGCCGGGCGAGTTGCTGGCGATCCTGCGCGACAGCGGCGGCGCCGACACGACGGTGTCTGCCTCCTCTGAAAAATGGCATGTGATCGCGTTCGAGGAGGGGCGCCTGCCGGCCCGCGGCGACGTGCCCGAACGCGAGGTGCAACGCATCGTCGCGCGGCGCGGCGACGCCGTCCCCGGCGGCGCGGACCTTCTGGCCCCGCCGGGCTAAAATCGTGCAATTGCCGCCGGAGGCGCGACGCGACACGGTTCCGCCCATCGCTTCGAGCGCCGGCGGCCACCAGCATCATCACGCCGTCGCGCCTCGCGCGCGCCGGCCCCAGAACTTCCCGAGGAATGCGAATGGAAAGAATCGTCGGCAGCATCGTGGCGCTCGTCACCCCGATGCACGAGGACGGCAGCGTCGACTACGCCACGTTGCGCGCGCTGGTCGACTGGCACGTGGCCGAGGGCACCGACTGCATCGTCGCCGTGGGCACCACGGGCGAGTCGGCCACGGTCAACGTCGAGGAGCACGGCGAGGTCATCCGCGTGTGCGTCGAGCACGCGGCCGGCCGCATTCCCATCATGGCCGGCGCGGGCGCCAATTCCACGCAGGAAGCCATCGAGCTGTCGAAATTCGCGAAGAAGGTGGGCGCCTCCTGCACGCTGCAGGTCGTGCCGTACTACAACAAGCCGTCGCAGGAAGGCATCTACCGCCACTTCGCGAAGATCGCCGAGACGGTCGACATCCCGATGGTGCTGTACAACGTGCCCGGCCGCACCGTGGCCGACATGCAGCACGACACCGTGCTGCGCCTGGCCCAGGTGCCCGGCATCGTGGGCATCAAGGAAGCCACCGGCAGCATCGAGCGCGCGGGCTGGCTGCTGCGCGCGCTGCCCAAGTCGTTCTCGGTCTACTCCGGCGACGACAGCACCGCCGTCGCGCTGATGCTGCTGGGCGGCCACGGCAACATCAGCGTCACGGCCAACGTGGCCCCGCGCCTGATGCACGAGCTGTGCGACGCGGCGCTCGCCGGCGACGTGCGTCGAGCCACCGAACTGCACCTGCGCCTGCTGCCCCTGCACAAGAACCTGTTCTGCGAGCCGAGCCCGGCGCCCGCCAAGTTCGCGCTGTCGCGCCTCGGCCGCTGCCGTCCCACCCTGCGGCTGCCGCTCGTGGAGATGACCGAGGCCGGCCAGGCCACGGTCGCCGCGGCGCTTGCCGAGTGCGGCATCGCCTGAGTCCAGCGTCCTCCCAAGTCCGACGATCCGCGGTCGCCGGGGAACCTGCACGCGAAATCCCGATCTCGTTCTCTGAACACGTTCTGAGACAATCCCCGGCCCGGACACTTCCGGCCTGACATCGACCTTCATGCACATGAACACCAATTCCCCGACGCGCCTGCTCCATCCCACGCCCCTGCGCGTTGCCACCGTGACGCTTTGCCTGATGCTGGGCGGATGCACGGTCGTCGGAGATTGGTTCTCCCACGGCGATACCGACTACAAGGGCGCGTCCAAGCGCACCCAGCCGCTGGAAGTGCCGCCCGACCTGACGCAACTGCAGAAAGACTCGCGCTACCTGCCGCAAGGCGGCGTGGTGGCGGCTTCCGACCTGACCAAGGGCGGCGGTACCGCCGCCGCACCGGCGGTCGCGCCGTCGTCGCCTGAAGTGGCCCTCGCAGCCGCAGGCAACCTGCACCTGGAGCGCTCGGGCGACCAGCGCTGGCTGTCCACGCAGGACGCGCCCGAAGTCGTCCTGCCCAAGGTGCGCGACTACTGGCTCAGCCACGGCTACAAGCTGACGGTGGACGAGCCCAAGACCGGCATCCTCGAGACCGACTGGAAGGAAAGCCGCACGCGCATGCCCAGCGACAGCGTGGTGCGCAACTTCATCAACTCCGTCGTCGACACCTTCACCGACACCGGCCTGCGCGATCGCTACCGCACGCGCCTGGAGCGCCGCGCCGACGGCGGCACCGAGATCTACGTCAGCCACTTTGGCGCCGCGCAGGAAGTCACCGGCAAGACCGACAGCGTGCACACGGGCGACGTCACGTGGGTGCCGCGCAAGGCCGATCCGGGCCTGGAGGCCGAGCAACTGAGCCAGATCATGCTGACGCTGGCCGGCCTGCCCGACGCCAACCTCGCCGCCGCGCCCGCCGACGGCGCGGCTTCCGGCAGCCAGACGGCGGCCATCGCCAACGCCACGGGCACGCATCCCGCCGCCGGCGGCACCGGCCCCAACGGCGCGGCACGCGCCCACCTGGTCACCGGCCAGGCCGGCGCCACCCTGCAGGTGGACGACAACTTCGATCGCTCGTGGCGCCGCATCGGCCTCGCGCTGGATCACGGCGGCTTCACCGTCGAGGATCGCGACCGCGCCCAGGGCCTGTACTACGTGCGCTACGTCGACGCCAAGGAGGCCGCCAAGGACGAGCCGGGCGTCTTCTCCAAGCTCACCGCGTTCTTCGGCCACAGCGGCCCGTCGCCGGTCAACAAGTACCGCATCTCGATCAAGGCACCGGCCGACACCGCCACCGTCACGGTGCTGAACGACCAGGGCCAGCCGGATAACAGCGAGAACGCCAAACGCATCGTGACGCTGCTGGTCGACGAGCTGAAGTAAGCCCGGACAGGCGCCCACGCGCCTCGTCAAAGAGCCGCCCGAGGGCGGCTTTTTCGCGTCTGGTCACGGCTAGGGCCGGCCTCGTTCCATGTCAACCCCACTGATGCCCCATTGACAACCCGCGGACGCGGCCTGGGCCGGCCGCCCGCGAATTCAACTCCACTTCAGCATACGGACGCAAAAAAGCCGCCCGAAGGCGGCTTTCCGATTTCTCGATACCGCGCTCGCGAGGAGCGCGGAGCCGGAAATTACTTGCTGGCGGCGGTCATGGCAGCGGTCGCGGCCGACGAAGCGGCGGCCATCGCGCCCGTGGCGGCAGCCGAAGCAGCGTCCACAGCCGACGAGGCGGCAGCGGCGGTCGACGAAGCGGCGTCAGCAACCGACGAAGCGGCGGCAGCAACCGACGAAGCAGCCGAAGCGGCAGCGTCAGCGGCCGGAGCGGCGGTTTCGGTCTTGCTGCAGGCAGCCAGGGCGGCGACGGCGATCAGGGAAGCCAACAGGAGCGACTTGTTCATGAATTTCCTCGAAGAAAAATTTTGGGTTCGAACCATTACCGGTAATCCAGATACTCGCCCTCACGGCAGGTATCCGAGCAAAAGACAGCAGGCCAAGCTCGAGCATTTCCTGTGCCTAGCCCGCCATTATACCCATCCATACGGAACCTTTTCAGAGTCCCAGTGTCCCCGCCGCAAAACCCGGACTCGCACGTTGCGAAATCGCATCAAAGTCCTCGCGCGCGCGTTGGCGATCGACGCGGTCGAAACCGATGCGGCCGCGCAGGTGATCGCGGTCGAACACACGCAGCACCTGGTCGTCGCTGTCGATCCACAACGTGGGCAGCGGCTCGGTGCGCGCCTCCTCGGGCACCAGGCACTGCACGACATGCGACCAGTCGCGCCGCCAGGCGACGAAGCGCGGATGGCGGCGCTCGATGACCGCGTAGTCGCGCGCGATCACCACGAGCTCGCGACCACCCACCCGGGCCCAGCGCGTGAGCTGCTCGAGCCACTCGGCCTCGCCGATCGGCCACTCCGCGAAGTCTTCGTCGCACCAGCAGAGTCGGCGCGTCTGTTCGCCGCACGCAAGCAGCATCGCGCCGCGCAACGCCTGCCCGAATTCCACCGCACCCTCGAAGCCCTTGCCGCCGCTGGCGGCCCGGGCTTGAGGTAACCCCGTTACGTCGTCCATTGCCGGCGGACGCTGCGCCGGATCGTCAATCGTCATGTGCCCATCCCTGTGCCACCCAGTCGGCCACCACGGCCCGCGCACCGGCCGACAGCCGATGGCATTGCTGCGCGGTGAGCCGGCGTGCGTCGGCGAGCTCGCGCATCAACGTCGCATCGCGGCCCGCCGCGGTGAACGACTCGCCATTGATGAAGACGTGCCGTTCGTCGTACATCATGCGCGAGCGCCGATCGAGCCGCAAGCCGGCGCCCTCCCCTCGTTCGAGGCCCGTCTCGAACCACACCTGCGGCTTGGGCTCCGTCATCACCTCGCCGAGCGCGCGCGCCAGTTGCGACGGGTCGCGCAGCAGGCGATCGACGGCCTTGCGCGCGAAGGCGTCGAGCGCCGCGGGCATGCGGGCGGGCGTCTCCGTGGCACTGCGCGGCGGGTCGCGGAAGTGCGGCTCGTCCGGGTCGGCCTCGACGTCGTCGAGCACGCGCTGCAACAGCTCGCGCGCGAGCTCGGTGCCCATGGGCGTGCGAAAGCCGATCGAGCAGGTCATGCACTCGTCCTCGGCGACGCCATCGTGGCCCCAGCGCGGCGGCACGTAGAGCATGTCGCCCGGGCCCAGCACCCATTCCTCGGTGGGCTCGAAGCGCTCGAGGATGCGCACGGGCAGGCCGTCGACGAACGACGCGTCGTCCACCGGCCCCACTCGCCAGCGCCGGTGGCCGTGCACCTGCAGCAGGAACACGTCGTACGAATCGACGTGGGCGCCGACGCCGCCGCCCGGGCTCGCGTACGACACCATCAGGTCGTCGACGCGCGCGTCGGCCACGAAACGGAAGCGCTGCAGCAGCTCGTGCGCGGCCTGCACGTGCAGGTCGACACCCTGCACCAGCATCGTCCAGCCGCGCTGCGACAGGGGCGGCAGCGCGCGGCGCGCGAACGGGCCGTGCTTCAGCCGCCAGCCGTCGCCCACCGGCGCCTTGCCTTTCGAGGCCTTGCCGCCCTGGATCACGAGCCGAGACTCGACATCGTCGCGCGACGCCAGCTCGAACAGTTGCGCGGGCGTGACGGGCGCGAGCGGCGCACCGCTGTCGGCCACCAGCGGCAACGCGCCGCGGATCAGCAACGGGCGCTTCTGCCAGACGTCGCGCATGAAGGCCGCGGGCGACAGGCCGCCCAGCAGCGCGAGGGGTTCACGGAGGTTCATGGCGCCATTGTCCCTGCTCGAGAAACCGGGCGTCGCGCGGGCCGCGGGAGGCCACGTAAAATTGGGCGATGAACATTTCCGCCCCTTGCGTCGTCACGCTCACCTGGCAGCTTTCGGACGCCCAGAACGCGCTCATCGACGAGCTCACCGAGCCCACCGAGTTCTTCTTTGGCGGCGACGACCTGCTACCCAAGGTCGAGGAAGCGCTGGACGGCCAGGCCGCCGGCTACGACGTGCAACTGCAGATCGAGCCCGAGCACGCGTTCGGCGAGTACCGCTCCGAGCTGGTCTGCTTCGAGGATCGCGCGCTGTTTCCGGACGGCGTGGAGGTGGGCATGCAGTTCGAAGGCCTGCCCGAGGGCGCGGCCACGCCCGACATGCCCGCCGAAGCGGTCTACACCGTGACCGAGGTCTACCCGTCGCACGTCGTGCTGGACGGCAACCACCCGCTCGCGGGCATGGCGCTGCGCATGCACATCGCCGTGCGCGGCGTGCGCGCCGCGAGGGCCGACGAGATCGAGGCGAAGAGCGTGCAGGACGATGCCGCGGGGCTGCTGCAGGTGCTGCCGCCGAAGGATCGCTCGCAGCTGCATTGAGCCAGGGCGGGACGGCCCGTCAGTGCTTTCCGGTCGACCCGAACCCGCCCTCGCCGCGGTGCGACGCATCGAAGTCGTCCACGCGCCGGAACGTGGCTTGCACCACCGGCACGATGACCATCTGCGCGATGCGCTCCATCGGGTTGATGGTGAACTCCACCTGCCCGCGGTTCCAGCAGCTGACCATCAGCTGGCCCTGGTAGTCGGAGTCGATCAGGCCCACCAGGTTGCCCAGCACGATGCCGTGCTTGTGGCCGAGGCCCGAGCGCGGCAGGATCATCGCGGCCAGGCCGGCGTCGCCGATGTGGATGGACAGCCCCGTGGGGATCAGCGTGGTCTGGCCCGGCGCGAGGACGACGGGCGCGTCGAGGCAGGCGCGCAGGTCGAGGCCGGCGCTGCCCGGCGTGGCGTAGGCCGGCAGCGTGTCGGCCATGCGGGCGTCGAGAACCTTGAGATCGATGATGGTCATTGAATCGGCGAGCGTTTGAGGGTTCATCCGGTGCCAGGTCTTGCCTGGCAACTTGCGGGGCAAGACCTGGCACCGCCGGGAGGTCAGGAAGCGATACGCGTGGCGATCTCTTGCACGAGCTGGCGCGCCAGCGTGAGCTTGTCGGCCTGCGCCAGCTCGCGTTCGCCGGCGGCGTCCACCAGCACCAGCGCGTTGTCGTCGCGACCGAAGGTGGCCGGGCCGAGGTTGCCCACGATCAGCGGCACGTTCTTGCGCTGCAGCTTGTCGCGCGCGTGCTTGAGCAGGTTCTCGCTCTCGGCCGCGAAGCCCACGCAGTAGGGGCGCGGATCGAGTCGCGCGACATCGGCGAGGATGTCCTCGTTCTCGGTCAGCTCGAAGGTGGGTGCCACCTTCTTGCCGTCCTTCTTGATCTTGTGCTCGTTCATCTGCGCGGGGCGCCAGTCGGCCACCGCCGCGGTGGCCACGAACACGTCGCTCTCGCGCGCGAGCGGCATCACGGCGGCGTGCATCTGGCGCGCGCTCTCGATGTCGATGCGGCGCACGCCGCGCGGCGTGGGCAGGTGCACCGGGCCGGCGACGAGCGTCACGTCGGCGCCGGCTTCCTGCGCGGCGCGCGCGATGGCAAAGCCCATCTTGCCGCTGGAATGGTTGGTGATGCCGCGCACCGGGTCGATGGCCTCGAAGGTGGGGCCGGCGGTGACGAGGATGCGCTTGCCGCGCAGGATCTTGGGCTGGAAGAACGCGATCAGCTCGTCGCGCAGGTCCACCGCCTCCAGCATGCGGCCTTCGCCGAACTCGAGGCAGGCCTGCTCGCCGACGTCGGGGCCCAGCAGCGTGGTGCCGTCGGCCTGCAACTGCGCCACGTTGCGCTGCGTGGCCGGATGCGCCCACATCTCGCGGTTCATCGCCGGCGCGACCAGCAGCGGCACGCGGGCGATGGGACGCGCCAGGCACATCAGCGACAGCAGGTCGTCGGCGCGGCCGTGCACCAGCTTGGCCATGAACTCGGCGCTGGCCGGCGCCACGAGGATGGCATCGGCCTCGCGCGACAGGTTGATGTGCGCCATGTTGTTGTCGGGGCGCGCGTCCCACTGGCTCGTGTACACGGGCCGGCCGGTGAGGGCCTGCAGCGTCACCGCCGTGATGAAGGCCTCGGCGCCGGCGGTCATCACCACCTGCACCGTCGCGCCCGCCTTCACGAGCGCGCGCGCGAGATCGGCCGCCTTGTAGCAGGCGATGCCGCCCGAGAGGCCGAGCACGATGTGCTTGCCGGCGAGGTCTTGTCGATCAGTCATGGGCGCAATGTAGCGTGATCGCGCTCGACGCGCAGGCGCGGTGCGATCAGGCGCCGTGGCACTTCTTGAACTTCTTGCCGCTGCCGCAATGGCAGGGGTCGTTGCGGCCCGGCACGCTGCCCACCACGCGCGTGACCGGCCTGGCCGCGTTCTGCACCCAGTAGCAACGCAGGTCCTGCGCGGCGTACAGCGCCTCCTGGATCAGGTCGTCGCGCTCCAGCTTCTCGCCGGGGTACATCTCCTCCAGCGTCTTCGCGAGCTCCTCCGGGTCGTGCAGCGTCAGCATCGCGATGCGCGCCAGCACCTCGTCGTAGGCGTCGGCCATGCCCTCCTCGGCGGAGTCGCCGGGCTCCTTCCAGTCGTCCGGGAAGCCTTCGACGACGTCCATGAAGCCGTGCGCCCACACCTCGCCGGTGAGCGGGATCTCGTCGGCCTCGGAACCGGCGGCGATCGTGCCGTCCTCGACCAGGCGCTTCGTGTCCTCGTCGGTCCACTCGAGCATCACCGGCGCGAGGCGCAGCTCGTCGACGGCGTCCATCAGCAGCTCGGGATCGAGCTGCTTGAGCAGCACAGTCCAGCGCGATTGCAGCACCGCTGTGGCCTCGCGGTCGGCCTGCGGATCGGCGAAGGCGCGGCTCCAGGCGTCGCCCAGCAGCGCGTCGCGCCACTCCGCCACCGTCTTGGCGCGCGGGCCGGCGGCCAGCGCGGTCATCGCGCCGTCCAGCCATTCGAGCGACACGCGTTCGTCGAAGCCCGAGAGCTGCTCGGCCAGCTGCTGCAGGCGGTCGAGCTCGGCGTCGGTGTTGGTCGGGTAGTGGACGAGGTTGGTGAACGGCGTGGTCATCGGGAACGATCGAAGCGGGAAGCGGACGGCATTTTCTCATGCCGTCCGCCGCGCGCCCGGTTCAATCGCGCGGGAAGCCTGCCAGCGGCCGCGGGTTCAGGCGCGCCATCGACAGGCTGTCCACGTACACGCCAGCACGCAAGGTGTCGCAGCGATGCAGGCCCTCCTGCACGAAGCCGAAGCGCTGGTAGAGCGCCTGTGCCTTGTGGTTGTCGGCGTAGACCTCCAGCTCGAGGCGCAGCAGGCCCAGCCAGTTGTCGGCGTAGTCGACCAGCGCCTCCATCAGGTGCGTGCCCACGCCCTGGCGCTGCCAGGCCGGCTGCACCTGCATGCCCAGTGTCATCGCGTGGCGCCGTCGCGGCGATCCGCCCACCGGATGCAGGCCCGCGCCGCCCACGATCTCGCCGTCGTCCGTCACCGCCACCAGCAGCAGGTCGGGCTTGCCGGGCACCGCGTTCTCGCCGAGCCGCGCGCGCCAGTGCTCGGCGCTTCCGAACGGCATCTGCAGCAGTTGCGGATAGACCTCCGTGTGCGACAGCATCGCCGCGAAGCCGTCGGCGTCGGCGACGGTGGCGCGGCGCAATGTGATGCGAGGCGCGTTCTTGCGGGTGTCGGAGCGGTTCATTCGAGTGACTCCCGTGAAGGTTGCGGACTCGAAAGAATAACGCCGCGGGTTCCGAAGAACGCGCGGCGTCGGCATGGCGCGACGCGAGGCCGCGCAAGGATCGTGGAAGCTCAGGCGCGTTCGGCGACCCAGGCCTGCACGCTGGCCAGCGCGCCCGCAAGCTTGGATGCATCGGTGCCGCCGGCCATGGCCATGTCGGGCTTGCCGCCGCCCTTGCCGCCCACCTGCTGCGCGACGAAGTTCACCAGCTCGCCGGCCTTGATGCGACCGATGGAATCGGCGGTGACGCCGGCCGCGATCTGCACCTTGTCGCCGTCGACGGCGGCCAGCACGATGGCCGCGGTCTTGAGCTTGTCCTTGAGCTTGTCCATCGTGTCGCGCAGCGTCTTGGCGTCGGCGCCATCGAGCTTGGCGGCCAACACCTTCAGGCCCTTGACGTCCACGGCCTGCGCGACGAGCTCGTCGCCCTGCGCCGAGGCCAGCTTGCCCTTGAGCTTCTCGATCTCCTTCTCGAGCGCCTTCACGTGGTCGAGCACCGCGCCGAGACGGGCGGGCACCTCGTCGGGCTGCGCCTTGAGCGTGCCCGCCACCTTGTCGACGGTGGCCTCCAGCGACTGCAGGTAGGCCAGCGCGTTGTCGCCCGTGATGGCCTCGATGCGGCGGATGCCGGCGGCCACGCCGCTCTCGGCCACGACCTTGAACACGCCGATGTCGCCCGTGCGCTGCACGTGCGTGCCGCCGCACAGCTCCTTGCTGGAGCCGATGGTCAGCACGCGCACCTCGTCGCCGTACTTCTCGCCGAACAGCATCATCGCGCCCGACTTCTGCGCGTCGTCGATGGCCATCACCGTGGCGTTGGCCTGCGCGTTGGCGAGCACCTCCGCGTTGACGATCTCTTCCACCTTGCGGATCTGCTCGGGCGTCATCGGACCGGTGTGCGCGAAGTCGAAGCGCGTGCGCTCGGCGTTCACGAGGGAGCCCTTCTGCTGCACGTGCGCGCCCAGCACCTCGCGCAGCGCCTTGTGCATCAGGTGGGTGGCGCTGTGGTTGCGCACGGTCTTCGCGCGGCGCTCCACGTCCACCCTGGCGACGAACGAGTCGCCCACGGCGACGGTGCCTTCGACGATGCGGCCGTGGTGGCCGAACACGTCGGCCTGGATCTTGATGGTGTCCTCCACGAGCATGCGCGTCGTGCCGTTGCGCAGCTCGCCGGTGTCGCCCACCTGGCCGCCGCTCTCGGCGTAGAACGGGGTCTGGTCGAGCACGACGACGGCATCGTCGCCGGCGGTGGCCGAGTCCACGGGGCTGCCGTCGACGTAGACGCCCACCACCTTGACCGTCTCGACGACCAGGTGCTCGTAGCCGTGGAACTGCGTGGGCACGCCGCTGTAGGCGAGGCCCTGGGCCATCTTGAACTTGCCGGCCTGGCGGCCGCGATCCTTCTGCTCCTCGAGCAGGCGGTTGAAGCCGGCCTCGTCCACCGTCAGGCCGCGCTCGCGGCAGACGTCGGCCGTGAGGTCGACCGGGAAGCCGAAGGTGTCGTGCAGCTTGAACGCGGTCTCGCCGTCGACCTGCCTCGCGCCGCCTGCCAGGGCCGATTCCAGCAGTTCCATGCCGGTGGCGATGGTCTTGAAGAAGCGCTCCTCTTCCTGCTGCAGCACCTCGGTGACGCGGGCCTGCGCGGCGCGCAGCTCGGGATAGGCGTCGCCCATCTCGGCCACCAGCGCGGCCACCAGCTTGTGGAAGAACGGCGTGCGCGCGCCCAGCTTGTAGCCGTGGCGGATGGCGCGGCGCGCGATGCGGCGCAGCACGTAGCCGCGGCCGGCGTTGCCGGGGATCACGCCGTCGACGACGGTGAACGAGCAGGCGCGGATGTGGTCGGCGATGACCTTCAGCGACGGGGAGTCCTTGTCGCAATCGCCGCCTCCCGCCTCGTCGACGGCCTTCTTGGCGGCCGCGAGCAGCGTGACGAACAGGTCGATCTCGTAGTTCGAGTGCACGTGCTGCAGCACCGCGGCCAGGCGCTCCAGGCCCATGCCCGTGTCGACGCTGGGCTTGGGCAGCTTGTGCATCGCGCCGTCTTCGGTGCGGTTGAACTGCATGAAGACGTTGTTCCAGATCTCGATATAGCGGTCGCCGTCCTCGCCCGGCGAGCCCGGGGGGCCGCCCTCGATCCCGGGGCCGTGGTCGTAGAAGATCTCGGTGCACGGGCCGCAGGGGCCGGTGTCGCCCATCATCCAGAAGTTGTCGGACGCGTAGCGCGCGCCCTTGTTGTCGCCGATGCGCACGATGCGCTCGGCGGGCACGCCCACGGTCTTGTTCCAGATGTCGTAGGCCTCGTCGTCCTCGGCGTAGACGGTGACCCACAGCTTGTCGGCGGGCAGCTTGAAGTGCACCGTCAGCAGCTCCCAGGCGTAGCTGATGGCGTCCTTCTTGAAGTAGTCGCCGAAGGAGAAGTTGCCCAGCATCTCGAAGAACGTGTGGTGGCGCGCGGTGTAGCCCACGTTGTCGAGGTCGTTGTGCTTGCCGCCGGCGCGGATGCACTTCTGCGACGTGGTGGCGCGCGTGTACGGGCGCTTGTCGAAGCCCAGGAACACGTCCTTGAACTGGTTCATCCCGGCATTCGTGAACAGCAAAGTAGGATCGTCGCCCGGCACCACGGGCGACGACGCGACTATGGTTTTGCCCTTGGCTTCGAAGAACTTCAGGAAGGTCGAACGGATTTCTGCGGCTTTCATTCCGGCACTTTCTGGGGGCCTCGCCCGGGCGGAACCGGGGCGGGCGTCAAGGAACGATGAGGCGTGCGACGAGGTCGCGCGTAACCCGTGATTATAAGAGGCCGGGTGTGCCGCCCCGGGGTGGGCTGGAATCGGTACTACGTCACCTTCTGCCGGGCAATTTCCTCTTGCCGTCGCAAAGGGCGGCCGGACAATCGGCGCATCCGCTTCCAGCCCGCCATGCCAGACCAAGCGCCCTCGCCCGACATTCCCGCCGACGCACCGCCAGCCTCGGCGCCGTGGGTCAGCACGCAGCACGAGCTGGAGACGGCCGCGCGGCCAACGCGCACGCGCCTGTTCCGCCTGCGCGTGCCCTCGGGCCATGTGCGCGTGGCAGGCGTCACCTACTTCCATGCGGTGGAGAACAGCCCGAGCGACAGCCGCGTCGAGCACCTGTACCGGGTGCAACTGAGCTGGCTGGCCGAGTTCGATCCGCGCGACGGCAAGACCCAGCACTTCGCCGAGCGCACCTCCACCGGCCGGGCCACCAACGCGCTGCAGTTCCGCGTGCTGCGCATGAAGGCCGCCGACGGCAAGCCGCTGTGCGCCGCCCGCCTGGGCCCCAAGGGCCAGATCCTGGCCGAGCCCAAGGGCGCCGGCATCATGAGCCTGCTGCGCGCGCTGCTCGTGGAATGGGTGGCGCTGGAGCATCCCGACGCGAGCCTGCTCACCGGCTCGCTGTACCAGGTGGACGTGCCCGGCGAGGCAGAGATGGCGCTGCGCGACGCCTTCTTCTCGCGCTCCGGCTTCATCGTCAAGCCGACCTCGGGCGGCGGCGGCACGTTCTACGCGCGCTCGATCAAGGAACTCAAGACCACCTGGAACACCGAGAAGGCCCAGGAACTCACCGCGCCGCTGCTGGCCGAGGCCGTCAGCGCGCAGATGGAGACGCCGCTGCTGCGCCAGCAGATCGCCTCGCTGCAGGAGCAACTGGAGGCGGCGCTCAAGGACAAGCGCGCCACCGAGACGATGCAGCGCATCTGGCTGGTCATCACCGTGGTGGCGGTGGTGTTCGGCCTGATCTTCGGGATCCAGCCGCGGTTGGGGTGAGCCCGGCGGGGGTGGATCCCGCGACTGCGCACAGGATGACACCTGCCGTCAGGCCGCCGCCAATTCCGATTCGAGAAACGCCGCCAGCCGCGGATCGTTCGCGAACGCCACGTTGAACCGCATCCAGTCGGTGGGCTGCAGCGTCGCGGAGAACAGGTTGCCGGGCCCCAGCATGATGTCGTGCTGCGCGGCGCGGTTGGACAGCGCCACGGGGTCGGGCAGGCGCCGATGGCGGGCCCACAGGAACATGCCGGCCTTGGGCTCGTGGAACAGCTCGAAGCCGAGGCCCACCAGGCGCTGGCCGCAGGCCTCGTGCGCCTCGGCCAGGCGCGTGCGCAGGCTCTTCAGGTGCTTGCGCCATCGCCCTTCCGTCAGCGCGCCCAGGATCAGGCGCTCGCTGAAGGCGGACGACGTGAGGCCCGAGATCATCTTCAGCTGCGCGAGGTCGTCGATCAGCGCCGGATGCGCGGCGATGTAGCCCACGCGCAGGTTGGGCGAGATGGTCTTCGAATAGCTGCCGACGTAGAGCACGCGCGCCAGCTGGTCGAGGCTGGCGAGCGACGGGCGCGGGTCGGGGTCGAGGTCCACGTAGAGGTCGTTCTCGACGATGGTCAGGCCGTGCTTGTCGGCCAGCTGCAGCACGCGGTGCAGCTGCGGCAGCGTGGCGGTGGACGCCGTCGGGCTCTGCAGCCGCGGCTGCGTGAAGAACACGCGCGGGTGGTGCGTGACGACGGCCTCTTCCAGCGCCGCCAGGTCATAGCCCTGCGGCGTGCGCTGGACGGGGATCAGGCGCGCGCCGGCCACGCGCAGCGCGAACAGCAGGTTGGAGTAGCCCGGGTCGTCCACCAGCACGGCATCGCCCGCGCGCACGAGGCGGCGGATGGCGAGATCCAGCGCGTGGCTGGAGCCGTGCGTCAGCAGCACCTGGTCGGGCTGCAGCGACACCTCCTGCTCGGCCAGCGCGTCGCGGATCCATTCGCGCAGCGGCAGGTGGCCGCGCGGGTCGCCGTAGCCGTCGAGCTCCACGTTCTCGGCGGCCAGGCCGCGCAGGCTGCGGCGCACCCCGTCCTCGAACAGCCACGACTGCGGCAGCCAGCCGCAGCCGGCCTTCACGGCCAGGTGGCGGTTCTCGAAGATGCTGCGCAGGTACCACTGCGCGTCGAAGCTGGCCGTGGAGGCGAAGCCGGGCACCGCGGCGACCTCGGCCGGCGCGCGGCGCCGCACGAAGAAGCCCGAGTGCGGCCGCGACACCAGGTAGCCCTGCGCCACCAGCCGGTCGTAGGCCTCGACCACCGTGAACACGCTCACCTGGTGCGTCTTCGCGAAGTGCCGGATCGACGGGATCTTCGCGCCGGTGCGCAGGCTGCCGTCGACGATCAGGCGGCGCAGGCCATCGACGATCTGCGTGACCAGGGGCGTGGGGGAATCGGATTGAAGCGTGAACATCGTGCGCGTTCCAGCACGGTGCCAGGTCTTGCCTGGCAACGTTGCCAGGCAAGACCTGGCACCTGACTGTATAGGGACTTGGGCCTGCACAGTACGCAGGCACTTCGAGTCAACTGTACATGGCTGTATCGGGTCGGCGGACCTAAAGTCAACGGATACCCTTCTGGAGTTTCCCCATGCAACGTGACGCCCACCTGAACAACGCCGCCCTGATGGCCCGCCGCCGTGCCGCCATGCCCACGGGCCTGGGCCAGACCTACGACATCGTCTGCGACCACGCCGAGAACGCCGAGATGTGGGACGTGGAAGGCAAGCGCTACATCGACTTCGCCGGCGGCATCGCCGTGCTCAACACCGGCCATCGCCACCCGAAGATCGTCGCCGCCGTCAAGGCGCAGCTGGACAAGGTGCACCACACCTGCTTCCAGGTGCTGGCCTACGAGCCCTACATCGAGCTGGCCGAGCGCCTCATCGCCAAGGCCCCGGGCGATTTCCAGAAGAAGGCCTTCTTCCTGACCACCGGCGCCGAGGCCGTCGAGAACGCCGTGAAGATCGCGCGCGCCGCCACGAAGCGCTCGGCCATCATCGCCTTCGGCGGCGGCTTCCACGGCCGCACGCTGCTGGGCATGGGCCTCACCGGCAAGGTCGCGCCGTACAAGGCCGGCTTCGGCCCGTTCCCGGCCGAGATCTACCACGCCAAGTACCCGAACGCGCTGCACGGCGTCAGCGAGGCCGATGCGCTGGCCTCCATCGAGGCCATCTTCAAGTACGACGTCGAGGCCGAGCGCGTGGCCGCGCTCATCATCGAGCCGGTGCAGGGCGAAGGCGGCTTCTACGCGATCTCGCCGGCGTTCGCGCAGGCGCTGCGCGCGCTGTGCGACAAGCACGGCATCGTCTTCATCGCCGACGAGGTGCAGACCGGCGCGGGCCGCACCGGCACCTGGCTGGCGTGCGAGCAATGGGGCGTCGCGCCCGACCTGATCACCATGGCCAAGTCGATGGCCGGCGGGTTCCCCATCTCGGCCGTCATCGGCAAGGCCGCCATCATGGACGTGCCGGGCCCCGGCGGCCTGGGCGGCACCTACGCCGGCTCGCCGCTGGCCTGCGCCGCGGCGCTGGCGGTGCTGGAGGTGTTCGAGGAAGAGAAGCTGCTGGAGCGTTCCAGGTCCATCGGCGCGCGCCTGACGGCCGGCCTGAAGGCGATGGCCGCAGCGCACAAGTCCATCCAGGACGTGCGCGGACTGGGCGCGATGATCGCAATCGAGCTGTTCAAGGACGGCGACCGCTCCAGGCCCGACGCCAACCTCACCAAGCGCCTGTGCAACGAGGCGGCCAGCCGCGGCCTGATCCTGCTGTCTTGCGGCTCCTACGCCAACGTCGTGCGTGTGCTGGTGCCGCTCACGGCCAGCGATGCGCTGATCGACGAAGGCCTGGCCATCATGGCCGACGCGTTCAAGGCAGTGGCCTGAGGCTCGGGCGCCCGCTCGCTTTTCCCGCGAGCGAGCGCCAACATCCCCACGACAAGCCGCCCACCGGTGCATCCGCGGCGGCTTTTCCTTTCGTTGCATTGACCCAGGCAAACACCGCCCAGGCGCCGGGAAACGCGCGCCCGCAGCAGGTAGAGTTGCCACCATCACGGGCCGTCCGGTCATCCCGACCACGGCCCAGGAGTTTCCTGGAATGGACATGAAAACCTCTCCCATCGCCACGCTCAACGACGCGGGCCTGCTCAAGACCGACGCCCTCATCGGCGGCGAGTGGGTGGCCGGCACGGCACGCTTCGACGTCAACGACCCGGCCACCGGCCTGAAGCTGGCCGACGTGGCCAACCTCGGGGCGGCCGAGAGCGACGCCGCGATCGCCGCGGCCGACAAGGCCTGGCCTGCCTGGCGCGCGAAGACGGCCAAGGAACGCCACGCCGTGCTGATGAAGTGGTTCTCGCTGATCGTGGCCAACGCCGACGACCTGGCGCGCATCCTCACCGCCGAACAGGGCAAGCCGCTCTCCGAGGCGCGCGGCGAGGTCGTCTACGGCGCCAGCTTCATCGAGTGGTTCGCGGAAGAGGCCAAGCGCGTCTACGGCGAGACCATCCCCACCACCGACAACGGCAAGCGCTACATCGTCCTGAAGCAGCCGGTGGGCGTGTGCGCGGCCATCACGCCGTGGAACTTCCCCATCGCGATGATCACGCGCAAGGTGGCGCCGGCGCTGGCCGCGGGCTGCCCCGTCATCATCAAGCCGGCCGAGCAGACGCCGCTGTCGGCGCTCGCGCTGGCCGAGCTCGCGCAGCGCGCGGGCATGCCCGCGGGCGTGCTCAACGTGGTCACCGCCGACGGCGACAACTCCATCCTGGTGGGCAACTCGCTGTGCGCCAGCGACGTGGTGCGCCACCTGTCGTTCACCGGCTCCACCGAGGTCGGCCGCATCCTGATGAAGCAATGCGCGCCGTCCATCAAGAAGCTGTCGCTGGAGCTGGGCGGCAACGCGCCCTTCATCGTGTTCGACGACGCCGACATCGACTCCGCCGTCGAAGGCGCCATGGTCTCCAAGTATCGCAACGCCGGCCAGACCTGCGTGTGCGCCAACCGCCTGTACGTGCAGGAGGGCGTGTACGACACGTTCATCGCGCGCCTGGCCGAGAAGGCGCGCGGCATCAAGGTGGGCAACGGCTTCGAGCCCGGCATCAACCAGGGCCCGATGATCGACGCCAACGCCGTCGCCAAGATCGAATCGCACATCGCCGACGCGCTCGCCAAGGGCGCCCGCGTGGTGGTGGGCGGCGCGCGCATCGACGAGCGCTTCTTCACGCCCACGGTGCTGGCCGACGTCACCGCCGACATGCTGTGCACGAAGGAGGAGACCTTCGGCCCGCTCGCCCCGGTGGTGAGGTTCAGGACCGAGGCCGAGGCCATCGCCGCGGCCAACGCCACCGAGTTCGGCCTGGCCAGCTACTTCTACAGCCGCGACGTGGGCCGCATCTTCCGCGTGGGCGAGGCGCTCGAGTACGGCATGGTGGGCATCAACACCGGCCTCATCTCGACGGCCGAGGTGCCCTTCGGCGGCGTCAAGCAGTCCGGCCTGGGCCGCGAAGGCTCGCACCAGGGCATCGAGGACTACGTCGAGGTCAAGTACCTCTGCCTGGGCGACATCCACAAATGACGCCGCGCGTCGCGGCAGCCCTGGCCCTCCTCGCGTGCACGAGCGCGCCCGCGCTGGCGGGCTCGCTCACGGTGCGCGACGGCAACACCGCGTGGCTCGTCACCGACGATCCGCAGGCCAACGCGAACGACTACCTGCTCAAGCACCTCGTCAACGGCACCGGCCCCGACGAGCGCTTCGGCCGCCTCGGCCAGACCGCGTTCACGCTCGGCGCCGGCAACGATCCACCGGCCAGCGTGCGCGTGGACGCCAGCCGCCGGATCTGGATGGTGGGCGCCGGCCTCGCGGGCAACCAGCCGCAGCCGGTCGTCGCGCGCTTCCTGGCCCAGGGCGGCGCCGACCTGCGCTGGGGCGTGCAGGGCAAGGTGCAGCTGACGCCGGCCGGGGTCGCCGTCAAGCCCAACGATCTGCTGCCGCTGGCCGACGGCTCGGTGCTGGTCGCGGGCGAAGCCACGGGCCTCGCGACGGCGCGTGCCGTGGTGTTCCACCTGAACGCCGACGGCTCGCTTGACCGCAGGTTCGGCACCGACGGCGTGTGGCAGCGGCCCGGCGATGCCGACGCCTCCACCGCCACCAGCCTGGCCGCCAGCGCCGACGGGCTCGCCGCCGTCGCCATCACCGTGCGCGGCGCCAAGCCCGGCGGCGAGCTGTGGTCGGTGACCGACGCCGGCCTGGCCATGCTCCAGCGCAAGCCGCAGGACGACACCAGCGACGGCGAGGACCTGCGCGCCGAATGGCAGGCAGATCACTGGGCGCTGGTCAACGGCGGCGGCCCCACGGCGGTCGTGCCGGCCGCGCTGCTCGGCAACCGTCCGGCCGCGGCCATCCCCGCATCCGCACCCAGCGATCCGGGCGGCGGCGGCTTCAGCCCGTTCACGACCGAGGCCGCGTCCGCGCCCGCGGCCTCCACCGACGACGACGGATTGCCGTGGACGTGGATCGTGCCCGGGGTGGTGGTGGTCGCCGGCATGGTCGGCGGGTTCGTGCTGCGATCGCGCAAGGCCAGGACGGTCTTGCGCAAGCCGCCGGGCCGCTGAAGGTTTCAGTCGTCGTTGGCCGCGCCGGCGGCGACGTGGCCCAGCTCGCTGAGGTTGCCGTTGGAGGCCTGTCCCACCGCGCGCCGCATCAGCGCCGCGGCGTCCTTGCCGTGGGCCGGGTACTGGCCGATGCCCACGGTGCCCATCACCGGCAAATCCTGCCCCGCGACGTTGAACGGCTGCTTGAGCGACGACAGCAGCTTGCGCGCCACACCCTCGGCATCGGACTCGGCGTCGATCCAGGCGAGCAGCACGCCGTACATGTCGGAGCCCAGCGAGGCCACGACGTCGCTGGCGCGCAGCGCCGCGCGCAGGCGCACGGCGGCCTTGCGGCGCAGCACGTTGGCGGCCTCGGCGCCGAGCGCCATCTCGGCCGCCCGGAAGCCCTCCAGGCGCAGCACGATGAGCGCCATCGCCGCCGGCTCGCGCTCGCGCAGCGCCAGCAAGTGAGTCATGTGTTCGAGCAGCTGGGCGTGCGTGGGCAGGCCCGTGGTGAGGTCGGTGGAGAACGCGTGCCTGGCGCTCGCGTCCATGCGCTTGCGCTCGATGGCCACGCGCAGCACGCGGCCCAGCGAATCGTCGCTGGCGTGGCGCTTCGCCAGCACGTCCTGCACGCCCATCTGCAGCAGCTTGATGCACTGTGCGGGCGTGGGTTCCGGAGCGATGACCACCACGGCCGAGTCCATCACCGCATGCGCCAGGCCGGGCCAGGCGAGCAGCTTGTCGTAGTCGGCCGGCGTCTTCACCTCCACCAGCATCGCGTCGCATGGGCTGTCGTGAAGCGAGTCGGCGATGTCGGCCAGCGTGCGGCAGGCGTTGACGACGAACGGGCCATAGGACGACGTGAACAGGTCCGGCGCGACGGCACTGAGGCAGATGACCTGATACGGATTTCCCATGACGTGCCGACGGTGGTGTGGAGTTGATGATGCACCGGTCTTGCTGCGGTGCACAGGCATGGAAACACTGAAGGATCGCGCGAATTGCTGTCGAATTCCCTTCAGTTGCCGGAATGCAAAGCGCCCGGTGGATGCCGGGCGCGAAACTGGAGCGGGTGATGGGAATCGAACCCACGTATGAAGCTTGGGAAGCTGCCGTTCTACCATTGAACTACACCCGCAGCGCCGACGATTCTACGTGCATGTCCCGGCGGCCGCGATTTGCCGCGGCGGCAACCCCGAATTGGGGGGGGGGGCGGTGCGCCGCTCGCGCCGTCGCCCACGCGCCCCCGACACCCGCAGCATCGAAGTCTTTCCATGGAGCTCAGAAACAGGTCCAGGAACGGAGCCGCGGCCGGCGACGGCCTGCATCGCGAAGCCGCGCAGGTTCAGGCGAAGGCGGCGCGGCGCATGTCGGGGGTCTTGAACGCGGCCACCAGGCCCAGCAGTCCCGCGGCCTGCTGCTTCAGGCTCTCGGCCGCGGCCGCGCTTTCCTCGACGAGCGCGGCGTTCTGCTGCGTGCCGTGGTCGATCGACGCGACCGCGGCGTTGACCTGCACGATGCCGGTGGTCTGCTCGGCCGTCGAGGCATCGATCTCGCCCATCAGGTCGGTCATGCGGCGCACCTGGGCGACGACGTCGTCCATCGTGCTGCCGGCCTGGCCGACCAGGTTCGAGCCGGCCTCCACCTTGTCGACGCTGTCGCCGATCAGGCCCTTGATCTCGCGCGCCGCCCGCGCGGAGCGCTGCGCCAGGCCGCGCACCTCGCCGGCCACCACGGCGAAGCCGCGGCCCTGCTCGCCGGCCCGCGCGGCTTCGACCGCGGCGTTCAGCGCCAGGATGTTGGTCTGGAACGCGATGCCGTCGATCACGCTGATGATGTCGGCGATCTTCTTGCTGGACGCGCTGATCTCGCTCATCGTCGTCACCACGCGCTGCACCACCGCGCCGCCCTTGCCGGCGACCTCGGCCGCGGCCATGGCCAGCTGGCTGGCGGCGCGCGCGCTCTCGGCGCTCTGCTGCACGGTGCCGGTCATCTGCTGCATGGACGCGGCCGTCTGCTGCAGCGCGCTGGCCTGCTGCTCGGTGCGCGACGACAGGTCGTGGTTGCCCGAGGCGATCTGCGACGAGGCGGTCGCGATGCCCTCGGCGGACTGGCGCACCTGCCCCACCATGTTGACCAGGCTGTCGTTCATGCGGCCGAGGGCGGCCATCAGCTGGCCCGTCTCGTCGGCGCGATCGGCCACGATGGTCTTGCTCAGGTCGCCGGCGGCCACGGCCTCGGCGAGCACCACGCAGCGTTCCAGCGGCCACGTGACGGACGAGGCCAGCATCCAGCCCAGCGTCAGCGCCGCCAGCACGACGGCGCCGCTCACCAGCACCATGACCAGGCGGTCGCGGCCATAGCCGTCCTCGGCGGCCTGCACGCGCTGGTGCGCCACCTCCTGGTCGTAGGCGATGTAGTCGTTGGTGGCCTTGAGCAGCGCGGCCAGCAGCGAACGGCAGTCGGCGTTCATGCTCGCGATCGCGGCATCCTTCTGGCCGGCGAGCGCCTTGTCCACGATGTTCAACGCGACCGGACCGTAGAGCGACTCGACGCGCGAGATCTCGGCCACCAGCGCCTGGTCCCGCTCGGTGACGTCGCTCGCCTGGGCGACGGCCGCCTTGAGCTTCTTGAGCGCCGCCCCGACCTCCTCGTGGGCCCGGGTGACGGCGGCCTTCTCCAGCTCGACGTCGCGGGCCTCGGTCACCAGCACGAGGTTGCGCGCGGCGATCGCGCGGTTGGCCGCCGCGCCGTGGATGTCGTCGGCGAGGCGCTCGCGCTCGGCCACGCCCGCGAGGTAGCCGGAGAAGCGGTCGTTCGAGGCGCTCAACGAGCGCAATGACAGCGTGGATACGAGCAGGACGACCCCAGCGATGGCGGCAAACGCCAGCATCAGCTTGGTCTTGACACGCAGATCGGTGAATTTCATGGACGGGCTCCAGGTGGGTCTGTCCCGGTATCGGCCGGTGCGCGCCCTGGCGGAGTCGGAAACCCGGGATGGCAGGCCAACCATCGAGGTCGCCCTACAGCAACGCCGCCAGGGTGCCGGAGTCAGCGGTAGAACGCGCTGGGCGGCTCGCCGAACTGCCGCTTGAACATGGCCGCGAAGGCGCTGGGGCTGTCGTAGCCCAGCGCCAGCGCCACGTCCACCACCACCTTGTCGCCCAGCGCCAGCAGCTCCAGCCCGTGCAGCAGGCGCGCCTGCTGGCGCCACTGGCCGAAGGTCATGCCGGTCTCGCGGGCGAAGAGGCGCTGGATGGTCCTGGCGTCGACGCCCAGCGCCGCGGCCCAGTCGGCCAGCGTGGAGACGTCATCGGGCTGCCCGGCGATGCGCTCGCAGATGCGCCGCAGCCGCTCGTCGGCGGGCTGGGGCAGGTGCAGGGGCAGCACCGGCAGCGCGTGCAGCTCGTCGAGCAACAGCCGCATCAGGCGGCCGTCGCGCGAGTCCTCGGCATAGGGCTTCTCCACCTCGACGGCCGCCTGGATCAGCTCGCGCAGCAGCGGCGAGACGCCCACCGCATGCGCCCTCGCCGGCAGTCCGGCGGCCGCATCGGGGCGGATGTAGAGGCTGCGCATGTGCACCACGCCCACGCAGCGGATGAGATGGGCCGTGCCCGCCGGCATCCAGATGGCCCGGGTGGGCGGCACGATCCATTGCCCGCCCTCGGCCGCCACCATCATCACGCCATGCACGGCATAGACGAGCTGGCCGCGCGAATGCACGTGCCAGTCGACGACGTGGCCTTCCGGGTAGTCGGTGGCGCGCGTGAACACCGGCTGGGTGCTGGCGTCGATCGTGGCCAGGACATGCGGATTGAGGAAGGGATCGCGGTGGGGCATGGGGTGGAATGTCCTTTTCGCGCGGATCGGAGCCCGATTGGCGCGAGACAGGCATGCATGTTATTCCTAACATGGCGCGTCCGCACCGCCCTTGCCTTCGCTCAACCATGTCCACGACCGCCGCCACACTGCCCCGTCCGCCGCAACCCGCCCGCGCCTCGTTCGGCGTCCTGGGCGCGATCAGCACCGCCCACATGATCAACGACATGATGCAGTCGCTGATCATCGCGATCTACCCGATCCTGAAGGGCGAGTTCTCGCTGAGCTTCGCGCAGATCGGCCTCATCACGCTGACCTACCAGCTCACCGCCTCGCTGTTCCAGCCGCTGGTGGGGCTGTACACCGACAGGAAGCCGCTGCCGCGCTCGCTGCCCGCCGGCATGACGTTCACGCTGTGCGGCCTGCTGCTGCTGGCGTACTCGCCCAACTTCGCCTCGGTGCTGCTGGCCGCCGCGCTGGTGGGCACGGGCTCGTCGATCTTCCATCCGGAGTCGTCGCGCATCGCGCGCATGGCCTCGGGCGGCCAGCACGGCCTGGCGCAGTCGCTGTTCCAGGTGGGCGGCAACACCGGCAGCGCGCTCGGGCCGCTGGTGGCGGCCGCGGTGATCGTGCCGCACGGCAAAGACAGCGTCGCGTGGTTCGGCCTGGTGGCGCTGGTGGGCATCGTGCTGCTGCTGCAGGTGAGCAAGTGGTACGCCACGCACCACGTGGCGGCCGCCAAGGGCGCGCTGCGCGCCACGCCGTCCACGCTCACGCGCGGCCAGGTCAGCGGCGCGGTGGCCGTGCTGCTGGTGCTGATCTTCTCGAAGTACTTCTACATCGCCAGCATCAGCACGTTCTACACCTTCTACCTGATCGGCAAGTTCGGCCTCACCGTGCAGTCGGCGCAGATGCACCTGTTCATCTTCCTGGCCGCCTCCGCCGCGGGCACGTTGATCGGCGGCCCGGTGGGCGACCGCATCGGCCGCAAGCCGGTGATCTGGGGCTCGATCCTGGGCGTGGCGCCGTTCGCGCTGGCGCTGCCGCATGTGGGCCTGGCCTGGACGACAACCTTCACCGTGCTGATCGGCCTGATCCTGTCGTCGGCGTTCTCGGCCATCCTCGTCTATGCGCAGGAGCTGATCCCCGGCAAGGTGGGCGCGGTCTCGGGCCTGTTCTTCGGCTTCGCGTTCGGCATGGGCGGCCTGGGCGCCGCGGCGCTGGGGCTGCTGGCCGATTCCAGGAGCATCGATTTCGTCTACAGCGTCTGCGCGTACCTGCCGCTGCTGGGCGTGGTGGCCATCCTGTTGCCGGACGTGCGCAAGAAGAAGACTCACGCCTGACGGGCGTCATGCGATTTCCGAGCATCCATATGCGCCCGCGCAGCCTCTGAGGTCCCGCGCGAGCCCGTAGGATCGAAGGCTGTCCCCAAGCTTTCGAAAGTGCCCGCATGCGTTCCGTCGTCCGTTCCCTGCTCCTGGCCGCCTTCGCCGGCGCCGCGCTGGCTGCCCAGGCGGCGCCCGTCACGCTGCTCAACGTGAGCTACGACGTGGCGCGCGAGTTCTACAAGGACTACGACGCGGCCTTCATCGCGCACTGGAGGCAGGCCGGCGGAGAGGCCCTCGTCGTCAACCAGTCGCACGGCGGCTCCAGCAAGCAGGCGCGCAGCGTGCTCGACGGCCTCGAGGCCGACGTGGTCACGATGAACCAGGCCACCGACATCGACGTCCTCGCCGACCGCGGTGGCCTGCTGCCGGCCAACTGGGCTACGCGCCTGCCCAGCAACAGCGCGCCCACCACGTCGGTGCCGGTCATCCTCGTGAAGAAGGGCAACCCGAAGGGCCTGCACGACTGGGCCGACCTCGCGCGCAGCGGCGTCAGCGTCGTGATCCCGAACCCGAAGACCTCGGGCAACGGGCGCTACACCTACCTCGCGGCCTGGGGCAGCGTCGTCAAGGCCGGCGGCACGCCCGCACAGGCGCGCGAGCTGGTGGGCAGGATGTTCGCCAACGTGCCGGTGTTCGACGGCGGCGGCCGCGCGGCCACCACCACCTTCGCGCAACGCGGCATCGGCGACGCGCTCGTCACGTTCGAGAGCGAGGTCGACCTGATCAAGGCCGAGTTCGGCGACAACTTCGAGGTGGTCTACCCGAAGCGCACCATCCTGGCCGAGAACCCGGTGTCGGTCGTCGACAAGGTGGTCGACCGCAAGCACACGCGCAAGGAGGCCGAGGCCTACCTGCAGTGGCTGTATTCCGACGAAGGCCAGGAGATCGCCGCCAGGCACGGCCTGCGTCCGCGCAGCGCCAAGGTGCTGGCCGCGCACGCCAAGGATTTCCCGAAGCTGGACACCTTCACCGTGGACGAGGTCTTCGGCAACTGGAAGTCGGCCCAGAAGACCCACTTCGACGACGGCGGCACCTACGACCAGATCCTGGCGGCGACACATCGCCAATAGACGTCAGCAGCTCTTCGCGATCCACTCCACCAGCTTGTCGAGCGCCGGCGTCGCACGCGCGGCCTCCGGGTGGTTGACCATCAAGGCCACCGCATACATCTTCCCGCTGGCCGCCTGCACGTAGCCGGCCAGCGCGCGGGTGTCCAGCAGCGTGCCAGTCTTGAGGAACGCATGGCCCTCGGCCGCCGTGCCCTGCATCCGGTGCTGCAGGGTGCCGTCCATGCCCGCCACCGGCAGCGACAGCACGAACTCGCGGCGGGCGGGCGCGCGCCACGCGTTCGCGAGCAGGTGCGCCAGCGCGCGCGGCCGCGCGCGTTCCCCGCGCGAGAGCCCCGCGCCGTTCTCCACCTGCACGTCGCCGGCGGCCAGGCCCTGGCGCGACAGCCACTCGTGCATGCGCGCCTGCGCATCGGGCAGCGTGGCGGCCTTCAGCGGGAACCCGCGCGCCAGCGCCAGCATCAGGTGGCGCGCGGTGACGTTGTCGCTGGACTTGTTCATGTCGTGCAGCACCACCGGCAGCGGCTGCGACAGGTGCACGGCCCACGGGATCTGCTGGCGGCCATCGGGGCCGACGGGGATCAGCGAGGCGCCGACCTGGCGCGCGCGCTCCACCACCGTGCCGCTCAGCGAGCCGCCGGCCTCGGCCCACAGGCCGGCCAGCGCGCGCGTGGTGAACTGCGCCGGCACCTCGGGCACCAGCACCAGCTCGCGCTGGCCGCAGGCGTTGCTCCACGAGCCCTGCACGTCGAGGTGCGAGCCCGTGGCGTCCTCCACGAGCCGCGCGGTCGCCGCGCAGCCGCCGCGCATGGCCACCTTGTCGACGATACGCACGCCGGCCAGTGGCGGCTCGAGCGTGACGGCCGCCTTCGCGCCGCGTGCGGCGGCGACGCCCACGTGGAGCAGGCCCTCGTCGATGGCGAACGCGTCCGGCCGCACGTGGTACGCCCTGCCCGTGCTGGGCGGCGGCGTGTTGGCGAAGTCGCCCTCGTTCAGGTCGAAGGCGTAGCGGTCGAGCACGATATCGCCGGCGATGCGCTTCAGGCCCTGCGAGCGCAGTTGTGCGAACCAGTCGCGCAGCTCCGCGGACGTGAGGCGGGCGTCGCCGCCGCCCACGATGAGCAGGTCGCCCAGCAACGTGCCATCCACCAGCGCCCCGTGCAGGAACGCGAAGGTGCGCCAGCGGAAGTCGACGCCCAGCAGGTCCAGCGCCGCCAGCGAGGTGACGACCTTGGTGGTCGACGCCATCGCGTAGCTGCCTTCCGGGTTGACCGCCACCAGCGGCGTCTCGCTGTCGACGGTGCGCACGAACGCGCCGAAGCTGGCCAGCGGCAGCCCGCTCGCGCGCAGGAAACTCTCGCCCGCCTGGGCCGGCGAGATGCGGCCCGCCGGGCCCAGGCCGTGGCCCGCCACGCCCGGCGCCTGGATCGCGTGCACCAAGGGAGACGCGAGGCCCGCGCCGGCGCCCGCGGCCAGCAGACGCCGCAACGCGGCACGCCGGCTGGCGTCCGGCACGCGGTCGGCGCTGGGGGTTCGGGCAAAATGCCGCATCCCGCGAGCGTAGGCCCCGATGTGCCATCCTGGTACCCCGAATAACGCACGCGGCGTTCCCTACTTCATGGCCGCGCGTCCCTGCGCCGCCCTTGCTTCCTGTCCAGATGACTCCAGATCCCCGCTCCGACGGCGCCGACGCGCCGGCCGACGACTCCTCGACCCCGTCCGCGCACCCCCGCCGCAGCATCCGCAGCTTCGTGCTGCGCGCCGGCCGGATGGGCAGCGGCCAGGTCAAGGCAATGGAGACGCTGGGCCCGCTGTACGTGCTGCCGTACAAGCCGGCGCCGCTGGACTTCGGGCAGGTCTTCGGCCGCCAGGCCCCCACGGTGCTGGAGATCGGCTTCGGCATGGGCGACGCCACCGCGCAGATCGCCGCGGCGCGCCCGCAGGACGACTTCATCGGCATCGAGGTGCACACGCCCGGCGTGGGCGCGCTGCTGCAGCGCATCCAGGAGCGCGGCCTCACGAACCTGCGCCTGCTGCAGCACGACGCCGTCGAGGTGCTGCGCGACATGATCGCGCCGGGCTCGCTGGCCGGCATCCACGTGTACTTCCCCGACCCGTGGCACAAGAAGAAGCACAACAAGCGCCGGCTGATCCAGGCCGGCTTCGTGCGCGAGCTGAGCGCGCGCCTGGCCCCCGGCGGCTACCTGCACTGCGCCACCGACTGGCAGCCCTACGCCGAGCAGATGCTGGAGGTGCTGGGCGCCGAGCCCACGCTGGCCAACACGGCCGACGGCTACGCGCCGCGTCCCGACTGGCGTCCGCTGACCAAGTTCGAGAACCGCGGCATCAAGCTGGGCCACGGCGTGTGGGACCTGGTGTTCACGAAGCGCTGAACACTGCCGCTGAAGGAACCGCGGCCCCCTCGGGGGGCTGGACGCGGTACGTCAATTCGTCCAGTGCACCATGCCCGTGAGCCACGTGGCCAGCACGACGATGCCGAACGCGATGCGGTACCAGGCGAACGGGATGAAGGTGTGCGTGGCCACGTAGCGCAGCAGCCAGCGCACGCAGACCCAGGCCGCGAGGAACGACACGATGAAGCCCACCGCGAACATGGGCAGGTACTCGTGCGCGTTGGCGGCCAGTTCGTGGCGCACCTTGAACACTTCCAGCACGCTCGCGCCGATCAGCGTCGGGATCGCCAGGAAGAAGCTGAACTCGGTGGCCACCGGACGCGACAGCCCCACCAGCAGGCCGCCGATGATGGTCGAGCCCGAACGGCTGGTGCCGGGGATCATTCCGAAGCACTGGCAGAAGCCCACCTTGAGCGCATCCATCGCCGTCATCTCGTCGATGTGGTGGATGCGCGCCTCGCGGCCCTTGCGGGTCTCCACCCACAGGATGACCAGCGCGCCGACGATGAACGCGGTGGCGACGACCGGCCCGTTGAACAGGTACTCGGTGATCTTCTTGTGGATCGCGAAGCCAATGACGGCCGCGGGAAGGAAGCCGATGAGGATGTTGGCCACCAGCTTGCGCGAGATGGCGCTGGTGTGCAGCGTGCCCAGCGTCTTGCTGATCAACTGCCAGTAGACGATGAAGATGGCGAGGATGGCTCCCGGCTGGATCGCCACCTCGAACGCCTTCATCACGTCGCTGTCCGGGATGCCCAGCAGCGACTGGGTCAGGATCAGGTGCCCCGTCGACGAGACCGGCAGGAACTCGGTCAGGCCCTCGACGACGCCCATGATGGCGGCCTTGATCAACAACAAAGTATCCACGCTCGACGCTCCGTGAGGCCGCTCACGGCCCGAATATGCTTGAAGCGCGCGATGATACGCGGCGGAAATTACCGCAGGCTGAGGATCCGGTCAGTTCTGGCGCGGCGACACTGTCATGTGCAGGCCGCGCGGCGTCACCGTGATCGGCGAGGCGACGAGGTCCAGGCGATCCATCTCGTCGGCCTGCGCGGGCTTCATCCGATACAGCACGAGGTTCTCCAGCGCGTTCTCGGCCACCAGGCTGCCGATGCGCTGTGCCGCGCCGCGCAGGTTGTTGGAGCCGCTGGACAGCGTCAGCTCGCGCACGCGCACCTGGGTCATGCGGATGGTGTGGTCGGAGGGCTGGAAGCGCAGGCCGTAATCGAGCTTGACGTGGCCCATGGCCGTGGAGCCGAACAGGCGGTCGAGCGCGCTCACGTCGAGCTCGGTGCCGACGCGGTTGCCCTGCGGGATCAGCTCGATGACCGGGTTGGTGATGGATAGGTCGATGACCTCCAGCAC
This sequence comes from Betaproteobacteria bacterium, assembly GCA_013289985.1. Classification (GTDB taxonomy): domain Bacteria; phylum Pseudomonadota; class Gammaproteobacteria; order Burkholderiales; family Burkholderiaceae_C; genus Scleromatobacter. The sequence goes on along the minus strand of JABCYW010000060.1, from coordinate 1,428 downwards.
CTTGCGCTCCATCGGGAACTGGCGCGCGAGCAGCAGCGCGAGCTGCGACTCGCTGATGTCGACGTCGTGCGTGCCGATCAGGCTCGCGCATCCCGACAGCAGCGCCAGCATCGCCAGCAGGCCGGCACACAGGGCCCCGGCGGTCGCCACCATGCGCAGCACCGTTCGCTTGCGATACCGCTCGCCGACCGGTCCGGCCGTGCGTCCATCCGTTGCTGCGCTGCTCATTCGTTTTTGCCTTCGCGCCCGGATGCGAAGCGCCGGGGTTGTCCCTTCAACGTTCCGAGTCGAACTTCCGCCGACACGCGACGCCGATCGATGTCCGCTTCCGCACGGCGCGATTGCGGCGATCCGACGATTCGGCTACATTACTGACCAACGAGTCATTAACGAAATGCCCCCGTTTTCCTCCGACCCCTGCCTGTTTCGCCGTCGACGCAAGGAGGCCCGCCCGGCCGAACTGCTCGAGGCGGCGCTGACGCTGTTCGTCGAGAAGGGCTTCGCCGCCACGCGCAGCGAGGAGGTGGCGCGGGCCGCCGGCGTGTCCAAGGGCACGCTGTACCTGTACTTCCCCAGCAAGGAAGAACTGCTCAAGGCGGTGATCCAGCACTTCCTGGGCACCGAGATCGAGACCGGCGTGCAGGAGGCGGCCGCGGCCGACGGGCCCACCGCGCAGGTGATGGAAAAGCTGCTGGTCACCTGGTGGACGCGCATCTACGAAGGCCCGGCGTCGGGCGTCTTCAAGCTGGTGATCACCGAGGTGCGCAACTTCCCCGAGATCGGCGAGTTCTGGGTCGAGCGCGTGGTCGCGCCGGGCATGGCCATCGTCTCGGGGCTGTTGCGCCGCGGCGTGGAGCGCGGCGAGTTCGCGGTCGACGACGTCGAATCGGCCGCCCACTCCATCCTGATGCCGCTGATCCTGCTGTGCGTGCACAAGCATTCCTTCATGGCCTGCGGCATCGGCAAGGACATGGAGATCGACCCCGTGCAGTTCATGCACGCCCACCTGCGCCTCGTTTTCGCGGGCCTGCAGGCCGGTGCGCGCCATCCCACGTCAACCACCGTCCAGGCCGCATAGAATTTGAGGGTTTGCCCGCAGCCCCTTTCGCCCCGAGGAACACCATGAACATCGAACAAGCCCGCTTCAACATGATCGAACAGCAGATCCGCCCCTGGGACGTGCTGGACAAGGGCGTGCTGGGACTGCTGGCCGTGGTCCGCCGCGAGGACTTCGTTCCGGCCGCCTACCGCTCGCTGGCCTTCGTTGACACCGAGGTGCCGCTGGCCGAAGGCGAGCGCATGCTGGCTCCGCGCGTGGAGGCCCGCATGCTGCAGGACCTGCAGGTGCAGCGCCACGAGCGCGTGCTCGAGATCGGCACCGGCTCCGGCTTCATGGCGGCGCTGCTGGGCCATCGCGCGCAGAGCGTG
>JABCYW010000059.1 GCA_013289985.1 Betaproteobacteria bacterium | reverse complement strand
GACCCTTTCAGTAGATGTCGCGCCGGTAGCGGCCTTCGTCGATCAGCGCCTCCAGCCGCTCGCTGCCCACGATCTCCCGCAGGGCCTCCTCCACGCCGGCGGCCATGCCCCGCAGGCTGCCGCAGACGTACACCGCGGCGCCGTCGTCCAGCCATTCGCGCACGGCCTCGGGCTGGGCGCGCAGGCGATCCTGGACGTAGTGCTTGGCGGCCTGGTCGCGCGAGAACGCGAGATCCAGGCGCGTGATGCTGCCGTCCGCGTGCCAGCGCTCCACGTCCTGGCGGAAGTGGAAGTCGTGCGCGGCCTGGCGTTCGCCGAACACCAGCCAGTTGCGCGGTCGCGCACCGGCGCGCGAGGCGCGGGCGCTCAGGTGCGCGCGCAGGCCCGCGATGCCGGTGCCGTTGCCGATGAGGATGAGCGGCCGGCCGGCGTTGGCGCCGAGCCGGAAGTTGCGGTGGGCCAGGGTGTCGAGCAGCACCACGCCGCCCACGGCCGCGTCGCGCGTCAGCCAGCCCGAGGCGAGCCCCAGGCTGCCGTCGGCGCGGCGCTCCTGGCGCACGAGCAGGTGGGCGCGGCCCTCGGCGGGGATCGACGCGATCGAGTAGTCGCGCGGCCGGTCCGGCGCATGCGGCACGCGCACCCGCAGCAGGTCGCCGGGCTCCCAAGCGGGCAGCGTGCCGGGGGGCGGCTCCAGCTCCAGGTGGAACACGGGCGCGCCGCTGCTGCCCGGGTTCAGGTGCGTGCGGCGCGCGAGGCGCCAGGCCTGGCGCTCGGGCTCCTGCCAGGCGAGCGTGGCGCCGACGCCGGCCAGGCGGCCCAGCGCGTGCTTCCAGCGCGCCAGGCCTTGCGCGTCCATGCAGTCGACCTCGATGCGTTCGAACAGCGCGCGCGCGCCATGGGCGGCCAGCCACGCATCCAGCGTGCGGCCGAAGGCGCAGTAGTTCGCGAACTCGCGGTCGCCCAGCGCCAGCAGCCCGTAGCGCACGCCCGCCAGCGACTCGACCGGCGCATCGCCCATGAAGCGGCGCACGAAGGGCGAGGCGCTGTCGGGCGCGTCGCCCTCGCCGCAGGTGCTGGCGATCAGCAACACCGACGCGGCGGCCGCGAGGTCGGCCGGCGCGAGCGTGCCCAGCGCGGCCACCCGCGCGGGCAGCGCGGAGCCGTGCAGGGCGTGCGCCGCCTGCCACGCGAGCTGTTCGGCGGCGCCGGTCTGGCTCGCGTGCACGACCAGCAGCGGGCGCGCCTGCGCGTCCCGCGCGCCCCCGAGCGCCAACCCGCGCGCGGCAAGCGCCGCGGCCTTGCGGCGTTCGCCCAGCGCCACGGCCGCGCACAGCCCGCCGTACGTCGCGACGACGGCCGCCGCGGCCGCCACGCGCGCGGCCTCGATTCCGAACAGGGTCATTTCAGGAACTGGTCGAAGGCCACGCTGGTGCGCTCCTCGAAGCCCGCGCCGCGGCGCACGACGAAGCGGGCGGCCAGGCCGAGACGGCCGGCCAGCGCCGTGCCGTCCACGGGCCCCAGCACGTTGAGCGCGGTGGACCACGCGTCGGCCTGCATGCACCCGGCGTGGATCACCGTGACCGCGGCCAGGCCGTGGCGGATGGGCAGGCCGTCGCGCGGATCGATCGTGTGGCTGTAGCGCGTGCCGGCGTGCTCGAACCAGCGCCGGTAGTCGCCGGACGTGGCCACCGACAGGCCGTGCAGGGCCAGCAGCACCGGCGCGCCCCCGGCCTCGGCGTCCGGGTGTTCCAGTTGCACCCACCAGGGCCGGCCATCCGGCTTGACGCCGCTGCCGCGCAGTTCGCCGCCGACCTCCACCAGGTGGCTCTCGAGGCCCAGCGCGTGCAGGCGGCGCGCGACCAGGTCGACGCCGAAGCCCTTGGCGATGGCCGAGAGATCCAGCGCCAGGCGACCCGGCTGCAGCAGCGCGCGGCGTGCAGGATCCAGGTCGAGGCGGCGCCAGCCGGCCCGCGCGCGCGCCTGTGCCAGGCGCGCGGCCCGCGGCAGCTCGCCGCGCGGCGCGGGGCCGAAGCCCCAGGCGTCGACCAGCGCGCCGGCGGTCGGATCGAACGCGCCGTCGCTGCGCTCGGCCACGGCGCGCGCGCAGGCGAGCACCTCGTGGAACTCGGCGGGCAGCGGATGCCATGTCCCGGCCTCGGCGCGGTTGAAGCGGCTGAGCGTCGAGCCAGGCTCCCAGGTGCTCATCTGCGCGACGACCTCGTCGAGCGCGCCCTGGATCGCGCGGAACACCGGCTCGCGCGCCAGGCGGACGCCGGCGACGAGGCGCACGCTCCAGGTCGTGCCCATCGTGCGGCCGGTGAACCCGTGGACGCGGCCGCCCAGCGGCGGCGGGGCGCGATCCAGCGTCGCGGGCAGCAGCACGCGTCGCGCCGTTGCCGAGGCCTGCGCGAGGCTCACCTGGGCAGCACCTCGAAGGTGGCCGAGTAGCTTTCGCGGCGCGCGTCGCCGCGTCCGCCATGGTTGATGCCCAGCCAGTAGCGGCCGGCCTCCGGCCATGCCACGCTGAACTCGCCCGCGGCGTCGGTCCTGAGCGCGAGCTCGCCCAACTTGTAGCGATAACGGTTGCCGCCGCGGATCACGGTGACGTCGGCGCCGGCGTAGGGCTTGCCATCGAGCAGCATGCGAAAGCGCGACGAATCGCCCACGCTCAGGTCGGTGGGGTTGGTCAGCGGCAGCAGCTCCAGGCCCGCGCCGGTGAACGTGGCCGGCGGCGCGCCGGGCGCCTCGTTGGTGACGAAGGTCTCGGCGCGGGCGAGCTGGCGCGTGACCTGCAGGTCCTGCGCGTCGGCCGGCACCTCCCCGGCCTGCGCGGCGGGCGTGCCGCGCCAGCGCTTCGTCTCGCCGCCGGCCTTCCACGAGGCCATGACCGTGTCGGTGACGCCGGCGATGCGGTAGGTGCCTTTCTGGGCCAGCCTCACGTCGAACGTGACGCGGCGCCTCGCCTCCGTGCGGGCGTCGGTGGCGACGGCGCTGCCGTCCGGCGCGGTCACGCGCAGGGTGTCCAGCTGCAGCGGGAACGCGTCGAACTCGAACAGGTCTTCGGAGATCGCGGCGTCGATGCTGACCACCGGCGACGGGCCGTCGGCGAGCGTGGCCGAGGGCAGCAGCCACGGGCGGTGCGCATGGGCCGACAGGGACAGCAGCGCGCCGGCGGCGAGCAGGGCGAGGCGAGGGCGGTTGATGCGCTTCATGGCGTTCCTCAGGGCCTGGCGGCGATGGAGACGGTGCCCAGCTCGCCCAGGCCCTGGGCCTGGGCCGACTGCGCCTTCTTCACGGGCCACTCGAACGGCACGCGCAGCACCTCGCGGCCACCGTTCTCGCGGGCCGCCTCCACCACCACCTCGTACTGGCCCGGCGGCAGCGCCGTCACGGCCTTGGCATCGAGCAGGTTGATGACATGGTCGCCGCCCGTGCGCGTGGCGCCGGTGACGCCGTCCACCACGGCGGCGTCGTGGCCGCTCTTGCGCCACCACGAGCGCATGTCCTTGAGCCATTTCGCGCCGCCGTTGTCGCGCTTCCTGAGGTCGTACCAGAGCGCGATGTTGCCGGCGTAGGTCTGGTCGGAGGCCTTCTCGACCCAGGCCGCCAGGTACGGCCGGTGGTATTCGGCGATGTCCATGCGCGGCAGCTGCACCTTCAGGCTGAGCTCGGCGGACAGGGCGGGCACGGCCGTCACGGCGGCGGTGAGGGCGAAGGAGGTTCGGATCAGCATCGGAGTCGTCGTTCCAGGGGATTCAATGGATGAAGAGGAGGGCCAGCAGCACCGGCAGTACCACGCCCAGGCCCACCAGCGGCCAGGTGCCCGGACGGTTGCCGGCGTGCATCTGCAGGATGACCAGGCCCGTGACGGTGAAGACCAGGCAGGCGACGGCGAACGCGTCGATGAACCAGCTCCAGGCCGTGCCGGCGTTGCGGCCCTTGTGCAGGTCGTTGAGGGTGGACACCCAGCCACGCTCGGTGTCCTCGAACTCGGCCTCGCCGCTCGTGCGATCGATGCGCACCCAGGCGTCGCCGCCGGGCCGCGGCATCGCCACGTAGATCTCGTCGGGCGACCACTCGGCGGAGCGGCCGTGCACGTCCACCCGCAGCGCGCCTGCCACCCAGTCCGCCAGCGCGGCGGGCAGGGGCGCGTCGTGCTTCTTCTCGCCGGCGGACGCGGCCTGGGCGGCCAGCAGCGGCGCCGGCAGCTGCGCCTTGCGGTCGACCACCACCGGATGGGCCTCGATGCGCGCCGCGTGGTTGAGCGTCAGGCCGGTGGCCGCGAACAGCAGCATGCCCAGCAGCGCGACGGCGGAGCTGATCCAGTGCCAGCGATGGAGCGTCTTGAGCCACCAGGCGCGCGCGGGCGGTCCCGCGGCCGCCGTCATTTCGTCAGGATCAGCTTGCCCAGCGAAGTCTGGCGCAGCCGATAGACGGCGTCGCCATGGGCGATCTGCACTTCGGGGAACTCGGCGAACAACTGCTCGCTGGTGATGCTGCGGACGTTGGCCGCGCGGATCGGGGCGCCCGTCGCGAAGCCGCGCTGGAGCGCCTCGGCGTCGTTGGGAGCGTCGTTGGTGCGGGCGGCAATGGCGTGGGAGAGGTTCATTTCGGCAGCTCGAATTCGATGGGGATGGAGGCCCAGCCGGCAACGGGCACGCCGTTCTCGAGACAGGGCTTGAAGCGCGCGTTGCGCACGGCGGTGACGGCGGCGTCATCGAGGCGGGAGAAGCCGGTGGACGCGACGAGCTGGACGTCGCGCGGCATGCCTTGCTCGTCGATGAAGACGCGCACCAGCGCCTTGCCGGACTCGCGCATCCTGGCGGAGGTGCGCGAGTAGGCCGGCGCCGGCGCCACCAGGAACTGCACCGCCGAGGCCGGCAGCACGCGCGGCGCGGCGGGTGCCTCGGGGGCGGCGGGCGTTTCCGGGGCGGGCGGCGGCGGCAAGATGGCCTGCGCCACCAGCGGCGAAGGCGACGGCGACGGCTCGGGCGCGATCAAGGGTATCTGCAGCGGCGGCGGCGCGGGCATGCGCAGGCTGGGCGGCGGTGGGAGTTGCCTCGGCGGCGCGAGCGGCGCGGGGGCGTCGACCACGGCCACGAACACCGGCCTGGTGGCGTCGACGACGACGTCGCGCAGGCGGCCGGCGTTCATCAGGCCGACGACGGCGGCGCCGTGGACGACGAGCAGGGCGGCCAGCACCCCGCGGCGGCGCCGGGCCTGGCCCGACGTTCCCTCGCCGTAGCGCGGCGGCGCGGCCAGCCCGGCCGGCACGCGTGCCAGGGCGGCCTGGCGCGGGATGGCCGGCGGCGTGCTACGAACTTGGACGTCGGCGCCGGCGGTGCCGTACGACAGGCGTTGAGGTTGCATCGGGTGCGATCCGGTTCTTTCGTGGTGAACGGATAATAAACTAGATGCGACTCATTCGCATTAACGTTCACTCAAAAAATGGAGATGGGATCGCGGCGGCCCGACCGGCCCGGCAACGACGCCGCCGGCGCGAGGCCGGCGGCGATCGGATCCTCCGGACGAGCCGGCCCGGGCGGTGCTACAGGTTCTCAGGCCGTCGAGACCTCGCCGGCCATCGCCTCGGGCCGCCACAGCGCGAGCCCGCCCGCCAGGCTCCAGGCCTGGTCGTGCCCCAGGCGCCGCACCGCTTCGGCCGCCTGGGCGCTGCGGTTGCCGCTGCGGCAGAAGAAGACGACGGGCGTCGGCGCCGGCAGCGCCAGCCATTCCGGCAGCGCCAGCAGGAGCTGCGACAGCGCGATCGCCTGGTGCCGCACGCGCGGCGCGGCCAGCTCGGGCGTCTGGCCCAGGCGCTGCTCGTAGGGCTCGCGCACGTCCACCAGCAGCAGGTCGGGATGCGCCAGCAGCAACTGCCGCAATTGCGCGGCCGTCAGCTCCTGCGTCGCCTGGTCGCCGCGGATGTCGACGCGCGCGCCGCAGGCGAGCGTCTGGTAGCGGGTGAGCCCCAGGTCGCGCTCCAGCTCGGCCTTCGCGGCCGCGAAGCCCGCCGCGTCCAGCCCGCCGCCCAACACGCGGGCCAGCAGCGGCTGCGCGCGGCGCTCGGTGGCCAGGGTGCTCGCGAAGCGGTCGTCGTAGTCGTGGCCGGGCAGCAGCAGCGTGCCGGACCCCACCACCCGGGCGAGCTCCAGCAGCGAGGTGCCGAACGAGAGCGGGGCGCTCTGCGCGAAATCGCTGCGGCCCAGCGCGCCGGGCATCACGGTGTCGCCGACGAAGGCGGCGCGCAGGCCCTGGGCGTCGCGCAGCAGGTAGGCGGTGGAGTCGAGCGTGTGGCCCGGCACGGCCAGGCGCGCCAGCAGCAGCGTGCCCAGCGTCAACTGGTGCACCTCTCGTGGCCAGCCCAGCGCGTCGATCGTGCCCACGTCCTCCATCAGCTCGGGCAGCGCGGCGCGCAGCTCGCCGGCCGACGAGGCGTGGTCGCCATGGCTGTGGGTGTCCAGCACCGCGGCGACCGTGTAGCGCTGGCAGCGCAGCAGGTCGGCCAGGCGCGTGGTAAGTTCGGGCAGCGGGTCGATGACCACGCAGCGGCGGCTGGCGGCATCGGCCAGCAGGTAGCAGCACGCGCCGTCCACGACGAAGCGGGTGAGGCCGCCGGGCGGCAGTGCCTTGGGCTCGCTCGGCACGAGGCAGCTCTCGCGCAACGAGCGGCCGCAGGCGCGGATGCGTTCGCAGGCCTCGGCGATGAACGCGTCGTCCGCCGCGGGGCCGAACGACAGGCGCACCGCCGACGCGGCCTGCCAGTCGGGCAGGCCCATCGCCTCGAGCACGTCGCTGGGCCGGGCCTTGGCAGCGCTGCAGGCCGAGCCGCCGCTCACGCGCACGCCGGCGGCGTCGAACAGGTCCAGCAGCAGCTTGGAGCCCAGGCCGGGCACGGAGAAATTGAGCGTGGTGGGCAGGCACAGCGCCGGCGGCGCGTTGAACTCCAGCGCCGGAAAGGCCTCGACGAGCGCGGCGGCCAGCCGGTCGCGCCAGGCCTGGAGCGTGGCGGCGTCGGCGAAGGTGCCGCCGTCCTCGAGCGCCGCCAGCACCGCGCCGAGCGCGGCCACGCCGGCCATGTTCTCGGTGCCGGAGCGTTGCGCGCTCTCCTGGCCGCCGCCGGCCATCAGCGGCGTGAACGGCGCGCCTTCGCGCACGTAGAGCAGGCCGATGCCCTTGGGCGCGTACAGCTTGTGGCCGGAAAACGGGGCGTAGGCTATGCGGCGTTCGGCCAGCCGCAGCGCCAGCTTGCCCAGGGCCTGGACGCCGTCCACCAGCCATAGGGCCCCGCTGTCTTCCAGGGCCTGCGCGATGCCGTCGAGGTCGCTGACCACGCCGGTCTCGTTGTTGGCGGCCATCGTGCAGACGAGGCCGGCCCGTGGCGCGCGCTCGCGCAGCCAGGCCAGGTCGTGGCGGCCGTCGCGCCCTACCGGGATCGCCTGCACCTGGAGCCCGAGGCCCAGCAGCGCGTTCCAGTGGCGCAGCGACTCGGGCACGGCCTTGTGCTCGGTGGCGCCGTACAGCAGCAGGCCGGGAATCGCCTCGCCGGCGTCGCGGCGATCGCGCAAGGCCACCAGCGCCGAGAGCACCGCCGTCTGGATGCCCTCCGTGGCGCCGCTGGTGAACAGCAGGCGTCCGGTGGATGCGCCCAGCACGCGGCGGGCGCGGGCGCGCACGTCGTCGATCAGCGAGCGGGCGCGCAGGCCGGTGCTGTGCACGCTGCTGGGGTTGCCGTAGTCGTCGGCCATCGCCGCGAGGGCCGCCTCGCGGGCTTGCGCGAGGACGGGCGTGGTGGCGTTGGCGTCGAGATAGATTTCCATGGCATCGGATTCCGGGGTCGTGGCCGGGAGGGCATGGGTACCCATCGTATTGGCTTGTCAGTGATATTCAATGCTCTTGATTTTCTTGATTCTGGAATGAAATTGCTTTCAAGGGATGGCGATGGACGCAACCTGGAAAATCGTTCCACTGCCCGGACGCGCGGCGCGCCTCGGGCGCGAGCAACCGCAATCCGGTCACTCAATCCGGCATTCCGTCCCCGGCGCTCCCCGCCGGGTCGGGCTCTACGTACCATGGCGCCATGACCGATGCTTTGTCCCCGCCCACCGCCCGTTCCGGCACCTCGCGTCAACTGTGGATCGGGTACGGCTGCGCCTGCGTCCTCGCCTGGCTGCTGCACGTGCTGGCCGGCGCGGAATTCCAGCGCGGCCTGTGGCAGCTGTGGCAGGCCGTCTACCAGGCGACGCTCACCCTGTGGCCACCCATGCTGCTGGGCGTGGCCGTCTTCCCCTGGGTACGCTGGGCGCAGGCCGGGCAGGGCGGGACGGTGGTGGAGGCCTTGCGCCACGCCGCGGGCGCGCTCGCGTTCGGAGTGGCGTGGGAGGCCTGCGACTACGCGGCGTCCTGGCTGCTGTACGGCCGCGTCTATGCGAACGTGATGCTGGTGCAGACCGCGCTGTGGCGAGCGATATGGGGCGTGATCGCGTACGCCGCGATCGGCGGGGCGTTCGCCGCGTGGCTGCAGGCGCGCCGCGCGCGGGCCGCCAGCCTGGCCGCCGCCCAGGCCGAATCGGCGCTGGCGCGGGCCGAGCTCGCCGTGATCAGCGGCAAGCTGAATCCGCACTTCCTGTTCAACACGCTCAACTCGCTGATCGCGCTCACCCGCAAGGACGCGCAGGCGGCCGAGGCCGCACTGATGCGCTTCGCGGGCATGCTGCGCTATGTGCTCGACACCAAGCGCAGTGCCGCCGATCGCGTGCCGCTGGGCGAGGAGATCGAGTTCGTGCGCGACTACCTCGCGCTGGAGAGCCTGCGCCTGGGCAAGCGCCTGCAGGTCGACTGGCAGCTGGATCCGGCCACCTTCGCCGACGAGATCCCGCCGCTGAGCCTGCAGCCCCTGGTGGAGAACGCCATCCAGCACGGCATCGCGCCGCGTGTGGACGGCGGCCGCGTGGGCATCCGCAGCGCGCGCAACACGATGAACCTCGGCCTGGAGCTGAGCGTGGAGGACGACGGCGCCGGCTGCGAGCCGTCGCGCCTGGACGACCCGGCGCCCGAGCGCTCGGGCATCGGCCTGACGGCGCTGCGCCGCCGCTTCGCGCTCGACTACGACGGCCGCGCCCGCCTGCAGATCCGCACCCGGCCCGGCGCGGGCTTTCGCGTCGACCTCTGGATACCGCAATGACCTCTCCTACCCGCGTCCTCATCGCCGAGGATGAACCGCTCGCCGCCGAGGCCCTGGCCGACTGGGTCGCGCAGATGCCGTCGCTGCAGCTCGTGGCCACCTGCGGCGACGGCGCCAGCGCGCTGGCGCAGATCCGCGCGCTGCAGCCCGACCTGGTGCTCATGGACATCCAGATGCCCGTGCTCACCGGGCTGCAGGTGGTGCAGGCGCTGGCCGCCGACGACCACGCGCCGGCCGTCATCTTCACCACCGCCTACGACGAGCACGCGCTGGCCGCGTTCGAGCTGCATGCCGTGGACTACCTGCTCAAGCCGTTCTCGCACGAGCGCTTCGTCGAGGCGATCACGCATGTGCGGCGCGACGCCGGCGCCGCGCTGGCCGGCGCGGTCGATGCGCTGCAGGCGAACGAGAACGCGCCCCTTGCGCGCGTGCTGGTGCGCGACCAGGGCCGCATCTTCCCGATCAACGTCGACGTCATCGAGCACCTGCGCTCCGACACCAAATACACGGCGCTGGCCGTCAAGGGCCGCAGCTACCTGGTGCGGCTGCCCATCGTCGCGTTCGAGCAGCGGCTCGACCCGGCGCGCTTCGTCAAGCTGCACCGCAGCTGCATCGTCAACCTCGATTTCGTGGAGTCGCTGACGCCCGACGAGAACTCGCAACTGGTCGCCCGCATGACCGACGGCACGCTGATCACGGCCAACCGGGACGTCTCCAGGAAACTGAGGGAGCAATCGATATGAGCCGCCATCTTCTGGCCGTCGCGCTCGCCGCGGGGGCGTTGGTGCCCGCGCTGGCGTGGGCGCAACCGCAGGCCCAGGGCGAAGGCAAGGTCTACGCGCCGGGGCCGTTCGACAGCGTCGTGGTGGACGGCGCGGGCCAGGTTCGGCTGGTGCAGGGCGATCGCGACGAGGTGTTCGTGCCGGGCGACGCGCGGGCGCAGGAGGCGGTGGAGGTGCGCCTGGACGGACACCGCCTGAAGATTGCGCTGCCCGGCGGCTGGAAATTCTGGAGGAGCGGCGGCGACGGGGCGCAGGTGGAAGTGCGGGTGCGGCACCTGGTTCGGCTCACGATCGCGGGCTCCAACGATGTCCTGGCGCCGGGGCCGATCGGCGGCGACCAGCTGACCGTCAGCATGGCCGGCATGGGCGTGGTACGGCTCGACCAGTTGAAGGTGGGCCAGCTCAGCTTCGAGGTGTCCGGGGCCGGCGAGGGACAGCTCAACGGGCAGGTCGACCATCTGCGCCTGTCCGTGTCGGGCAAGGGCAAGATCGTCGCGGAGCAGTTGCGCGCCGGCACGGCCGACGTGTCGATCAGCGGCGTGGGCAATGCGTCGCTGTGGACGGTCGACAGGCTTCGGGTGCAGATTTCCGGAGCCGGTCACGTGGACTACTGGGGGCAGCCGGTGGTGTCGAAGTCGATCTCCGGGTTCGGGACAGTGGATTCGCGGGGAGAAAAGCAATGAAAACAATGGCTTGCGGCTTGAATTGAAAGTAAAACATTGATATCTGCTAGGCTTGCACGGTCTTGTTGAATCAATTGCTTGGGATTCAAATCAAAGGTTTTACTTGAAGTTCGACCGCTGATTCGCGAGCGCCGCGGCGTGGCCTGAAGCCTGGCAGGATTCCTGCACGCACGATGCCGGTCGCTACCTCTTCCAGGAATTCACCGTGTCCCGTCCGACCTCCCTTTCGCTGCGTGCCGCCGCCGCGGCGCTGCTCATCGCCGCGGTGCCGCCGGCCGCCGTCGCGTCCAAGGCGCCGCCGGCCGTTCCCGTCAAGGTGCTGGTCATCACGCTGTTCGGTCCGGAGGCCGCCCCGTGGCTGGCGCAGTTGCCGCCGACCCGATCCGTGCGCGTGCCCGGTCTGTCGGCCGACTACTCCGACGTGAAGTGCACCGCGAGCGGCGTGTGCGTGATGACCACGGGCATGGGCCACGCGAACGCCGCGGCGTCCACGATGGCCCTGGTGCTGAGCCCGAAGTTCGACCTGTCGCGCGCGTACGTCGTGGTCACCGGCATCGCCGGCATCGACCCGAACGTCGGCACGCTGGGTGCCGCGGCCTGGGCGCGCTACCTGGTCGATTTCGGCCTGCAGCAGGAATTCGACGCCCGCGAGGCGCCGCCATCCTGGGATATCGGCTACGTGGGCATCGGCGCGGCCGATCCGGCCACCCGGCCCAAGCTGGAGTACGGCACCGAGGTCTTCCAGCTCGACGAGGCCCTGCTGCAGCGCGCGCTGGCGTTGTCGCGAACGGCGCGCCTGGACGACAGCGACGCCGCGGCGGCCTACCGCAAGCAGTATCCGCAGCCGGCCGCCCAGGCCGCCCCGGGTGTCCTGCAATGCGACACGCTCGCCGGCGACACCTGGTGGCACGGCGATCGGCTGGGCGCGCGCGCCTCGGCGTGGACCCGCCTGCTCACCGACGGCAAGGGCACCTACTGCACGACGCAGCAGGAGGACAACGCGACCTACGAATCGCTGCGGCGCGGCGCGGCCGCCGGCCGCCTGGACCTGCACCGCGTGGCCGTGCTGCGCACCGGCGCGAACTTCGACCGGCCGCATCCCGGCCAGACCGCCCAGGAATCGCTGAATGCCGCCTCGGGCGGGTTTCCCATCGCCACCGCCAACCTCTACCGGGCGGCGTGGCCGCTGGTCTCGGAGATCGTCGGGCACTGGGCGCAGTGGCGCGAGGGCGTGCCGGCCCGTTGACGGGTGGGGGTGGACGCCGCGCACGACCACGGTGCGCGGCGCGCGACCGGTCGGTCCTCTTTGCGGCGTCGCCGGCGCGACGCACCTCGATTGGGCGGATACACCAAAGCGGGTGCCCGGGCGATGTTCCCCGGCGCGATGCGCGGCGGGTGCCGTCGGCACATCATGTTGCCCGGCGACGCGGGCTCGGCCCATACCTGAAGTCGTATGGGTCTCATATGGTATCTCGCATGATCGCGAACTCGCGCGGGTCGCGGGGCGGAGACGCGCCGCGAAGTCGGAACGCCGCCTTTCCTGAAGCCTTGCGTGGCCTTCGTCTTGCTTTACGGCGGAGACACACAAATACAGGATGTCTTCCATGTCCACTCGCCATCCGGCTCACCGGCCGCTTCGTTCGCACGCCCCCTCGCGCGCCATCAAGCCCCTGTCCCTGTCCATCGCCCTGGCGTTCGCGGCCTCCGCGGCGCACGGCCAGGCCGCCGCGCCGGCCGGCGCCGCATCGGCCTCCGAGGCCGGCAAGCTCCAGACCGTGACCGTCACCGCGCAGCGCGTGACGGAAGATGCCAGGTCGGTGCCGATCTCGGTCAGCACGATCGGCGGCGAGGCCCTGGACGTGCTCAATTCGTCCGGCGACGACATCCGCGCGCTGTCGGGCCGCGTGCCCAGCCTGAACATCGAGTCGTCGTTCGGGCGGGCGTTCCCGCGCTTCTACATCCGCGGCTACGGAAACACCGACTTCCACCTCAACGCCTCGCAGCCGGTCTCGCTGATCTACGACGACGTCGTGCAGGAGAACCCGATCCTCAAGGGCTTCCCGATCTTCGACACCGACCAGGTGGAGGTGCTGGCCGGCCCGCAGGGCACGCTGTTCGGCCGCAACACGCCGGCGGGCGTCGTCAAGGTGGATTCGGTGGCGCCGGGCCGCGTCGCCAACGGCTATTTCAACGCCAGCTACGGCAGCTTCAACACCACCAACCTCGAGGGCGCCTACGGCATGCCGCTGGGTCCGGACTGGGCCATCCGCGCCTCGACGCAGCTGCAGCGCCGCGGCGACTGGGTGACCAACACGGCGCCCAAGGAACAGACCGGCAAGCTCGAGGGCTACAACGACGACGCGCTGCGCGTGCAACTGCTCTACAAGCCCTCGGGCACGTTCAGCGCGCTGTTCAACGTGCACGGACGCGACCTGCACGGCACCGCGCGCCTGTTCCGCGCCAACATCATCAAGCCGGGCACGAACGACCTGGTGGACGGCTTCGATCCGTACCAGGTGTCGTTCGACGGCCAGAACAAGCAGACGCTGAACTCGAGCGGCGCCAGCGCCAAGCTGCGCTGGACGCTGGGCGACTACACGATCAACTCGATCACCGGCTGGGAACACGTGCACGCGTTCAGTCGCGGCGACGTCGACGGCGGCTACGGCGCGGCCTACGACCCGCCGATGGGCCCGGGCACCATCCCGTTTGCCGACGAGACCTCGGACGCGCTCAAGGGCCACTCGCAGCTGAGCCAGGAGTTCCGCGTCGAGCATTCCGATTCCAGCCCGCTGTCGTGGCAGGCCGGCCTCTACCTCTACAAGGAGAAGTACGAGATCAACAGCCTGGCCTACGACACGCTGTTCGGCGGCCCCACTACCGAGGTCGACGCGACGCAGGTCAACAACGCCTGGGCCGTGTTCGCCTCGGCGGGCTACCAGCTGACGTCCGACTTCAAGCTGCGCGGCGGCGTGCGCTACACGCGCGACCGCAAGACGCTCGAGACGATCCCGGTCACCGACACCCACGTCGACGCCAGCAACGGCCTGGGCGCCGGTACCAGCGATTCGCGCACCAACTGGGACCTGAGCGGCACCTACGCCGTCACGCCCAACGCGAACGTCTACGCTCGCGTCGCGACCGGCTTCCGCGCTTCCAGCATCTTCCCGGCATCGGACTTCGGCGCGCTCACCGACGCCAAGCCGGAGACGAACACGTCCTACGAATTCGGCGTGAAGGCCGACCTCTTCGACCGCCGGGCGCGCGTGTCTGCCGACGTCTTCCACTACGACGTGAAGGACCAGCAGCTCACCGCCGTCGGCGGCAACGCCAACGCGTCGCACCTGGTCAACGCGAAGAAAGTGACGGGGCAGGGCGTGGAGTTCAACCTGGACGCCTACCTGCTGCCCACGCTGCTCGTGACCCTGAACGGCAGCTACAACTTCACCAAGATCAAGGATCCGGGCCTGGCCGTGGCGCCTTGCGGCAACTTCCAGACCACGCCGACGCTCATTCCGATCTGCACCGTGACGAACCCGCTGGACTCCAGCGGACACGCGCTGATCAACGGCAACCCGCTGCCGCAGGCGCCCAAGTACGTGTTCAACCTCACCGCGCGCTATGGCATGCCGGTGGGCAACGGCGAGGCCTTCGTCTATACCGACTGGTCGTACCGCAGCAAGGTGAACTTCTTCCTGTACGAGTCCAAGGAGTTCACCGGCAAGGAACTCACCATCGGCGGCCTGCGCGCCGGCTACGACTGGCAGGACGGCAAGTACGAGGTGGCCGGCTTCGTGCGCAATCTCACCAACCAGGTCCGGGTGACCGGCGCCATCGACTTCAACAACCTCACCGGCTTCGTCAACGACCCGCGCACCTTCGGCGTGCAGTTCAAGGCGATGTTCTGAGATAGTGGGCGACCTGCGGCCGTGCGGGACTCTGGCCCCGCACGGCCGCGTTTTCTTTGGGAGATCCGAGTGAAGAACCTGTTCGCCGCCGCCTTGCTCGCCGCGAGCGCCATGACCGCGACGGCCGCGCCCGCCGCCGCCCGGCCCGCCTGCCTCACCGAATGCACGCCGCGCATCGGCATCGTCTCGGCCTTCGGGCAGGAGGCCGACATCCTCGTGGGCCAGACGCGCTCGCCGCGCACCTGGACGATCAACGGCAACCGCTTCACCACCGGCGTGCTGCGCGGCGTGCCGGTGGTGATCGTGCTCAGCGGCGTCAGCATGGTCAATTCGACGATGGTCACGCAGCTGATGGTGGATCACTTCAGGGTGCAGCGCCTGGTGATGTCGGGCATCGCCGGCGGCGTGGATCCCGCGCACCACGTGGGCGACGTCATCGTGCCCGACCGCTGGGCCATGCCGCTGGAGGTGTTCTGGAACCGCGACAGTGTGCTGCCGGCCACCTGCGGCAAGGCGGCCGACGTGTCGTGCCTGGGCCTGAAGCTGGCCAGCGCCGACGGCCGGCCGCTGCCGCCGTTCAGCCTCGCCACGGCCGCGGGCGCCGTGCCCACGGGCCTGTTCATGCGCGAGAACTTCGTGATGACCGCGGCCAACGCGCCGGCCGGCGAGTTCCGCTTCGACTACCCGGTGGACGCGGCGATGCTGGCCGTCGCGCGCGAGATCCGGCCCACGCTGGCGCGCTGCGGCCCCAAGGCCACGAAGCCGCCGGCCACCGAGCCCGATCCGGCGCTGTGCGTGAAGACCACGCCGCAGGTGATCGTGGGCGGGCGCGGGGTCTCGGGCACGGCCTTCCTCGCGAATCCCCAGTACCGCACGTACCTGTTCGAGCAGCTGCACGCCGAGACCTTCGAGATGGAGACGGCCGCGCTGGCCCACGTGGCCTACGCGAACGGCATTCCCTACATCGCGTTCCGCAGCCTCAGCGATCTGGCCGGCGCCGAGGAGTTCAACGCCGACGCCGTGGCGCTGTTCGCGAGCGGCCTGGCAGAGACCAACGAGGCGGCGGTGACGCTGGCCTTCCTTGAGGGGTGGCGCCGGCGGAAGTGAGCCGAGCGGGCCCGCTGCAAGGTTTTCCGCGCGGCGGCGGCAGACCCGGGCGCGGGCGTTCGTATGTAAAGCCGATGCTTTCGCGTAAGAGTCCGCACGCTCGCGCGACGAATGGAGGCCGCGGCCAAGCCGGTCGCGGTGCGCGGATCCCGCCGGGATGCGCGCTCATTCACCTCCAGGAGAGACAACGATGCTTCAACGAACCCTCACGGCCGCAGCGACGGCCGTCCTGCTGCTTGGCGCCGCGACCGCGGCCTCCGCGGAAGGCGCGACCCACGGCCCGCTCGTGCTCACCGCCTCGAATGCCACGACCAACGAGCTGGTGGTGCTCGACGCCACCGGCGCGATCCTCGGGCGCATTCCCACGCAAGGACAGGGCGGCGTGGGCGGCAATGCCGGCGGCATCGCGGCCAGCCGAGACCGCGTCGCCGTGGTCAACTTCGGCTCGGCCAACGTGTCCATCTTCCAGCGCGACGACGGAGGGCGCCTGTTCCGGCTCGAGCGCGTCGTGCAGACGCTGGGCAGCCCGGTCAGCGTGGCCTTCGGCAACGACCATCTCTACGTGCTGACGGGCACGGGCGTCGAGTCGCATCGCGCCGGCCCCTGGGGCGTGACGCCGGCGGCCGACGGCCACGCGCAACTGTTGCACGCGGACGGCAGCGCCGCGCAGGTGGGCGTGCTGCGCCACGAGCTGATCCTGTCGGAGAAGAGCAATGCGATCGAGGGCGTGCGGCTGTCCGGCGACGGCGCGATCGCGGGTGCCGCCACGCTCGTGGCCAACATCCCGGCCAACGTGAACGCGCCGTTCGGCCTGGCCACGCGCGGAGACGACGCGTACGTGACCATCGCGCACGCCGACGAGATCAGCCTGGTGCGCAACGACACGGTGCTCGCCGTGACGCCGTCGGTGACGCAGCACGCCCCGTGCTGGGTGGCCCTCGGCGGCCCGTTCCTGTTCTCGGCCAACTCGCCCAGCAAGAGCGTGTCGCGCTACGCCGTGTACGGCCAGAAGATCGTGCAGGACGCGGCGGTGGTGGCCCAGTTCACGGGCAATCCCACCGACATCGCCTACCGCGACGGCTTCGCCGCGGTCGTCGACGCGGCGGCCGGGGCGTCGCGCGTGTCGGTCTTCAAGGTCGACGAGGACGGCAACTTCACGCTGCAGGGCGTGGCGGCGCTGGCCAGCGCCGCGACCAACGGCGTCGCGATCGTCGACGCGGACGCCTGGCGCTGAGGGCATGTGCGGGCCGGCAGCGGCATCGCGGCTGCCGGCGTACCATCGTGCGCGCCGCGCGACCCGCGCCTGAACTTGAGTTGGAAGGCCCCGTCCCCACCTGGACGGGACGCTTCCCAAAGGAGAAACGAAGATGTCCGAGTACACGAAGTCCGCCGAGGCCCTGGCCCGCCTGACGCCCATCCAGCGCCACGTCACCCAGGAGAGCGGCACCGAGCGCCCCGGCACGGGCGAGCTGCTGGACAACAAGGCGGCCGGCATCTACGTGGACATCGTCTCCGGCGAGCCGCTGTTCGCGTCGTCCGACAAGTTCGAGTCGGGCTGCGGCTGGCCCAGCTTCACCAAGCCGATCGCCCCGGCCTTCGTCGACGAGTTCCGCGACGTGACGCACGGCATGGTCCGCACGGAGGTGCGCTCGCACCACGGCGACAGCCACCTGGGCCACGTGTTCCCCGACGGCCCGCGCGACCGCGGCGGCCTGCGCTACTGCATCAACTCGGCGTCGCTGCGCTTCGTGCCGCGCGAGCAGATGGAAGAGCAGGGCTACGGCGAATACCTGAACCAGGTGGAGGACGTGCAATGACCACCGAACGCGCCGTCCTGGCCGGTGGCTGCTTCTGGGGCATGCAGGATCTCATTCGCAAGATGCCCGGCGTCACCGGCACCCGCGTGGGCTACACCGGCGGCGACGTCGAGGACGCCACCTACCGCCGCCACGGCACCCACGCCGAGGGCATCGAGATCCTGTTCGACCCGGCCGTGCTGAGCTACCGCCAGCTGCTGGAGTTCTTCTTCCAGATCCACGACCCGAGCACGAGGAACCGCCAGGGCAACGACGTCGGCACCAGCTACCGCTCGGCGATCTACTTCACCTCGCCCGAGCAGAAGGCCGTGGCCGAGGACACGATCCGCGACGTCGACGCCTCGGGCCTGTGGCCGGGCAAGGTGGTGACCGAGCTCGAGCCGGTGGGTCCGTTCTGGGAGGCCGAGGCCGAGCACCAGGACTACCTCGAGCTGTTCCCCAACGGCTACACCTGCCACTTCCCGCGGCCGGGCTGGAAGCTGCCCAAGCGGGCGGGCTGACGGGCAGCGTCAGCGCGCGTTCGGACCGTCGACCATGCCGTTCAGTTGGTCACGACGATATCGAACCTGGCAAGACGCCCCCGATTGGGCCACCTGGGCGGCAGGCTGCTGCTACCGATCGTCGGCGTCGCGACCTTCCGACGCGCTTACCACCGGATTCACGGCGACCCGGTGTCCACTCAGGACCCAGGCCCGCTGGCTCGGGGCGAAGCGTGGCGCCAACAGTCCGTCATTGATTTCGCGCGTGACCGCAAAGCGGTTGAACGACGTTGGCGGCAGGAACAGACGCGAATTGTCCGCGAAGCCGTCGGAGGGGGTGTCGACATCCCCTTCCGGGGCCGAGATGACGCCATCGCCGTTGCTGTCGACGCGGCTGACCTCGATCGCAAACGCGTCGTTGAGTCGCCGCGGGAACGGCACGCCTGGTTCGAATGACTTGACCCGCTCGTAGACGTCCAGATAGATCTCGTGGGCCAACCCGCTCGGGATGAAGCGCATGCGGTATTCGCGCTGCGCATCGACGGGCCCGTCGAATCGATCGGGGTCACGCGGTCCGGCGCCCATGAGCACGCCGTTCGTGTTCGGGTCGTCGCCGTAGGTCACGGCGTTGTTCTTCACGCCGGCCGGACCCGACCCGGGAACGAGGGAGGAAAGCGCACCGATGTTTCCCGCTTCGAAAGTGCCGGGGATGCCGCCCGTGAAGGGCAGTTCATAGGCCGGGTGGATCCAGTTGGTGGTGTAGTTGAACTCCCAGTAGGCGTGGCAATCGCTCTGCTGCAAGCAGTTGTACGCGCCCATGCTCAACTGGATGGGAACCACGTTGGTCTGGCGACTCGGGAACTGGTCATACGCGCTGGGGAAGTGGACAGCGCGGCCATCCATCGTGAAATACTCACCGGAGACGTTGTGGCCGTCTCCCATCGCCTTCAAGGCAACGGCATCGGCCGGCGTGATGGTGCCGAACGCCGGTCGACCGCTGGCCGGCGGCGTCGCCACCGGTGCGACGCGGAGGTCGTGGATCATCCACCCCTCGTACCAGCCGCTTTCGTTGTTGATGACGAACAGGCCCGATAGATCGGTGAAGACATCGATGAAGGCGCGAATGTCGTTCGGATCGGTCGGCTTGCCGGGCTTCGGTTCCACCACCATGCGGACCGCCCCGATCGTCGACAGGCCGCAATCGAAGCCCGTGGCCGTCAACTGGACCTGGTCGTTGACGCCCTGGAACAACTTCGTGAACGGATTCGGCTCGAATCCCTTGGTGTCGAGCAGGTAGTACTGGAACAACTGGCTGGGCTCGTCCGCTTCGGCATAGGCCTGAGTTGGCACGGCGGAATGAGGTCGTCGAGCCAGCACCTCCAGTCGCTCCTTCAGCGCGTCGGGCAGGTGCCGCACGTCACCCCGATGCTCGACGGTCTCGCCGTCGACTCCGGCGTTCGGGTTGGCATGGCAAGGCGGGGGCGGCTGATCTGACGGGGCGGCGGCAGCGGTACCCCACAAGCCGGCACCGCATACGAGGCCGATGCATGCGGCGGCGATGCGGGTATGCGGTTGGCGTGGAGCAATCGATGGGAAATGCACATCCATGGCGGTCTCCTTGAGTTGAATTTGGTCGCGCGGACGATCGCGGTCCGCGGACGTGAATTCCCAGGAGCGCAGACGCGGTTCAGGATGCGTGCCGGACAGGCAAGGCAGGTTCAGGCTGCTTCGCCGAGTTCGCAGCGGCAGGTGCTGGATGTCGGTTGCGGCGCGCGGAACCGGGCATTTCCACCAAGCGTGGCGGCTGGCGGGCGCGGTGCTCAGGGGCGCGCCGCGCCTTCATCGATGCCGGTTGCCCCCATCGCTTCCGCTGAGGTCCGGCCGCGATGGAAGAACAGCGCGATCAGCGGCGTCGTCATCGCGGTGGTGACCAGCGCCATCACGAGGAGGATGGTGAACATCTCGCGTCCGATGAGCCCGGCGTCGAGGCCGATCTTCATCACCACCAGCTCCATCAGCCCGCGCGCGTTCATCAGCGCGCCCGTGGCCAGGCTGTCGCGCCAGCCGAAGCCGGACACACGCGCGCCGGCGGCGCCGCCCACCACCTTGCCGACGGCCGCCGCGGCCGTGATGAGCGCCAGCGCGCCCAGGCCGGCCGCGGTGAACGCGCCGCCCGTGGTGGACAGGCCCGCCAGCGCGAAGAACAGCGGCATCAGCACCACCAGGGCGATGGGCTCGACGCGCTGCACCAGCGAGCGCAGCAGACGGTCGTCGCGCGGCAGGCCGGCGCCGAACAGGAAGGCGCCGAACACGGCGTGCAGGTGCATCCACTCGGTGAGCATCGCGCACACCAGCAGGACGATCATCAGCGCCGCCAGCACGGTGGCGGACGGCTCGCCGTCGGGCGCGTGCGTGCGAAGCAGCCAGGCGAACGCCGGCTTGACCACGAGAAACACGAAGGCCAGCAGCGCCACGACGCCGGCGCAGGTGCGCGCCGCGCCCGCGAGGCCCGCGCCGTTGCCTGCCAGCGCGATCACGAACGCGAGCAGGATCCACGCGATCGTGTCGACCACCGCCGCGGCCGACAGCGAGAGCTGGCCGAACGAGGTCTGCGTGAGACCGCGATCCTTGAGGATGCGCGCCATCACGGGGAATGCGGTGATCGACAGCGCGGCCGCCAGGAACAGCGCGAACGGCCAGAAGCCGATGCCCGGGGGCGCGAGCGCCGGATGCAGCCACGGCGCCACGGCCAGCCCGAGCGCCATCGGCAGCACCACGCTGGCCACGCCCACGCTGGCCGCGTCCGCGATGCGCGCCCGCACGCCCCGGGGCCAGCGCAGCTCCAGGCCGATGACGAACATGAACAGCACCAGGCCCAATGTCGACAGCGCCGTGAGGCCGCCGAGGGAGGCGGGCGCGAACAGCGTGGCGTGCACCTCGGGCAGGGCCGCGCCCAGCGCGATGGGGCCCAGCAGGCCGCCGGCGGCCATCTCGCCGACCACGGCGGGCTGGCCGAGGCGCTGGGCGATCCAGCCGCAGGCCCGCGCGGCCACCAGCACGACGATCAGTTGCAGCAGGAGCAGGGTGGTGGACGACATGGCGGCGCTGCTGAACGGGAGGGCCGCATTGTCTCAGGCGGCGGCCTCGCGGCTGATGAAGTCGACGAAGGCGCGCAGCGGCGCCGGCATATAGCGCCGGCTCGGGTAGTAGAGGAACGGGCCGGTGAACGGGCGCCACCAGTCCTGCAGCAGCGGCACGAGCGCGCCGTCGTCGAAGTGCGGCCGCAGCCACTGCTCGAACAGGTAGATGACGCCCGTGCCCGCCAGCGCCGCGTCGACGGCCAGGTCGGTGGTGGCGCCGATGCGGACGATCAGCGGGCCGGTCACCTCCAGCTTCAACACCTCGCCGGCGCGCTCGAACTCCCATGGCGGCATGGTGCCGCTGGCGAAGCGCCCGCGCAGGCAGGCGTGCTGGAGCAGCTCGCGCGGGTGGGCCGGCGTGCCGTGGCGGGCCAGGTAGGCGGGCGACGCGGCCGTGGCCATGCGCTGCCTGCGCGGGCCGATGGGGATGGCGATCATGTCCTGCTCGAGGCGCTCCTCGTAGCGGATGCCGGCGTCGCAGCCGGCGGCGAACACGTCCACCAGGCTCGCCTCGGCGACGACGTCGAGCGTGATGTCGGGATAGGCCGCCAGAAAGGCCGGCACGATGTCCGGCAGGACCAGGCGGATAGCGCTGACCGGCACGTTGAGCCGCAGCGTGCCCGCGGGGCGGTCGCGGAATCCGTTGACCACGTCCAGCGCCGCGGAAACCTCGTCCAGCGCCGGCCCGAGACGTTCCAGCAGCCGGGTGCCGGCCTCGGTGGGGACGACGCTGCGCGTGGTGCGGTTGAGCAGGCGCACGCCCAGCCGGGCCTCGAGGCGGCGCAGCGCCTCGCTGAGGCTGGAGGCGCCGGCGCCGGTAGCCCGCGCGGCGTCGCGGAACCCGCCCGCGCGGGCGATGGCCACGAAGGCCTGGAGATCACCGAGGTCTGCGCTCATGTCGAGTTGGATTGTTCGCTTTACCGCACAGCCCGTGCCGATTACGGCATCTTATCGCGCAGCCCGTCGCTGGCTACATTGGCGGTCAGACCAAAGGAATCCATCATGAGCAGACTCGACAAGGCCGGACACTTCACCCTCGGCGACCGCACGGTGCGCCGCATCGGCTACGGCGCGATGCAGTTGGCCGGCCCCGGCGTCTTCGGACCGCCGAAGGATCGCGCGGCCGCCGTGGCCGTGCTGCGCGAGGCGGTGGAGCAGGGCGTCGACCACATCGACACCAGCGACTTCTACGGCCCGCACGTCACCAACCAGATCATCCGCGAGGCGCTCCACCCGTACCGCGACGACCTGACCATCGTCACCAAGATCAGCGCCCGGCGGGACGACAAGGGCGGCTGGATCCCGGCCATGTCGCGCGCCGAGCTGACGCAGGCGGTGCACGACAACCTGCGCAACCTCGGGCTGGACGTGCTCCAGGTGGTCAACCTGCGCAGCATGCTGGACGTGCACGGGCCCAGGGAGGGCTCGCTGGAGGAGCCGCTGGCCGTGCTGGCCGACCTGCAACGCCAGGGCCTGGTGCGCCACGTCGGGCTGAGCAACGTCACGCCGAAGCAGGTGGCCGATGGCCGCCGGATCTGCCCGATCGTGTGCGTGCAGAACCAGTACAACCTCGTCCACCGCGACGACGACGCGTTCATCGCCGCGTTGGCCGCCGCGGGCACGGCCTACGTGCCGTTCTTCCCGCTGGGCGGCTTCACGCCGCTGCAGTCGGCCACGCTGTCCGACGTGGCGAGGCGCCTGGACGCGACGCCGATGCAGGTGGCGCTGGCCTGGCTGCTGCAGCGCTCGCCCAACCTGTTGCTGATCCCCGGCACGTCGTCGCCGGCCCACCTGCGCGAGAACCTGGCGGCGGTCGACCTGCAACTCTCCCCGGCGGTGGTGGCCGAGCTCGACGGCCTGGCCGGCGAGCGCGCGGCGGCGCACTGAGGGCGCGGACAAAAAAATGGCCTGGCCACGGCGGCCAGGCCCGAGTCCTCGCGAATAGTCGGCTGAAATCGACGAGGGGTTGGGATCTGCAACTTGATCAGGTCGCGATCTGGAACGGAGTCTCGCCGTGCCCAGGCTCATGGCGTGAGCCTGCCGCGCAACGCCGGCGCCTATCGATCGTCGAGCCCGATCCCGTCGAGGATCAGCGGAATCGCCTTCTCGACCCGCGACGCGCGCGTCGCGGCCTGCTTGGCGCCGGTGAAGTGCAGGTGGTACTGGCGCTGGCGGCCGGGCGTGAGCGCGTGGAAGGCCTCGCGCAGGGCGCTGTCGCGGTCGAGCCGGTCCTGGAATTCCTTGGGATAGACCAGGTCGGCGCTCTTCCTGAGCGCCACCTTCAGGCCGGCGGCCTCCACGGCCATCGCGTCCTTGAGATAGGTCTTCAGCGACTTCTCGAGCTTGACGATCTCCGCCAGCGACGTGAAGCGCACCTGCCGCGCCGACTGCGAGTTCTCGCCGGGCTGCACCAGGATGCCCCTGGGATCCTGCATCAGCGCGCCCTTGGTGAACAGCAACGCGCAGGTCTCCTTCAGCGGCATGATCAGCACGATGTTGCTGCCCGCGTGGGTGTAGCACGGCTTGCCCCACTTGAAGTCCTCGGTCATGCCCGACGCCAGCAGGATCGCGCGCAGCCTGCCGATCTCGTCGCGCCAGGCCTTCGCCTTGGCGACCCAGGCGTCGACCGCGGGGTTCGTCTCGCTCATCGTTCGTCTCCTTCGAAATTGGGGATGCGGGCGACTCTAGCGCTTGTTGCGGCGATCCACGTTGCGCCAGAATCGGCCGCGCGCCTGGCGTGCGATGACGGAGTCCGACGATGATCGATCACGTGTTCGTCCTGATGCTGGAAAACCGGTCGTACGACCACCTTTTCGGGTCGGGCCGGCCGCAGGCGACCCCGATTCCCGCGACGGCCAACTTCGCGGCCGGCGCCCCGGATCGTTGCCCGCAGGATCCGCCGCACGAGTTCGCGGACGTGCAGGGCCAGGTCCATGGCGGCGCGATGGACGGCTTCGTCACCGACCTGCAGCGCCGGGGCTTCGTGGCCGCCCAGCTGCCGGCGCTGAACGAGCTGGCCGACCGCTACGTGCTGTTCGACAACTGGTTCTCGTCATTGCCGGGCCCGACCTGGCCCAACCGCTTCTTCGTGCACGCGGCCACCAGCGGCGGCCTGTGCACCAGCCCGAGCAGCTTCCAGAGCGCGGGCGCCGTGATCCTGCCCGACGAGCACTACCAGTTCGACAACGGCACGCTGTTCGACCTGCTGGACGCGAAGTTCCCGGGCGAGACGCCCTGGCGCGTGTACCACGGCGACGTCTCGCCGCAGGTGCTCGCGCTGCCGGGCATGGTGCCGCGCTACTACCAGGGCAACAAGTACTTCCGATCGACGTACCCGACCAGCCAGCCCGACGGCGCGCCCAACGACGACGGTTTCGCGGCGGACGTGAACTCGAGCGCGGGCTACGCGCCCAGGTACACGTTCATCGAGCCTGCCTTCGGCGTGCAGGTGCTGGGCAGCACCAGCTTCGACTCCGGCGATTCGATGCATCCGTGCGGCGCGGCGAGCGCGGGCGACCAGCTGGTGCGCCATGTCTACGAGAGCCTGAGCGCTTCGCCGATCTGGGATTCGAGCGTGCTGCTGGTGCTGTGGGACGAGCACGGCGGCTTCTACGACCACGTGCCGCCGCCCCCGGCCACGCCGCCGGGCGACACGGAGCACAACCGGGCCAAGGGCGACGGCAGCACCTTCGCGTTCGATCGCCTGGGCGTGCGCGTGCCGGCCCTGCTGGTCGGGCCGAACGTGCCGGCGGGGGGGCGGGGCAGCGGCCTGTTCCCGGGCCGCGCGTTCGACCATGCCAGCGTGGTGAGCACGGTGCGCGACATCTTCCAGCTCGGCGGGCCGCTGACGAACCGCGATCGCGACGCGCCGACCTGGAACGGCTGCCTGGCGGCGCCCGCGCAGGCCGCGGATTCGAAGCTGGTGTCCAGGCCCCTGGCCGCCGCGGCGCCACGGGCCCGCGGGCGGGCGAGGCGGCCCGTCGTGGACGGCTTCGCCGGCGGGATGGGGCTCATCGCGATGGACCTGGACAAGGTCGGCGCGCAGGTCTCGAACCAGCCGCCGGTGGGCGACTTCGCGCCGAAGAGCGTGGCGGATTTCCATCTCGCGCGCGAGGCGTCGCTGCGATCGGGCGATTTTCCGAAGGTGCTGGGCGACTACCTGGGCGCGGTCCGGGCGAGGGCGGCGGCGATCAAGTCGCGAGCCGAGGTCTAATGCGGCATGGTTTCCCCACCGGCTGGTTCCGATACTCCACGGCGCTCCGCGATCCGCCTGATGCTGGTCGACGACCACCCGCTCGTGCGCGACGGGCTGCGCGCGCGGCTCGAGGCCGTGCCGGGATTCGAGGTGGCGGGCGAGGCCAGCAACGCGGACGAGGCGCACGCGCAGCTGGCGGCCTTGAACCCGTCGCTCATCCTGATGGACGTCGGCATGAAGGGCCTCAACGGCATCGACCTGACGAGCGCGCTGCTGGCACGCCAGCCCGGCTTGCTCGTGCTGATGCTCAGCATGTACGACAACCCGGAATACGTGCAGCGCGCGATGCAGGCGGGCGCCCGCGGCTACGTGCTCAAGGATGCACCGGCCAGCGAGATCATCGCCGCCATCGAGGCGGTGGCCGGGGGCGGCACGTTCCTCAGTCCCGCGGTCTCGAAGCGCCTGTTCCGCAACCAGGCGCCGCGGCCGCTGCTGTCGTCGCGGGAAAGCGAGATCCTGTCGGCGCTCGCACGCGGGCTCGCGAGCAAGCAGATCGCGCGCGAGATGGATCTCAGCGTGCGCACGGTGGAGGCCCATCGCCAGAACATCAAGCGCAAGCTCGACCTGGCGGGGCAGGCCGAGCTGATCAAGTACGCGGTGGAGCACGCCGGACGCTGACGCGCTCCCGGGTTATCCAGTACGTGTTGCCGCGAGCCCGGGGTACGCGACTTGACGGTTGCCCGACAGGGACGGCCGCCCGACACTGAAGGCAGAGCGGGGCCGTGTCCCCGCCGCACTCGGAGACAAGACATGCGCCTGCTGTTGCTGCTGCCGTTCATCGGCCTGCTGATCGTTCCGCTGTTCAACAGCGAGACCCCGGAGTTCGCCGGCTTCCCGTTCTTCTACTGGTACATGTTCGCGTGGGTGCCGGTCACGTCGATCCTGATCTGGCTCGTCAACCGCAACAGGAAGGCGGAGGACTGAAGGCCATGACCAGCGACATCAACTGGACCGCGCTGTCGGTCTTCATCTTCTTCTTCGCCCTCGTCACCGTCATCGGCTTCCTGGCCTCGCGCTGGCAGCGCGGGGGCGCCGCGCACAAGGGCGCGCACCTGGACGAGTGGGGCCTGGGCGGCCGCAACTTCGGCACCTGGATCACCTGGTTCCTGGTGGGCGGCGACTTCTACACGGCCTACACCGTGATCGCCGTCCCCGCGCTGGTGTACGCGGTGGGCGCCTACGGCTTCTTCGCGCTCCCGTACACGATCCTGGTCTACCCGATCGTGTTCGTGATCATGCCCAAGCTGTGGAAGGAGGCCAAGCGCGAAGGCCACGTGACCGCGGCCGACGTCGTCTACGGCCGCTACGGCTCGCGCGCGCTGGAGACCGCCGTGGCGCTCACCGGCATCGTCGCGACCATGCCCTACATCGCGCTGCAGCTGGTGGGCATGGAGGTGGTGATCAAGGCGCTGGGCCTGACCGGCGAGCTGCCGCTGGCGGCCGCGTTCGTCATCGTGGCGCTGTACACCTACACGGCGGGCCTGCGCGCGCCGGCGCTGATCGCGTTCGTGAAGGACCTGATGATCTACATCGTGGTCATCGCGGCGGTGGTCATCGTTCCCATGAAGGTGGGCGGCTATCCGGCCGTCTTCTCCTCGGCGCGCGACGCCTTCGCGCTCAAGGGCGGCGCCACGGGCCTGACGCTGCACCCGGGCCAGCTGCTGCCGTTCGCGACCCTGGCGCTCGGCTCGGCCATGGCGGCGTTCATGTACCCGCACACGCTGACCGGCATCTTCGCCGCCAAGGACGCGGCCACGATCCGCAAGAACGCCATCTTCCTGCCGGCCTACACCGTGCTCCTGGGCCTGATCGCGCTGCTGGGCTACATGGCCTACGCCGCGCACCTGAGCGTCAAGACCAACAACGACGTCGTGCCGGCGCTGTTCAACGCGCTGTTCCCGTCGTGGTTCGCCGGCTTCGCGTTCTCGGCGGTGGCCATCGGCGCGCTGGTGCCTGCGGCCGTGATGTCGATCGGCGCGGCCAACCTGTTCACCCGCAACTTCTGGAAGCCCTACGTGAACGCCCAGGTCACGCCGGCACAGGAGGAGAAGGTGGCCAAGCTGGCCTCGCTGGCCGTCAAGGTGGGCGCGCTGCTGTGCATCCTGCTGCTGCCCACGAAGTTCGCGCTGGACCTGCAGCTGCTGGGCGGCGTCTGGATCCTGCAGACCTTCCCGGCGCTGGTGTTCGGCCTGTTCTCGAGGCGGCTGCGCGCGCCGGCGCTGCTCGCGGGCTGGGCCGTGGGCATCGCGTTCGGCACCTGGACCGCGTACGCCGACGGCATCAAGCCCGTCCACTCGCTGATCGTGGGCGGCGACAAGTACACGATCTACACCGGCCTGCTGGCCCTGGTGCTGAACTTCGTCGTCGCGGTCGCCGTGCAGGCGTTCCTGCGCACGCCGGCCACCGCGGGCGTGCCGAGCAAGGCGTAGGAGAGGAGGGCGCCGCTGGTCACAATGCGGGCCATGCGCCTCAAAGCCAAGCTCCTGTTCGTCGCGGCCATCCCGCTGCTGCTGTCGCTGGCGTTGATCGCGGCGGCGGTGATGCTCCAGCAACGCGAGCTCGCCACGCGGGAGCACGCGCTGGTGGAGGGCGGCTACGTGGACGCGCGGCGCGCCGAGCTGCGCAACTACGTGCAACTGGCCATGAGCATGGTCAAGCCACTGGTCGAGGCCGGCGGCGACCCGCGGGCCGCGCAGGCCGAGGCGATCCGGCTGCTGCAGTCGCTGGACTACGGCGACGACGGCTACTTCTTCGTCTACGACCTGCACGGCAGGGTGCTGATGCATCCGCGCCAGCGCGAGCTGGTGGGCCAGGACCTGTGGGAGATGCGCGATGCGCGCGGCAACGCGACGATCCAGTCGCTGCTGGCCCGGGCCCGCGCCGGCGGCGGCTACGTCGACTACATGTGGCGCCGCCCGTCCACCGGCCAGGTGGCGCCCAAGCTGGGCTACGTCGTCCAGATCCCGAGCTGGGGCTGGATGGTGGGCACCGGGCTGTACCGCGACGACATCGACGCCGCCACCGCGCAGCTGGATGCCCAGGCCTCGTCCAACATCGGCCAGACCCTGCTGTGGATCGCCGCGATCGCCTGCGGCGGCGTGGCGCTGATCAGCCTCAGCGGCCTCTGGCTCAACCTCAGCGAGCACCGCGTCGCCGACGCCAAGCTCCAGCTCCTGGCCCGCAAGGTGGTGCGATTCCAGGAGGACGAGCGCGCCCACCTGGCCCGCGAGCTGCACGACGGCGCGACGCAGACGATGGTGTCCGCCAAGCTGCTGGTGGAGTCCGCCATCGCGCAGCTGGAGCGGCAGGACAGGGGGTCGCCACCGGCGCTCGAGCGCGCGCTCGGCGGCCTGACGGAGTCGCTCAACGAGGTGCGCCGCATCTCGCATCGATTGAGACCGGCGATGCTTGACGAGCTCGGACTGCCCGCGGCGCTGGAGCTCCTGGCGCGCGAGGCCGACGACGCCGGGGTCGCACGGGTCGACCTGCGGGTCGTCGGCGAGGACGTCGCGCTGCCCGAGGAGGTGAAGACGGCCTTGTTCCGGGTGACGCAGGAGGCGCTGGCCAACGTGGGCAAGCATGCGCAGGCGCAGCAGGTCTTGTTGGCGCTGACCTTTGCCGCCGATGGGCTGGCGCTGGACATCAGCGATGACGGGCAGGGGTTCGAGCTGGACCGGGTGCAACTGGATCCGAAGCGCGGGATCGGGCTGCGGAACATGCGGGAGCGGCTGGAGTCGATCGGCGGGTCGTTCGAGGTGCACGCGGCGCCTGGCGCGGGAACGCGGCTCCAGGCCAAGCTGCCGTTGGTGGCGATTCGGAGGTTGACGACGGCTCGAGACGCGTGAGATCGGCTCAAAGAGTTCGTGCGTAGAAGGCGGTCAGCTTTCCGATGGCGCCATCCACATATCCGGGCACCCAGTAGGTCTCGATATGGGTCGCCCCTTCGATCTTGAACAACTCCTTGTCCTTGGTGCCGATCGCCTTCGCGAACGCTTCTTCGGACATGTAGAGACTGTCCGCCCGGGTTCCCGCAATCATGAGCAGCGGTTGGTCGATCAGCTCGATCTGGTCCGTGACGTCGAAGCTCATCAGGTCGAGCAGACTGCTCAGCGTGAACCTGGCGCTGGCATTCGGATGGAAGTGGGTCTTGCCGTAGTACTCGAACCCCTGCCGATACATCTCGAACGGCAACCTGGCAATCTGTTCGTCGCTCAGTTGAACGTCATTCGCGTACACGATCTTTCCTCCAGCGGCCTCCTGGGCGCGTGCATCAGAGGCTTGCTTCAACCGCTCCTGAACGGTCGCGAGTTGCGAGTCCATGAAGCCGTTGCGACGAACGCGGCCGGAGTTGAACATGCTCACGGTGGCGACGGACTTGAACCGCTTGTCCGTCTGCGCCGCCTTCAGCGAGTAGCCACCGCCTCCGCAGATGCCCAGCAAGCCCAGGCGCGCGGCATTCACGCTCGGATACTGCGAGATGAAATCCGCCATCCCGTGGATATCCTCGACGCGATTCGCGGGTTTGTCGACATTTCGCGGCGAGCCACCGCTCGCGCCCTGGTAGGCCGCGTCCGCCGTGATCGTGATGTAGCCCTGCTGCGCAAGCCTTTGCGCATAGAGGCCCGCAACCTGCTCCTTCACCCCGCCGTTGGGGTGTGCCACCACCACGGCGGGATAGGTCTTGCCGGGATCGAAGTTCGCCGGCGTATAGACGTTGGCGGAGATGTCCAAGCCGTTGAGCTTGTATGCGACGGGATGAATGTTGACCTGGCCCGGGATGTTCTGGGTGATCGCGCCGTCGTAGGCCAAGGTGAAGGGATTCTTCTTGTAGTCCGCCGCAATGGCAGCGCTCGAAGACAGTGCGATCGCGGTTGCCGCGGCGGCCGCGGTGAGAGGCGCTTGGGTCATGAGAGTGATCCTTGTTTCTGGAAGAGGTTGGTTCAGATCGGCCATGACCCATGGGCATGCCCGACGACGGAGGTGAGGTTCAGGCGATCTGCCCGGTGGGCCGGAACAGGATCTGGTTGACGTCCATGTCGTCCGGCTGGCTCATCGCGAACGCGACGCAGCGCGCAAAGGAGTCCGCGGGAATCGCCGTCGATTCGTAGAACGCCTGCAACGAGGTGCATCGCGGTGGCTTCGCCCAGTCCGCTGCTCGCGCCGGTGATGACGACGACCTTGCCATCGATGTTCGTGCCCATGACATGCTCCCGAAGGATTGGAATGCGTCCATGGTAGGCACGGCATAAGCAAGTGGGTAGCCCTCAATGATTTGATGGACTCGCAAATATCGTTGAATAATGGATCTCCGCGAAAGGCAAGCCATGGCCGTCAATCAGTTGCGATCCATCGAAACGTTCCTGAAGGCCGTCGAGCACGGAAGCCTTCGGGGGGCCGCCGCGGCGCAGGGGGTGACACCGCAGGCCGCGAGCCATGCGCTGGCTCAGCTCGAGGAGCAACTTGGCGTGCGCCTCCTGCACCGTACGACGCGCAATATCGCGTTGACGCAGGAAGGACAGCAGTTTCTGGAGGCCACGCAGCCGGTACTGGCCGCGCTCGAGCGGGCTGTGCAACGGGTACGCACTTCAAAGGATGAAATTGCCGGCCAGTTGTCCATCGTCGGGCCCCGCTCGATCTTCCTGCCGGTGCTCTGGCCGCTGCTCGAGGAATTCGGCCGGCTTCACCCCACCGTCCAGCCAGACGTCAATCTGGACGACAAGCGCGCCAACTGGGTGACGGACCGCGTGGACGTGGGCTTTCGCATCGCGCGGGCGCCCGAGGAGGGGCTGATCGCCCGAAGACTGTTTCCATTGCAGCTCATCACCTGCGCGTCGCCGGCCTACCTCGCTGCCCATGGTGCCCCTCGAACACTGGAAGAGCTGGTGTTCCATCGATGCAGCGTCTTCCGCCACGGCGGAACCGGGCGCGCGCTGCCGTGGTACTTCAAGGTTGACGGCGAGATAGTGAGCCGCGACGTACCGCCGGCGCTGTCGACCAACATCGCCGAATTGGAAGTCGAAGCTGCATTGGCCGGCCAAGTGGTCGCGCTTCTGACGGGGGTTTCAGCCGCGGCGCATATCCGCGCGGGGCGCCTCGTCCCGTTGCTCACCGCCCATGTGACCGATGACATCGGCATCTACGTCTACTACGGGAGCCGGAGCGCGCAGCCCGCGCGCGTCCGAGCCTTCATCGACCTGGCCATCGAACGGCTGGCAGGCAGCGCCGACTACGTTCTCAGTGCCAAGGAACTGGCCGCGGCGGAGGCCAAGGGGCTGAAAGCAATTTCCCGCCGGCGACGTCCGGAAGCTCGCCGAGCGGTGAAAGCAAGGGGTTGAAGCGTTCGGGTCGCAAGCCGAGGTATCCGATGGGTGCCGCAAGCGTGTGTGACCAGATCCGCCTCTTCCTTGAATTCCGGGGTAAACCTAGGTGTGCCCAGGACAGCCCCCTATACTCAAAGCCATGCTCGGTCGACCGCGAAATCTCCGAGCACTTCGGGCAAGTGGCTTGTCAAGCCACGATCAGACTTGTACGCTGTGTCCGCTCGGGCGTAGGAAAAAAACGTTAACTCTGCCCCGAGACGCACCATCACTGAAGCAAGTGGGTGAGGGAGGTCAAGGTGAACGTTCCGCTCCTGTCCGCTCCGATGCGTCGTCGCACCATGCTCGGCGCAGGCGTGATCGTGCCGCTGGCGGCTCTGTACGGATGCGGCCGCCGCGGCGCGAACCCTGCCTCGGAGCTGTCGAAACTGCGCATCGCCACGCCCCTCGTCCCGCACTCAGGACTGCTCCATCTCGCATCGGCGCGAGGCTTCTTCCATGACCAGGGACTGGAGGCCTCCCTGATACCCCAGATCCATGGCAAGGCTGCGCTGGCCTACCTGCTGCGGGGGCAAGCCGATCTGGCCGTCGCCGCCGACGTGCCCGTCGTCGTCGAGGTGCTCAAGGGCGCGAAGCTGAGCATCATCGCGTCAGTGGCCAACTCGTCAAACGAACTGGTCGTGCTGGGGCGTGTCGATCGCGGCGTCCGCAATCCTGGTGATCTGCGCGGACGCAAGGTGGGCGTCACGCTCGGGACCAGCGGTGAATATTTTCTGTGGGCTTTTCTGGTGCGCAACCGCATCGCACCGCAGTCCGTCGAGTTGGTCGAATTGCCGCCCGCACGGCTCATCGAGTCGCTGCGCGACGGGCTCGTGGACGGTGTCGCGGCCTGGCAGCCCATTCGGCACGAGGCCGAACTTGCCTTTGGCGATGCCGTCGTCTCGCTACATGCGCCCGACGCGTATGAGCAAAGTTATGTGTTGGTCGGGTTCAGCGACTATGTTCAGGAGCATCAGCAGGAGTTTCGCCATTTGCTAAGCGCATTGATGCAGGCTGAGGCCTTCGCGCGGGCCGAACCTCAGCAGGCCAAGGCTGCGCTTGCGGCGCAGATCGAGCTCACGCCCACAACCCTCGATCCGATCTGGCAGGACCTGAGCTTCAAGGTCGAGCAGCAACAGGCGCAACTGATCACGCTCGAGGACGTGGCGACCTGGGCCATGGCACGCGGCT
>JABCYW010000058.1 GCA_013289985.1 Betaproteobacteria bacterium | reverse complement strand
CGCCGGCATGTTGCCGGCCAGCACCTCGCCCAGCGGCGTCTCGGGAAGATCGAACGCCACCAGGTCCTTGATGCGCTCCTCGAAGCCGGTCCGGTGCGTCATGATCTGGCGCAGCGTGATCGGCTGGCCGTTCAGCGGCGGCACCTGGAAGTCGAGGTACTTGTTGACGTCGACGTCGAGATCCAGCTTGCCCTGCTCCACCAGCTGCATGACCGCGGTCCAGGTGAACAGCTTGGACGTGGAGCCCGGCCGGAACAGCGTGCGCTGCGGGTCGACCGGCGTGTTCTTCTTCTCGTCGGAGACGCCGTAGCCCTTCTCGAACAGCACCTGGCCGTCCTTCACGATGGAGACGACGGCGCCCGGCGCGCGCGCCGTGCGCAGCGCCGTGGGCATCAGGCCGTCGAGCCACGCCTGCGCGTCCTGCGCGGTGAGCTCATGGCCGGCCGCGAGCGTGGGCACGGAGGCGGGCGCGGCGGGTGCGGCCGAAGGGCTGGCCGATGCGAAGGCCAGGACGGTGGCGGTGGCCAGCGCGGCCAGTGTCGGAAGGTGTCTCATCGGCTTTCCATGCAAGGTGGAGGATCGGATCAGAAACGGGAACGAGCCAGGTGCTCGGCGACGACGCCGGCGGCCAGGAGATCGGCGGGAACGGAATCGCCGCAGGCCAGCGCGGCCGCGAGCCGGCCCAGGCCCTCGGCGCTCTGGATGCCGTAGCCGCCCTGGCCGGCAAGCCAGAAGAAGCCTTCGGCCTGGGAATCGAAGCCGACCACGGGCGTGCGGTCAGCGGCGAAAACACGCAAGCCGGCCCAACGGTGCCAGACCTTGGCCACCTGCGCGCCGGTGGCGTTCTCGAAGCGATCCACCGCGATGGCCACCTCGAGGTCCTCGGGCTGCGCGTCGCACGGCGGGCTCGGCTCCTCGTCGGCCGGCGACAGCAGCAGCCGTCCGCCATCGGGCTTGAAATAGAAGCTCTCGTCGATCGCGATGGCGGCCGGCCAGCCGGCGCAGGCGAGGCCGCGCGGTGCATCCACCAGCATCGCGGTGCGGCGCAGCGGCCGCAGGCCCACGGGCCGCGCGCCGGCCAGTCGCGCCACCTCGTCGGCCCAGGCGCCGGCCGCGTTCACGACCACGGGCGCGTCGTAGCGCACGCCCTTCGAGTCGGCTTCCCAACGTCCGCCCCGGCGCTTCAATCCGGTCACGTCGCAATCCAGCACCACGGTGGCGCCGGCCGCCCGGGCCTGGCGCAGGTAGCCCTGGTGCAGCGCGTCCACGTCGATGTCGGCCGATCCCGGCTCCAGCACCGCGCCGCCGAGGAACCCCGGCTTGAACGCCGGCACGAGCTCGCCGGCCTGCGCGACGTCCAGGCAGCGCGTGCTGGCCGCGATGTCCGCGTCGTCGCGGAACGCCGCCAGCACCGCCATCTGCGCGGGCGTGGCGAAGAACAGCGTGGAGCGCGGGCTCACCAGCGGCGTGGGCGTGAACCACGCGGGCGATTCGAACAGGAAGGCCTGGCTCGCGCGCGTGAGGGCCCGAACGGCGGCGTTGCCGTAGATCGTGGAGAACAGCGCCGCCGAGCGGCCGGTGGAGTGGTAGCCCGCCTGCGTCTCGCGTTCCAGCAGCGCCACCCGGCCGCGCCGCGACAGGTGGGCGGCCGCCGCGGCGCCCGCCATCCCGCCACCGACGACGATGAAGTCGAACGACTTGCCTTCAGCATCCATGGACATCGCTCAGAAGCTCGCCGTCAGCGTCATGCCGATGGTGCGCGGACGCGCCAGCTCGACCTGCGCCGGGC
Source organism: Betaproteobacteria bacterium (assembly GCA_013289985.1). Classification (GTDB taxonomy): domain Bacteria; phylum Pseudomonadota; class Gammaproteobacteria; order Burkholderiales; family Burkholderiaceae_C; genus Scleromatobacter. Next base: position 31,164 of record JABCYW010000058.1, on the reverse strand, counting down.
CGCCGAGCGACAACAACGCGGCCGAGGTCGCCAACTGCGCGTGGGCGTCGAACACGTTGCGCACGTACAGGCCCAGCGACACGCGGCCGAAGTCGATGCCGCCATTCATGTCCGTGAGCCAGTAGGCGGGCATCTTGTAGGCGGCCCCGACGCTCGCGTCGCGCTCGCCCGCGTAGCGCTCCGACGCGCCGAACCAGCCGGCGTGGCCCGCCACGTCGAACGACGTCTTCGCGCCGAGCGAGGCCGACAGGTCGGCGCTGTTGGGCAGGCGCTCTCCGGCGGTGCCCAGGCCGGGAGCGTCTTCCTTGAGGCGGCCGTCGATCGTCGACAAGCTGCCCACCAGCGACCAGCGCGCGCTCGGATGCCAGCTCGCGCCCAGCTCGAAGCCCTGGATCTCCGCCTTGCCGCCGTTGACGAGCACGCCGATGCCGTTGACCGAGTAGGCCTGCTGGATGTTGTGCCAGCGGATGTCGTACACCGCCGCCTCGATCGACAGCGTGTTGTCGAACAGGTCGCCCTTGTAGCCCGCCTCGTAGCTCCACAGCGAATCGTGCGCGAAGGTCTGGGGCGCGAGCGGCAGGCCGGTGGCCGGATCGTCCAGCACCGCGTTGGGGCCGCCCGGCCGGTAGCCGCTGGCCGCGCGCAGGTAGACGTTGCTGGTGGTCGTGAGCTTGTAGCGGGCAGTGGCCAGCCAGGTCTTGGGCGTCTCCTTCGAGTGCGCGGTGGGCAGCGAACCGCCGACCAGCGGGCCGCTGGCGTTCTGCGTGAAGTCCTGCTTGTTCTGCGCCACGCGCACGCCGCCCGTGAACGCCAGCGTGGGCGTCGCATTCCAGGTGATGTCGCCGTAGCCCGCCAGCTCCTCGTACTTGCTCACGAGATCCAGCTGCGCCAGGTCGGCCAGGGGGCTGCCGCCCGCCAGGGTGTCGAGCACGTGCTGCTTCTGGTCGGCGGTCTCGCGGTCCCAGTACAGGCCGGCGAGCCATTCCACCGAGCCGCCGGCGGTCGACGTGAGGCGGAACTCCTGCGTCGTCTTGTGGACGTCCGCCGAGATGTCCTCGCTGACCGTGTCGGGCGTGAAGCCGAAGAACTGGTTGATCAGCGGCGCGTAGACCGCGCTCAGGTCGTAGTGCTGGCTCAGCTTCGATCGCTGCACCGACGTGATGGAATTCAGGCGCGCGGGCCCGAAGTCGTACTCCAGGTCGACGGCGCCCTGGCCGGTGCGCACCGAATGCGGCTCCAGGACCACCTGGTCGCGCTTGTTCCAGCCGTCGACCGGCTGGCCCGTGGCCGCGTCCATGTCGGTGAAGTCGGAGTTGCCGCGCCGGATCTCCTGCGTCACCGCCGTCGCCCGGATATGGAAGCGCGCGCTCGGCTCCACCAGCAGCGCCACGCGGCCGCCGTTGGTGTCGCCCTTGTTGAGATCCTTGCCGGCCGCCGGGCCCACCACGTCGACCCAGCCGCCCTCGTGGTCGTGGAAGGCGGCCACGCGCAGCGCGGCCACGTCGGTCTTGAGAGGCACGTTGACCACCGCGTTGACGGTGCTGCTGGTGCCGCCGCCCTTCGTGGTGCTGGCGCCGATCGCGGCCTTGCCGGAGAACTCGGAGGTGTCCGGCTCGTTGGTCACGTACTTGAGCACGCCGCCCATCGCGCCGGCGCCGTACAGGGTGCCCTGCGGCCCGCGCAGGATCTCGATGTGGTCGAGGTCCAGCAGGGCCATGTCGAGCGCCGTGGCCGAGCCGGCGGCGAACGCGCTGCTGGAGCCGTAGGCGACGTCGTCGATGTAGGTGCCGACGGTCGCGATCGTCAGGTCGCCGGTGGTCACGCCGCGGATGCTGACCGTGCCCATGCCCGGGCCGCCGTTCGTGCTGACGTCGACGCCGGGCTGCGCGCCCAGGTAGTCGATCAGGCTCTTGGCGCCCGACTGCTGGAGGTCCACCGTGGACAGGCGATCCACCTGCATCGGCACCTCGCGCGCCGGCTCGCGGCGGCGCGAGGCCGTGACGTAGACCGTCTGCATGGCGACATCGCTGGCTGCGGCCGCGGGGGCCGGCGCGCTCGCAGCGGCGGCCGGGGCGACCGCCTGGGCCAGCGCCAGCGCCGGCGACAGCGCCGCGACGGCCAGCGCGATGGAGGTCAGGCGAAGGCCGGTGTGAGCGACATGGGCGGACGTGGACGGTGCGGTCTTGTTCATTGGCGATCCTTGGTGGAGAAGAAGCCGGTGACCCGGCCTCGTGAGCGTTCGGGTCGATGGCAAATCGTATCCGTGTTTTTCTTATTTCCCAAATTTTTTCTATTTTGGAAAACTAATCGTTTTCCATGAGACTTTTCTCGAAGCCGCCAACTGATAGAGTCACGCCATGAAAGCTCCCCTCCCCGGTCCGGGCGAAACCATCCGCGCGGTACGCAAGCGCCAAGGGCTGACGCTGACCGAGCTGTCGGCGCGCACGGGGCTGGCGGTGTCCACGCTGTCCAAGCTGGAGATGGGCCACGTCTCGGCGTCGTACGACAAGCTGATGCTGGTCAGCAAGGGCCTGGCCATCGACATGGCGGAGCTGCTCGACACGACGCCGCACCCGGGGGGCCCGGTGAACCACGGCGGCCGCCGCGTGGTGCACCGCGCGGGCGAGGGCCAGCTCGTGGAGACGCGCAGCTACAGCCAGACCTACCTGGCCACGGAGCTCCTGAACAAGCGCATGACGCCCATCCACGTGGAGCACCACGCGCGCACGCTCGACGAGTTCTTCGCCGAGTTCGGCGGCTTCATCCGCCATCCCGGCGAGGAGTTCACCTACGTCATCGAGGGCGAGATCGGCTTCCATACCGAGCTCTACGCGCCTCTGGTGCTCAAGGCCGGCGACTCGGTCTACTTCGATTCGGAGATGGGCCACGCCTACCTGAAGGCGTCCGAGGAGTCCTGCCGCACCATCACCGCCTGCTCGCCGCGCGGCCGCGACGAGACGATGAAGGACACCTTCGTCAACGCGTCGGTGAAGCACGCGGGCGAGCCCGCTCGCAAGCGGCCCATCGTCACGCGCGCGAAGCCGGCGAAGAAGTAGACGCAGCCGGGGGGAAGCGCATGCACATCGCCTTTGTCGACGAGAGCCAGCACGAGTCGTTGATCGACCTGATGCACGAGATGTGCGCCTTCTACAGCGAGGAGGCGCCGGTGTCGCGCGACGACATCCGATCGAACCTGGTCGACAACCTGCTCGGCGAGCACGCCGCCGTCCGCCTGGTGGTGGCCACGGAGGACGCCGGCGAGGTCGTCGGCCTGGCCGCCATCGCGCTGTTCCATTCGCTGGTCGACCCGGCGCCCGCGCGCCGCGGCCAGCTGCTGCTCAAGGAACTCTACGTGCGCCGGGCACGCCAGCACCAGGGCATCGGCAAGGCGCTGATGGCGTGGGTCGCGCTCCACGCGGCCGAGCACGGGTGCGCGCGCATGGACTGGCACGTGAGCGCATCGAACCGGCCCGCGCTGGCGTTCTACCGCTCGCTGGGCGCGCTGCACGTGGCCGGGCGGCTGAGCTTCCGGTTGGGCGGGGAGTACCTGGCGCGGTTGGCGGAGGGCGCCGCCGGGGAAGACTGACGCGCCGGGCGCGCGTCTCGCGGCATTGAACCGGCCATGCGCGGCAGTTAGGATGGCCGTCCATTCCGAGGAGGCCCCGAGTTGAAACGCCTGCCCGCTCCCGCGCCTGCGAAACGCGTCGTCGCCAGCTCGCACGTGCACTCGGAGAGCCGGACCTCGTTCCGCTACGAGGCCACCTGGGACATCGAAGGACCGCTGCTCACCTGGAAGGCCACGGTGTCGCTGCCCGGACGGCGCTGGAGCCTGGCCGGCGGCACGCCGGAGTGGACGGGCGGCAACGAGGCCAAGGCGGTGCGCGACGACGTGGCGCGCAGCATCGACGGGCTCGACGCGTAGGTAGCTTCAGCGGCCGCGCGCGTCCTGCAGCGGCACCGCCGTCGTCTGCTTGACGCGATCGAGCACGAAGCTGGTCTTGCAGTCCTGCACGCTCGGATGCTTGAGCAGCGTGTCCATCACGAAGCGCGAGTAGTGCGCCATGTCGCTCACCAGCACGCGCAGCAGGTAGTCCATCTCGCCGGTGAGCGAGCTGCACTCCACCACGTCGGGCCAGGTCTGCACCGACGCGCGGAACGCGTCCATGGGCTTGCGCATGTGCGTGTCCGACTGCTTCTCGAGCCGCACCGTGATGTAGGCCGTGAGCGAGAGCCCGACCGCCTCCGGCTTCACGAGCGCCACGTAGCCGGCGATGACGCCCGCCTCCTCGAGCCGCTTCACGCGTCGCAGGGTGGCCGACGGCGACAGGCTCACCTCGGCGGCCACCTCGTCGTAGGTGGCGCGACCATTGGCCTGCAGCACGCGCAGGATGCGCAAGTCGACGGTGTCCAGCTTGAATTCTGTGTCCATCCATGGATCTTGCAGGATTCCTGCGCAAATCGCCACTGGCCGCACGGATTTGCAGAAATGCTGCGGGGCCATTTCCCTATGATTCCTGCACCTAGCACCGGAGACCGCCATGAAAGACTTGTTCGACAACCCGATGGGCCTGCAGGGCTTCGAATTCGTCGAGTTCGCCTCGCCCGTCCCGGGCCTGATCGAGCCGTACTTCGAGATGCTGGGCTTCACGCTCGTGGCGAAGCACCGCTCCAAGGACGTGCTGCTGTATCGCCAGGGCGACATCAACTTCATCGTCAACCGCGAGCCCAGGAGCCTGGCCGGCTACTTCGCGGCCGAGCACGGCCCGTCGGCCTGCGGCATGGCCTTCCGCGTGAAGGATTCGCACAAGGCGTACGAGCGCGCGCTGTCGCTGGGCGCGCAGCCCATCGAGATCCCCACCGGCCCGATGGAGCTGCGCCTGCCCGCGATCAAGGGCATCGGCGGCGTGCCGATCTACCTCATCGACCGCTTCGAGGACGGCAAGTCCATCTACGACATCGACTTCGAGTTCATCGAAGGCGTGGAGCGCCGCCCGGCGGGCCACGGCCTGAAGCTCATCGACCACCTGACGCACAACGTCTACCGCGGCCGCATGACGTTCTGGGCCGACTTCTACGAGCGCCTGTTCAACTTCCGCGAGATCCGCTACTTCGACATCCAGGGCGAGTACACGGGCCTCACGTCCAAGGCGCTCACGGCGCCGGACGGCATGATCCGCATCCCGCTGAACGAGGAATCCAAGAAGGGCTCGGGCCAGATCGAGGAATTCCTGATGCAGTTCAACGGCGAGGGCATCCAGCACATCGCCCTGCTGTGCGACGACATCATCCCGGTGATCGACAGGCTGCAGATGGCCGGCGTCGCACTGATGACCGCGCCCAACGACGTCTACTACGAGATGCTCGCCGAGCGCCTGCCCGGCCACGGCCAGCCGGTGGCCGAGCTGCAGTCGCGCGGCATCCTGCTGGACGGCTCCATCGAAGGCGGCAAGCCGCGCCTGCTGCTCCAGATCTTCTCCAAGACGCACCTGGGCCCGGTGTTCTTCGAGTTCATCCAGCGCAAGGGCGACGACGGCTTCGGCGAGGGCAACTTCAAGGCGCTGTTCCAGTCGATCGAACGCGACCAGATCCGGCGCGGCGTGCTGGGCGTCGAAGCCACGACCTGACAGTCGCCTGCCGGTCGGCATGGGGACATGCCGCGCGGTCCGGGTTTGTCCGCCCGGCGATCCCCCCCGCCGCGGGGGGGCGTGCGCCGACGCGTGCGGCGCCATGATCGAGGCGCCATGCAAGACCCGCCTCGCCCACGCCCTCCGCTCGCCCTGGTTCGTCCGGCCTCAGGCGTTGAAGCCGATGAAGCCCAGCGAGCGCGCGCGCGTGACGGCGTGCTTGCGCGACCCGGCGTCGAGCTTGTTGAACAGGTTCTTGAGATGCCACTTCACCGTCTCGTCACTCACGTCGATCGATTTGGCAATCTCCTTGTTCGAGTAGTTCCGAGCCAGGAGCAGCAGGATGCTGCGCTCCTTGGGCGTCAGCGTGCGCGAGCCGGCGCGCCGCTGGCGATCCTCGCCGCCGTCCTGCGCGCCCGCCGCGGCGGGCGCGTCGCCGGTGCCGCGCCTGCGCAGCCGCACCAGCGCGAGCGGATAGTTCATCTTCTGCCGGGCTTCCTTCTCGTTGGATTCCAGCGCCTGGCGCGCGTACTCGTACGCCCGCGCGTGCTCGCCGGCCTCGGCCCAGCGTTCGGCCAGGAAGGCGAAGAGCCGCGCCGGCGCCTTCCAGCCGGCGATGCGCCGGCCCTCGACGAGCGCGGCCTCGGCGTAGTGCAGGGCCGCGGTGGGCAGGATCATGCCGGGCGGTGCGGGCAGCGGGAACCGGTGATGCAGGTCGGCGAGGACGTCCGTCACCCCCACGTGCAGTGAATGCAGCTCCGACTCGTCGATGAGCGCGCGCGCCTCGGCCAGCACGGCCAGCGCCTCCTGCGACAGGCCGGCGGCGACGAGGCCACGCGCCTGGAAGATGAGGTTGAGCGCCAGCGTGTGCTTGAAGCCGGTCTCGCGGCACAGCGCGATGGCCCGGCTCATCGGCGCCAGCGATTCCTCGGCGCGGCCCATCGCGCGCAGCGTCTCGGCCAGCGACGCGCAGGCGATGCCCAGGTGCAGGCCCGGCGCGCCGATGGACAGCGCCACGATGGCCTCGCTCAGGATGGCGCGGCTCTCCTCGTACGCGCCGAGGGTCTGCATCAGCTCGCCCACGCGGGTGTTGGCGGTGCCGATCAGCGTGGGCCAGCCCGTGGCGTTGGCGCGCGCGGCGGCCGCCTCGAAGCATTCGGCGGCCAGGTCGAGGTCGCCGAGGCCCTGCGTGGCCGCGCCGGCGTTGATCATGGCCACGATCTCGAGGCGCACCATGCCCACCGCCCGCGCCTGCGTGGCCGCGTGCCGGTACAGCAGGGCCGATTCGGCCGGCTCGCGGTACGACAACGCCATGCCGCGCGAGGCGCTCCACAGCGCGTCCCAGGCCGTGGCGGCCTCGGGATGGCCGTCGCCGGGGGGCTGCAGCCCGATGCAGTGGTCGACGCCCGACTTCTCGTAGCCGCGCTCGAAGCTGAGCCAGGCCTGCGCGATCGCGAGCCGCTCGGGCGCGGCCTTGAACGCCGCGATGGCGGCCTGGTGGGCGGCCATCTCGCGGGCCCGCTGCACGCGCATCTTGGCCAGTGTCGCCTCCACCAGCCACGCATCGCCGTCGGCGAACGGATCGGCGCCGGCATCGTGGTGCTGGCGCGCCTCGGCCAGCCAGCGTTCGGCCACGTCGAAGTCGCACAGCAGCGCCGAGGCCTCGCACGCGGCGAGCGCGGCGCGCACGCGATGCGCGTCGGGACGGCGCACGCCCTCCCGCGACGGCACCAGCAGCGGCACGACGCCGTCGACCAGGCGCAGGGCTCGCGCACTGTCGCGCTGGCGCAGGTGCCAGGCCAGCGCGATGGTGGCGGCGAGCACGTTCTCGTCCCACGGATGCGTCAGCACCTCCTCGAGGATCGAAAGTTCGGCGTCGGCCACGAAGAGCTTCATCGCCCAAATTGTAGGTGGGCGCACACCGACGTTCACAGGCTCTCAGGCCGCGGCGGCCCTCAGCCACTCGAACACGCGGTCGGCCATGGTCGTTCGCGGCGTGAGCCGGCTGCGCATCGCCCACAGCGGCGACCGCGGCGTGGCAGGCACCTGCGCCAGCTGCACGCAGCGGCCCGCGGCCAGCGCGTCGGCGGCCAGCACCCGCGACACGTAGGCGATGCCCGCGCCGCGCTCGGCGGCGTCCAGCAGCAGGCGCTCGTCCTCGATCGTGGCGGCCCGGTTGCGCCGGGATTTCGGGCCGCCCGCCGGCAACGCGCCGCCCCACTCGGGCGCGCTCTCCAGGAACAGCAGCGGCGCCTTGTCCAGCACGCGCGGGAACGCGACGCCGGCCAGCCTGTCGGCCAGGCGCGGGCCGCACACCGCGATCGCGCGATCCTCCAGCAGCAGCGCGCACTCGATGTCGGGCCCCTGCAGCGGCCGGCGCGACACCACCAGGTCGACGTCGATGCGGTCGATGGCCGCGACGTCGCGTTCCGACATCAGCCACACCTCCAGGCCGCCGTGCGCCGCGCGCAGCGCCTCCAGCCGCGGCAGCAGCCAGCCGTGCGCGAAGTCGGGCGGGCAGGCGAGCAGCAGCGACTGCTTGTTGCGATAGGGCTCGATGCGGGCGAAGCCGGCGCGCAGGCGCTGCAGCGCGTCGGTGGCCGTCTCCATCAGCAGCTTGCCGGCGCCGGTCAGGCGCACGCCGTGGCCCTGGCGGATGAACAGGCGCTGGCCCACGTGGGCCTCCAGCTTGAGCACGCGCTGGCTCACGGCCGACTGCGTCAGGTCCAGCTCGTCGGCCGCGGCCGACATGCTGCCCAGCCGCGCCGCCGCCTCGAACGCCACGAGGCCGGAAAACGGGGGTTCGCTGCGCGCCGAGGTATCAGGAATATTCATATCTCTTCGGAGCCGGCTAATGGGCAACGGAGTGCCGATTTGCGAGCATGGAGGCCTGGAACCAACGAGTCTTCCCCATGAGCGAACCGATCCGCGACACCGATCATGCCATCCATCGCGCGAGCCACCTGGGCTACGCGGGCGAGAACACGTATTCGGGTGTCTTGTCCTTCATGCGCCGCCGCTACACCCGCGACCTGGCCGGCGTGGACGTCGCCGTCACCGGCGTCCCGCTGGACCTGGCCACCACGTTCCGCACCGGCGCGCGCCTGGGCCCCGCCGCGATCCGCGCCGCCACCGCGCAGCTGAACGAGAAGATCCATCCCTGGGGCTTCGGTCCGTGCGACCACCTGGCCATCGTCGACTACGGCGACTGTCCGCTGGACAACCACCGTCCCGCCACGATCGCGGCCAGCATCGCCGACCACGCGCGCCGCATCATCGCCGGCGGCACGACGATGCTCACGCTGGGCGGCGACCACTTCATCACCTACCCCATCCTGAAGGCGCACGTGGAGAAGCACGGCGGCCCGCTGTCGCTGATCCACTTCGACGCCCACTGCGACACCTGGGCCGACGACGCGCCCGACTCGCTCAACCACGGCACGATGTTCTACAAGGCGATCAAGGACGGCCTGATCGACCCGAAGCGCTCGGTGCAGATCGGCATCCGCACCTGGAACGACGACTTCATGGGCGTGAACGTGCTGGGCGCCGACTGGGTGCACGAGCACGGCGTGAAGGCGACGATCGCCCGCATCCTCGAGATCGTCGGCACGAACAAGAGCTACCTCACCTTCGACATCGACTGCCTCGACCCCGCCTTCGCGCCCGGCACCGGCACGCCGGTGGCCGGCGGCCTGAGCAGCGCGCAGGCGCTGGCCATCCTGCGCGGCCTGGTGCCGGTGAAGCTGGTGGGCCTGGACGTCGTCGAGGTCGCCCCGTCGTACGACCACGCCGAGATCACCGCCATCGCCGCCGCCCACGTGGCCGCCGAGATGCTCTGCGTGCTGGCCGCGCAGCGCCGCTGAGATCCGGTTCCCGCCCGGAGCTGGACGAGAGCGACATCGGGACGCCGTCGCGCGAAAGGTGAGTGGGCGCAACGCCCCGTTCACCTTTCGCCGCGGCGAGCAAGGGTGGGGGCCTGCGCATCGAAGCGGTCACGCGGCAAGCACCCGGGCATGATCGAGATCCACCTTCACTTCACCTGCCCGAATGCCATGGAGGATGCGGTATTCGCGCCTTGTCGTCTCGCGTCGCGTCGGCTGCTTCAGATATCCGCCGTCGCGCGTGCGAACGGAGGCCACAAACGGGGTATGAGACTTTTCGCCTCTATGGATGACGATGGCCAATTCACCATTGGCCAGGCTCACCCACGTGCCGGGAGGGTACAGGCCGAGAACGCGCAGCAGAGTGACGCCGATGTGGTCCGGGTGTCCCTGCGGACCCAGGAGGGCATCTCGAGCCGCGATCGCCGGAGAGATCGCGGGCCGCGAAGCCCTGCGACTGAGCTTGGCCGTGTAGACGTCGATCCGTCGAATCAGCTCCGTGGCCCTGGCCGCGGGATGTGCGGCATCGGAATCGTCTTCTTGGCTGCTGGCATGGTGATGCCGTACCGCGTATATCCAGTCTTCATCGTCGACCCCCGCGTCGCGAAGCATGTCCGCGCCCGCAGTCGCGTGTCGGTCGATCTGATCGCGCTGCTCGGATGTCGGAGCGGCCGTCTGTTGAGCGAGGCTGTCCTGCCGGACCGTCATTCCGATGTTCATGCTCAGCGCCGCGCACACCGCGGAAGTGAGCTGGGGCTGGGACCAGTCAAGCCAGCGCCCTGCAAGATCCACGATGACCGCACAGGTCATCGAGTGCACGACACTGTATGAACACTCGTCATGGCCCGAAGCGAACAACAGCGAATACAGGGCAAGATCGATGTCGCGCCCGGCCAGGGCACGAAGGGCCGAAGCCTCTTCCAGGAACCGCGCTCTCCAGCCTTCTTCCCGAACATCTCCGTGGAGTGTCTTCGACATGGCCTTGGTCAGGCGCTGCCATTCTTCAAGCAGGGCCGCACCGCTCGCGCGAGTTGCCTTGCCTGCGCCAGGGGGGAGCACGCCGTCGCGGTCGAGGATTGCCTGCGGGGCTGCGGCCATGACCTACGCCGCCACCGTCGGGGTCACGAAATTGCGCAGGTCCCGCTCGAGGAATCGATCCATCTCATCGGCCGTTATCGGCATGCTGATGTAGTAGCCCTGGACCTCGTCGCAACAATTGGCGCGCAGATAGCCCAGTTGTTCCAGTGTCTCGACGCCCTCGGCCACCACCTTCATGCGAAGGCGATGCGCCAGCGCGATGATTCCGGCTGTCAACGCGGCGGCATCCTCGTCGGCCGGCAGGTCCTTGATGAAGGCGCGATCGATCTTCAAGGTACCCAAGGGAAAGGTGCGCAAATAGGACAGCGAGGAGTACCCGGTACCGAAGTCATCGATGGCCAGGGACACCCCCAGATCGCGCAGCTCTCTCAGTCGCAGGGCGGCCTGGACCGGGTTGTGCATGACGCAGCTCTCGGTGACTTCGAGCTCGACCTGGGCCGGAAGCAGTCCCGCGTCCGCGATGACCTTGGCCACTTCGTCGGCCAGCCGGGGCCGATCGAGCTGGCGCGCCGAGAGGTTGACGCTCACCTGGACCGGGTGGCCCTGGTCACGCCATTTCCTCGCGTCCCGGCAGGCCACCTGCAGCGCCCAGTGACCGAATTCGTCGATCAACCCGATGTCCTCCGCGATGGGGATGAATTGCAGGGGCGAGACCAGGCCCATCGAGGGGTGCCGCCAGCGCATCAGTGCCTCTACCCCCGTGATCCGGCCGGTGGCCAGATCCAGCTTCGGCTGATAGACGAGAAACAACTCGCCCCGCTCCAGCGCCCGCGGCAGACAGGTTTCCAGCGCCAACTGCTGCTGGACCTTTTCCTTCATCTGCGCGGAGTAGAAATGATGGCTTCCGGGCCCGGCCTCCTTGGCGCGATACATCGCCGCATCGGCGTTCATCAACAGGCTCTCGACATCCTGCCCGTCGTCCGGATACACGCTGATCCCGATGCTTGCCGTGGTCGGCAGCTCGCGCCCCATGACCTCGAAGGGCAGGCCGAACAGGCCAAGTACCTTGGTCAGCGGCGCGACGACGTCGACGGCATCGTCGAGGCCTTCCAGTACCACCACGAATTCGTCTCCGCCAAAACGAGCCAGCGTGTCGCATTCGCGCACGCACATCCGCAGGCGGTCCGCGCAGGCCTGCAACAACACATCGCCCGCGGTGTGACCGAGACTGTCGTTGACGTGCTTGAAGCGGTCGAGATCCATGAACATGACGCCAACCTTGGCCTGCTTGCGCGCGGCGTGCTTGATGGCATGCCCCAAGCGCTCGTGCAACAGCGGTCGGTTGGCCAGTCCCGTCAGCGCATCATGGTTGGCCGAATGGCGGAGCGCCGCCTCGGCCTGCTTGCGCAGCAGGTACTGGGTCAGCTGGCTCGCAATGGAGCGCATGAAGCCCTCGACCTCGCGGTCGAACGCGATTGGCGCATGGTTGAAGAATTCGAGCGCCATGAGCTGCGTGCCCGCGATGACCGGGATCACGACGGCCGCATGCAGGCCGCAACGGCCGGCGGCCCGGTCCCTGGCCGATGCGGTGTCCGAATCCTGGATGACTCGCCACAGGGGACTGCCGGATTCCCAGGCCGCATCGAGCGTGGCGTCCTGGCGCGGTCCGTCGAAGGCGCGCATGGCGACGGCGAACTCTTGCGATGCCGCGTCGTCGGCCACCGCCCAGCTGCTCAGGCAGCGCACGCGGCAGTCGTTGCCCACCGCCCAGCACGCCGCGGCAGGCCATCCCAGCTGCGCACCGATCGCCGCAAGGATGAACGCCACCGCATTCTCCGGCTCGACGTCCGCGGCCAATTCCCGAGCGACGTCATGGGCCAGTGCCAGCCGCAACGTGGCCTCCTTGTTCGTCGTCTCGTCACGCACCGCGGCGCGAACCGTCGCGGCGCCGTTCGTCGTGGACATCTGCAAGGTGAGGTGAACCCACCGATCGGTGCCGTCGGACGCGTGCACCCGATGCTCGAGGACAACCGGGACGTTGCTCCGAGTGGCCTGTTCCACGGCTGCCCGCAACCCGGCCCCTTGCCCGCCGGGAACCAGCGCCACCAGCCGGTCCAGGGTTGGATTCAACGTTGTCGCGGTGAAGCCGTAGATGCGGCGGGCCTCATCGGAGCAATCGATCTCGCCGGTGGCCGGATCGAGCACCCAGCTGCCCAGCTTCGCCAGTTCCTGCGCTTCGGCAAGTCTCTGCTGGCTCGCCCGCAGGCGCTGCGACAGCATTTGCCCATCGTCCAGGGACTTGTTCTTCGATTGCAGCAAGAACAGCAAGTCGACGACGGGATCGTGGATGGCAAAGTCGCCGAGCGAGAGTCCGATCTGCGTCACCTCGGGCATCGTGGCCACCCAGGGAGATCCCAGGAAGAACAGGCGCCGATCCTGGCCAACGAATTGACCGCGCAATCGCAGCGGCCCGCCTCGATACTGCAACACGAAAAGTGTCTTGTTGTGGCGGAGGATCGCTTCGAAGTCCATGCCCTGCAGGTCGGGCCGCTGCACGACAAAGCATTCACCGAGGCTTGTGCCTTCGAGCAGCCCCGGGCACAGGCGGCGCAGCACCGACCCCGTCTGCAACACGCACAGTCGCTCATCGAACACGATGTGGAACGGGAACGCGGCTGCAAACTGCAGCGGCGACAGGTTCAGCGCGGCATCAGGCATGATGGATCGGCCGATGCATCCGCGCCGACGACGTCGCGCCGGGCTGATCGACCGCCTCGCACCGCTCGCTCGCGCGCTGTCTGACGGCAGCATCGCGGAGCACGCCGCAGTCGCGCAGGATCGTCTTGCGCTGGCCGATCAGCGTCGCGGGATGCGCGCGCTCGCGCATCGCGATGGGCAGGAACGCCGCATTGGCAACGCGAGCCGCGGCCAGATCGCCCCGGCGCCAGCAGGCCATCACCTCCGCGAGAAGTGCCGGCTGCGGATAGCCGGTGAAGAAGCCGTCCGCTCCGTGCCGGAGTTCGCGCAGGCAATGGACTCCGCCGAGGCCGCCGAAGATCCGGATGCGCGGCCCCAGCACGGCTCGCACCCGGGCCATCTTGGCAGCCGTGGGCTCCTCCTCCAGCTTGATGCCGCAGACCTCGGGCACCGTGTCCACCAGGTGCTGGATGAGGCTCACCGGGAGCGAGCCGCCGAACTCCGGGTTGTCGAGCAGGATGATCGGCAGGCGCAGCGACTCCGCGATCGCGAGGACATGCGCCAGCGCCCCCTGGGCGTTGCCCTTCGGCGGCTTGACGAGCAAGCCGTCGGCTCCGCATTCGGCCGCGACGCGGGCCTGCGCCAAGGCGCGTTCGGTGCAGTCCTCCAGCACGCCGACGACGATCGGCGCGCGTCCCGCGCAACGGTCGACGACGCGCTGGATCACGAGGCGCCGCTCGGCTTCGTCGAGCAGGTCGCCTTCGCCGGCGATGCTGGCGGGCACCAGCCCGGTGGCGCCGCCGGCCAGGTAGTGCTCGACCACGCGATCCAGGCTTTCCAGATCCAGGTCCCCGCCCGCCACCATGGGCGTCGGCAACACCGCGAACAGCCCGTGCAACCAGCCAGGAAGCGGATTCATCATGGCTGCTCAGGCGGCGCTGGTCGAACGGACTTCGCCGGCGCTTTCGGACTCGCGCAGGACGCCGTCGAAGAAGCGGCAGCGCGCGTCGAGGGCCGTTCGAACGGCTTCCTCGACCAGCAACGCGTCCTGCGGCGTGCGCAACATCGGCAGCAGGACGGATTCGAGCTTGTCGGCATGGCCATCGTCGACGTGGATGTGCACCTCGAAGAACGTCAACGCCTCCCTGTCGAAGGGCGCGGCCCGCAGCAGTCCGGCCTGGATGTGCGAATACAGGGCGCCGACGATGCCCTCCGACGCATAGCAGAGGGCGCCCAGGATGCCCAGCACCCCGTAGGTCTTGCTCAGGCTCCGGTAGGTATCGACGAGCGCCTCGGTCTCGGGTTGCGCCGCCGTCGCCAGGAGTTGCGCGTCGTCCAGGCCCAGGGCGCGCGTGAAGCGCCGGAACAGGGCCGCGTGGGCACGCTGCGGATCGCCTTCGCCCAGTTCCTCCCACAGGTTCTCGCCGATGACGATGCGCGCGTCTTCCTGCGGGCACGACGCCAGGGCCATGGCCAGAAAGCTCGGGAACTCGTGACAGAACCTGTACATCTGCGCGCCCAGGATGCGTACCTGCGCCAGCGTGAGCTGCCCCGCACGGCAACGCTCCACGAAAGGATGGCGCCAGAGCGGGTGGGTTTCGGCAACCTGCCTGAACCTGCGGGGAGCGTCGAGCGCCAGGTCGGGGATCTCGGACTGGAGGGATTTCATGCGGATGACCTCGGGGGGTTGAGCGGCGCCTCAGGCGCGTGTGACCTTGATGGCCAAGTGCAGGGGGAGATCGAGGAGCGGACCGAAGAACTTCTCGTCCATCTCGACCATTTGCCGGGTGACCGTCAGCTCGGTCACCGTGGGCATCGCGGTGAACCCCGCCGCGCGCAAGCCCTCGAAATAGTCTTCGAGGGTCTTGTGCACCAGCTGCACGTCGAGGGCGCTGCCATCGCGCTTCCAGATCCTCCCGCCGAACAGCTTGTTGCGGGCGCTGAAGTACCCGGCGGAGCCGACGTCGAAGTAGAACGGCGGCGCCGCCTCGCGCATGAACGCGAATGCCGGATGCGGCACGGCGAACACGAAGCTGCCTCCCGGCCACAGCATGCGATGCACGTTGGCCATCGTCTTGCGCATCTGTTCGACGTCGAGATAGTTGAAGAGGAACACGGCCACGACGAGGTCGACGCTGGCCTCGCCGAGATCGGCCGTCACGGCGTCGGCCGCTTCATAGCGAATGCCCAGCGGGTGCGCACGCTCGGCCTGGCGAGCGAGCTCTATCATGCGTTCGGAGACGTCGACCCCCACGACCTGCGCGCCGCGCTGGCGCAGCATGCGGCTGCAGTAGCCTTCGCCGCACCCGAGGTCGAGCACGAGCTTGCCCGCGAGCGGCTCGCACAACGCCATCACCTGGGGCCTGGCCGTGTAGTCGGACAGGGAACTGGGCTGCTGGCGGGCCCAGTTGTCCGCGGTCTTGTCATACAGGGCGCGGGTATCGGTGGGCATGTTCATGCTTGGCAGTCCTCCGTGGCGGTGGTGGGGGTCGGTCGCGTCTCGCCCGCGACCAGGAGCGTGGACAGGGTTCGTTTCAGCGCGCTCAGCTCGAAAGGCTTGCCGAGGATGGCGTCCGCCCCGGCCTCGGCTGCCCGGGCCCGATCGACGCCGAGCATGCTGGCGGTCCAGAAGACGATGGGCAGGCGTCCGCGATCGCGGCGCTGCGCCCGGATGGCACGGCAGACGTCCAGCCCGTCCATGTCCGGCAGCCGCATGTCCAGCAGGGCCATGTCGTAGGGCGTTCGCGCCGCCGCCTCGACGGCATCGAGACCGTTGTCGAACATGTCGACCGTGAATCCGAGGGCCTCGAGATGCAGCTTCGCGACCAGCTGGTTGACGGGATCGTCCTCGCAGACCAGCAGGTGGCCGCGGAAGCGTTCCGGCGCGCTCGTCGGTTCGCACCGCTCCGGCGCGCTCGCCGCGCCACTTTCGAGACACAAGGTGAACCAGAAGATGCTTCCCCGCCCGACTTCGCTGCTCACGCCGACGGCCCCGCCCATCAGGCCGATGAGCTTCTTGCAGATCGCGAGACCCAGCCCGGTGCCTCTGTACTTGCGCGTCATGGACGCATCGGCCTGCGTGAAAGGCTCGAACAGCGTGTGCTGCTTGGCGGCGTCGATCCCGATGCCGTTGTCCTGTACCTCGACCCGGATGGACGCGCGCGCCCCCGCTTCGCCCAGCAGGACGGCGCGAACCGTCACGCGCCCCGAACTCGAGAACTTGATGGCATTTCCAAGGAGGTTGATCAGCACCTGGCGGACGCGCGCCGGATCGCCCATCAATTCGTCCGGCACCTCGGGCGCGAACTCGAGCTCGACCTCGAGTCCTTTCTCGCGCGCCTGGTGCGACAGCAGCCCGACGACGTCCTCGGCCACGCCGCGCGGGCTGAACCTGATGCACTCCAGCTCGAGCTTGCCGGCCTCGACCTTGGAGAAGTCGAGGATGTCGTCGATGATGCCCAGCAGGTCCTTGCCGCTTCTCGCAGCGGTTGCGGCGCAACTGCGCTGGCGGGGAGTCAACTCGCCGGTCAGCAGGAAATCGAGCATTCCCAGCACGCCGTTCAGCGGCGTCCTGATCTCATGGCTCATCACGGCCAGGAACTCGCTCTTCGTGCGACTGGCCTGCTCCGCCACCTCGGCCGCCAGCATGGCCACTCTCAGGTTGTCCTTCTGCTCCTTCAGCTTGCGTGCCAGCTCCTGTGCATCGGCCAGCGCCCGGTTCTTCGTCTGCAGCAGGAACAGCAGGTCGACGGCGGGATCGTGCACGGCGAAGTCGTCGAGCGACAACCCGATCTGGTTGACATCGGCCATGTCCGTCACCCAGGGCGAGCCCAGGAAGAACAGATGCCGCCCCTGGGCGACGATCTCGCCACGCAGCCGCAAGTTCCCTTCCCGGACGCGAAGCACGAACATCGATTTGCGATGCCGAAGCACTTCGTCGAAGTCCAGCCGCTGCAGGACGGGACGCTGGACGGCGAAGTGCTCGCCGAGGGCGGTGCCCCTGGTGAGCCCCGGGCACAGCCGGCTCAACACCGAACCCGTCTGCAGCACGCGCAGTCGGTCGTCGAGGACGACGTGGAACGGGAATGCCGCGGCGAACTCATGCGCAAACAGGTTCAATGCCGGAGCGGTCATGGCGGCCCGGGCTACGCGCCCGCCCCCACGTAGTCGATGCGGAAGACGTCGTGGCCGGAACGCTCGCGATGCTCCACCTGGACAACGTCGATTTCCTGGGAGAAGCGTCGCCCCAGGCCCTTCAGCAACCCGACGACCATCGGGGCCAGCCCGATGCGATCGCTGTGGTAGTGCAGCAGCAGCCCCAGGCCGCCTTCGATGCGCTCCACCTGGAACGAAGGGGGGCGCAGCGCGGGGAACGTCAACCCCACATGACTGTGCAGGTTGTCCAGGTTGACGAGGAACTCCTCGAGATTCGAACCGAACATCGAGAGCATCTGCCCGTAGCCTTCCTGCGCGGTGTAGAGCACCCAGTGCTGGCCGAAGGCCTCGAGGATGGTCGCCGCGTCCAGGCCCAGCACCTCGGTGGCGGCCCCGACGAGCTTGTACGTGACGTCGTCGGGGTAGCTGTCCATCGAGACGAACATCTCCAGGTTGACGCCCGCGTTGTCCTTGATGCTTTTCCAGGCACCATCGCCGAACCCCCGCCTGACGAAGTCCTCGACCGCCTGATTGACCAGCCCGTACATCTCATGTCTCCAAGAACCGGCGTGTGGACCCGTTCATGAGGTGACTTTGAGCGCTGCGGTCGCGGACCGCCAGTCAGCAGACTGCCGAGAGCTGTCGGTGCATTGACTACACGTGTCGCGCTATTCGTGGCTTCGCTTGATGAAGGCCGGCACGATCTGCAACAGGCGCTCGAACTCGGTGGACTTGTGAAGCACGTGATCCGCGCCATCGGCGTAGGCCTGCTCCCGCATCGACTGCTCCGAGTGGGACGTCAGGATGATCACCAGGCACCTCGACGCGTGCTCGCTCGCACGAATGGCGCGCAGCACCTGCAGGCCGTTGAGTTCGGGCATCTCGATGTCGAGGACGACGCCATCGGGCGCCGTTTCGTGAAACAGGCGCAGCGCCTCGGCCCCGTCGGCGGCGGGTCCCACCACCTCGGCCCCGGACTCACGGAGCAGTTCGCCGACCATGAGCGCGATGACGGGTACGTCGTCAGCAACTAGGAATCTTGGCGGCGACTTCTGGTGCTGCATGCGCGAATCGTGCCACTGCGCAGGCAACGGCCCTGTATGCATTTGCGCGGGGGCTTGTAGGCAAATTGCCTACAAGCCGCTTCCGTTCAGTCGACCAGTCCGTTCTTCAGCGCGTAGCGGGCGATGTCGACATGGCTCGTGAGCCCGGTCTTCTCCCGGATGCGCGCGAGGTAGGTGGCCACCGTCTTGTCGCTCAGCCCGAGATCGAAGCCGATCTCCTTGATCGCCCGTCCCAGCGCGATGCGCCGAAAGATGTCGAGCTCGCGTTCGGACAGATCGTGATGCGGCAAGGTGGGCGTCCGCCTCTGCAACGTCTTGGCGATGGTGATCGCCGTATCCGCGTGCAGGTAGGTTCCACCGTCGGCAATGCGCTGCACGGCGTGCAGCAGGTCGTCGGCGGCGTGGTGCTTGTGGATCAGTCCGTTGGCACCGGCCTTCATGGTTTCAATGACGTACTCGATCTCGTTGCTGGCCGTCAGCACGAGGACGGGGGGACGGGGGTCGACAGCACGAATCGCGCCCAACAGTTCGAGGATGCCCGGGCCCGGCATCATCACGTCGAGCAGGATCAGGTCCCAGGGTCGAGACGACAGTTCGGCCAGCACCGCGTTGCCGTCGGCCACCTCGGCGACCTGCACCCCATCGAAGGCGTCGCGCAGGAGCTCGCGGATTCCGCGGCGCGTCACCGCATGGTCGTCAGCGATCAGTATGTGATTCATGTCCGATCCTGGAAGCGGGTGGGTGTGGGAGCCTCACGATGGCAAGCGTGCCGCCCTCCGGATGGCGCTCGATGCTGAACGAGCCGCCGACGGCCTCGGCACGCTCGGTCATGCCGAGCAGACCCAGCGAGGTGGACCGGTTCAGCATCCCGGACGGAATTCCGATCCCGTCGTCGCGAACGCGAAGTTCCCAGCCATCCTGTTCATTCGTCAACCGGATGCTCAAGAGCGACGCCTGAGCATGCCGGGCGATGTTCGTGAGCAGTTCTTGAAGGATGCGGAACAGGGTCGTTGCGACGGGCTGCTCCGGAGAAGAAGCGGCGCTGGTATCCACGACCGTGGCGACCCCGGTGCGGGCTTCGAACCGGCGCGCCTCGTCGCGAATCGCCGCGGGCAAGCCGAGCGCGTCGAGTGCGCTGGGGCGCAGCTCGATCGCGATGCGCTGCACCGATTCGACCGTCTGGTCGACGAGAACCTCGGTCTCGGCGAGCTTGGCAGACACATCCTCGATCGGCGCGCCGCCGGCCAATCTGCGGGCCATCCAGCGGATGTCCATCTTGAGGCAGGTGAGCAGTTGCCCCAGCCCGTCATGGACCTCGCGCGAGATGCGGGTGCATTCCTCTTCGCGCAGCGTCCGCAACCGAGCCGTCAGGTCCCGCATCTGGCGGTCGCGCGCGCCTTGCTCCGCAACGAGCGCCTGCAGCTCGCCATCACGCCGCTTGGCCACCGTGATATCGCGCATGATCGCGGCGAGCGCCGAGACCTTGCCTGATGCATCGCGTATGACGCCGGTGACGATCGACAGCGTCATCGAATGCCCATCCCTGTGCAGCCTGACCACTTCCTCGGCGCCCGCGTGGCGCGGGCCCCGGCGAGAGTGGAAGATCCTGCGCTCCTGTTCCCGGGCTGAATCATCGTCCTTGCACCGGATGATCTCGCGTACCGGCCTGCCGATCGTCTCTTCCGGCGAAAACCCGAATGTTCGTTCCGCGCCCTGGTTCCAGCTGGTGATCACGCCGTCGACCGTGCTGCTGACGATCGCGTCGTCGGATGACTCGACGATCGCCGCCAGTCGCTCGCGTGCCTCTTCCGCCTGCTTGCGCTCGGTGACATCGAAGAACGCGCACAGGAAATCGTCCCCGACCGCGATTCCGGATACCAGCATGGAGCGCACGACCCCGTTCTTGCACGAGACCCGGCGTTCGACGGGCTCGACGTTCGTCGTCGTCCCCGAGCGGGCGATGGTCGCGTCCCAGTCCTCGACCACGCGGGCCCGGTAGTCGGGATCAGGATAGGCGCGCGGCCACCAGTCCGAGACCGTCGGAACATCCTCGATGCCGTAGCCGAAGACCTGCACGAAACGTGCGTTGAGGCCGACGATGGCGCCGTCCATGCTGATCAGGGCCTGCGGCAGCGGGGCCTCGTAGAAGAGTCGACGAAAGCGCTGTTCGCTCACGAGCAAAGTGGCTTCGGCCGCCTCGCGCCTCCTTGCCGCGTCGTCGAGGAGGCGCTGCACCCTGTCGATTTCGAAGATCCCGGAGGATCCCGCCCCGGCCGCCGGCGCCTGCGCGAGCGATGCCACGCATCTGCCGAGCCGGCTGCCGGCCAGCGTGCCGCCAACGACCCCCGTCAAGGTGGCTCCCAGGATGGCAAGCGCCAGCGCCGCGGCGGAGTCCCGGATCGGCGCTCGATAGATGTCGCGCGGGATCTCGAGCGCGACGGACCATGGCGACAAGACCGACTTCACGACGAAGCGCCCGCTCGCGTCCACGTCCCGTGAGGGGTCGAGTACCGCCGGCGCGCGGCGGGCGATCGTCTTGCCACTGCCGTCGAGCAAGGCGATGGCCCAGCCGGTCGGCAGCGCGATCTGGTCCAGGTGCCGTTGGAACTGATGGGCCTCGAAGACCGTGAGCAGGAGAAATGCCGTCTTTCCCTCTCGCAACGCGGGTACGGCCACTGCGACGAGCGGCTCCTTCGCAAGCGGCCCCTGGAAAATGTCCCCCACCGCGGGCCGGGCGGTGGCCATCGCGATCGGAACCGCGGCGCGGCCGCCTGGCGTCGGCAGCGTCGGCAGCTCGGTACCGAAAGGCGCGCGCGTGTTGAACAGCATGTGCATGTTCAAGTCGGCAAGGATGACGTGGCTTCCAAAGCTCTGGCGAAAGCCCTGGGCCTCCTGGTACAGATCCCGCCATCGTGCGGCGTCGTCTCCAAGCGGGGACTGCGCCAGCATCTTCAGCGCGTCGATGCGCGCGTTCAGATCCTGGTCGACAGCGGTGGCGAGGCTTGTCGCAAGTGCCGTGGCCTCGCGGTCGCGATTGACCTGGACGTCGCGCACCCGTTCGATCGCCATGAAGACGGCCAGGATCGCCAGCGGCCCCACGCACAGCCAGATCAGCCGGGTGAGGAAGCCGTGGAGCGACAGCCCCGTCCGCGCGCCCGTCATGGCGCCAGGGCGCGCAAGAGCGAATCTCACGGCGTCCCGGCGAGGCGATTGGCCGCGCGGATGGTGTGGTCGAGTACGGGAAACCTTGTGGGCACTAGCAACCCTCCCTGAAGGCTACCCAGGCGCTTCCTCATCGATGGCCGGGGAAATCGCCACGCCTGCCGACAGACGCAGCAAACCGGTCGCGACGCGATTTGTAGCCCTTGAACACGTCAGCTTATAGCGCCTTTCTCGATCGTCAGGCAACTAAAGTCCGAGGCCGACTCCTAACCAGTCGCAGAGTCGGCGCCAGGCCGGCGCGGGTTGGGGCGCCGGCGGCGGTTACCCTTCCGCCGTATCAGATATGTCCGCGAACGACGCAGGTGCAAATGGCCACGTGCAGTCGTCGAGAAATGCTCCGCGGGCGACGCCTTGGCGGCTGTCGCTCGCGAAGCAGAGGGCCGCTGCCCTGCGGCTGGGCGCCCACGCCCCGGCCCCCGGATTCCCGCGCTCAGTTCCCAGGCAGGATCCGCCGCTGCTGGCTCGCCGACAGCAGCGGCAGCAGCGCCGACGGCAGGTCATGCGGCGTGCGCGCCTGCCAGGTTGCCGCGGCGGCGGCGAGCTTGGCGGGCGACGCGAGCAGCGGGCCGGCCACCGACGGGGCGCTGGGCTGCACCACGGGCGGGGGCGGCCGCACGTGGTCGACGGCGTTCAGCGGGATCAGGCCCTGAAGCGTGAGCGCGTTCCCGGCGCGCGGGGTCAACGGCGGCCCCTGCAGGCCGAATTGCGCGCACAAGGTGCTGATCAGGCTGGTGTGGTCGAAGGCGACGGGCTCCTTCCCGGGGTCGCGCGCGGGGAAGATGGTGCCCGGCGGGATGGCGGGGTTGATCAACAGCGCCGGAATCCGCACGCCGTTGCGGTCGTACTGGAAGTTGTCGACCGGTGCCGTGAACGGCGATGTGATATTCGTCGGCGGCGGCACGTGGTCGTACAGGCCGCCGTGCTCGTCGTAGAGCACCACCAGCAGCGTCTTCCTGAAGGTGTCCGGATACTTGGCGAGGATGCCGTAGACCTGGGACAGCAAGTGCTCGCCGTCGCGTACCGAGATCGGCGGCGGCAGGGAACTGCCGTTCGGGTCGCCGAAGTCGATGCCCGCGCCGCCCGGGTGCGACGAGTTGACCGGCCCGTCGGCGAAGAAGTCGGTGTAGCGCGGTTCGATGAAGCTGTACTTGGGCAGGCGGTCGTGGCGGATGTCGTACTCGAGGTTGGTCTCGTCCGACAGCCGCTGGTTGAAGTGGTACACGTTGCCGCCGTCCCAGCTGGTCCAGTCCCAGCGGTCGTAGACGTATTCGCACAGCGCCGAGATCGGGGCGTCGTGGTAATAGACCTTCCAGTTGACCTGGCCGGGATAGGTTTCGTCGAGCAGCTGGAAGATCGTCTTGTCCTTGACGGGCGGTTCCAGCGGCGGCGTCATCGACATGTTCTTGACGAAGTCCGGATTGTTGACGCGCGACAGGTTGGTGCCAGGAATCAGGCCCGGCGTGCCACAGTGGGCGAAGACGCGGTTGGCCAGCGTCTGCACCGGCCCCGCCGCGAACCAGGAGTCGCAGACGGCGTAGTGCAGACCAAGGTACGAGGTCATCGGCACCACCGACTGCGCGTAGTACTGCATGATGTTGCGCGGGTCGGGCTCGGCGATCGGGCCGCCCGGGGACAGCGGTGCGCCGCGCTGTTGGCCGTAGTTCCAGGCGAAGCCGTTCATCGCGGGGACGACGTTCGGCGCGGGCGCAACCTGGCCGTACAACTGCTGGGTCATGTCGTCGAACAGCTCGCCGGGATCGGGATAGGGGCGGATCAGGTTGTTCAGGTCGTCGCCGCCGTGGAACACCTGCACGCTGGGGCCGCCCGGATCGCGCGGGTCGACGGGGATGCACTGCGTCTTCTTCAGGCCGCGGTACATGCCCTGCTCGGTCAGGCCCGGGTAGAGGCCGCCCAGCATGTTGTCGAACGAGCGGTTTTCCAGCATCAGCACGACGACGTGCTCGATGCCGGCGCCGAGCGGCTGGTCCGCCAGGACGGGCTCCACGGCCACCTGGCGCACCTCCAGCACCGTGTAGGCGTCCCACGCGTAGAGATAGCCGTTGTCGGTGGAGTAGAGCGACAGCTTCTGCTGGTTGAAATCCGAGACGAGGTGGCCGTCCTTCAGCGTGAAGCCGGAGGCGCCCAACCAGTTGTAGAAGCCGACGTAGGCGGAATTGCTGACCGACATGTAGCTTCCGCTGCCCTTGATCCGGAAGTAGGTGACGCCCTCGTACGGGTACTGCTCGAGCACCACGGCTTGCTGCGCATCTGAGACGAGCGTGGCCCATCCGCTGCCGCTTTCCCCGAGCCAGCCGAGCTGGGTTCCCTGGTTGAACAAGGCCAGTCGAAAGGCGTTCGTGGCCTGCGCGGCCGGCTCGGGCGAGGCCTGCTCGGCGCGCTTGGCTTCGGCGAAGCTGCGGCTCGGGCTCGTGCTTGCGGGTTCATGGTTCATGAGGGACTCCTGGAGGGGATGGCCGGCGGACGGCGCTGCAGGTTGCGGGCGAGGTGCCCCCCAGGGTATGGAGGGCGGCAGGAGATCAGCGACGCCGGTCGCTGGCGGGAGGCGCGCCGCGACCGGTTCGGATTCCACTCCCATCGCGCGCCCGCGCGTCGTGGGCGTTGCCCGTTGGCGCGGACCAGGGGCGGTGTTCCCATTGATCCACGCAACAGTCTGGCCCCCTGCGGACGCAATCACATCCCTAGCCAGGATGTCGTGAATGGCGGCTGGATTTCGTTCCAGGATTTCGCTCGGTACACATCGACCCGCTGCAGATCCAGCCGACCGGCGACATCGGCGTAAGCTGAGGCTCTCGTCACCACCAAGGAGCCGTCATGACGCTTTGCCCCATTGCGCTGGCCGTCGGATGCGCGAAGTGCCCGGCGTTTTCCGTCTGCCCGCTGAAGACCGTCATCGGTGACGTTCCAAAGCCTGTCGGCGGCAAGCCCGTCGATCCTCCCGGCAAGTGAAGGCCGGGCGGCGGGTTGGCGCCGACTAGTTGTCCACGCGCAGCACGCCCTTCGGCGCCGTCGCATCGCCCAGCAGGAACACCGTGTAGACGCTGCCGCTGGTGAGCGTCTGCCCGCTCATCTCCCACAGCGTCGTGCCGGCCGAGGCCACCTGCAGGTCGGCGGCGGCGGAGCTCGCGGCGATGTTGGCGTCGGCCGAGGCCGCGCCGAAGGCCACGCTGTCGCCCACCACCACGCTGCTGGACGTCAGCATCGCGCTGCCCGAGATGCCGTTCAGGCCGTTGACCAGCTTCATGCGCACCGGCAGCGTGGTGCTGGTGGGCGCGGAGTCGTCGTCGGCGAGCAGCTTGATCGTCGGCGCGCCGGCGGTGCCGGCCACCAGAAGCGTGTAGTCCCCGCCGGCCGCGGCCGCGAGGCCCGTCTGGGTGATGGCCACGCCGGCTATCGACAGCGTCAGCGCGAGATCGCCGGCGCTCACGGTGCGCCACGCGCTGACCGTGGGCGACGCGTAGCTGTCGCCCAGCGTCGTGCCGTTGGCGCTGGCGCTGACCACGCCGCCGCTGGCCGCGTCGGCCACCAGGCGCATGCGCACGTTGGTGTTGGCGTAGGACGTGAGCGTGCCCTGCTGGTTCAGCAGCAGGCCGTTCATCAGCACGCCGCCGCTGGTCTTGGTGAGGATCAGCGTGGCGATCTGCTGGCTGCTGAGCGTGAGCGCGGGAATGTCCAGGCGCAGGTCGGTGCGGTCGCCCGTGCCGGTGACGCACACGTGCCACGAGCTGCCCGCGCTGGCGGCCGTCACCGATGCGTAGCCGCTCTGCAGGCCGGTGACGTCGGTGGCCACGGCCGTGTCGGCGCTGGTGAGCGAGGCGCAGGCGGTGGCCGTCACGTACACGTCCACGCCGGCCGCCACGGCCGGTGCGGCATTGAAGATGCGCAGGCTGGCATAGCCCGAGGACGGCGTGTCCTCGTCGTCGGTGAGCGTCGCGGTCTTGAGCGTGCCGGCGTCCACATAGGCCACGAGCGTGAAGTGATCGCCCTTGGCCACCGCCTGCGACGTGGAGGCGGCCGTGCTGCTGGAGCCCGCGGTGCGCAGGTCGAACTCGTAGGTGTTCGCGCCGACGCCGGCGTAGCTGCCCACGGTGTCCGTGGCCACGGCGCTGCCCACCGCGGCGTCGGACTCGTACAGGCCGATGCTGCTGTAGTCGGTGGTGGCGTTGACGAGGCGCACGTAGCCGTCGTCGGACGCGCCGCCGCAGGCGTGCAGCAAGGGAAGGCAGAAGATCAGCGCGAGCGCGGCGCGGGGGAGCTTGGGCATGGACTCTTTCGGGAAGGCGGGGAAGGCGTTGCCGCTGCACTGTGCCGTCGCCGCGCTGCGTGGCTGTTGCTGTCGTGTTCCCATCTCGACATCTTGTGTTCGGCGCATGGCAACCACCGGCGCCGTGCCCGTGTCCCTCGTGGGAGCCAATAGGGCCGGCACGCGAACGGCCCGGCGCGATGTTGCTGCGGCGTTCGAATGTGTCCGCGCGGTCGCACGCGACTGACAAACAGGCGGTCCCGCGACACGCGGCATCGCGCACGCGCAACGCAGACTCGCCCCCACATGACCGTCGCTCCCCTCTCCTTCCTCGCGTCCGTGGCCCTCGCGGGCGCGCTCGCCCTGCCCGCGCACGCGAGCGCCGCGGCGCGCCGCGCCCCCGCGCGCGAGACCTACACCATCGATTTCCCCAGCATCGAGGCCGAGGCCGCGGCGCGCGCGATGGCCACCATCCTCGACCGGCCCATCCTCGTCGACCCGCGCGTCAAGGGCACCGTGCGCCTGTTCAGCGACACGCCCGTCACGCGCGCACAGGCCTTCGCGCTGTTCCAGTCGGCGATGCGCGGCGCGGGCAACGCGGTGGTGGAGTCCGAGGGCCTGCTGAAGGTGGTGCCCGAGGCCGACGCGAAGCTGCAG
Source organism: Betaproteobacteria bacterium (assembly GCA_013289985.1). GTDB lineage: Bacteria > Pseudomonadota > Gammaproteobacteria > Burkholderiales > Burkholderiaceae_C > Scleromatobacter. Next base: position 4,562 of record JABCYW010000058.1, on the reverse strand, counting down.
ACCGGCGTGGTGATGACGGGCGGCACGGCACGCCAGGGCGAGCAGGTGGTGACGCAGGTGTTCCGGCTGTCGTACGCGGGCGTCAACGACCTGGTGCCGGTGCTGCGCCCGCTGATCAGCGCCAACAACACGGTCAACGCCAACGCGGCCAACAACACGCTGGTGATCACCGACTACGCGAACAACCTGGCGCGCCTGGGCGAGCTGATCGCGGCGCTCGACACGCCCAGCGCCACCGACGTCGAGGTGATCCCGCTGCAGTACGCGCTGGCCTCCGACCTCGCGGCGACGGTGCTGAAGCTGTCCGACCCGTCCGCCGCCGCGTCGGCGTCGGGCTCGCCCGGCGGCAGTGGCGGCGCCGGCGCGGGCGCGCCGTCGTCCTCGTCCGGCCTGGCCGTGATCGCCGATCCGCACATGAACGCGCTGCTGGTCAAGGGCGCGACCCCCGCGCGCCTGGCCGCGATCCGCGCGCTCGTGGCGCGCCTGGACCGCGAGGGCGCGTCGCGCAGCAACATCCACGTGATCTACCTGAAGAACACCGACGCCACGCGCCTGGCCACGGTGCTGCGCGCGGCGTTCGCCACCGATTCGAGCCGCCTGGGCACCAGCGGGGGCGGCGGATCGTCGGGCGCGTCGAATGGCCTGGGCAGCGGCTCGTCGCCGAGCGCGGCGGGCTCGAGCGCCAGTTCGTCCGGCAGCGGCACCTCGCAGGAGACGACCGCGCCCGTCACCGGCGCCGCCGCGCCGTCCACCGGCGGCTTCATCCAGGCCGACCCGGCGTCCAACGCGCTGATCGTCACGGCCGCCGAGCCGCTCTACCGCGAGCTGCGCGCCACGATAGACGAGCTCGACACGCGGCGCGCGCAGCTGGTGGTGGAGTCGGTGGTGGCGGAGGTGGACGCGAGCAAGGCGCTGGACGTGGGCCTGCAGTGGAAGTCCATCTTCAACATCGCGTCGACCACCAGCCTCACGCTGGGCACCGTGGCCCAGGCGATCCAGGCCACCTCGGGCACCAACATCCTGTCGACGGCCAACCTGGTGACGCTGGACAACGAGGAGGCCAAGATCGTCGTGGGCCAGAACGTGCCCTTCGTCACCGGCTCGTACACCAGCTCGTCGTCCAGCACCACCAACCCGTTCCAGACGATCGAGCGCAAGGACGTGGGCATCACGCTGCGCATCCGCCCGCAGATCGGCAGCAACGGCACGATCCGCATGGCGATCTACCAGGAGTCGTCGTCGGTGGCCTCCACGGCCGCGACCGGCACGGAGAGCGCCGGCCCCACCACCAACAAGCGCGCCATCGAGACCAACGTGGTGGTGGACGACGGCAAGATCATCGTGCTGGGCGGCCTCATCGAGGACAGCTACAGCGTCGACCGCGAGTCGATTCCGGTGCTGGAGAAGATCCCCTACGTGGGCGCGCTGTTCCGCAACCTCTCGCGCACGCGCAAGCGCACCAACCTGCTCGTGTTCCTGCGCCCGGTGATCATGCGCGACGCGGCCACGGCCAGCGCGCTCACGCTCGATCGCTACGACTACATCCGCGCCAACCAGCAGCGCGTTCAGCAGGAGGCGCCGGAGACGCTGCCGGGCGAGGCCGGCGTGTCGTTGCCGGAGAGTCCGGCGGCGCCCTTCAGGCCGCAGTGAAGGGCAGGCCCAGGTACAGGGTTCCGAGCTCCGTGAGCTGGCCGTTCGCGCCCAGGAGGCTCGTGAAGTGCACGTCGTTGCTCCAGCGGCCGGTGAACCAGGCGTAGCGGAACACGTCGGCGCGCGTCTCGCAGGTGTTGACCATGTCGGTCATCTGCGCCTTCTGCTTGGCCAGCGTGTCGATGGCCGCGTCGCCGTCGCCGACGTGCCAGTTGGCCATCTCGGTGACCCAGACCTGCTTGCCGTATTTCGCGAGCCGGTCGAGCTGAGCGGCCAGGCCGTAGTCGTACCAGTGGAACGCGAGGTAGTCGACCTGCGGGCTGCGGCCGCCGTTGGCCGACTGGTAGGCGGCGATGAACGCGTCCAGCCACACCACCGGGTCGCCGTAGCCGGGCATCGTGCCCCAGGTGATGGCCGGCCCGACGATCTTCGCGCCGGTGGCCGCGGCCACGGCCTCGTAGCCGCGCCACGCGGCCGCGGCCTGCGCGGGCGTCATGTTCGCCTGGCCGGTGAGGTTGGGCTCGTTGAGCACCAGCAGGTACCTGATGTTGGCGTGGGCGCCGATGTAGGCCTGCACCGCGGCCGCGTCGTAGCTCGCGTTCCACAGCATGGGGATGAAGTCCATGCCCACCTGCGGCGCCGCGTCGGACGGCAGCGCGGCGTCGGGCTGCGCGCCCCAGTCGTACCACCAGCTGGCGCCGGCGGCCACGGCCTGCAGGTCGGCCAGCGTGGCGAAGTCGTAGGCGATGCCGCGCTTGGCGCTCCTCGCCGCGGGCGTGGGGGACGGCTGCGGTGGCGGAGCTGGCGTGGGCGAGCCACCGCCGCCGCCGCCACAGGACACCAGCGCGAAGCTGGCGGCCAGCGCCATCAGCCGGCGTCGAACGTCGCCGTCGGGGTGCAGTTCCTCATTCATCGCGAGATCACTCCCCGGCCGTCGAAAGTGCGCGGATGATAGCCCGGGAAAAGCCCGGATGGAACCGGTTCCGTTTCCATTCGTGTCGATGCCCGCGGGGCGCCGTTGCAAAATGCCGGCTGCGAATCAAGGAGACGCCATGTCCACCGTCAGGATCACCCCCGCCATCGAAGCCGGCAACGGCGCGCCGTTCGTGCTGTTCGGCGGCATCAACGTGCTGGAATCGAAGGACCTCGCCCTGCGCGCGGCCGAGGAATACGTGCGCGTCACGAGCAAGCTGGGCATCCCCTACGTGTTCAAGGGCAGCTACGACAAGGCCAACCGCTCGTCCATCCACTCCTACCGCGGGCCGGGCCTGGAGGAAGGCCTGCGGATCCTCGAGGCCGTGAAGACCACCTTCGGCGTGCCGCTGATCACCGACGTGCACGAGCCGCACCAGGCCGCGGCCGTCGCCGAGGTGGTGGACGTGCTGCAGCTGCCGGCCTTCCTGGCGCGCCAGACCGACCTGGTGGTGGCGCTCGCGAAGACCAGGCGCGTCATCAACATCAAGAAGCCGCAGTTCCTGAGCCCGTCGCAGATGGCCAACATCTGCGAGAAGTTCCGCGAGGCCGGCAACGACCAGCTGATCCTGTGCGAGCGCGGCAGCTCATTCGGCTACGACAACCTGGTCGTCGACATGCTTGGCTTTTCCGTGATGAAGAAGACCACGGGCGACGCGCCGGTGATCTTCGACGTGACGCACTCGCTGCAGCAGCGCGCCGCGGGCGCCGCCGCCTCGGGCGGCCGCCGCGAGCAGGTGGTGGAACTGGCGCGCTCCGGCCTCGCGCTGGGCCTGGCCGGCCTGTTCCTGGAGGCCCATCCGGACCCGGACAAGGCCTTGTGCGACGGCCCCAGCGCGCTGCCGCTGGACCAGCTGGAGCCCTTCCTCGCGCAGATGAAGGCGATCGACGACCTCGTGAAGTCGTTCCCCAGGCTGGACATCCGCGGCTGACGTTGACCGACGCGGATCGCCTGGCCGCCCTCGCGCGCGCCACGCCCTGGTTCATGGACGCCCTCGCGCACGTGCGCGCGCTGTGCCTGCCCGCGTGGTGCGTGGGCGCCGGCGCGGTGCGCAACCTGGTGTGGGACGCGCTGCACGGGCACGCCACGCCGTCGTCGCTGCCTGACATCGACGTCGCGTTCTTCGATGAGGCCGATTGCTCGCCCGCGCGCGACGCGGCGTTGCAGGCGCGGCTGGCGGCGGCGGCGCCCGGCACGCCCTGGGAGGTGACCAACCAGGCCGGCGTGCACCTGTGGTTCGAGCAGCACTTCGGCCATGCGGTGGCGCCGCTGCGCTCGCTGGAGGACGCCGTGGCGAGCTGGCCCGAGTTCGCGACCGCGGTGGGCCTCAGGCTGGACGACGACGGCCGCCTGCACGTGATCGCGCCGCTGGGGCTGGACGACCTGTTCGGGATGGTGGTGCGCCGCAATCCGGCGCGAGTGAGCCTGCAGGCCTACCGCCAGCGCGTGGCCAGCAAGCGCTACACGCAGCGCTGGCCGCGCGTCACCGTCGTGGATTGCTGATCAGGCCTCGGTGAGGCTCTTGCGGCGGCGCAGCGCGGGGAACCAGCGCATCCACAGGCCCACGACCACCAGCGTGCCCGCGCCGCCCAGCACCACGGCGCCGACCGGGCCGAACAGCGCCGCCGTCGCGCCCGACTCGAACTCGCCCAGCTGGTTGCTGGCGCCGATGAAGATCGCGTTGACCGCGCTGACGCGGCCGCGCATCTCGTCGGGCGTGTCCAGCTGCACCAGCGTCTGGCGCACGACCACGCTGACCATGTCGACCGCGCCGTTGACGAACAGGGCCGCCATCGACAGCCAGAACCACTGCGACAGGCCGAACACGATCGTCGTGAGGCCGAACACCGCCACGCACGAGAACAGGATCGTGCCGGCACGGCTGCGGATGGTCCACCGCGCCAGCACCAGCGACATCAGCAACGCGCCGATGGCCGGC
>JABCYW010000057.1 GCA_013289985.1 Betaproteobacteria bacterium | reverse complement strand
CATGCCGAGCGCGGCCGACAGCTCGGCGCCCTGGACGCCCTGTTCCAGCCGGCGCAGCAGGGCCATGGCCTCGGCGGTGGTGCATTCCACGCCCAGCACGACGAAGCGGTCGTCGTCGAGGCGGGCCAGCGTGTCGGGCTTGCGAACGGTCTGGCGCAGCGCCTGCGCGGCGCGCACCAGCACGGCTTCGTAGGCGCCGCGCGCCGCCCACGACACGCCCGGTGCCTTCATGCCGTCGAGCTCGATGGCGACCACGCAGGCGGTGGCCCCATAGCGGCGGCAGCGCTCTTCCTCGGCGGCCAGCGCCACTTCCCAGCCGCGCCGGTTGGCCAGGCCGGTGAGGGTGTCGGTGAGGGCCTCGGAGCGCGCCGTCTCGGCCTCGCGCGCCATGGCCGTGGTGTTGAGCTCGGCGCTCAGCAGGCCGCTGAGCATGTCGGCGAACACCTCCACCATGGGCTGCTCGTCGACGATTGCGGCGGGCATGGGTTGCGGGTTGATGCCGCAGAGGGTGCCGAACAGCTCGCCGTTGGCGTCGACGAGCGGCACGCCCACGTAGGCGCCGATGGGCAGCTGGCGGGCCAGGGCCAGGGAGGCGTAGGCGGGCACGTCGGCCGTGCGGGGCGCCACGCGCGGGCCGTCGCCGCGCACCATGCGCGAGCAGAACGTGTCGGCCCAGCGGAAGACGTCGCCCTCCTTGACGCCGTAGCCGTGGTCCTCGGCGGCCAGGACGACCCAGTCCTCGTTGTCTGCACGGCTGACCATCCACAGGTCCATGCCGATGCGCTGGTGCAGGAAGGTGAGCACCTCCCTGGAGGCGCCGGCGAAATCGGGTGCTTTCATTGATCCATTCTCTCAGGCGCTCAATCTGCGCCCGGTGTGCGATTGCCATCTTAGAGCCTGTTCGCGCTCCGGGATTCCATCAGAAACCCGCCTTCTCGACAGTTCGCGGGGGCTAGGCGACCGGCCGTGGCCGCCGCCTAGAATGAACGGTTGCCGGCGTGCGTCCACGCGGGCGGGGAAATCGAGTGCCCTTCGAGTGGTTGATTGGCTGGCGCTACACGCGCGCCGGCCGCGCCGGGCGGCGTAACGCGTTCATTTCGTTCATTTCGTTGGTGTCGATGCTGGGCATCGCGCTGGGCGTGGCGGCGCTGATCATCGTGCTGTCGGTGATGAACGGCTTCCAGAAGGAGGTGAGCGACCGCATGCTCAAGGCCATCGCCCACGTGCAGCTGATGGACGAGAACGGCGACGCCCTGCCTGACTGGGCCGCGCTCGCGAAGCAGGCCGAAAGCCTCGAGCCGACGATCCGCGCGGCCGCGCCCTACACCGAGACCCAGTCGCTGCTGGCCCACGGCGACGGCATGCGCGGCGCGGTGGTGCGCGGCGTGCAGCCGGCCGAGGAGGCGGGCATCAACGACCTGGCGGCCGACCTGCAGCACAACGGCGTGCTGGACAAGCTCACCCCCGGCAGCTGGAACATCGTGCTGGGGTCCGAGCTGGCGCGCTCGCTGGGCGTGACCGTCGGCGACCAGGTGACGGTCATCGCGCCGGGCGCGCAGGTGACGCCCGCGGGCGCGCTGCCGCGCCTGAAGTCGTTCAACGTGGTGGGCCTGTTCTCGGTGGGCCACTACGAGTACGACAGCGCGCTGGCGCTGGCCGCCCTCGACGACACCGCCAGGCTGTACCGCACCGGCGGCCCCACGGGCGTGCAGCTGCGCCTGGCCGACGTGCACGACGCCCGCGCGGCCGCCGGCCGCCTGGCCGCCGGCCTCGGCGAGCACGTGCGCGTGCAGGACTGGACGCGCACCAACGCCGCCTGGTACGACGCGGTGCAGATCGAGAAGACGATGATGTTCATCATCCTCACGCTGATCGTGGCGGTCGCCGCGTTCAACCTCGTGTCGACGCTGGTGATGACCGTCACCGACAAGCAGGCCGACATCGCCATCCTGCGCACGCTGGGCGCGAGCCCGCGCTCCATCATGCTGATCTTCATGGTGCAGGGCGCGTCGTCGGGGATCGCCGGCACGCTGGGCGGCGTGGCGTTCGGGCTGCTGGTGGCCTACAACATCCCGTCCATCGTGCCCGCCATCGAGCACCTGCTGCACACCACCTTCCTGCCGGCCAGCGTGTACCTGATCGACCGCATGCCCAGCGATCCGCACCTGGTGGAGGTGCTGCACATCTCGTTCTGGTCGCTGCTGTTCGCGTTCGTGGCCACCGTCTATCCGAGCTGGCGCGCCAGCCGCGTGCGTCCGGCGGAGGCCCTGCGCTATGAGTGACATGAAGGCACCCGACGGCGTCGTCCTGCAGGCCACCGGCCTGGGCCGCCGCTTCTCCGAGGGCGGACTCGACGTGCAGGTGCTGCACGACGTCGACCTGCAGGTGCGCGCCGGCGAGACGCTGGCCGTGGTCGGCGCGTCGGGCTCCGGCAAGAGCACGTTGCTGCACCTGCTGGGCGGCCTCGACGCGCCCACGGCCGGCCGCGTCACGCTCATGGGCCAGGACCTCAACGCGATGGGCCTCGCGCAACAAGGCCTGTTCCGCAACGAGCACCTGGGCTTCGTCTACCAGTTCCACCACCTGCTGCCCGAGTTCTCGGCGCTGGACAACGTGGCGATGCCGCTGCTGATCCGCCGCGTGAAGACGGCCGAGGCGCACACGCAGGCGCACGCCATGCTGGAGTCCGTGGGCCTGGGGCCGCGCGCGCAGCACCGGCCCGGCGAGCTCTCGGGCGGCGAGCGCCAGCGCGTGGCCATCGCGCGCGCGCTCGTCACGCGCCCCGCGTGCGTGCTCGCGGACGAGCCCACCGGCAACCTCGATCGCGACACCGCCAACGGCGTGTTCGAGCTGATGCTCCAGCTGGCGCGCGAGCGCGGCACCGCGTTCGTGCTCGTGACGCACGACGGCCGCATCGCCGCGCGCTGCCAGCGCCAGCTGCGGCTGGAGCGTGGCGTGCTGGTGCCGCCCCTGGTGGCCGAGGACGTCTGAACGCCATGCAGTGGATCGACACCCACTGCCATCTCGACGCCCGCGAGTTCGACGCCGATCGCGCCGCCGTGGTCGCGCGCGCCGACGCGGCGGGCGTCACGCTGCAGGTGATCCCCGCCGTGGGCGTCTTCAACTTCGACACGGTGCGCGCGCTGGCGCACGAGCACGGCCAGGCCTACGCGCTGGGCATCCATCCGCTGTGCGTGGGCGATGCGGCCGACGACGATCTCGACAAGCTGGAACAGGCGCTGCGCGATCACAGGGACGACCCGCGCCTGGTGGCCGTCGGCGAGATCGGCGTCGACCTGTTCGTGCCGGGCCTCGTGGCCATCCGGCCGCGCCAGGAGCACTTCTACCGCGAGCAGCTGAAGATCGCGCGCCGCGCCGGGCTGCCGGTGCTGGTGCACGTGCGGCGCTCGTCCGACGCGGTGCTGGCCGGCCTGCGCCGCATCGAGGTGCCCGGCGGCATCGCGCACGCGTTCAACGGCAGCGACCAGCAGGCCGCGCATTTCGTGGAACGCGGCTTCCGCCTGGGCTTCGGCGGCACCGTCACCTTCGACTCCGCCCTGCAGATCCGTCGCATCGCCGCCGCGGTGCCGGACTCGGCGCCGGTGCTGGAGACCGACTCGCCCGACATCCCGCCGCATTGGCTCTATCGCACCGCCACCGAGCGCGAGGCGCACGTGCCGCCGCTGCCGCAGGCGCGCAACGAGCCGGCGGAGGTGGCGCGCATCGCGGAGAGCCTGGCGGCGTTGCGGGGCCTGTCGCTCGCGGATCTCGCGGCGCTGACCCGGGCCAATGCCGTGGCCGTGATGCCGAAGCTGGCGCAGTTGCCGGAGGCGAACAGGCGCATGATCCGTTCTCGATGAACCTCGACACCCCGCACCTGATCGCCATCGCGGCAGCGCTGGGTTGGGCCAGCGGGCTGCGCCTGTACGCGGTGGTCTTCCTCACCGGCCTGGCGGGCCGCCTGGGCCTGGTCGCGTTGCCGCCGGGCCTGCATGTGCTGCAGCAGCCGCTGCTGCTGTGGGCCAGCGGCGCGATGCTGGTGATCGAGTTCGTCGTCGACAAGGTGCCCTGGCTCGACTCGCTGTGGGACGCCGTGCACACGGTCGTGCGCATCCCCGCGGGCGCGATGCTCGCGGCCAGCGTGTTCGGCGGCGACAGCGAGTCGTGGGCCATCGTCGCAGGCCTGCTCGGGGGCACGCTCGCCGCCACCTCGCACGCGGCCAAGGCCACCACGCGCGCCGCGGTCAACACGTCGCCGGAGCCGTTCTCCAACATCGCGCTGTCCCTGTCCGGCGATGCCGCCGTGCCGGCCATGCTGTGGCTGTCCTGGGATCATCCCTGGGCGTTCTTCGCCGTCCTCGCCGTCGTGCTGGTGGCGATGGTGGCGCTCACGACGCGCCTGTTCCGCTTCGTGCGCGGGACGTTCGCGCAGCTTCGGCGGCGCCTTGGCCGTGGCGGCGACGTCCTCTGAAGGATGTACGGGGAAAACCGGGGCCGGATGCCCGGGCGCGGCACTACACTCCAGCCGGGCTGGGAGTTCCCTTCACGAGGAGATTTGAAATGTTCCATCTGATCTGGATGTTCGTCGTCGGTATCGTCGTCGGGGCCATTGCCCGGTTCCTCATGCCGGGCGCCGAGCACATGGGCCTCTTGATGACGGGCCTCGTCGGCATCGCCGGCTCGTTCATCGGCGGCTTCATCGCCCGGTTGTTCAGCAAGCCGGCCGACGGCGCGCTCGTGCATCCCGCCGGCATCGTGCTCTCGGTGGTCGGCGCGCTGATCCTGCTGTACGTGATCCAGCACTTCGCGCACTGAGAGGCCCCGGCGGCAATTCGTCGGAACCCGGCTGCCGGGTCGAGCGGATCGCCGCCATGAGACGGGTGGCCGGAACAGGGGTGCGGACGACGGCGCGCGGCCTTGCGCGGGCGTCATGGCGACCGCAGACTTCGCAGCTCCATCCACTCATGCGAGCCGCGAATGACCCTGCGCTGCATCCCGTCGCTCTTGCGCGCCGTCCTGTTCGGCGCAAGCCTGTCCATCGCCTCGATCCATGCCTGGGCGCTGCCGGCACAGCCCGTGCGCATCCAGCTGTTCGGCGATTCCACGCAGTTCGGCTACGACGGCAGGACGGACAAGCAGACCGCGCACCCGCCGGCGGCCGTGCTGCAGTCGTTGATGGATGCCCGTTTCGGCGCCGGCGCGGTGATCGTCACCGAGCGCGCCGTGCCCGGCTCCGCCAGCGCCCAGCTGCTGGCCGGCACCGACGGCCGCAACAGGCCGTGGCCCCGGGAGGTCGACGCCGACATCGTGGTCGTCAACCACGCGTTGAACGATGCCTACACCAAGGTTCCGCTCGCGAAGTACGCGGAGCAGCTGCGCCGCCTGCATCCCACGGTCTACGAGACGCCCAACCCCGTGACCGTCGGCTGGCCCTCGCCGAAATACGCGCGCGTGATGCGCCAGGTGGCGGCCGAGCAGCATGCACCGGTCGCCGATGTCGAGACATGGATGCGCGCGCAACCGCACTGGCGTCGCCACCTGACCGACGGCCTGCACCCGGATGACGCCACCTATGGCGAGATCGCACGGCAGGTGTTGATGCCCACCCTCGAGCCGCTGGTGGTGGCTGCGCAGGCCAGGCGTTGATCGACGCGCGGCCCGCGGGGAGTCAACCAGGCAAGACCAAGGGTTTTCTCTGAATCGACGCCCTTGATCTCCCGCGCCGGCGGCCGAAGAAGGAGAAACGAAACTCCCGAAACCGCTGCCATGTCGACCCTGTCCCACCACGACACCTCGTTCCGGAGTGCCAACCCGCACGCGCTGGCCGCCATCCTGGAGGCGAGCGAGACCAAGCGGATCATCGCGGCGACCGACATCTTCGACATCTCCGGCATCAAGCTGTGGGCCAGCAACCAGCCGGTGTCCGCCGCGCTGCAGCGAAAGCTGCTCGATCGCCAGCTGCGCCAGCCGCTGGAGAGCTGCCTGGTGGCGCAGGACGGCGTCACGTCCATCACGCTGCTGGATTCCCTCAACGAGCTGCTGCAGGCCGACACGCCCCTCGCGCCCGTGCTGCGCGCGCACGGCGCGCGCCTCGCGCGCGAGGCGGCCTACCTGCCGCTGCATCCGGTGGTGCAGCTGCTGCTGACGGCGGCCGAGACCTCGCGTCCCCAGGCCTACGACCACGCCATCGCCGCCATGGCCCTCAACGGCGCGCTGATGGCCGCCAGCGGCGGCGACGTCGCGGCTATCCGCCTGGCCATGTTGTGCGGCCTGACGCACGATCTCGGCGAGATGTACATCGCGTCGGCGCACGGCGAGGCCGACGCCGACCGCGCGCTCGACTTCGTGAGCTACCAGCAACTGGTGGTGCACCCGCACGTGGGCTCGCTGCTGATCTCGCAGCTCACCAACTACCCGGCCTCGCTCGCGCGCGCCGTGGCCGAGCACCATGAGCGCCTCGACGGCTCGGGCTATCCGCACGCCCTCGGGGCCGACCGCTTCTCGCCGCTGGGCCGCCTGCTGGCCGTGACCGAGGCCACGCTGAGCGCCGCGCGCAGCCCCTACGACACGCTGCTGCGCGCGAGCGTGGCGCTGCGCGCCGTGCCGGGCGAGTTCGACCAGCACTGGATGGGCCGCATCACGCAGGCCGCCACGGCGCTGGCGCCGCAGAAGTCGGTGATGGAACCGGCCGACGTGCAGGCGCGCCTCGTGGCGCTGGACAGCGTGCTGAACGCCGCCGAGGCCAACGTGGCCGTCGTCGCCGGGCGCTCGAAGCATCTGGCGATGAAGAAGGCGCTGGAGCTGGCGCAGTACCTCATCTCGCGCCTGCGCGCCGGCTGGAACGAGAGCGGCCTGTGGAGCAACGTCGACACGATGGCCGCCGCCGACGCCGCGGAGGTGGAGGCGCTCGAGGACGAGTTGTACTTCCGCCTGCGCGGGGTGCAGCGCGCCACGCTGCTGGCCGCCGGCAAGCTGCCGCCGGAAGAGGCGGCGGTGCTCGACGAGGTGTGCGAGTCGCTCGCGATGGGCTGAGCAACCCGCAGTTCGGGCCGTCCGGGAGGATGAGCCCGTCGCCCGGCGCAAAGTCGCCGGCCGCGTGCAACTTCACAAACCTTCACCCGTGCGAGTGAAGGCAAAACTTTGTGTCGGGCGGAACTCGCGCTGTCGAGTTCGATCAACAGGGATCGCCACGCCGGCAGCGTCCGGCCCGCAACCGTGATGGCGGGCGGTCAGCGGCGGTACAGGCTTGTTCCGTCAACGGACGTGCTCGGCCGCGCGTTGGACAAGCTGCTCGAGAACAACAACCATGAGTCAAACCACCGGACGTCCGTCGCAGGCCACCGGCCGCCTCCAGCGCGGCATGGCGGCGCTCGTCATGGCGCTGCTGGGCACGCTCGCGCTGGCCATGGCTCCGGCCCAGGCCATCGTCGACGTCAGCGCCGTCACGCTCGTGGATCCCGACGCCAACCTGTTGTCGCCCGCCCCGCCCGCGGCCTCCGGCCCGGCGCGCACCTCGGCCGGCGCCGCCTCCAACGCGCTGCTGGCCACCTCGATGATGCGGGCCCGCACGAGCTCCGGCGCGATGCCCGAGCGCGGCAGCCTGGCCACCGCGAAGCGGCGCCATATCGCCGTGGGCGGCCTCGATCGCAGCTACCTCGTGCAGCCCGCGCCGGGCGCGCGCGGCGCCGGGCGCCTGCCGGTGGTGGTGCTGCTGCACGGCGGCACGCAGTCGGCCGAGGACATCTGGCGCGAGACCAGCCTGCCCACGCTGGGCGCGCGCGAAGGCTTCCTGGTCGTGGCGCCCGAGGCGCTGGATCGCCACTGGAACGACGTGCGCACGCCGATCGGCGGCGGCCCCGCCTCCACCATCGACGACGTGCGCTTCCTCAAGGCCGTGATCGCCGAGGTCATCGCGCAGGACCACGGCGACCCGTCGGCGGTGTTCATGGTGGGGTCGGCCCACGGCGGCTTCATGACCATGCGCTTCGCCTGCGACGCCGGCGAGGCGCTGCGCGCTGCGGCCAGCCTGCTCTCGACGATGCCCGACGCGCTCGCGCGCAACTGCAAGTCGCCGCGGCCCTTGCCCTGGCTGGCCGTCAACGGCACGGAGGATCCGGCGGTGCCGTTCCGCGGCCAGGTGGACGGCACGGTGCGCCGCGGCGAGATCCAGGCCGGGCTGCGCTCGGCCGACGACACCTTCCGCTTCTGGGCCGACCGGGCCGGTTGCGCCGCGCCCACCGCGCGCGAGGCCATCACCGAGCAGGGCGCCGACGAGCGCCACCGCTGGGCCGAGCGCATCGTGCGCTCCAACTGCGTCAGCGGCCAGGTGTCGCAGCAGGTGGTGCTGCACGGCAGCGGCCACGTGATCCCGGGCCTGGCCACCGACAATCGGCTCGCCGAGCGCGCCGTGGGCCCGGCCGCGCCGGAGATCGACGGCGGCACGCTGGTGTGGATGCACTTCAAGGCCACGCTTCTGAAGTAGGTCCGCCGCTTGCTGCAAGCTCTGCCATCATCCGCTGTCGCGTTGCGACACGCTTACTTATCGAGGTTGTCATGAACAAGATCCATTCCGCCCTGGCCATTGCCTTCGTCGCACTCTCCGCCGGGGCCTTCGCCCAGACCGACGACGCCGCGCGCCAGCAGCGCATGGACGACGCGTACGCCAGTTCGCAGCACGACACCCGCGTCGCCGACAGCGGCGTGCGCGAGGACGCCCGCGAGGCCGGCCACGCCATCCACAAGGGCGTGCGCGCCACCGGCCACGCGGTGCACGGCGCCGTGCGTGCCACGGGCCATGCGGTGCACACCGGCGTGAAGGCCACCGGCCACGCGATCCACCAGGGCGTGAAGGCCACGGGCCACGTCATCCACGAGGGCGTGGACAAGGTCACCGGCAAGTAGTCCGACTCGACAAGGTCCGGACAAGAAGCGTTGCGAGGCGGCGGGCACAATCGCCCGATGCTCGAAGGCCTCGCTCCCGTCATCGCGCCCGATGCCCGCCTGGTCGTCCTCGGCAGCTTTCCGGGCGCCGCGTCGCTGGCCGCGCAGCAGTACTACGGCCACCCGCGCAACAACCTCTGGCGGCTGCTCTCGGCGCTGTGGGGCGAGGACCTCGTCGCGCTCGACTATCCCGGCCGCCTCGCCGCGCTGCGGCGCCACCGCCTGGGCCTGTGGGACGTCTACCGCGGCTGCGAGCGCGAGGGCAGCCTCGACAGCGCGATCCGCGCGCCGGTGCCCAACGACCTTGCGCTGCTGACGCGCCTGGCCCCCGGCCTGCGGGCGGTGGCCCACAACGGCGCCGAGTCGGCGCGCTCGCGCCGCCTCACCGAGGCGCTGGGCGTGGACGTGCACGCGCTGCCGTCCACCAGTCCCGCCAACGCGGCGTGGAGCTTCGAGCGCAAGCTCGCGGCCTGGCGCGACGTCTTCTCGCGCTACGATCTCGTGTCATGACGGCCTGGCTCGCTGCCGCTCCCCGCCCCCGAGGGGCTCAGGCCGACTCGCTCCGGAGCGGCCGAGCGCTCGTCGGCCGGACGCTAACAAACAAGGTGAATGATTGGTGACGAGATCCGCCCGCCCGACGTTGGAACCCGCCACCATGTCCGAACAGGACGGCGTGCGCTACCTGCACCTGGGCACGCCCTGGGTGCAGGGCGCGATGCGCGTGAGGAAGCCCCAGGCCATCGAGCTGGAGTACGTGCAGCGCATGATGGCGTGGATGCTGTGGCGGCCGCAGGGCGAGGTCGACCAGGGCCTCGCCGTGCAGCTGGGCCTGGGCGCGGCCTCCATCACGCGCTTCACGCACAAGGTGATGCGCATGCGCACCACGGCCGTGGAGCTCAACCCCACCGTCATCAGCGCGTGCCGCCTGTGGTTCCAGCTGCCGGCCGACGACGCGCGCCTGCAGGTGGTGGAGGCCGATGCCGGCGCCTGGGTGCAGGATCCGGCCCATCTGCAGGTGGCCGACGTGCTCAGCGTCGACCTCTACGACCATGACGCCGCCGCGCCGGTGCTCGACAGCGATGCGTTCTACGCCGCCTGTCGCGGCGTGCTCGCCCACGGCGGCCTGATGGCCGTGAACCTGTTCGGCCGCGACGCGAGCTTCGCCGCCAGCGCCGCGCGCATCGCGTCGGCCTTCGGCCTCGACCAGGTCTGGAGCCTGCGGCCCACGCGCGAGGGCAACACCGTGGTCATCGCCGGCCGCGGCGTCGCGGTGCCCGATCGCGACACCCTGTCGGCACGGGCGGATAACATCGAATCGCGCTTCGGCCTGCCGGCGCGCAAATGGCTGCGCATGGTGCGGCCGCTTTCCCTCTGAGAGGCAGCATGGCCGAATCTCCTCCCGTCAAGTCTGCGCCCGTCCGCGCCCCCGCGAACGCGCCCGGCCGCCGCCACACGCCTCCCACCGGCCGCCTCGAGCTGCGGCATCTGCTGAAGTGGATGCGCGACGACGGCATGCTCGCGCCCGAGGAGGCCGACAAGCTGGTGCGCCGCTTCGGCAACAGCGCCTCCGGCCTGCATCCGCTGCAGCGCCTGGGCGGCGCCAGCCTCGTGGACGTGCGCGACGGCCGCGTGCTCGACACCGACGCGCTGGCGCGCTGGCTCGCCGCGCGCTTCGACCTGCCCTACGCGCGCATCGACCCGCTGCGCGTGGACGTGGGCCGCGTCACCGAGGTGATGTCGGTGGCCTACGCCGAATCGCGCCGCGCGCTGCCGATCAACGTCAACGCGACCGAGGTCACGGTCGCCACGTCCGAGCCCTTCGACATCGGCTGGGTGCCCGAGATCGAGGCCTTCGTGAAGCGGCCGGTGCGCCTGCAGCTGGCGCATCCCGACGACATCGCGCGCTACACGCCCGAGTTCTATTCGCTGGCCGCGTCGGTGCGCTCCGCCAGCAAGACCACCGGCGCATCGGTGGCCAACAGCTTCGAGCAGCTGGTGGAGCTGGGCAAGGTCAAGGGCCAGCTCGACGCCAACGACCAGGGCATCGTGCAGGTGGTCGACTGGCTGTGGCAGTACGCATTCGAGCAGCGCGCCAGCGACATCCACCTGGAGCCGCGCCGCGACATGGCCGCCATCCGCCTGCGCATCGACGGCGTGCTGCACACGGCGCACCAGGTGCCCGCCAGCGTGATGAACGCGATGACCGCGCGCATCAAGCTGCTGGGCCGCATGGACGTCATCGAGCGCCGCCGGCCGCAGGACGGCCGCATCAAGACCAAGCGCCCCGACGGCGCGGGCGGCATGCCCGGCGCCGAGGTGGAAATGCGGCTGTCCACGCTGCCCACCGCGTTCGGCGAGAAGGTGGTGATGCGGATCTTCGACCCGGGCACGGTCGACAAGCCCTTCGACGCCCTCGGCTTCACGGCCGCCGAGGCCGAGCGCTGGCAGGCGCTGATGGGCATGACCCACGGCATCATCCTCGTGACCGGGCCCACCGGCTCGGGCAAGACCACCACGCTGTACTCGACGCTCAAGAAGCTCGCCACCGAGCAGGTGAACGTCTGCACGGTGGAGGATCCGATCGAGATGATCGAGCCCGCGTTCAACCAGACGCAGGTGCAGCAGTCCATCGACCTCGACTTCGCCACCGGCCTGCGCTCGCTGATGCGCCAGGATCCGGACATCATCATGGTGGGCGAGATCCGCGACCTGGAGACCGCCGAGATGGCGATCCAGGCCGCGCTCACCGGCCACCTGGTCTTCTCCACGCTGCACACCAACGACGCGCCGTCCGCCATCACCCGCATGGTGGACCTGGGCGTGCCGCCGTACCTGATCTCGGCCACGATCATCGGCGTGCTCGCGCAGCGCCTGGCGCGCACGCTGTGCCCGCTGTGCAAGGCGCCCGACGATTCGGGCGACACCGCCAAGATGCTGGAAGAGCTGGCGCAGCCGTGGAAGCTGGGCGGCCGGCTGCGCCCGATGAAGCCGGTGGGCTGCGCGGCCTGCCGCAACACCGGCTACCGCGGCCGCGCGGCGCTCTACGAGCTGATGCCCGTGACCGAGCCGTTGAAGGACGCGATCCATCCGAACCTCGACGTGGCCAGGCTGTCGCGCCAGGCCATGCTGGAAGGCATGCGGCCGCTGCGGCTGGCCGGCCTGATGAAGGTGGCGGAAGGCCTCACGACGCTGGACGAGGTGTTGCGCTGCACGCCGCAGTGGGCGGGCAAGTAGCGCCGCGTCCGACGACCCGAGAATGGGGCCATGGACTTCGATTGGCATAACCCGTATCCCACCGTGCGCGGCCCCGTGTTCGCGCGCAACGTGGTGTCCACCTCGCACCCGCTCGCCTCGCAGGCCGGCCTGCGCATGCTGCTGCAAGGCGGCAACGCGATCGATGCGGCCATCGCCGCGGCCGCCGCGCTGACCATCGTCGAGCCGGTGTCCAACGGCCTGGGCAGCGACCTGTTCGCGATCCTGTGGGACGGCGAACGCCTGCAGGGCCTCAACGCGTCGGGCGTGGCGCCGGCGGCCTGGGATCCGGCGTACTTCGAGCGCCGCCACGGCGGGCGCATTCCCGTGCGCGGCTGGGACGCCGTCACCACGCCGGGCGCCGTCGCCGGCTGGGTGGCGCTGTCGCGGCGCTGCGGCCGGCTGCCGTTCGCCGACCTGCTGGCGCCCGCCATCGAGCTGGCCGAGCGCGGCCACGGCGTGCACTGCATCGTGGCCGACAAGTGGGCGCGCCAGGCGCCGCTGCTCGCCTCGCAGCCCGGTTTCGCCGAGGCGTTCATGCCGCGCGGCCGCGCGCCGACGCCGGGCGAGCGCTTCGTGTTCGAGGCCGCGGGCCGCACGCTGCGCGCGATCGCGCAGACCGGGGGCGAGGCGTTCTACCGCGGCGAGATCGCGGCGGCGCTGGTGGCGCACTCGGCGGCCCACGGCGGTTCGATGGCCGCGAGCGACCTGGCGAACTACCGGCCCGAGTGGGTCGAGACCATCTCGATGGCCTTCGCCGGCCACACGGTGCACCAGATCCCGCCCAACGGGCAGGGCATCGCGGCGTTGATGGCGCTGGGCATGCTCGAGCACCTCGACGTCACGCGCTTCCCGGTCGACAGCGTCGAGGCGCAGCACCTGCAGATCGAGGCGATGAAGCTGGCGTTCGCCGACACCTACCGCTGGGTGGCCGATTCGCGCGCGATGACCGGCGTCACCGCCGTCGACCTGCTCTCGCCCGCGTACCTGCGCGAGCGCGCGCGCCGCGTCGTGCCCGGGCGCGCGCAGGACTTCGCGCACGGCACGCCGCCGTCGGGCGGCACCGTCTACCTCACGGCCGCCGACGAAGGCGGCCACATGGTGAGCCTGATCCAGTCCAACTACATGGGCTTCGGCAGCGGCGTGGTGGTGCCCGGCACCGGCGTGAGCCTGCAGAACCGCGGGCAGGGCTTCACGCTGGACGCCGCGCATCCCAACGTGGTGGGCGGCGGCAAGAGGCCGTTCCACACCATCATCCCGGGTTTCCTGTGCAAGGCCGGGCGTCCGCAGATGAGCTTCGGCGTGATGGGCGGCAACATGCAGCCGCAGGGCCACCTGCAGACGCTGGTGCGCCTTCTGCGCTACGGCCAGCAGCCGCAGGCGGCGTGCGACGCGCCGCGCTGGAAGGTGGCCACCGGGCTGGCGATCGACTTCGAGCGCACGCTGGCGCCCGCGCTGGCGGACGGCCTGCGCGCGCTGGGCCACGAGGCCCAGGCCACGCTCGATCCGTACATGGACTTCGGCTCGGGCCAGTTCATCTGGCGGCAGGGCGACGACCTGGTCGACGGCTACGTGGCCGCCAGCGATTCGCGCCGCGACGGCCAGGCCGTCGGCTTCTGACGCTCAGCGGGCCGTCGCGAGCGTCGCGCCGGGCGCCGCCGCCACGCCCAGCTCGGCCAGGCTCGCCTGCAGCGCCACGGGCAGCGGCGTGGCGCGGAACGCGGGCAGCCAGCGGGCCAGCGCGCGGCCGTCGAGTCCGTGCGGCGTCTGCCACAGGTAGCGCATCTCGAGGATCTCGCGCCACAGCGGCAGGAACCACGCCATCGCCTGGAACACGGGCCACGGCGCGCCGCTGCGGCGGAACGGTCCCGCACGGCCGAGGCCTTGCGAGCGGACGACGTCCTCCAGCGCGTCCATCAGCTGGGTGCCGGTGAGCGTGTAGCCCTCGAAGGGGATGTCGACGTGGTCGGGCAGTTCGTCCAGCTCGGCCAGGCCCACCATCGCGCGCGCCATGTCGGGCAGGTACGCCCACGCATGCGCCACGTCGCGCGGGCCCGGGTACGCGAGGCTGCCCCTGGCGGCGCCCTTGGCGATGATTTGGTCGAACCACACCCCGCTGCCGGTGCCGAAGAAATCGCCGGCGCGCAGGATGAAGCTGCGCAGCCGCGGCGCGCGCAGGCGCAGCTCGTCCTCGAGCCGCACGCGCAGCCGGCCCTTGTCCGTGGTGGGCCACTGCGGCGTGCGGGCGTTCAGCGAGGCCGGCATCGCGGCGCCGTAGTTGTAGACGTTGCCCGGCAGCGCGAAGCGGGCGCCCAGGCGCTCGGCGATGTCCATGCCCTGGCGCGCCATCGGCAGCAGCTCGGCGGCCCACAGCGTGTAGTTGGAGGGATTGAGCGCGTGCACCACCACGTCGGCGCCCGTGGCGTGGGCGACGATGCCTTCGACGTCGGCGGTGGGCAGCGCCACGATGCGGGCGCGTTCGGGCATGCCGGCGGCGGGCGCGCGGCGCACCTGGGCCAGCACCTCCCAGCCGGCGGCGTCGAAGGCCTGCGCGGCGGCGAGGCCGAAGCGGCCGTTGGCGCCGAGGATCAGCACGCGGCGTTGGCGGCGGGAAGCGGTGCGGTCGGTCATGAAGGTCTCCTGGGTTGAAAGGGATGCGGCCAGTGTGCGAAAAACGGGAGCATCCGAAAATGCCCATGAATCGATAGCAGCTATACAATTTGGTATGGCCGATGCGATGCAGGGACTCGACTGGACGCTGGTGCGCAGCTACCTTGCGGTGATGGACGCGGGCAGCGTCAGCGCCGCCGCCCGGGCCACGCAGGGCCACCAGCCGACCATCTCGCGCCACCTGGCCGAGCTGGAGTCGCAGCTCGGCGTGGCCCTGTTCGAGCGCACCGGCCGCGGCGTGCGGCCCACCGCCGCCGGCCTGGAGGCGCTGCCGGCCGCGCGCCAGATGCAGGCCGCGGCCGAGGCCCTCGCGCGCAGCGTGGCGCGCGGGCGCGAGGCCACGCGCGGCACCGTGCGCATCACGGCGAGCCAGGTCGTGTCCACCTGGCTGCTGCCGGCGCTGGTGGTCGAGTTCCAGCGCGCGGAGCCGGGCATCGCCCTCGAGATCGTGTCGTCCAACGTGGTGCAGAACCTGTTGCGCCGCGAGGCCGACATCGCGGTGCGCATGGTGCGGCCCGACCAGGGCTCGCTCATCGCGCGCAAGGTGGGCGAGGTGGCCGTCGGCGCGTGGGCGCATGCCGACTACCTGGCGCAGGCCGGCACGCCGCGGACGCCGGCCGACCTGATGCACCACCGGCTGATCGGCTACGACAAGGACGACGCGATCCTGCGCGGCATGGCGCGCGGGGGCCTGGCGATGACCTCCGCGAACTTCGCGCTGCGCACCGACGACCAGGTCGCCAACGGCCAGCTGATCGTCGCGGGCGGCGGCATCGGCTTCGCCGCCGACTACTGGGCCGCGCTGTGGCCGTCGTTGCAGCGGGTGCTGCCCGACCTGCCCATTCCCGCGCTGCCGTGCTGGCTGACGGTGCACCGCGAGCTGCGCGGCAACGGCGTGGTCAAGCGCGTCTACGAGTTCCTGGCCGAGGCGATTCCCCGGCGGCTGCAGGGCCCGCCCCCGGGCCGGGCCGCCGCCAAGGTCAAGCCGCCCGTGCTAAAACCGGCCGCATCCCAACGACGTGCAGGAGGCCTCCCGTGAGCCAGGCGATCCAGATCCGCGAATTCGGCGGCCCCGAAGTCCTGCGCCTCGTCGACGTCGAGGTGGGCGATCCGGGCCCGGGCCAGGTGCGCGTGCGCCACCACGCCTGCGGCATCAACTTCATCGACATCTACCAGCGCACCGGGCTGTACCAGAACCCGCTGCCCCTGATCCCGGGTGGCGAGGGCGCGGGCGTGGTCGAGGCGGTGGGCGAGGGCGTCACCCACCTGGCCGCGGGCGACCGCGTGGCCTATGCCGCGCCCAGGCCGGGCGGTTACTGCCAGGTGCGCGTGCTCGACGCGCTGCACGTGTGCAGGCTGCCCGACGAGATAGCCTTCGAGACCGGCGCCGCGATGATGCTCAAGGGCCTCACCGTGAACTACCTGCTGCGGCGCACGCTGCCCGTCGAGGGCCTGGCCCCCGGCGACACGATCCTGTGGCACGCCGCGGCCGGCGGCGTCGGCCTGATCGCCTGCCAGTGGGCCAAGGCGCTGGGCTTCGAGCTGATCGGCACCGCGGGCTCCGACGAGAAGTGCGCCCTCGCCAGGGAGTACGGCGCGGCCCACATGATCAACTACCGCAGCGAGAACTTCGTCGACCGCGTCAGGGAGATCACTGGCGGCAAGGGCGTGAAGGTGGTCTACGACTCGGTGGGCAAGGACACCTTCGAGGGCTCGCTGTCGTGCCTGCGCCCGTTCGGGCTGATGGCCGTGTTCGGCAACGCCTCCGGCGCCGTGGCGCCCATCGCGCCCAACCTGCTGGCGGCCAAGGGCTCGCTGTACCTGACGCGGCCCACGCTGTTCACGCATCTGTCCACGCGCGAGCGCACGCAGGCGATGGCCGACGAGCTGTTCGAGGTGGTGCGTGACGGCGCGGTGAAGATCCGCATCGACCAGCGCTACCCGCTCGCGCAGGCGGCGCAGGCCCATCGCGACCTCGAGGCGCGCACCACCACGGGCTGCAGCGTGCTCCTGCCGTAGGGGTCTGGCTCCCGCCAGGCAACGCCTGTCGACAGCTGCTTCGTGCCGGGCGGGTGCCTGACCCCGATCGCCGGCTTGGTCCACGATCGGGGTCAGGCACCCGCCGGCGGCGCCGTTGGCCGGAGCGCGGCATTGTCTGGCGGGAGCCAGACCCCTCCTGTGCGCGCCGGTTCAGGTTTCGACGCAGGTCAGCTTGAACGCGTCGACCGATTCGCCGACGATGCGGAACCCGAGTCGCTCGTGGAATCTCGCGGCCGGGTTCTGCTTGAGCACGCTCGGGCGCAGGAGCGCGCCCGACGCACGTCCGTCAGAACGGCACCTGGAACTGCAGGGTGGTGCTGGTGACGCTGCTGGTGGTCAGGTGCTGCACGCGCAGTTCCATCGCGAAGTGCTGGGCCGGCTGCCACTGCAGGCCCACCGACAGCAGGCCGTCGGTGATCGTCTGCGACGACACAGTGCTGGTGTTGCCCGTGTCGAGCTTCGTGCGGCCGATCCCCAGGCCGCCGGTGAGCTTCAACTTCTCGCCCAGGGGCAGCGCGCCCGTGCCCTGCACGCCGACGAAGTTGTCGAACGAGCGGTCGGTGGCGAAGAAGCCGCGGAACGGGTCGCCGTCGGCGATCGTGATGATGCGCGCGCCCAACCCGATGTCGGAGACGACGCCGAAGGCCGCGGTGTAGACCCAGGTGTCGCGCGAGGTCTCGCCGCTGAGGTTGACGTCCTTGCCGCTGGCCTTGCCGATGCCCAGCTCGGGCACGAAGGTGGCGGCGAACGTGTTGCCGGCCGATGCCAGGACGGCGGCCGCCGCAGCGGCCTTCATGAACTTGTACATGCGTATCCCTCCCCAGGGATTTGATTGACACGGATGGAATGCCGCGCACGCGAGGTGCGCGGCGGCATGCCTTGCCCGGTCAAGCCGGGCTCAGGCCGGCGCGAGCTTACCTCAGCGCAGGTTGCCCGTGTGGCCCAGCGAATAACGACCCGGTTGAGGCCACACGGTCAGGCCGTGCGGCTCCTGGCCGACAGCCACCTGCTGCACCGCGCCGTTGGCGGTGTCGAAGCGGTAGACGACGTCGTCGTAGCGGCCCGAGAGCCACAGGTACTTGCCGTCGGCCGTGACGTTGCCCATGTCGGGGCTGCCGCCGCCGGGCACCTGCCAGTTGGCCACGATCTTGTCGGTGGCGAAAGCGAGCACCGTGACGCTGCCCGGGCCGTGGCGCGGGCCGTGGATGCGGTGCGAGCCGCGGTTGGCGACGTAGAGCCTCGTGCCGTCGCGGCTGGGATACAGGCCGTGCGCGGCGACGCCGGTGGTGATGAACGCCACCTCCTTGAACGCGGCGGCGTCGACCACGTGGACGCCGTCGGCCTCCATGTCGGCCACGTACAGCTTGCGGCCGTCGGGCGAGAAGCGGATGTCCTGCGGCATGCCCTTGCGCGAGGTGCAGACCTCGGTGGTGGGACCGCCCGCGGCGACGAACTTGTCCTTCAGCCGCGTGGCCGGCATCGGCAGCACGAGGTAGCCGGTCACCTTGCGCTCGACCAGGTCGATCCTGGCGATGGAGCCGTCGAACTCGCAGGTGAAGAACGCGGTCCTGCCGTCGATGGAGAAGTCGGCGTGGTTGATGCCGCCGCACTTCGGCGCGTCGATCGAGTACTGCATCGCCATCGTCTTCGGGTCGCGGAAGTCGAGGCGGTGGCGCGCCTCGGCCACGACGATGGCCGACTTGCCGTCCGGCGTGAAGTACATGTTGTACGGGTCGTCGACGGGGATCGCGGCGCCGGTCCTGCCGGTGCGCGGGTCGATGGGCGTGAGGCTGCCGTTGTTGCTGCGCTCGGCATTGTTGGCGGCCCACAGCGTGCGCAGGTCGTAGCCCACCACCACGTGCTGCGGCGCCTGGCCCACCTTGAGGGTCTCGACCACCTTCATCTTCGCGGGGTCGATCACGCTGACCGAGTTGCCGCGCAGGTTGGGCACGTATACGCGCACCAGGTCGTCCTTCAGCGCGGGGCTGACGTGCTCGGGGCCGCTGGTCTCGCTGTAGAGGTTGTTCGGGTCGACGACCGGCGGCATGCCGGGCGCGGTGGCGATGGCGTGGGCGGCGTCGGCGGCGTGGCCGGCCGGCGGCAGCGCGGCGAGGGTGAGGGTCGCGAGCAGCGGCGCGGCGCGGCGGAAGGTGGCGTTCATGAGGGCGTGGGCTCGGGTCGGGGGACGTGGTTCGAGGCGACGTGGCCGGGAACGTTCCCTGGCGCCGGGCGCTCGTGTCGTCCCCGATTCTCGCCGGGATTCGGCGGCCTTCCTTGATGTCGAGCAGCGACCGCGCCGCTAGTTCGTGGCGGCGGCCCAGCCCTGGCGCACGCCGCGCAGGAAGCGCTCGATGCGCGCGACGGTGTCGGGCTTGGGGTTGTCGACCAGCAGCAGCTTCATGCTGTCCCAGAACACGGGGCAGCCGGTGGCGCGCTCGAGCAGGCGATCGAGGTCGGTGCACGGGCCCAGCGGGCCGGTGGCGTCGGTGGGCTGGAACCACGACGGCGGCATCGCGGCGAACACGAGCCACAGGCTGCCGTCGGCCGTCGTGCGGGCCTGCGGCTCGCCGGCCGGGTCGAACCCGGGCAGCGCCAGCGCCTGCGTGAAGTCGCCGTTATGCGGCACCTCGGCGCGCCGGTTGTGCGGCAGCATCTTCATCAGCTTGAGCAGGCGCTGCTCGCCGTCGAGCTTCTCGAGCAGCCCCTGGTGCAGCGAGTGGTGCGGGTGGATGCTGCGCGCGCTGGGCGTGGCCAGCAGCGGCATCAGCGTGTCGACCAGCTGGCCGGCCTCGGGCACGGCGCGCAGCAGCGCGAGCTGCTCGGGCGCCAGCGCGGTGCCTACGCGGCGCAGCAGCGCGGCGCGCAGGCGCGCGGAACGCGCGGGCGGGCAGGGCGGCGCGGGCAGCAGGGTGGCGAACACCCGGAAGTGGTCGGAGCGGCGCACGGAGTCGATGGACACGCGGCCGTGGGCCGACACGGTGATCTTGAGCGTGCCGTCGGGCAGGCGCGTGAGCGAGGTGACCTTGGCCAGCGTGCCCACCGTGTGCAGGTCGGTGGCCGTGAATTCCAGCGTGCCGAACTCGCGCTGGCGCACCACCACCAGCTCGCCGTTGCCGGCCACGGCCGCCTCCACCGACGCGCGCGACAACGCCCGACCCACGAACAGCGACGTCTCGCTCCCCGGGAAGAGCGTCATGTCCAGCAGCGGCAGCATCGGATAGTCGACGGCGACGGGCATCTGGTCAGTGGTGTGCGGCGTTGGTCAACGAGGAGCCTGCGTTTCCTTGCGGATCGCGGCGACGGTGGTCTCGACCACCAGGCGGGTGCCCAGCTCGCCCAGTTCGGCGGTGGCGCGTTTGGGGTTGCCGGTCACGCCGGCGGGATACGGGCCGGCCAGCTTGTCCGCGCGCACCAGCGCCGGATCGATGGCCAGGGCGAGCGCGGTGTCGGCCAGGCCGGCGTGCGAGCCCATCTCGGCGTCGGACACGCCATGGGCCTTCAGCGCGGCGACGTAGGCCGTCTGCGTGATGCGGTAGTACTCCAGCGGCGCGTGCACGCGGCAGGCCGGATCCTTCGCCCACTCGCGATCGAGCTTGTCGGCCACGCGCGTGAGGCCGGACTGGTAGCCGCCGTGGTCGCCGAGGAACACGACGTCCTTGAAGCCGTGCTGCTTGAAGCTGCGCGCGGTGGCCTCCAGCAGGCCCTCGAAGACCGCGTCGGGCACCGAGATCGTGCCGGCGTACTTCATGTGCGCCTCGGGCGGGTGGATGCTGCCTTCGGGCACGTAGGCGATGGTCGGGGCCACGATGGCGTTGCCCAGCGCGTCGGCGATGCGGTCGGCCAGCACGTGCGCGCGCACGTTGTGCTTGCCCAGCACCATGTGTGCGCCGTTCTGCTCGGTGCCGCCGATGGGCACGATGACCGTGGTGCTGCCGTGCGCGATGCGCTCGCGCAGCTCGACGCTGGTGAGCGCCTCGAGGTCGTTGGCCGCGAGCCCGGCGGGCGGCGCGGCGCCGGCGGCGGGAACGGCGAGCGCGGCGAGGAGGGTGGCGGCGCCCGCGAGGACGGGAAGGGGCGGGCGTCGGGCCATCATCACCCCTGGCGGACGCGCCGGAGCTCGTCGAGGATCAGGCAGATCGCGCCCAGCGTGATCGCGCTGTCGGCCAGGTTGAAGGCCGGGAAGGTGTAGGCCTGGTGCCAGTGCAGCGAGATGAAGTCGACCACCGCGCCGCGCGCCACGCGGTCGATGACGTTGCCGATGGCGCCGCCCATCACCATGGCGATGGCGAACGAGAACAGCTTCTGCGACCCGTTGCGCATCAGCAGGGTCAGCATGAAGGCCGAGGCGGCCAGCGCCAGCGCGATGAAGAACCAGCGCTGCCAGCCGCCGGCGCTGGCGAGCAGCGACCAGGCCATGCCCGTGTTCTCGAGCCGCACCACGTCGAAGAAGGACGTGACGGTGCGGCTCTCGCCCAGGCGGAAGTCGCCGGTGATGAGGGCCTTGGCGAACTGGTCGAGAAGCACCACGGCCAGCGCGATGCCCAGCCACAGCCACATCGTGGGGCCGGCGCCGGCGGAACGGGAAAGGGATCGGGATGCCATGGAGACGCTGAACGGGGGGTCGGAGGCGGGCTCGCCAATGCGCGGGATTGACTCCGCGCAAAAGCAGCTACTTTAGCCGTTGTCGAGCGCTTCCGACCTGTTAACAAACGTATGAAAAAAGCGGCGTGTCCGCATTGACCGACGCAGTGCGGCTCGCATAAAACGGGAATCACGGCGTTGGCTCGGGGATTTACGAACGGAAAACTTTTTTCCGCGCCGTTCACCTCCTTTCGACATCCGGCACGTTTCATCGAGACGAAACGCGGGTTCCGGGGCTGCCGGCGTGCGCACAAGGGCGCACTTCCGACGGATCCGGGCACCGCGTCCCATTGGTCAACCCTGGAGGACTCCGCATGAACTTCGCCCTTTCGCAGCGTCGCACCGACCGCCACCCGGTCGGCCTCATGATCGTCGTCGGCCTGCACGTGCTGCTGGCGGCGGCGCTGCTGTCCTCCCGGCTGCACGCGCCGCAACCGGAGCCGCGGCCCGTCGTCCTGGAGCCGTTGCAGCCGGAGGTGAAGGTGGAGCACAAGAGCGTCGACCTGCCGCAGGCCGCGCAGATCAAGCTGAAGCTCGAGGCGCCGATTCCTCCCATCGAGGTCGATCGAACGGAGCCGACGCTGCGGGCGGTTCAGGCGGACAACCATCCCCCCGTGGAGCCGCCGGTCGTCGTGGCCCGGGTCGATCTGCCCGTGACGCCGGTCTCGCACGCCGCAGCGCGTCCCGCCGTACTGAATGCCGGGGCGGCGGGCTGCCGCCCGGTCTACCCGGCCGCGGCGCAGCGCGCGGGCACCACCGGCGTGTCCCGGATCCGCTTCACCGTGGACGCGCTGGGCCGCATCGCATCGGCGCAGATCCTGCAGTCCTCGGGCCCCACGCGCGAGCATCGCCTGATGGACAAGGCCGCCGCCGACGCGCTGGCGCAATGCCCGGTGACGGTGGGCGCCGACGAGTCGGGCCGGCCGGTGGGCGGCACGGCGGATGTCGACTACGTCTGGAACCTGAACTAGGAAGCTGGAGGGGTCGGACCCCTTACGCCACGCTGCGCACCTCGCCCGTGCCGAACAGGTTGCTGGTGCAGCGCCCGCAGATCGTCGGGTGCGCTGCATCGGCGCCCACGTCGCTGCGCCAGTGCCAGCAGCGCTCGCACTTGGGCGCGGTCGACGGCGTCACCGTCACCACCAGCGCTTCGCCTTCCACCACCCGGACGGCGGAGGTGATGGTGACGAACTTCAGGTCGTCGCCCAGCGAGGCCAGCAGCGCGCGGTCTTCCGCGTTGGCCGCGATGGTGAGCTCGGCCTGCAGCGACGAGCCCACGCCGCCGGCCTGGCGGACCTCCTCGATGGCCTTGTTGGCCGCCTCGCGGATGGCGTGCACGCGATCCCACTTGGCGATCAGCGCGGCGTCGCCGCTCTCGAGATGCCAGAAGGTCTCGGTGAAGATCGAGAACGACGCGCCCGGCGCGAAGACGGGGAACGCCTCCTCGGCCGTGAAGCTGAGCATCGGCGCCATCCAGCGCAGCATCGCGTGCGTGATGTGCCACAGCGCGGTCTGGGCCGACCGGCGCGCGAACGACTTCGGGGCCGTGGTGTACAGCCGATCCTTGAGCACGTCGAGGTAGAACGCGCCCAGGTCCTCCGAGCAGTAGATCTGCAGCTTGGAGACGACCGGGTGGAACTCGTAGACCTGGAAGTGCTGCAGGATGTCGGCCTGCAGCTGCGCGGCGCGGGCGAGGGCGTAGCGGTCGATCTCCAGCAGGTCGGCCAGCGGCACCGCGTCCCTGGCCGGATCGAAGTCGCTCGTGTTGGCCAGCAGGAAGCGCAGCGTGTTGCGGATGCGGCGGTACGCGTCCACCACGCGGTCGAGGATCTTCTTGTCGCCGGCGATGTCGCCCGAGTAGTCGCTGGCGGCCACCCACAGGCGGATGATCTCGGCGCCCAGCTTGTCGCTCACCTCCTGCGGCTCGATGCCGTTCTTGAGCGACTTGCTCATCTTGATGCCCTTGCTGTCCACCGTGAAGCCGTGGGTCAGCAGGCCGCGGTAAGGCGCGCGGCCGTACAGCGCGCAGGCGAGCAGCAGCGCCGAGTGGAACCAGCCGCGGTGCTGGTCGTGGCCTTCCAGGTACAGGTCGGCCTCCGGACCGTCCGGATGGAAGCCCGGGTGCTCCGGCGTGCCCTTGTGCGTGCCGCGCAGCACGTGGAAGAACGTGGAGCCGGAATCGAACCACACCTCGAGGATGTCGGTGCTCTTGGTGTAGTCGGGCGCGTCCTTGGGGCCGAGGATCTCCTCGGCGGTGACGCGGCTCCAGGCCTCGATGCCGCCCTTCTCGACGACGTCGGCGGCCTGGTCGAGGATCTCCATCGTGCGCGGATGCAGCTCGCCCGAGTCCTTGTGCAGGAAGAACGGGATGGGCACGCCCCAGCTGCGCTGGCGGCTGATGCACCAGTCGGGACGGCCGGCGATCATGTCGCGCAGGCGCAGCTTGCCGTTCTCCGGATAGAACGTGGTCTGGTCGATGGCCGCGAGCGCCAGCTGGCGCAGCGTGGCCGGCGCCTTGTCCCGGGTGAACACGCCTTCGCCCTCGTCCATGCGCACGAACCACTGCGCGGCGGCGCGGTAGATCACCGGCGTCTTGTGGCGCCAGCAATGCGGATAGCTGTGCGTGATCTGCGAGGTGGCGAACAGCCGCCCGGCGTCGCGCAGCGCGTCGACGATGGCCTGCTGCGCCTTCCAGATGAACTGGCCGCCGAACAGCGGCAGCTCGGGCGCGTAGACACCGGAGCCCTGCACGGGATTGAGGATCTCGTCGATCTTCATGCCGTGGCTGACGCAGGAATTGAAGTCGTCCACGCCGTACGCGGGCGACGAGTGCACGATGCCGGTGCCGTCGTCGGCGGTGGCGTAGTCGGCCAGGTAGATCGGCGCCAGGCGGTCGTAGCCGGCGTCCACTTCCGCGAACGGATGGCGGAAGCGGATCTCGTCCAGCGACTGGCCCGGCGTGGTGGCCACGACGGTGCCCGCGAGGCCGTAGCGCTCCAGGCACTTCTCGACCAGCGCCGAGGCGAGCAGCAGCAGGCCGCGCTCGGTGTCGACGAGGCTGTATTCGAGCTGCGGGTTGAGGTTGAGCGCCTGGTTGGCGGGGATCGTCCAGGGCGTGGTCGTCCAGATCACGACGAAGGCGTCCTTGGCCAGCGCCGGGAGGCCGAACGCGGCCGCGAGCTTGGCCGGCTCGGCGCACTTGAAGCCGACATCGATGGTGAAGCTCTTCTTGTCGGCGTACTCGATCTCGAACTCGGCCAGCGACGAGCCGCAGTCGAAGCACCAGTACACCGGCTTCAGGCCGCGGTAGACGAAGCCGCGCTCGATCACGCGCTTGAACGCGCGCAGCTCGCCGGCCTCGTTGGCGAAGTCCATCGTGCGGTACGGATGCTCCCAGTCGCCGATGACGCCCAGGCGCTTGAAGTCGACCATCTGCTGGCCGATCTGCGCGGTGGCGTAGGCGCGGCTCTTGGCCTGCATGTCGTCGCGGCTCAGCTTGCGGCCGAATTCCTTCTCGATCGCATTCTCGATGGGCAGGCCGTGGCAGTCCCAGCCCGGCGCGTACTGGGCGTCGTAGCCCATCAGCTGACGGGTCTTGACGATCATGTCCTTCAACACCTTGTTGACGGCGTGGCCCATGTGGATCTGGCCGTTGGCATAGGGCGGGCCGTCGTGCAGCACGAACAGGGGCTTGCCCACGCGGGCGTCGCGCAGGCGCTTGTACAGGCCTTCCTTCTCCCATTGCTGCACCCAGCCCGGCTCGCGCCGGGGCAGGTCGCCGCGCATCGGGAACGGGGTGTCGGGCAGGTTCAGCGTGGCGCGGTAATCAGGGGCGGTCTTGTCGGTGTCGGCGGTCATGGCGGTGGCGCGTCGTCAGGCGGCGCGCGGGAAGCTGTGCGGGGAGCCGTCGAGGGCGACGGCAAGAGGTGCCGGATGACCGCGTCGCGCGGTCTTGGCGGGCTCAGGCGAGCCCGCGAATAATTCGGTCGCGCGTGGCCTGGCGCCGCGTGGCGGCGTGCCAGCGGCAGGGGGCGAGACGGAGGCTGAAGGGCAGCGACATGGGTCTCATTCTACCGGGGTGGGAAGGGGTCTGGCTCCCGCCCGAATCGCGCCCCTCTGCGGCCGACAGCGGTCCGGGCGGGTGCCTGACCCCGATCGCGTCGAGGTTCCGTTCCACGATCGGGGTCAGGCACCTTCGGAGCCAGACCCCTTTGGGACGTCAGCTCGACGCTGGCCGGATCCAGGCACTCGCCGGTGGCCCAGGTGGCCTGCAGGCGTTCTCGCACGGTCAGCAGGTCCTTGCGCTGGGCCTTCAGCGTCAGGAGCATGTGGTCGATCTCGCCCAGGCGGGCGTCGAGGCGCTGCAGCACGCCCTCGTGCATCTCGTGGGGCGACAGCTCGCCGCGGTCCACCAGGCCGGCTCGCAGCGAGTCGAGCGAGAAGCCCAGCGCCTGCGCCACCTGGATGAAGCGCAGCCGCTCCAGCGCCTCGGGCGCGTAGCTGCGGTAGCCGTTGGCCGAGCGCTGCGCGGGCGGCAGCAGGCCGCTCTGCTCGTAGAAGCGGATGGCCGAGGTGGCCAGGCCGGTGGCGGCCGCGAGTTCGCCGATCTTCATGGGGTGCTCCGGAAAAAAGCGCTTGACCTTCAAGTTGACTTGAATCCTAGCATTGCGTCACTTTGCAGTTTTCCAAGGTCTTTCCCACATGAAATCGCCCGCTTCCCTGCCGCTGTCGACACCTCTTTCGCTGCCCAACGGCGCCGTGATCCCCAACCGCATCGCCAAGGCCGCGATGGAGGAAAACATGGCCGATGCAGGCCAGGTGCCGGGCCCGTCCATCCGCGCGCTGTACTCGGCGTGGGCGAAGGGCGGCGCCGGCCTGATCATCACCGGCAACGTGATGATCGACGGCCGCGCGATGACCGGCCCCGGCGGCATCGTGCTGGAGCGCGCCACGCCGCGCGCGCCGTTCGCCGCCTGGGCGCGTGACGCCCGCGCGCACGGCGCGCAGGCGTGGATGCAGATCAACCACCCGGGCCGCCAGGTGTTCGCCGCGATGAAGGGCGAGGCCTGGGCGCCGTCGGCCGTGGCGCTGGATCTCGGCAAGCACAGCGGCCTGTTCGCGGCGCCGCGCGCGATGACCGAGGCCGAGATCGCCGAGGTCGTCACCCGCTTCGCCGACACCGCCCGGGCCGCCGAGGAGGCCGGCTTCACCGGCGTGCAGATCCACGCCGCGCACGGCTACCTGATCTCGCAGTTCCTGTCGCCGCTGGCCAACCGCCGCACCGACGCCTGGGGCGGCTCGCTCGCCAACCGCGCGCGGCTGCTGCTGGACGTGGTGCGCGCCGTGCGGGCGGTGGTGTCGCCCGGCTTCTGCGTGGCCGTGAAGCTGAACTCGGCCGACTTCCAGCGCGGCGGCTTCTCGGAGGACGACGCGCGCCAGGTGCTGCTGTGGCTCAACGAGCTGCCGGTGGACCTGGTGGAGCTGTCCGGCGGCAGCTACGAGGCGCCGGCCATGCAGGGCCGCGGCGCCGACGGCCGCACGCTGGCGCGTGAGGCGTACTTCCTGGAGTTCGCGAAGTCGCTCGCCGCCGTCGCGCGGATGCCCGTGATGACCACCGGAGGCATCCGACGCCACGAGGTCGCGGAGAAGGTGCTCGCGAGCGGCGTGGCGATGGTGGGCATCGCCACCGCGCTGGCGACGCGGCCCGAGCTGCCCGCGGCCTGGTTCGCCGGCCGCGAGCTCGACGTGCCGGCGCAAGCGGTGGCGTGGAAGGACAAGGGCATGGCGGGACTCGCGAGCATGGCGCTCGTCAAGCGCCGGCTGCGCGCGCTCGCCGCGGGGCAGGGCGCGCCGCGCACGTATTCGCCGCTGCTCACGCTGATCGCCGACCAGCTGCGCACGAAGCGGCTGGTGACGCGCTACCGGCGCTGGGCCGGCCGCTGATCGCGCGAGCCTCAGGGCCGATACGGGTCCGTGACCCCGGGGCCAGCGTCTAGACTCCCTCCCACAAAAGAGAAGATCCAGGGAGGAACGTGATGGATGACATCGACCTGGCGCAGCGCCTGCGCCTCTGTGCAAGCCTGTTCGCCGCCGTGGGCGCGCTGTCGGCCTGTGGTGGCGGAGGCGGCGGCTCGAGCCCGCCGCCCGCGCCACCGGTGGCCGCGGTCACCGGGCTGGTGCCCGCCGCGCCCGGTCTCGGCGCCGTGCTGGAGGCCGACGCCTCGAACCTGGTCGTCTTTCGCCCCGGCGCCACCTGGACGTACCACGGCGTCGACGCCCAATACGGCCCCGGCGCGCCGGTGGTGCGGTACGTCGACGTCGTCACGCAGGCGCAGGCCAGCGGCGGCGTGACCGAGCATTCGACCAGCCTGTTCAACGGCGGCTCGGACGACACGCCGCAGATGCTGTCGGCCGGCGTGCTCTCCACGCCCGACTCGATCCAGGTCAACCCCAACAAGCCGGCGGACCCGGTCTCCTACGTCGAGCTGCGTTCGCCGGTGCGCGTCGGCGACCAGGCGACGATCTACGACCGCCACATCGCGGACTCGGGCACCGACTACGACGGCGACGGCAAGAACGACGCGGTCGACATCGCGATCTGGACGCGCGTGATCGGCACGGAGACCATCGACCTGCCCAATCGCCCCGGCGTGACGGCGATCCGCGTCGACACCACCATCGACCAGCAGGCCTACTACTCGGCGTCCGGAACCAAGAGCGACGTCTTCGAGACGGTGCGCAGCATCTGGTACGCCAAGGGCCTGGGCGTGGTGCAGACCCGCCTGGACACCTGGGGCCCCAACATCGCCGCGGTGCATGCGATCACCACCGAGACGCTGGACACCTGGGACGGCCTCACCGAAGGCGTGGGCTACAGGCCGACGACGGCGCTGGTCGTGCCCGCGGGCGAGTCGGCCGGCCAGCCGGTGCCGGCGCCCCTGGGCGTGGCCGCGTTCGACGACCATGCCGTGCTGATGAGCTTCATCCCGGGCAGCGTCCAGGTCGAGGGCGTCGCCCTGACATCGGTCGATCGCGACGGTCACGTCCTGTCGTCGACCAACCAGCACAGCCTGGCCGTGGCCGGCGCGCGGATGACGGCGCAGAAGCTGCTGCGCGTGGGCAACGAGCTGCGCCTGGTGACGTTGCTGGACGACGGCCTGAGCCTCATCGGCTTCGACGCGCAGGGGCAGTCGCTCACGCAGGCCAGGACGATCCTGGTCGCCAACCCGGGCTGGGTGAGCGATGCCGACGACGAGGTGTGCCAGTCCGCCGCGGCGGGCGATCGCCTCTGGCTGATGTGGCTGGCGGGTCGCGTGGATGGCAGCGGCAACACGATCGGCGACCTCACGCTGCAGTCGTTCGACGCCGCGGGCCAGCCGGCGTCCGCGCCCGTGGTGCTGGTGAACGGCATCAACCCGATGGCGATCCGGTCGATGCGCATCTCCGCGGCCGGCGACCGCATGATCGCCGGCTGGAACGTGGACGGCATCGGCGGCAACCAGTTCTACGCCGTGGCCGACAACGCCACGGGCGCGCTGCTGGCCACGCGGCAGCTCACGCCGCCGGCGGCCCTGGGCGGTGGCAGCGCCCCGGCCTATGGGGCGTTCACGCCGCTGGCGCTCGGTCCGGGCCTGGCCCTGGTGTTCGACAGCGACACCACGCCTTCCCAGCTGGCCGGTGTCTCGCTCGATGGCTCGTTCGACGTCCTGCGCGCCACGTCGGGCGCCACGCTGGGCAGCGAGGTCATCTCGCCGGCGTGGATGGGGCCTGTCTGGTCGTGGCTCGTCACCGCGTCGGCCGGCGAACTCTGGCTGGCCACCGGCGGCGAGGTGCAGGTGTGGCCGGACGACGCGCAGCCGACCTACGTGACGACGGTGTCCGAGCTGGCGCCCGGCGGCGGCGCGCTGGCATCGGCGGCGCCGGCGCTGCTGGCGCGCGCGCCCGTGCAGAACGCGGCCTTCCTCGTGCAATGGAGCGACCGGGTGCTGGTGATCGGCGGCCCGGTGGCCATGCAGGGCGCGACGGCGACGAGCACCGTGGTCTGGCGCCGTCCGTCGTAGTCAGAGACCGAACCAGGCCTTCGCCTCGGCCACGTCGGCCGCGATGCCGGCCTGCAGCGCCTCCAGCGAGCCGTAGTTGCGCTCCTCGTGCAGCCACTTCACGAGCTCCACGTTGATCAGGCGCCCGTAGGCGGCCTCGCGTCCCAGCGGTTCCGGCCACGCGAGGCAATGCGTCTCGAGCAGCACGCGGCCGGCCTTCTCGATGGTGGGCCGCACGCCCAGGCTGGAGACCGCGGGCAGCGGTTCCGGCGCGAGGCCGTGCACGCGCGAGACGAAGATGCCCGAGGCCGCGGGACGCGCGTCGGGCATGCGCAGGTTGAGCGTGCGGAAGCCGTCGCCGGCGCCGCGCTGCGTGGCCCCGAGTTCCCGTCCCAGCTTGCTGCCATGGGCCACGCGGCCGCTCACCGAATACGGCCGGCCCAGCAGCGCCGCCGCCCTGGCCAGGTCGCCGGTGGCCAGCGCCTCGCGCACCGCGGAGCTGGACACGCGCAGGCCGTGCACCTCGTAGCTCATCATCCGCGCCACGTCGAAGCCCAGCGCGTCGCCGGCGTCGTCCAGCATCGCGTAGTCGCCGGCGCGCTTCGCGCCAAAGCGGAAGTCGTCGCCCACCAGCACGTAGCGCACGCCCAGGCCCTTCACCAGCACGTTGGCGATGAACTCGTCGGGCGACAACGACGCGAGGTGTTCGTCGAAGCGCAGCAGGATCACGTGGGCTATGCCGCAACGCTCCAGCTCCACCACCTGGTCGCGCAGCGTGGCGATGCGGGCCGGCGCCAGTTGCGGCTTGCCGGCGCGGCGCGCGAAGAAGTCGCGCGGGTGGGGCTCGAAGGTGAGCACGCAGGCGGGCACGCCGCGATGGCTGGCCTCGTTGCGCAGGAGGGCGAGCATGGCCTGGTGACCGCGGTGCACGCCGTCGAAGTTGCCGATGGTCAGCGCCGTGCCGCCGCGCGCGAGCGCAAGAGTGGCGAGGGAACTGAGGCCGCGATGGATCTGCATGGCGGGATTATCGACCGCCGCGTTGCGGGCTCCGCGAGCGTGGGTTCGACGCGACGACACGCCCTATTTGCTGCATTGCGGTAATCAAACTACACATTTTATATGTCATCTATCGCCATGAATTTGTAATTACAAAGACTTGATACATCGCCGTTCCCGAGATATTTGCCGGTAAAAAAGCCCTGGAATACCGGAAGAAGGGGAGTTGCCCCTCTTGTTGGATGAGTATTGAAGTATTAAAACTACTTCAACTCTCTGAAAGGAGGCGGCCCGCATTTCCTGGATGGCCCCCGCGCGCGCTTCCGCGCGCACCCGTGAAGATCAAAAAAATCGGCGTCCGGCGTTTCGACGGGTCGCCCAACGAGACAAACCACCATGCAATCCCTGCTCCCCCGCCGGCTTCGCGCCAGCGCGCTCGCCGCCGCCCTCTCGGCCGCGTTCTGCGGCCCCGCCCTCGCGCTCAATCCGGGCGACACCTCCGTCCAGATGTTCGAATGGAGCTGGAACGACCTCGCCACCGAGTGCACCCAGTTCCTCGGCCCGCAGGGCTACGGCGGCATCCAGATCTCGCCGCCCCACGCGGCCAAGATCACCGGCAACTGGTGGGACGTCTACCAGCCGGTCAACTACGCCAACCTCACCAGCAAGCTGGGCACGCCCGCGCAGTTGCAGTCCATGATCAACACGTGCCACGCCGCGGGCGTGCGCGTCTACGCCGACGTGGTCGTCAACCAGATGGCCGGCGACTCCGGCACCGCCACCGACGGCTCGACCTGGAACGCGGCCACGCTCAGCTACCCGTACTTCAGCGCGAGCGACTTCCACGCCGCCTGCGACATCCAGTCGTCCGACTACAACTCCGCCGCCGGCCGCTCCAACGTGCAGACCTGTCGCCTGGTGGGCCTGCCCGACCTGAACTCCGAGAGCACCTACGTGCGCGGGCAGATCGTCAACTACATGAACGCGCTGCTGGCGCTGGGCATCGACGGCTTCCGCCTCGACGCCGCCAAGCACCAGGCGGCGACCTCGCTGCAGGCGATCATGAGCAGCGTCAGGGCCGCGCATCCCACCACCAACCAGGGCGAGGCGATCTGGGTGACGCAGGAGATCGTGCCCGACGGCGAGGTGATCCGCTCGGACTACTTCCCCATCGGCACCATCAACGAGTTCCAGTTCACGTACGCGATGCACGACGCCTGGCGCAACGCCAACGGCGCCAGCCCGTCGACGATCCCCACGATGATGGGCACCTGGAACAACTGGGGCGGCACCTGGGGCTTCGTGCAGCCCGCCAACGCCACGGTGTTCGTCAACAACTGGGACACCGAGCGCAACGGCAGCTCGCTGGACGCGAGCAACTACACCGGCGCGACCAACGACACGCAGGGCTCGCACCGCTACGACCTGGCCAACATCTTCATGCTGGCGCAGGGCTACGGCGAGGCGCAGCTGCACTCGGGCTTCCGCTTCACCAACCAGGACCAGGACCGGCCCGGCGCCAGCCCGTACTCGGGCGGCGTGGCGCAGGTCAACGTGAACTGGGACTTCATCCATCGCTGGGGCGACATCTACCCGATGGTGAAGTTCCGCTCCGCCTCGCGCAACCAGGCGCAGGCGAACTGGGTGACCGGCAACGCCAACCAGATCGCGTTCAGCCGCGGCAACGTGGGCTTCGTCGCGCTGAACAACACCACCTCGGCGTGGACGCAGACCTTCTACACGGGCCTGCCGGCGGGCACCTACTGCAACATCGTGCACGGCCTGGCGAACTCGGGCGCGACCGCGTGCACGAGCGATTCGGTGACGGTGAATTCCACCGGTTATGCCACCATCACCGTGGCGGCCGACGGCGGCTCCAGCGTGCCGGCGGTGGCGATCTACACGGGCCAGGCGATCACCGGATCCGGGTCGGGCGGCGGCGGAACGGGGACGACCACCTGCTCGGTGACCTTCACGATCGCCAACGCGAACACCACCTACGGCCAGAACCTGTACGTCGTCGGCAACCAGGCCGCAATCGGCAACTGGACGCCGGCCTCGGGCTTCGCGCTGACTATCCAGGGCTCGGGCGCCAACGTGCCCTGGACCGGCACCGTGGCCCTGCCGGCCAGCACCGCGATGCAGTACAAGTACGTGAAGTGGAACGGCTCGACGGCGGTCTGGGAAAGCAACCAGTCCACGTCCAGCGGCAACCGCGAATTCACGTCGTGCGCGGCGGGATCGGCGGTCGCGCGCAGCGACGGCAATTTCCAGAACTGACGTCGGAGAACGTCTTGGGACCGGGCCGGCGCGCGCCGGCCCTTTTCATTGGTTCTTCGACGATCTGCGGGGTGCCTTGGTTTGCGGTGCACGCTGGATCAGGCACGACTCACCGGGGGAGCTTGTTTTGTTCGTGTCCCCCGTCGGCCTGCGGCCTCCTCCTCCTTAACCTCACAAAACAAGCTCCCCCGCTTCGCCGTGCCGGGCACGGCGTGCTGGCAGACAACATTCGCGGGGGAAGAGTCCGCTGTTTTTTTTTGAAGGGTTTTGCCATCGTCGGGCCATCGAGGCCGCGACGAT